>JBEBHJ010000065.1:0-20550 GCA_040081075.1 Fimbriimonadaceae bacterium | reverse complement strand
AACGGATACAGAGACTTGGGGCGTGTACTCGTCCAGAACGGGCAGGTTAACCGAGGTCATTTTGTCCGTCAGCTTCACCGTCTGCGAAAGGAGAATCTTTTCGGATTCGATGGTGACGAGAGCGGTACCACCCGGTTTGTCGGTTTGGATCAGGGCGAGGGCGTTTTCGCCTTGCTTGTAGGTTGATTTGTCTAGCTTTAACGACAGGCTTGGAACCGGACCCATATCGCCATCCCAAGTCCCACTGACCCAGAGGTAGGAGGTGGCCGAGATTAGATTTCCGCGCGCATCTTTCATGGTGCCCACGATTGAAAGCGACCCACCATGCTTGGGCGTGACAATGGCCGTAGCTTCGCCATTCGAATCTAAGGTGATGGTTTGCCGTTGGGCGTCCAACACGGTGTAATCTTTGCCGTTCCAATGCTCCTCGCCCGAAGCAACTTCGACGGTTCGACCGGCTACTGAGGTATCTCCAAACGACTCAGCTTTGAACTTGTAGGTTATTGGAGTGTTTGGTGCCGCAACATACACGTCTGATTTAGCCGTAAGTCGGAAGTCACCCCGCGTGACCAAAACCGAACCGGAACCATCAAAATACTTCCCCCCTTCATCAGCCACGGAAACTGAAGCCGAGAACCGCTGGTCAAACTCACCACTAATAGGATCTTCCCCTCCGGTAGTATTGAATTCGATATAGGCATCGCCGTTATCATCGGTTTTGGTCTCGCTAGATTCGCTGAACGATCCGGACACTCCTCGGCCCTCAGAACTCTCAAAATACTCCTGCATTTCGGGGTCGTACCAGTCGATTTCGGAGTAGACGTAGGCTTCCACCTTCGCCCCCGGGACCGGCCCGCCATAGTAGTACTCCGCGTGCACCTTGAACCGGCCCCGCTCACCTCTTACATAGTTGGATCGCTCGGGCGTAACGGTAATCGTATAGGTGGGTTTGCGGTAAGCCGATACGGAAACGCCAAGGTTTTGAGCTGCCCCACCAACAGTTGCTCGCACCTGGTAGTAGCCTGGGGCAGCTTCCTTACTCAGCTCAAATTTGCCGGAAAACGAACCCATATCGGATAAGGTCGTCTTGGATGACGCGATAATATTCTCGCTTTCGTCCAGGAACTGCAGATCCACGGGCGAGGCGGCCGGAACAACTAGTTCCTTGCCCGCGATGTTTCGCACGATGCCTTTGAAGTAGGCGGTATCTCCGGCTTTGTAAACCGTTCGATCACCGTACATGACAATGCGCTTTGAATCGCTACCGTCGTTTTCACGATAAAAGTCAACGAGAGCCTTTGATTGACCTGACTGGGCGATAAGAACCTGCCCGGCGGTTTCCGGCCAAGCCAACTTGGCAATTCCGTCGGCTCCGGTTTGGGCGGTCATTTTGATGCCTTCTTTGGTTGAGAATCCCACCGACGAGCCGGCTATGGGCTCACCTGTGGTGATATCGCTCACGAAGGCCAGCGCCTGGCCCTTTGCGCGCTTGCCAACCATCGAAAGCTTGGTAATGTTCAACCAAGTGCCCCTCGCCACCATCTTGTTGCCGATCGTTACGCCGATCCAATAGAGACCTTCGCTGAGGTTTTCCGGCTTAACTCGATGCATGAAAATGCCTTCTGAGTCCCTATTTGAAATGGGCTGATCCCACTCTTTTACGAGGGTGCCGCGGGTTGCTGGATCAAACTTGTTGTCAGAGCGGTTGAATGGCGAAAACGCCTCATACATGCTTCCGGCGGCGACGGCCTTATCGAAGTCAAGTTTGTATGCCTTAACGTGAAACTCTTTCGGCTGATCATGCTGAAACCCCCGAAGTTCAAATTCCACAAGCTCGGATGGCGAATACACATGCTGGTTCGCGTAAATGTCCAGATACGGATCCTTCGGCTCGGCATCCAATTTGACCGTTCGGGTCTTGCCTTCCTCGACGAAAGCCCATTGCTTTTTGACCTCGTGCGCAGCAGTCGAAACGGTGACCATATAGTTGCCTGCGAAGGCGTGTTGAACGGCGAACTTTCCGTTCTTATCGGTCCGCGCGAATCGAGTTCGCAGTTCGTGCTCATCATTTGGCAAGGTAATCACCGGTTCCAATTCAACAAGTGCGTTGGCAAGCGGCCTGCCATTTTCCTTCATGATGAGGCTGCCTTCGATTTGGCCCACCGGGATTTCTTCGGTGATGCCATAACTTAGGAGGGCGCCGCAGGTAGCGGTGGCGACGACGAGGCTCGCAATGCGAGATGGAATTGATTTCATGCTTGTGGCTGTTCCTTAGAACGTACGAGTTCGCCCGACAGTACGGCGATTACGATGACGGCAACGGCGATGCCGCTTCCGATATACAAAAGGGCTTTCGACTTTTCATCACGGGCCATTTCTAGATGGGGTTGCAGGGATTCGAAAACGAGGGTCATAACGCCAGAAAGCCCGAGACCTAGGCTCAATGCGTGGGCGGATCGTTCGCCCCGTATTCCTTCAATGACGGAGGCCAATCCTAGACCAAACAAGTAACCAACAACGCCCTTCGCGCCGAACATAATCGCCGCGCAGATTGGAACCCCAAAAAGCGTGACGATCCATGCCATACCAGCGGCTATGCTGGCAATTCCGCCACGCTTCGAAACGGTTCGGAGCCATTCCTGCGCCATAACCGGCAGAATCGCTCCGATCACCATCCCGATCATGGCATAGTGTTGCCCGATATCGAGAGCCTTGGTCGCCTCGATGTGTTCGACTCGGAACAAGCGGTAGAAGACGATTGCTCCAAGTGGCCCAAGCGTAAGAAGTGCGCGGCGATTGCCAAGGATCAGCAACACGGCAACTGCAGCCAGAAAGAGAAGCGACATAGAGAAGCCAGCCCCATTGCTGAACGCCGCCGTCCCGGCCGCAATCCAGATCACGGTCGCGAGCGCCATTCGCAGCGTATTTGGTTCAATATCGTCATCAATCAGCCAGGAGACGACCAAAGCGCAGATACCGCCACCCGCAACCACCAACACGGCAGCGGGAGCTTGAAACAGCCGGTCTCCTGCCACGAATGCTGCGGCGGCAAAGAGGATACAAGCGCCAATCCCCCGAGCCGGAGCCGGACCGGCCGCTACGATGACCCCGATTAAGCTAGCAATGGCCCCAAATATTGTGCCGGCATGCGCGGCCTCGGGTGTAAGCCCGGGGGCAGAGCCGATCTGATTGGCAGCGATAATGGCGGCCATGAAAACGGCGACCCGCATCGCCCAGGGGTTGGGGTCTTCGAGCTTCCCGATGCTAAGCACCCATGCTCCCACGGCGGCCCCAAAGAGAACGGCCACGGCAGGCGGACTCTGGGGAAACCACGGCAATACTGATACGATCAGCGTGGCCAAAGCGAGAGGAGCCGCGCGACCCGCTTCCGACTGCCCTTTGAGCAAACCGCAGGCGTACGCTAGGGCCGCACCACAAATGCCGATTCCCATGCCATATCCCGCGCTTACGGCATTGGGCAAGACTCCTTTGGTGAGCGTGAGACCCACCATCAAGACCCCAACCAACACCGCCAGAATCAAGAAAATTCCAGCCGGAGCTTCGAGCTTTTTGGCATCGGGGGACTTGATCCCATCACGAACAACAATAGCGAGCAAGAGGATAACGGCGGCGGAGATCGGAAGGATCAAATTAAGGTTCATTGCCGGATTCATTCTATCGGACGGGACGTTTGAAATGCGCCTATTTCAGCGACCAAATGCGATGTTTGCGCCAGTGCTGAACAATTCGTATCGGATAGGTGATGCAGTTCAGCAAATCTCGGTACAAATCAAGCACGGCTCCCCCTTCCTCGCCAAGGCGACGACGGGTCAAGAGGCAGGCTAAATCGTACACGAAGAACGCGAGGTAGCCGTAACCAATCAGAAGCGTTTCGCCCGCAATGAACCACGAGAAAACGTCCGAAAAAGCAAGCGAACAAATCACAATCGTTTTGGCGAGCGCCGACATTACCCACATCCCCACGAAACTCAAGTCTCGTCCGCACAGCATTGTGTACACCCATGCGGCGGCGGGCCCAACCACCACGGCCCACTGAGGCCACCCTCGTTCGCTTCCGGCGGCGACCAGTTGACCTAACCCGTAAAAGAGCATTGGGGCAAAGAGACCGGATAGAAGTTGCTCGTAATGCTTGCCCTTCACCAAACCCCTCACAAGGCTGAGCGCAATTAACGACGCCACCGACAAGATCACGGCGTCGCGAATGCTTAGATTCAGCGGAAAGTAGGAAATGGCCAGGATGCCGATGACGGTTACGAAGTGATATCGAACCGTGCGGCGCACAAATCCGAGCCGAACCGAATAGGATTCCTGAGCAACATTGCCCGGAATTTCGATCTGCTGGGGAATAAACGGCGGAACGTACAACTTGCTTGATTATACGGTTTGGGCCAAAATGGAATCATGTCCTTCGACATCAATCCTGATATCACCGAGGCTTGGACTCCACCGACTTCATTCTATGGCGACGCTGTGGCCTTTGAAAGGTCCAAAGAAGCCATTTTTGCGAAATCGTGGCAGTGGATTACCGATGTTGAATCAGTGAAGGTTCCGGGACAAGTCTTCCCGTTTACGATGCTGGATGGATTTCTGGATGAGCCGCTGATGTTTTCCCGAGATCGAAACGATCAGCTTCATTGCCTCAGTAACGTCTGCACTCATCGAGGCAACATCGTGTGTGAGGGCGCATCCAACCTGAATTCGTTTCGGTGCCGTTATCATGGTCGGCGATTCGCATTGGACGGCACGTTTCAAAGCATGCCCGAGTTTGAAGGGGTGAGAGATTTCCCGCAAGACTGTGACAATTTGGCGAAGGTGCCGATGGGAGAATGGAACGGTCACCTTTTTGCCTCAATTGATCCCGCTGTCTCGTTTGAAACAGTGTTTTCACCGATGTTCGAGCGGGTCGGATTTCTGCCACTTCGATCCGCCAAATATGCACCAAGCCGTGCGCGCGAATACTTGATCAAGTGCCATTGGAGCCTTTACGTTGACAACTATTTGGAGGGGTTTCACATCCCCTACATCCACGCGGCCCTTAATGAAACCTTGGATTACAGCAGCTACGGTTACGAGCTACTGGATCACGGGGTTTTACAACTCGGAATCGGCAAAGGGGCTGACGATTTTTTTGATTTGCCCACGGATTCACCCGACTACGGACAGAATGTATCGGCCTACTACTATTGGTTCTTCCCTAACCTCATGTTCAACTTCTATCCTTGGGGGCTTTCTATCAACGTGATTCGCCCTTTGGCTTCGGGTCTTACTAAGGTGAATTTCATCCCTTATGTTTGGGATGAGTCCAAACTCGGGCGGGGAGCGGGAGCCGATTTAGATCGGGTTGAGCGCGAAGATGAAGCAGTTGTTGAGATGGTGCAACGCGGCATGGCATCGAGGTTCTATAAACGCGGACGTTACGCGCCAAAAGGCGAACAGGCAACGCATCACTTCCACCAGATTTTGGCTCGAACCATTCGCTAGTTACTGGCCGTCGTAGACTTCTTTCTCGTTCTGCTTTTGGAAGTTGGTTCCTTCGACGCCGACATCCTTGGACTTGTGGATGGTCCGCGCATAGGTTCCCTCTTCACCCCCTTTGCCAACGTGAACGGTCTTAGATTCTCCGCAACCGGTGAGAATCAGTGCGAAAACGGCAAGGCAAATGAGCATACGCATAGAGGCTTTATTCCATATTTTGGTGTCTACGGCCTACTAAGAAGCTACAATTGAACCTTGCAAGAGTTCGAAGTTATCGTGGTCGGTGCCGGGCATGCGGGAATTGAGGCCGCGTTGGCGTCCGCGCGCATGGGTCGCAACACTGCCTGTATCACACTTAACATCGAGCGCATTGGTCACCTACCTTGTAACTGCTCCATCGGTGGTCCGGCGAAGGGGCATCTAGCGCGCGAAGTGGATGCGCTCGGCGGGCAAATGGGGATCACGACCGATCACACGTTAACGCACATGAGGCGCGTTGGGACGGGAAAGGGTCCGGCCGTGCAAACCGTGCGCGCTCACGTTTGCAAGATCGCCTATCCGGCATTTATGAAGCAGGTCCTGGAAAACCAACCGAATTTGACTTTGATTGAAGGAACGGTGGAGAGCATTGTGCCGGGCGACCCGATTCAGGTTTTGGTTCGCGCTGACGAGGAGATCAGAACCATCCTCACGAAAGCGATCGTGATGACGACCGGAACCTTTTTGAACGGGCTCTGCCACGAAGGGCAAGTCAAAACCGTCGCCGCCAGGCATGGTGATCCGACCGTAGTTGGCCTCGCTGATTTCATTCGCGGCATCGGAATTCGAACTCGCCGCTTCAAGACAGGGACAACGCCGCGCGTTAAGCGCTCTTCGATTAACTTTGAACACATCGAGGAAATGCCAAGCGAAGCCGAAGCCGGAGCGGTGAGTTTCCTAAATGACAAGCCACTCCATCAGCGCGAGCTGTATCCCTGTTGGAAAACCCACACGACTCCACTAACTCACACCTTGCTACAAGAGCGGCTTCACGAGAGCGCTATGTATTCGGGCCAGATTGAAGGAGTGGGTCCGCGTTATTGCCCGAGTATCGAAGATAAAGTCGTTAGATTCGCTGATAAGGAAACTCACCCGATTTTTCTTGAGATTGAAGAGTGGGATGGTGAGAGCACGTATGTGCAGGGCTTTTCGACCTCGCTTCCCGCCGAAACTCAACTTGCCGCATTAAGGACAATCCCAGGGCTCGAAAGCGTGGAAATGATGCGCCCCGGTTATGCCGTGGAGTACGACATGGCCGATCCTTTGCAACTCACCCCGACGCTGATGTCAAAACAAATGGACGGCCTGTTCCTGGCGGGGCAAATCAATGGCACCAGTGGCTATGAAGAAGCCGCCGCGCAAGGGATTGTCGCCGGAATAAACGCCGCGCGTTTTGCCCGAAGCGAGGAGGATGTAGTTTTCACACGGGACCGAAGCTTTATCGGCGTCATGATTGACGACCTCGTGACGAAGGGAGTTGAAGACCCGTATCGGATGCTCACGGCTCGAGCTGAGCATCGTTTGCTGCTCAGACACGACAACGCCGATACCCGGCTGACCCCTATCGCGCGCGAACTCGGCCTTTGTTCAGAGGAAAGGTGGCAAAGGCTCCAATCGAAGATCAACTTGGTTGAAAATGCGCTTACCGTTCTCGGTAAGCAAATCGTGCATCCCGGTCATGCAGAAACCCTCGACCGTCTTGAGTTTACGCCGGTTCGCAACCGAGTGAGCTTGCGAGAATTAATGAACCGCCCCGAAGTTTGCCTTGATGATTGCGCGCGGCTCGCCGCCGCCCTCGACCTCGAAATGCCCGAGTTCGGTGAGGGCGGATTAGCCAATGAAGCCCGCGAGCAAGTGGAACTGGCAGCGAAATACGACGGGTATATCCAATTGCAGGAAAAGGCGGCAGAACGACAAAGACGGCTGGATGACATGAGAATTCCAAAGTCATTTGAATACGAAACGCTTAAGGGTCTGAGCTATGAAACCGTCGATAAATTGAGCCGGGTTCGCCCAACGACGATTGGACAGGCATCACGCGTGCCAGGGGTAAGACCAAGCGATGTTGCGCTCTTGATCGGTTTTCTTCGTAAATAAGGCAACTCTTTTTACCGCTGACTGTTTTACGGATTACGTATGGCTCTCTCAAGGAAGAAAATGGCGTTGGTCGCAGCGGTCATCATTGCGGCCGGGATTGGGCTCAATGCCCTCAGGTTGAGCGTAGGTGGCGTCCGCAATCTGGTTAGCCCAAGTTATTGGGGTGAGCGATATTCGGGTCATGATTTGTATCAACCAGTCGGCCGCATCCTCAAGCACGGCAACCGCAACTTCGCCGAGATTGCGTTGACGTTTGACGACGGCCCCCACCCGGAATCATTGCCCACCATTCTTCGGATTCTTGCCCAAGAACAACTTAAGGCCACGTTCTTTTTGGTGGGCAAGCGAATCAATGAGCACCCAGAGCTAGCTCGCGAAATTCTTCAGAGGGGTCACGAGGTGGGCAACCACAGTCAAAACCACTTTCGCCTGACCGACCTGCCGGATGCCAAGATCGTGGCCGAGATTGAACAGTGCGCCACGGCTTTTCAGAATGCCACGGGCAAGCGATTCCACCTCTTGCGTCCGCCCGGAATGCGTTTTGACGAACATGTTTTGAAGATCACGCAAGATCTTGACTACCAGATTGTTGGCTGGACCAACGCGGCCAAGGACTTTGACTCAACGGACAACCGACTGGGCAAAGTTACTCCGATAGAGCTTGCCGACAGGGTTACCACACGAGTTCACGATGGGAGCATCATCTTGCTCCATGACACCCCTCAAACGACCCAAGCAATCGAACTTATTATCGCAAGGCTCAAGGGGCAGGGATTTAGCTTCGTGACGGTTTCCGAAATGCTGGCTCACTTGCCTAATCCAGTTGTGGTTGAGGCAAATCCTGCTGCACCGCCGCCTTCGAAAAATCCCGCAACTTCCACCAACCCACAAGAAAACTCATCGTCCCGGCATTGAGAGTCATCGTGGCAAGCACAACCTGCAATTCGGTTTTATGCGCACTCAATGAATTCCATATCAATAGGACTACGATAAGATTTGCCAACCAAAAGCGCCCTAAGATGAATCCTACAAGGCTCGGAATCATCAAAATTGACGCGGTGAAGAACAAGAAGGTCGATACATCAAATCCAGTGGGGCGGGTCTGGTATTCATTTGCCCAGTACAATGGCACGGATCCCACTACACCGGATGCCCAGGCAACAATTAGCAACTTCAGCACCCAATACTTGGTCCGATTCACCCTGCCGTGAATAATCATCACAAACAGCTTACCGACCGAATGCCCTCCCCGGTAAACTGTATCCAGTATGGCAAACGAGAATTTTGATGCTGATGTAGTGGTTATTGGAGCGGGACCGGGCGGATATGTGGCCGCGATTCGGGCCGCTCAGCTCGGGGCAAAGGTCATCTGTGTTGAAAAGGAGTTCCTCGGAGGAACTTGTTTGAACTGGGGATGTATTCCAAGCAAGGCCATGATCGCAGGCGTCAAAAAGCTTCAGGCTGTGAAGCACTCCAAAGATTTCGGAGTAACCATTTCCGGCGAAATCGGTTTCGATTTCGAGGTCTATGCCAAGCGCCGCGATAAAATAGTTGCTACCCAGCGAGGCGGTATCGGCATGCTTTTCAAGAAGCGGGGAATTGAGCATGTCGAAGGATTTGCCAGCTTTAAGGATGCCAACACGTTGGAGATTTTTCCTGTTGAAGATAAGCATTCTGGCGCTCCTAGCGCCAAAGCGACCCGAACGATCCGCGCCAAGAACTTCATCTTGGCCATGGGCTCCAGCGTGATTCATTTGCCGATTCCGGGCTTGAAGGGCGACGCGAAGGATGGCGTTTGGACAAGCGATGAGGCAGTGAGCTGCACCTCAGCTCCAAAGACAATGCTTATCGTTGGTGGGGGCGCGGTTGGGACGGAATTCGCTTATGTCTTTAATGGCCTGGGCACCGAAGTTCACTTGGTGGAACTGATGGAGACCCTGGTTCCGCTCGAAGATAAAGAAATCGGAGCCGAACTTGGCAAACAGCTTGGACGCCAAGGCGTCAAAGTCAAAACTGGCTCCGGCGTTGAGAAAGTTGAGAAGTCCAAAGGTGGCTGGAAATGCTTCCTCAAAGGCGGCGAGACGGTTGAAGTTGAGGTTATTTTGCTGGGAGTTGGTCGTAAAGCCAACACCGACGGCATGAACCTTGAGAAGATCGGCGTGAAACTCCACAAGCGTGGAGTCGAAGTCGTTGATGACTCTCTCCAAACTCACTGCCCAAGCGTTTGGGCGATTGGTGATGTTACCGGCCGGATCCAGCTTGCCCACGTCGCCTCCCATGAAGGCACGATCGTCGCCCACAACGTTGTGAAAGGCGATAAAAGGCAAGTTGAGTACAAAGCCGTTCCAAACTGCGTTTACACTGTTCCCGAAGTCGCTTCCGTCGGTTTAACCGAAGCCCAGGCTAAAGAGAAGGGCTACGACGTGGTTGTGGGCAAAGCTAACTTCCGAATCTTTGGCAAGGCGATGGCAATTGGGGAAGTTGATGGTTTTGTTAAGGTTGTGGGCGAGAAGAAGTACGGCGAGTTGCTGGGCGTGCAGATGATTGGCCCGCACGTAACCGACATGATCGCGGCGGCGGTGGCGGCAATCCGCTTAGAATCCACCGTTGAATTCATGGCCGAAACCATTCACGCGCACCCAACCCTAGCAGAAGCGATGCTTGAGGCATACGAAGATGCCATGGGGCACGCGATTCACAAAATGTAAGGTCTCAAAACTATAATGTCTGTACCTCTAACTTATTTAGGCCGAACTGGCCTTGCCGTAAGCCGTTTGTGCCTGGGCACGATGAATTTTGGGCCAAGCACTTCGAAAGAAGATGCCTTCAAAATCATGGATCATGCCCTGGAACTGGGCGTTAACTTTTTCGATACTGCCGATGTTTACGGCTGGGAAGTCGGCGAAGGGATTACCGAGCGGATCATCGGCGAATGGTTCGCCCAAGGAGGCGAACGACGCGAGCGTGTCGTGCTGGCGACCAAGCTGTTCGGCAAAATGGGTAAGGGGGTTCAAGAGAACTGGCCCAACACAAACCATCTAAGTGCCCTGCATATTCGCCGGGCATGCGATGCCTCGTTGCAGCGACTTCAAACCGACTACATTGACCTCTACCAAATGCACCACGTTTTTCGGCAAGCGCCTTGGGATGAGATTTGGGAGTCGTTCGAGATTCTGCGCCAACAGGGCAAGATTCTTTATGCGGGAAGCAGCAATTTCGCGGGTTGGCATATCGCTCAAGCTCAAGAAGCCGCCAATCGCCGGAATTTCCTTGGTCTGGTGAGTGAACAGTCGAAGTATTCGCTCTTGCAGCGGGACATTGAACTCGAGGTTGGCCCCGCGGCTCTCGCCTATGGCATCGGTGTCATTCCATGGTCCCCTTTGGCAAGCGGTGTTCTTGGGGGCGTTATGAATGGGCAGGAAGGCAGCCGCCGCAAGGGTGATTATGGCCAAGCCATGATCGCCGAAAGGGGAGCCCAACTCACCAAGTGGGAGGCGCTTTGTGCCGAAATGGGAGAGGAACCCGGTAACGTTGCCCTCGCCTGGACGCTCCACCAAAAGTTCGTCACCGCTCCAATCATCGGTCCCCGAACGATTGAGCAATTGGATGGCGCCGCTCGCGCGACCGAAATCCAGTTGAACGAAGAGACTTTGGCAAAAATAAATGAAATCTTCCCGCCCTTCAAGACGGCGCCGGAGCATTACGCCTGGTGACCGCGGATCAGCTTTCTCCGGTTGACCTCCCTTTTGGATTACGACTTCGAAATCGCCTCGTGGTCGCTCCCATGACAACTTACTCGTCGCTAGAGAACGGCAATATATCGCCGGACGAACTGCCATACCTTGCTCGCAGGGCCGAAGGGGGCTTCGGAATGGTGATGACAGCGGCCTGTGCGGTTCACCCTCGCGGTAAGGCGTTTGATGGTCAATGGGCTTGCTGGTCTGACGAGTTTTTGGATTCGCTAACTTCGGCCGCCCAGGCGATCAAATCGCATGGTGCGGCAGCGGTTTTGCAGATTCATCACGGCGGGCGGCAGTGCCCATCGAGACTTTGTGGAGGCACACCACTTTCGGCTTCTGCAATTCCGGCAGAGCGACCAAACGCGGAAACTCCAGCGGCAATGACGGAAGCTGAGATTGAAGAAACGATTGCGGCCTTTGCGAAAGCCGCCATCAGAGCTAAGCTGGCTGGGTTTGATGGAGTGGAGACTCACGGGGCAAACACGTATCTCTTGCAACAGTTCGTGAGCCCACACTCAAATCGTCGCGAAGATATGTGGGGCGACGATCGTTTGCGATTCCCTCTGGCGGTGACCGATGCAGTTGTGAACGCGGTTCCGGATTACCCGGTGGGCTACCGATTTTCGCCCGAAGAGCTCGAAACCCCGGGGATTCGCTTGGATCAAACCGAAGAACTCCTTAACGAATTGTGCAAGCGACCCCTAGCTTGGTTGCACATTTCCTTGAGAGATTTCCGGCAAGAGTCGGCCCATGGCTCAGTTTCAGGGCCGATTCTCGCGCATTTGCACAGAGTAATCGCGGGCAGACTCCCCTTCATTGGAGTTGGTGCGGTCAAGAGCCTGGCGAATGCGCAAGAGTGTTTGGAAACGGGTTGTGAGCTGGTGGCGGTTGGACGGGGCGCAATTTATGAACCTGATTTTGCGAAGTCAGCCAACCCTCGAACACAAATTCCGGCCGAAGGGGCGGCTGAAAAGCTGGTTTTGCCCAGTGCGCTGGCCACAAAAATCTACAACACGCCCGGCTGGTTCGACGTTGAGGAGCCTACTCCGTCAGATCATGTGACCGGAAAAAGTCCAGCGACGCCTTAACGCACTCAATCTCAGGCCCGGGGCACGTGTCGAACTCGATTGACCCGAACTCCACACCCGCATTCTTGCATGCCTCAATCACGGGTTCCCACTTCATTGCACCCTGACCCGCAATCATTTGCTTGGCATCGCCCTTACGTGTTTCGCCATCTTTCAGGTGAACGCAGCGAACGCGTGAGCCATATTGCTTCACCAAAGCCGCCGGGTCGCCCATTCCCACGTAGGCCCACCAAAGGTCAATCTGGCACTTCAAATGGTCGGGGCAAGCGGCGGAGAACATGATGTCAAACCCCGTTTTTCCATCCGCCATGGCGAATTCGTGGGCATGGTTATGGTAACCGAAAACGTGTCGCTCTTTCGCGACCTTCTCGCCGATGGCGTGAAGTTTGATTCCCAATGCCTCCCACTCCGCCTTGTTCTTGCCTGGGGCTGCCCAAGGAACGATCACGTGCTTGCAACCAAACAAAGCGGCGTCATCCAAAATCTGAGGCAAGTTTTTCTCGGCGGCGTCCATCCCAATATGCATCCCGCTCACCTTGAGACCTGCGCCTTTCACCATCTTGTTGAACTCCTCCGCCGATTTCCCGGCGTAACCGGCAAGTTCAACATAGCGGAGGCCAATCTTGTGAAGGGACGCCAGCGTCCCCGCCGGGTCTTTGTCCATGAGGTCGCGAACGGTGTAAAGCTGAACAGAAAGCTTCATGGGAATAGTTTAACGCGAACGCGCCTGGATTTGCGAATCGGAACCTGACGCGGAACCGTACTGTGAGTGTGACAACCCTCGCCATTGCTCTCCTTTCGGCGTCAAGCTTTGATAACGCCAAGCTTCGGCACGACATTGCTTTGAAGTTTTTGAATGCTGCCGGGCATGTAGATGTGTCAACGGAGCGGGAGCTACACACCTTCGATACAGCGCCCCCGGGAGAGAAGTATCAATTCACTGAGTTTCACAACCAATATGTCAGTTTATGGGTTGACCACTTTACAAACTCGGTCAGTCACTGTATGGATGGAAGGAGTGACGCACAGAACCATGGGGAAAGCTCAAAGTCCACAACCCCCAAGAGGCCATTAGGATTGCTATGCGATGGTGCCGTCAAACTGGGGTCAAGTTGCCGGCAAGATTCACAGGAGCCAACCCAGCGCTGCCAAAGGGCGCCAAAGCAAGAGAGCAGGGTGGGTTCACCACGGAGTATTCAGTTGAGTTCAGAGATGAGGTCAACGGCTACCCTGCCCCGGGCGGTAATTACGCAGTCATTGAGGTCAGCGCTTTTGCAGGCCGAGTCACAAACTACTCCGGAAGATCTGGAATTACCTACAATCGCCC
This sequence comes from Fimbriimonadaceae bacterium, assembly GCA_040081075.1. Classification (GTDB taxonomy): domain Bacteria; phylum Armatimonadota; class Fimbriimonadia; order Fimbriimonadales; family Fimbriimonadaceae; genus JANJUB01. Next base: position 6,763 of record JBEBHJ010000065.1, on the reverse strand, counting down.
TAAGGAGATAATCAGCAAGACAAAGGCGGTTGAGATTGCAAAGGCAGAGTTCCAAAGATCAGCTCCCCAAATTAAGCTTAAGACCAGCCAGATGCCGCGATTTAACGTTAATCGCACCGGATATCACACGGCCACGGCTCGCGATGGAGGCGATCCTGCCTTCAGTAACACGTTCTTCGAGCGAAAGGCGCGGCTGAGCTACAACGTGGTCGGCACGTTCCCAGGCAAATCGTGGCCTCGAGAATGTCACTTCACAGTCGACGCTGAAACAGGCAAGCTGCTTTCAGGGGCAGCATATGCAAAGTAGGCTAGCTTAGCAACTCAAACAACCGAATGTCATCGGGAGTGGCGGCGTGGCCGTCGCCCCGGCTGTAGGTGAGGCCCTCGCGGGCGCCAAGCGCCTCTAAATCGGCCGGCATTTTCTTGATCAAATCAAGCACGACACCCTTGATTCTCTCCGCATTCATAGTGAAAACTTCAAGAACGCTCATGGCATTAACGGCTTCGGCTCCGGCGTGGACGCCGCTATCGTAATCGGTGATCAGCGAGATGTTGATGACCGCCATTCCCAGTTCGCGGCAAAGGTAGGCCTCGGGATACTGGGTCATGTTGATCACTTCCCAACCGGCTTCGTGAAACCACTTGCTTTCCGATTTCGTGCTAAATCGAGGGCCTTGGATAACGACAACCGTTCCGCCATCGTGGCACTCGATTCCGTGCTCCCGAATGGTCTCGACCGCAAGCTTACGCAAAACTGGATCATAGGTATCGGCGGGGGAGACATGGGTGACGATGGGGCCATCGTAGAAGGTATCAATCCGCCCATTGGTGCGATCTACAAACTGATCACAGACCACGAAGTCGCCCGGTTTAACATGAACCTGCAACGAACCAGCGGCGCACGGACTGATGATGGCTTGAACACCAAGTGAACGCATCGCCCAAACATTGGCGCGGTAATTGATTTTATGAGGCGGAATTGTGTGATTTCGCCCGTGGCGGGGCAGAAACGCAACTTTGCGACCACCAACCGTAGCCAGCATCAGCGCATCGCTTGGCGGGCCGTAGGGAGTGTCAATCTTAACTTCTCGAACATCGGTGAGAAGGCTGTAAAAGCCCGATCCCCCGAACACACCAATTTCTGCTTTTGTTTCCATGTTAGTTTTTGTTCATCGTCTGGTAGACGGAGACGTTTAGGTTCTTGATTGCGGACTCGACGCGGGAACCTCGCCGCAAGAGAAGGTCGGCATCGAAGCTGATCACACGGCCTTTGGTGATCGCCTTGAGCGTCTTGAATCTGGGGTCATTTGTGACGCTGGAAGCATCTCCCGGCACGACAATCACATCAGGATCGGCGCTCTTTAGCCACTCTGCGTTCAGTCCCACAAAGTTCTTGGCATCGGGACCGATAGGTTCGCTTTGAGCCTGCCGTACGATGTCCGCAACAAAACTATTCTTCCCCGCGATCATGTGTTCCGCACCACCCCCGCCGAGCAGGACAGCGATTCTTGGCTTTGGCGTTACGGCGTTGCCCTTGGCTGAGTTTATTTCTTTGGTAATCCGATCAATGTAGGCCGAGTTTGCGGTTTCGCCATGCGTGTATTTGGCAAACTCTCGGAGCCTCGTGATAAAGGCATTCACAGTGTTATCGGCACCACCCGTATCAAAAGTCGGAATCTTCATTTCCTTGAACTTAGCAAGGTCAGTTTCCGAGATCAAATCGTGGTCATAAACAATGGCGTCGGGGCTAACCGACATGATCTTCTCGTAGTCGGGCTTAAGGCCGTTCATGACAACGATGGCCTTAGATACAGGCGGAACGCTACACTGAGACGTTCGGCCCACGAGAGTGATGTAAGTAAGGGTTTGGCAGATATCGGTCGAACTCGGGCTCAGGCTGACGACTTTTTTATAAAGTTCCGGGGCGGGGTTCAGTCTGGCGTTAGTGTAGCTCTCCCCACAACCGCCGAGCAAAAGAACCGCACAAATGAAGGTAAGGAATGATGCAAAACGGTTCATGATGATCCAAGAAAAACTGGCAGGGGCAACAGGGCTCGAACCCGCGACCTACGGTTTTGGAGACCGCCGCTCTACCAACTGAGCTATACCCCTGCGCTGGAACGGAAGATGATTTTACCTCACGGTAGGCGGAATCTCTAAGTGCTGGCAGGACCTTTACTGTAGTTGTATTCGGTTGGCGACGGCTTTTAGGTCTTCGTCGTTTCGATCTCCGAGGAGCAAAAAGGCCATTCCGCTTCTTGACCACGTGATACCGCTTGCTTCGCCGACTCTGAGCGAACCATATTCGCCCGTTCCACTTGTGGAGTCTTGGAATCTTGAGGAATCCGATGCGATGTAGAGGACCATGTTGCCTTTTGCGTCAGAAACATCCAATCGCACCACATTGTGACCGTTCAAATTGCCCTGCTGAGCAGAATGAACGCGAACCACGTCAGTTTGAAGTGGGACGTTTCGATCAGCCAAGCCCCGAAGCCAACGCGCATTTTCGTTCGAACTTTGCGATTGTGGCGTCTCGATCGGTACGAGGCTAGCGCCTAAAACGTCGGATGTTTTGAGGTTGGAACTCCCGGTGCGATTCAGCATCGCGGCAGAAAGGATTGCGACGAAAAAAATGGCACACAGGCCCCAAGCCGAGCGTCCAACGAGCCTTTCAATGGAGCTTCGCCGATCAAACTCGCCTAGTCTGCGCTTGCACTTTGCCCACGTTTCTTCGCAAGTCACCGGCATACACTCTTGAGAAACAAGCGATTTTAGAAGCCGAGCGTTTTCAAACTCTGATTGGGCATCCGGATCGGCTGCGATCCAGGCTTCCACTTCTTTGCGGTCAGCGTCATTAAGCTGCCCATCCACCAGTGCGTGAATCTTAGTAAAGTCCTTCATGATTCACTTCTCCTTTTACAAATCCTTCTTTCATTGCGTAGTCCAATAACATCTTCCGGAGAGCAGATCGGCCTCGCGCAATACGCGATCGAACGGTTCCAATTGGAACATCGGTTGCCTCTGCTATCTCCTGATAGCTCATTCCTTCAATATCACTCAAAACAACGGCGATTCGAAACTCATCGGGCACTTTTGCCAATGCAGCTTCTACCTCACCACCAACAAGATTGTCAAACAAAATCCGGTCTGGAATCTGATCCGTGCTCGACATCGGCTCGGCAACGTGATCGTCTTCGAGTGATGTGAGCCCCGGGCCGCGCTGTCCACGCCTATATTTGTTGATATAGAGGTTGGTTACAATGCGCAGAATCCAAGCCTTAAAGTTCTGCCCGTCAAAGCGTTCCCAAGCTTCGTAGGCTCGGACAATGGCTTCCTGAGCCAAGTCCTCAGCTTCTTCTCTCGATTTGGTCAGGCGGAGGGCCGTTCCAAAAATCGAGGGGAAGGCTTTTTCGGCCTGCCGTTCGAAGGCCTCTTTCGAGTTTCGCTTACCGAACAGCATTGCGGCGGCAGTGTACCTTCGCCTCAGAAGAGATTCCGAGGTTATGGATATGTTTTCAGCTTTTTTTATCGCGCCACCGAGCACAAACGAATTAACACACAAATCGCCGGTTTTGATCCTGCCTTCGGCAATTTTGTGAAAAACACCGTAAATGGAAGCCGGGAACAAGCTCGAAACCCTCCTTCGCTGTCATGGGCAGCGCTCCGGGTTCTTTGCGTGAGATAAATCTCGCAGAGGCGCAGAGAACGCAATGGGGAGAATCGCATTCTTCACAAGCTTAGCCTGGAATAAGTCTCTCTGCGGCCCAGCACGTTGCTGTTACATTCGTTCCAAGCACGGGATGTTCGCCCCCGCTTTCGAACAAAGCCTAGCGACACCCAAAGGTGGTTACGAGGCTGTCAATACTTGGATCAAGCCACGATCGACAAAGACTCGCCCGCCCTCTTCCATTGTTGGCGTGTCAAGCTGGATCTCAGCTCCGTTCTTCTTGACGGTTTTTGAACCCAAAAACACCTTCACCTGGCTCGCACCCTTAGTAAGCATCGCATAGCCTTCATCCGGGAAAAACTCGTGGGTCCATCCCAACCTCGAGGACATCTCGGCGAGGCGAGCGACATGTTTGCCCGTCCCCGTGATCTTGAAACCAGGCACATTGCCTCCGTTAACATTCTCATTGGTTGCGGTTTTGGCGTTCAGGGCCATCGCACGGGCCGCGAAGGCACGGACAAGTTTTTCTGCAATGGCCATCGCCTCCGACTTTGGGGTTGAGCCCATACCGTAGTTAACCGTTACCGTCAGCAACCTATCGCCCACGCTTAAGCACAGGATGCACTGATTACCGTTGTCTCGCCACTTGCTTGTCGTCCCGTATTCCAGTTGATGCGGCGTCCCTGGGCGGTTTTTGGGTGCACTAGCACTCTGGTAGTTTTGGTCTTGGGCGTATAACCGCGCATAACGACCCGTTGCAACGCTCATTTCAGTTCTTGTTGTACGGTTGTTTATCCGCACAACTTCGGGATCTGTGTGAACGCGCCAGTTGGAATCTCTCAATATTGCATGTTCGGGGACCCAACCGTCGGGTCCCTGAGCCATTAATGAGTTCCCCGCGATTAAAGTTGCTGTTAGGCTACTGATGATGATTGTTGTGGTCAAAAATTTCATTAGTTCAGCTCCGTAACAAAAACGCTAGTAAAGTCGATGTATGGGTGCGCATCAAAAATCAGCGGATCACCAGCGACAACAGGATTCAAAAAGTCAATCACCCCAAAAGTTGTAGTCGGCGGTGAATAGGTTTGAATGTATGTTAACTCTGGAATCGCTTTACAAGGTTGTACATTCGAATTGCCCCATGGGTCATATTGGAATACCATGGTTGGGTCATAAGAATTTCCACTAACTTTCACGACTTGATGAAATACAAAATCGGCTGTATAGTAAAAGCCTCCCGGGAAGTGGGGTGTAGACATCCGAGCTTGAACCATCTTGTTAGTTCTCATCCAATGGGTCCTCTCAATGTGGGCAGGGATTGGAGGGTCGCCTGGTTGTTCCGGCTCCCAATACGTACTGTTCGGTTTAACAACGCGAGGAGCATTGGAGATACCTAGCGACTCCCCGCAAATTGACATTATTCCCGCGTAGTCTGAACATTGCAAAAATGGGTGGTCGCCTAATGCACGGTCGGCGATAAACAGTTCTAATTCAAAGAGGTGACCAGTCGCGCTGAAGGGATTGTCGGTTATCCAATACCGAATATTGCTACCATTGTAAAGTCCAGCTTCGGCGTGGGCACCGTCCGTTAAGTTCGACATGACAGATGTCTCCCCGACTGAACCGGCAGCCCATGTGCATGCAACGGCGAGGAGGTCTATCCAAGGTTTCTGTTGCATTCTCTTGGGGCTGTCATCTACCAAGAATATCCAAAAAAAGTGTTGAAAGCTACCCGTTCCATTTTCCGCAATCTGCTGGTAGGGTGCAAATGGATTGTATATAGGGATTCGGAAATTGAGCTGCAGCTTTCCAAGCGAAACATAGTTTGGCACACCAGTTATAGTAAGGAGAAAGTCTTTCCACTGCCCAGGCTGCAAGTAGAAATTGGTGGGAGCTGCCACGGAAAGACCTAGGTTCACAGTGCTAGGTAAAGTGCCCCACTTGGTTGGCATATCAACGAGCCGGGCTCCAACCGGAACGAAGTCTCCCTTGACAAGGTTGCCAGTCATGTTCTCGTAACGCAACCTGAGATAGATTGTTGACCCACGCTGGTAAGTAGTGCCAACTACCGGAGGGTGCGGCAAGTTGGGATCGTAGTAATCGTATTCAATGGCGGGATGAAAACTGCCGTAGTTTTCCGTCGGGTGATCGTACCAGCCACTGTCCGATGAAACATAGTTTCCAGTGTAGTCCCTAACCGTGTTTATGAAATCAGGAATGGCGGGGTAGCTGCCCCCCCCCCCCGGCGGGCCTTGGGCGACGCTTTGAGCTGCCAGTAACACCGAGCCGACAAGAAGGATGAGTCGCTTCATGATTCCAGTTTCACATATATTATTCTAAATGTCAATGCCAATTTGAAAAAAGTCCTGCAATTTTTTCGGGTGCGGTCACTTTCAACCGTTGCGGACGCGAAGCATCCCTATTGTCAGCGTGCCGTTATCTCCCGCTACTTGATGTAGTTGCAATTCTTTCATATCCCTGGATATTCGGAAAACGGCAGGAAACGGGGGCTTGTTGCTCATCGTGACTACAACATCATTCCCACGAAGTTTCCATGTACCCTTTGTCGTTATCCTGCCCTTGGCGTTGATCCGATAATCTTTGTGATTGACGGCATAAGAGTGATCTTTCAAAAATGTGTACTTGACGTCGGTGTTTTTAGCGGCCTCTTTCCTAAACTGTTCCGCAATGACTCCCTTTTTCCGCGTGGCTTCATACGCGCGACCGACCGCACTGGGCACAAACGTGACCGTATTCGGGTTAAGACGCCAGGTTCCCACCAAGAACTGTTCGAGTTTCGCGTCCTGGGCTGGCAACGCTGCAAGGATAACGATTAGACTTACCACAAATTACAGGCTACCGGATATGTGAGATAAGAATGCAAGAATCGTAGTTATTCTTAAAGCCCGCAGGGGTCACTTTTCTCTACCGATGAGGAACGGGGCCATCGACGCGAGTTTGGGCGAGCGCTACCCTATTGATCGCTTCGATCAGGGGGTAATGTTGTGGTGATGCTGCTTCCCAATGGCGTTTACCCGGCTATGGTTACCCCGTTCTTACCGAGCGGGGAGATTGATGGGGGCGGGGTTGCTAAAC
>JBEBHJ010000064.1:0-20679 GCA_040081075.1 Fimbriimonadaceae bacterium | reverse complement strand
GGTTTGTTTACTCGCCGCCAAACCTTAATTCGAGCAAGGAATACCCCGTGCTCATTGGGCAAGATGCCCAATGGGATCGGCAATGGCAAGCCAACGCCTTGGAAAACTGTGCAAGGGAAGGCAAGATCCCGCCCACCGTTGGGGTCTTCATCGAGCCCGGCCAAACGACAAAGGTCGGTGATTACACCAATCGCTCGCCTGAATATGATTCGCTGAATGCCACTTACACCAAGTTTTTGCTTGACGAAATTTTGCCGCAGGTTCAGAAGTTGGTGAGGCTCAGCCCCGATCCAGCAAAGCGGGCTCTGGTCGGCATGAGTTCGGGTGGAATTTGTAGTTTTACCGCCTGCTGGGAGAGACCCGATCAGTTTGGCGTTGCCTTGAGTTTCATAGGCTCATTCGCAAACATATCGAGTGGCGAAAGCAAGCGAGAGGGCGGTCACAACTACCCGTTTCTCATTCGCAAAACTGAGAAGAAGCCGATTCGCGTGTACTTGCAAGACGGCGAAAACGACTTGAACAATGTGCACGGAAACTGGTGGCTCGGCAACCTCCAAATGGAATCGGCCCTGAAGTTCGCCGGTTACGACTACAAATGGGTGGCAGGGAAGGGGTTTCATTCGAGCAAACATGCGCGCCGCGTGTTTGATCAGGCTCTTGTTTGGTGGCTGGGCGGTTCGCGATAGATCAAAGATCCTGCTGACGGGGCGGCGAGTGAGCATGATTTCCTCACGTATAATAGGTTATGTTAGGCACGTTTCTCGTTTTAATTGGTCTGCCGTCTATTACAGTCGAGATCCCAGGGAGGCCCCTTTTTGAAGTGTTGGCCAAACTTGAACCAATGGCCCATGAGAAGATTGCCGTGTCGGCCGAAATCAAGCACTTGCCTTTGATCCTTCGGACAAAGGATCAACCGTGGCCCGAAGTCAAGAAACATATAGCCTGGGCGACGTGGGCCACATGGGTTGAGCGAGATGGGAAGTGGGTTTTGGAGCGCACAAAGGCCAACCGAAATGAGTATGATCACTATCAGTTCGAGCTGCGCAAGGGATACCTGCAGCCCTTTTTTGATGGAATCGTTAAACGGGCAGGCTGAGCGGCGATTGGCAGAAGGAAGCTTCGGTTGGCTTAGATTCCGAGGCGGTTGCTTACTACGGAAAGTCCTTCGGCCTAACCAAAAAGTTGTTAGCTCAGATGGGCTTGGACGAGTTAGCCCGTGAGCCTGACGCAGTTATCTGGACTTACCCGGCGCGAAGCAACGAGCGACCGTTTCCAAGCGGCTGCGAACCTATCATCAAAGAGATAATGGCGGATTACAATCGGCGGCTCAAGCCGCGGGAGCCCATTGCCCAGATGGCGATGATCCAAACGTCCACAGGAGATTACAGCGTGCACCTTGCTTACGCTTCGGGCAAAAGTAGGGCTTCGTATACCGATTCCGTCGCCAGGTATGGTCGGAAAACCGTCCGCGTTCCAAAGCCGATCAACGTCGAGATACCTCCCTTGGTTGAAAATCGCATGGCGCTGGCAAAACTCAACCCCGTGGGTCAAGTCAAGCCAATGCCGGAACTCATCGAAGCGCTTCTCGATCCGGTCCAAACCGACCCATTAGAACTTGATGCCGGGCCTATGTTCGTGGACATTGCGAGGCACATGGAAATCAATCTGATCGCGAATCCTTATCCGATGTCCATTTTTAGGCTTATGCGAACGGTGCCGCCGCCCTATACAAACGCTCAAATCCTTAACGCGGTGACAGATTCGAATCAATTGGAGCTTGACGCAGAGTGGCTGAGGGTTAGGGATTCCTCATACGGACTAATTCCAACGATAGATCGCCCCAGGCTAAAGGCGCACCTCAGAGCGGCTTGGAACGCGAAATCACCCGATGAGTTGGCTGAAGCCTTGTTTGCTTCCTCAGCGTGGCCGATGCGGCATCAGTTGGAGTTCATGAATGGCCTTCCGATTCTCTTTCCGTCAAGCACGTTGCCAGAGAGATCAGTGCCCCTACACGGTCACGTTGCGAAGGCTCGAACGCCATTTCGCAAAGCCGTCCGACTGAGCCCCGAGGAGCGGGCGCAACTTGATGCGCTGGTGAACGAGCATGCCGACAGCTTGTTTATTCCCGGGCCGATCATGGAAGGGATCCAAATGGGCACAGGTTTGGAAGTAACTCTTGATATGTTGCCGAGTCGGCTGTTCCCAAATGGTATTCCAATGGAAATTGAAGTTCAGTTTGAGCCAGCCGCAATGTCATCGCCTCGAACAATTGTTTTTGGGCTGAACGAACAAATGGACGAGCCGAAAACGCTTTACGCTCACGGATACGCCAAGCACCTGGTTGATCTCAAGGTAAAGCCCTACAAGTGGTTTCGGGAGCAGGGGACGGCCGGGCGGCATGATAACATACCTTTTTCCGAACCGTGCGCAACTCACAATCAATGCGTGCGTATGGGCAACCAATGGCAACGCTAGGGTGAGGCCGGTTTCTGAGCTTCCAGAGGCGTTCATGAAAGTGGTTAGAGATTATGTAACGGACATGGAGCGAGCCGAACCTGTCTACAAGCCTCCGCCAAAAAGTAAAAGCCCGGCTGACTCTCAGCCGGGCATTGTTGGTCTTCTCCGATAGCTTACTTGCTGGCTTGCTCGAAGACAGAGACGTCGCCGCGTAGGACGGGTCCGCTGAATTCCACGGGTGGATTCCCACCTTCATCAACAAAGCGGAAGGTCATGCTATCAGGCGGGCCATCACCCGAGTTGGCGGCACGCATGTCTGAGACCGATGCCCAAATGGCGCCAGGAGAGGAAGAAATGAGGACACCGTTCTTGTACATGTTCATCATGCCCGGGCCCTCGAAGGTGGCGGTTCCGCCGTTCTTGGCAAAACCCTTTCCGACCGGCATCGCATACTCAAGAACGAACTTGTTGTCGTTCATGGCGAATTTCCTGCGGAAGAATGCGGCCCCGTTTACACGTGGTCGAGTTCCGATGGTGCCCGAAATGGTTTTCTTTACGTTGATCGAAAAGGTGAACTCGTTACCGGCTGCGTCTCTCATCGCGCCAGCGCCTTGGGCACCTAAGGTGGTTGTGGCAGCCAGCGCTAGGCTAGCCGCAAGAATAGAAAGTGTGATTGTTAATCTCTTCATTGGAATGGTGATCCTCCGAGAGATTCTTTTTCCTTTGGGTTGTGCCACTCGACCCAAGGCATTTACCAGTTGCCCCCAAACACGGCAATTATGGAAGGGTTACTGCTTTACGGCTCTTCCTTGCTGAGGGATTTCGAACGACTTCATGTCGTCGGCCAAGGTGAAATTCATCGGCGGAAGCGCGGTTCCGCCGGGAACGCTCTTGGTGTCGACGGTGATGGTTAGTGCCTTATCTTTGAGCACATAGGTTCCCTCGAAGTCAACCTTGTTCCCGCCAAAACTCTGATGCATCGACACTGCCTTTTCATCCTTGAACTCGAAAGACGCTTTCGTCTCAACCCCTTTCAACATTCCCTTGACGTTGTCGTTCACCTCAACGTTCCAGGTGCCGATCATCGGATTGGAGTTACCGCAACCAACAATAAGCAAGGTTGCAATTAGAGCTAAGGCAGGATAGTTTAGGCGCATGCTAGGAGGACGTGCTGTTGGAGACCTAATGTGCGCTACCAGCCAAATTTCTTGGCCAGCTGCGGGTACACATCTCCAACTTGTTCCTCATCCCATTCTTGGCCTCTTGGCTTCTCCGGGAACGGAACGTTCCGACTGATTTGGTCATAGTTGCCGTGGGCAGTGTATCCAAAGCCTTCGTAAAACAGGTCGTCCTCGTCGATCTCTAGATTGGCCAAACTCTCTGGATCGGCCAAAGCGGCTTCAAAAATCGCTCGTCCCATGCATATGAGGGTTGATCTAAAATCCATGAACGAATCATCAGAGCAACCTCCATGGATCACGTAAGCGGCTCCCCAGAGCTCCCATGAATAGGCACGGGCGTCACATTCGTCAAAGTGGTCGGCAAAGGACTGTTTCTCGGCTGTAGGTAACTTCGCGAGTTCTGCCTCAAGTTTCCCAAGCTTTTCATCCATTCCGCCATTGGCTGGCGGTTTGCTAAAGGGCTGAGAGAATCGAGGCTTTGCCGCCGGTGCGTTGATCCGATCAATGACTTGCCAGAACTGATCAAGAGTCATTGCATGAGTCTAGCACCTACTTTAGGCTTCGATCACACACCATCGAAAAAGTCGACAACTCCGGTTGCCAAAGAGTACTCAGCGCCAACCACTACAAGACCGTTATTCCGAATGAGGTTTTCAATGACATCCGAACCGTGCCGCAACTGATTTACCGAGGCTCGAATATTTGCCCTGACCGCTTGTCGCACTAGCTCCACATGGTCATTCCGGAGCTCCGTTTCTAATAGGCCCTCAATTGCGGGTCGAACTCGATCAACAATCGAGCTCATATTCTTAGAACGATTAGCGGCGGGGCGTCGAAGCTCCTCAATCGTGGCTAAAATAGCCCCGCACTCCGAGTGGCCCAAAACGACCACGAGGCGCGTGCCGAAGTTCTCAGCGGCAAACTCAACGCTGCCAATTTGAGATGGAGCGACGATGTTTCCGGCTACTCGAATTACAAAGAGGTCGCCCAGGCCCTGGTCAAACACGATTTCGGCTGGAACGCGCGCATCGGAGCATCCCAAAATTATCGCCATTGGCTCCTGCGCATCAGGCAACTCATGGCGTTTCGAACTCTGAACGCCGGTAAGCTCGGCTACAAATCGTTGATTGCCAGCCCTTAGCTTGGCGAGGGCATCTTGGGCGGATACATTGATCATGGGTCGCCGTGATTGTGGCACAGGAATGGCTCAATCTACTACAGAAACAAGCTTGCCAAAGATGCAGTTTGGTCCGACCCATCCGTTGATCCGTCCTTTGTTGTTTCCGATTTGGAAACGTTGTCCCTGAATGGCTTTGATCAAGTGCAGATACTGGGTTCCATTAACCCGACAGAGAACGATATCACCAACCGACAAAGTGGCGTAGTCAACAGGGCTCACCGTGCAAAGCTGACCAGATTCAATTTTGCCGGACATAGAGTTACCGCGCGGCCGAAACGACACCGTCTGACCCGCTTGCAATTTTTCGATGTAGTGGCTTGCCCAACCCATGACCAATTATGAACGGTAACCAAGAGTGCCCTGAGGCGTCAGCCCTCTGATATGGGAAATCTCTCACGAAACAGATGCCTTTGCATGGGCATCCTTGCGGCCGCGACCGCTCAAGTTTATGCATGCGCTGGATTTACTTCGGCTAACTTCTCGGTTGTTTTTAATCGGCAAAAGAGCATTATCATTTGGGATGATAAGTTGAAAGTTGAACACTTCATACGCGATGCTGGATTCACGACCGGAGCCCCAGATCTCGGATTCGTAGCTCCGACACCGACCCAGCCTGAGATCGCTGAATGCACGAGCAAAGGGTTCGATATCCTTGATGCACTAGCGCCTAAACCTAGAGCATCAGCCGGAGGAGGGCAAGGCGGAGGAGGTTTTGGTGGAGGTGGTTTTGGCGGTGGCGTCCAAGTTCTTGAAGAAAAGGACGTAGCCGGGTATCACGCCGCCGTTTTGAAGTCTGCCGACGCCAAAGCTCTCGGAGATTGGTTGCAATCTAACGCTACAAGGTTACAGATAGCTCTCGAGAATGGATCGCGCGTTACGTTTCCAAAGGGTGGTATCTCACGGCCTTTAAGGTGCTCAACAAGAATGGAAAGACTCAGACCGGAACCATCCGCATGTCGTTCAAAACGCAACGACCCCACAACCCTTACTTCGTTCCGCTTGACAATATCCCGGAGGTAAGAGATCCCAAAAACAGGTTAAACCTCTTCTTCATTGCGAAAGGAAAGTACGATCCTATGATTGGCAATAGTGCAGATTGGGACGCAACGAAGGCCTTCACTGCAGATCTAGATGAGGACGTGATCAAAAAATTGGCGAAGGAAACTGGAGTCTCGGAAGATGCGATCCAGCCTGGATCAAAGGTCATTTCGTATATGGACCCCAATTTTCCCCGTGACACTTGGGATGACATCTTCTTCTACAAGCGGCCAGAGCCAGTTAAGAAACGCGATGGCGGCGAAGATCCGCTGAGCATCATGGGATTTGGAATGGTTTCGGGACTAGCGCTGTTCGGCGTGAGTATCTTGCGTCGCCGATAAGTCGGATGCGGCTTCGCCGGCGATGCTTGCCTGACGCGCAACTTCGCCGGCGATTTTGAGGAACGTTCGGCTCAGAACGGAGTCCGGCTCGCCAACAACGATCGGAGTTCCCTCGTCCCCCGCTAATGATACGGTTGGGTCAAGTGGAATGGAGCCCAGGTAGGGCACGCTGTACTTGGCGGCAAGCTCGGCCCCTGTGTGTCCGGCAAAGATTCGCGTGACAGTTTGACAGGTCGGACAAACCATGTCGGCCATATTTTCAACCACACCAAGGATCTTGGTCTCCAAACGGTTGAAGAGCAAGATGGACTTGCCCGCGATGTTCGAGGCCACGTTGTGCGGAGTTGTAACCAGCACGACGCCGGTAAGCGGGACCAACTGCGCTAGCGACATTGGCGCATCGCCAGTTCCTGGCGGGAGGTCAACCAACAGGTAGTCAAGTTCGCCCCAGGCAACATCCTCCAGCAACTGCTTAACTGTTGCCGCCACCATCGGACCGCGCCACAAAACGGCTTGCCCCTCTTCGAGCAAGTAGCCCAAAGACATCGTTTTGATTCCAAATTTCTCAATGGGAATAATCTTCGAGTCGCGGGTTAGCGGACGATCATTTTCGCATCCGAGCATCATCGGTACGCTCGGGCCGTAAACGTCGGCATCCATGAGCCCCACCTTCGCGCCAAGTTTTGCCAGCGCGACAGCAAGGTTGACCGCGACCGTACTCTTACCCACGCCGCCCTTGCCCGATGCAACCGCGATGCAGTGCTTTACGCCCGGAATGAGCTCGGTATTGTCAACATGCGTACGAACTCGGGCCGTCATGTTAACGCCAACGGTTTCGACCCCTTCAAGCGCCAGAACAAACTCTTCGCACTGTTGCTTAAGTTGTTCCTTTACGGGGCAAGCTGGAGTGGTAAGTTCGACATCAAATTTAACATGGGTGCCCTCAATCTCAACGTTCTTCACGAACTTGAGGGTCACAATATCGCGGTGAAGGTCAGGATCCTGAACTTGGCGCAGGGCGTCCAGAATCTGAGATTCAGTTACGGGCATCGCCTATCAGGGTACCCGCTAACGCTTCGGCAATCCGGATATTTTGCGCTTCTGGTTTTACGGCGACACGAACATATTCGCCGTTGAATCTGGGGCTCAGGCTATCGCAATCGCGAATGAAGATGTCTTGTTCCGCCAATCGCCTTGCAACGTCGCTGGAGCCGCCGTGGGGCAGCTTCATGAATACGAAATTTGTGGCAGACGGGATAGTGATAAGCCCGTCTATATCTCCCAGCAACCCAATAAGTTGGTCTTTTAGTTGCTTTGTCTCTTCGGACATCGCCTCGTAATAGGCGCGATCCTTAAGGGCTTCAACGGCCGCGAGTTGGGAGATTAACCCAATGTTCCACGGGGGCGTCTGCCTTTCCAACTTCGTTACCAAAGGCGGAGTGCAACCCAAGTAACCGACCCGCAAGCCGCTCAGCGAATAGAACTTCGACATGCTCTTGCAGACAACGAGATTTGAAGAGGCGGCGACCAATGGCTCCATAGATTGAGCTTGCGAAACGAAGTCTATGTACGTTTCATCCACCCATAGAATCGTCTCTGGATCGAGTCGCTCCAGGAGTTGTTTCATGGCAAAAAGCGGAATGCTGCGCCCGGTGGGACTATTCGGATTGACCATCGCCAATAACTTGGCTCCCTTTGCATCCGCAACTAGTCGATCAATATCGGGGCGGAACTGTTCGTGCGAATATTGCTCCGTACGAACAACTTGAGCACCTATCAAGGAGCCCAGAACGTGCTCGTACTCGCCATACATCGGGTCTATCACGACCGCTTTCTCCCCGGGCTTCACAAGGTGGCTCAATGCCGAGAACATAAGTGAAGAGGAACCTGAACCGAGGGCGATGTTTTCCTTTGGCATGTGCCGTTCATCCGAAATGACCTGCCGGAGGCCATCGGCGTGGGTCGGCGGGCTAGTTTTGATAAGCCATTCCAGATGCTCCCGGATTGCAGCTAGAACTTTAGGAGAAGGGTCATACCAAGCGTCCAACACATCGGCATTGATAACCTGTTCTCGCCGATCAAGGGCTTGAAAGTCGCTACCGATCGAGTCAAAAAATGCGCCGCCGTGCACTGCATGTAGATTCACCCTATGATTGTAAACTGATCGGGTGTCAGCGCGTCAGCTCCCGCCCGTTGTTTCCATGCTGGACGCCCGTGATGATCCGGGAAAGCTGTACTTCGGCCGCTCTTGTTGGATTCCCCTTGACGAGCTGGACTCGCGGCTCCATGAGTTGCCACCTCCGGGTTCACCGTTATTCGTGCCTAGTTCTCAGGCAGAAACCTTGGACTTCCTGGCGCAAATTGGTCGCCCCGCAACTCCGGTTGAGACAGCGCCGGACCTGACAAAGTGCCCGCGAACTCGCCTGTGGCATACGAATCCGCTTCTTGATTTGGCCCGAGGAAAGGGAAGAGCTTTGGATTTGGGTTGCGGGTCGGGCCGGGATGCCCTTGCTCTTTCGGCAAGCGGCTATCACGTGACCGCCGTCGATTGGTTGGAGACTGCCGTGCAAAAGGCGCGGGAGTTGGAGTGGCGAACCTTTGGCGACAACTTGATTGATTGGGAAGTGCGGGATTTGCGCTACGGCTTTCCCGAGGGCAAGTTTGATTTGATTGTCATGTTCTCATTCTTCAAGATCGAGTTACTTCGAACCGCGTTTCAGCATCTCACACCTGGCGGGCAATTGATGATTGAAATGTTTACGGAAGAGCATCAAGCGGCGATGGGTAAGCCGAAACACGTCACTTCGGAGAGGGAACTTATGGGTCTGTTGGGCGAGATGCAGTGCAGTCACCTGGAATCCGGCTGGCGTGGTGATCGCCACACCGTTAGAGGGGCTTGGATTAAGCCTGATCAACCAATCGTCCAATGAAACCGAGAAAAAATGCTCGGAAAGTGTCCCAAAGGCTTGTTTACTGGGGCCCTTAGCAACCCATAATCGCAGTAGCAACTGGAGGGATTACAGATGAGTTGGCAGAGGCGAGATGATTTAGGACTAGAGGTCGTAGGCAAGATCCACGACACCTTGAAGATTTCCGACCAATGGCGTCAAGATATTGACCGCGGTTTCAAGTGGTGGCCGGGGCCATTTTGCCAAAAAGTTTGGGCTGAAAATAGTAACTTCAGCAATGCCCAATCGTTCTTCCGAGTTCATGTTGAAACTGAGTTGTTCAAAGGGCGCGGACACAACGCAGAGTTTGAACTGAACTTGGCAACCGAAATGGCTCACGCTTCCACTAGCTCTCTCGTTCATTACACCGAGTGCGAAACCTACGTTCTCCACTCTTCCGCTTATTTCACTCGCGAAAATGAGGAGTGGTTAACAAAACTGTTTGTTGGGGGGAGTTTGCTCCAACTTTTGGAAGTGTTTATGATGGGGCGAGAGTTTGCCCAGAAGATTAAGGCGGTTAATGCGATAACCGGGCACCCCATTCAGGGGTTGCGGGATCAACCAGATCCCATTATTGGAGCAGCTCATGGGTGGTTCGGCCCCACTCAGGATGAGAGCCGCTGGACTGGCATTAACGAATGGAAGCAGACGGAATGGGCAATGGATCGACAGGCAAACCATTTCGAAAGCGACCATCACACGCACCTCAAAGCGCAGTTCCCATGGTTCTTAGATCAGGCATCTTCTATCGACTTGTACGTCACCACCGATGAACCCCACCCGCATTACGGCAACGGCCTGCACCAGCGTATGGTCATCCCGCTAAAACTCGCACCGGACAGGTGCGCTCACACAGCGCTCATGCTCAATGGCATGGAGGCGAAAGATTGGTTGCGATGCCACACAATGGGTTCATGGAGCTTCGAGGATGGGCAGTTAGAATATGAGTCGTTTATTCCTAACACGCTCTACGGCGAAGGGGTTCTGGAGAACATTACGCTGTCAATGGCGATCCGCGCCCAATGGGTAAACGATCAATTTTCCGCCTGGTTCAACGCGACCTAAATATCACCCTTGCCCCGTCTCTAAACTATGGTATTTGCCTTAGTCGCGTTCGCTCACCTTCAGTCGGGCAGGATTACGTTCGACACTTTGGCGGCAAGGGTGCCGGTTATCTTGAAGAAACTCTCGCCGGTCATTGGTCAAGAGCTCTCGAGTGACGCTAGTTTTACTAATGAGGTGATGATTGTTCATGTTAAGGGCGTGGACTCCGAGCAACTGCTTGAGCGAATTGCCTTTGCAAATGTTGCAACTTGGAGAAAGGAAGACAACCGTCTCGTGATGGTTCCCGATCTCAAGCGCCGGGCAGAGCAGGAGCGCGATCTCGACAATCTAAGGCTGAAGCGCATTCAACGAATCCTCGGTGTGTTCGAGAAAGAGCTGAGCGTGCCTATCACTCCAGAATTTGCTGATCAGGCCATCAAGGAAATGGTTCGTCCGCCGAAGTTCGCTGGTTCAAGCGACTATCTTGTGCAGGCAAAATGGAGCCGGGTTACACCGCTCTCTCGCCTCGGGATGAGGGCGATGCTGGCTCTTGGAGCCCAGAGGTTGGCGAGCGTCAAAACGTCGGACCGCCTGGTCTTTTCGAATCGCCCCGGTCCCTTGCAACTCCCGCTTCCGAATTCGAACCGTTTGATAGGGGAGTTCCAGACCGAAACGCAAATCTTTGAGCGTGCGTTGGGTGGGTTCACGGAGGATGAGCAATCGCAGGCAAAGGGAGGTTACGGATGGAACAAACGTGGCGCATCACCCCAACCGTATGCCCCCGGTCGTGCCTTACAGGTTCTTGTTTCGGTGACCGATTTGCTGACAAATCATTTTCGGGAACCGTCGGTCGCGGTGCGCGCTGAAGATGGATCAACGTCGGGAACGCCTTTGAACTACACAATTCAACCCGAGACCATAACGGTCGCCGAACCACAATCAACTGACAAAACGCCTTTCGAGCTCCGGCCCCTTTCCGTCGCCACAGGCAAGGTGATTCGCAGTGCGTATAAGCCCGAATCCCTCTTTGATCCGGTTGTAGCTGACTTCCTGAGGAAGCCGGTTGAAAATGAGCCATTGAGCTTAGGCTCCGAGGTTTATGGTCAGTATGCTGATCGGCGCGGCTTGAACCTCGTTGCCGTCATCAACGACAATGCGTTTGAAAGGCTCCTTGGCCTGGAACCAAGGTTGATTAATCCCGTATCCTTCGAAATCGTATCGCGACCGTCTCTAGTGTTCGCCGAGAAGGCGGGTTGGTTAACCCTCACGCCTTCCTCTCCGGTCGAAGCCCGGAGGAATCGCGATTCGCGGGCAACCATTGAGAGAGTTTTAGCCAGCAGACCGAAGAATTCGGGGGTATTCCTGCGCGCAGCCGGCGCCTATGTATTGGAGCGTCCATACACAGCCATCTATGGCATGGGATGGAAATTAGACCGCTACTCGAGTAGCCCCTCAAAGATTGAGGGAATTACTGGTGATGAAGATATCAATCGGCTTATCGGGAGTTTGTCTGATTCCCAGTTTAACAACCTCAAGTCAGGGCACTCAATCGAGTTTCGCAATCTTTCCAAGGTGCAGCAAGCTTTGGTCCATCGGCTTATCTATGGGCCGCAGTTTTACACGTCGGATTCCGGCATGGCAGTTCCGTTAGATGGAAACTTCGATGAAGTGCATCCTAAGGTATGGGAAGACCCCACGATCACGCTGCCTGAGGGAATTCCGGCCGATTCGCTCCTATGCATGAACTTCACTTCGCTGATAGACTTGCTGCCCCAACCTTCAAGGGGACACTCAAACGGAGATGGCTTCCGGACGGCGGCAAGCGGCATCTTTTATCGCAAGCATCCTGAACTTGTCGACCTTGGTTCGGGCGATGTCTCTTTCGCTGACCGTTACGTGCCCCTAGACCAAACTCAAGTGCGATTCGTGCTAAAACTACCGCGTGAGATGATTTGGCGCGGTCGGCTCACGGCAAACCGGGCGCTTTCGGAAGCCGTCAGCTTGGACAAGCTTCCCAAGGCTCACCGCGAAGCGATCAATCGTGAATACGAATCCATGGAAAAGCAACTAAAGTCGGGCGTCGATCTGAAATTCAAAATGTCGCGCAGCGATCAAACCCAAAAGCCGCCTCCGTCCAACTAGCTTCTGCCTCCGTAGCCGGGAAGTGGACTCACGTTTATGGAGTACTTCGCGGCGTCGCCTCTGCCAATGAGAACGATGAGGTAGGTTCGGGGTTTGTCGACATGGAGAATTCCATACCGAGTGTTCGGGTCAATCTGATCAAGCGGGATCTGGTGATAACTTCCATTATCCTCGTAAACCGACACCGAGTAGTTCCAGTTTGTTGATTTCCATTTCATCAGCAGGGGTTCGTCCGGCTTGACCGTCAGGCGCCACACCTGAACTTGCTCATTTGCCAGTTCTCCCTTCGCCGGCTCAGATAGGCTAAGGTTCTCGGAACTGAATACTTTCCGTGTTATCTCATACTTCCCACTGCCGCCGAAGCCATATGCTGCCATTCCCATCAGATACTTTCCGGGCTTGGTAACAATCAATGTGTTTGATAGGGAGACAACGTCAGGATCGGCGGCTTGTTCCCAGACCATGCCGCCAAGCGGGTCATACAAGTTGGTGACCGCCGAAAACATTGATGCTTTGGATGTGATCGTCATGACATCACCAACCTTTGCATCAAAACTCCAGTAGTCGGAATCGCCAATTCTTAGGTCTGAAGAGACGCTTGGACCGGTTTCGAGAGGACGATCCGCAGCTTCCAACTTTAAGGCGTAAGGCTTATCAGAACCGCGATCGCCCGGGTAAGCGATCCACAGCGTTACGTCACGCTTGATCAGGCTTACGTTGACGCGACTATCTCTCCTACGAGCCGGTAGCGAGAGGAGGGCGGGGCCCTTCGCGTTCTCTTCTGCCGTGGGCACTTTTGGGAAGAATGGGTTGGATTCTGGCTTTTTCAAGTCGTATTTCGTAACATCTGGTGCCTCAAATATTGCTGCCGCTGAATCCAAGCCTCGATCGGTGAGAGTAAATCGGGCCAGTTGTCCCGCTTTGAGTTTCACCGACCAGATCGTTGGAGAACCGGGGATTCCGGCTGAATCCTGTGGTGGTTTGTTGGCTATCTCAATCGGGTTGTGAATCCGAGCTTTGCAACGCAGTTTCTGGTTCTTCTCGCCTGCGGCAAAGACACGAACATAATAGTCCCCATCTACGCTCGCCATAAAAGTGTTCGGGAGTGCCGATCGAGCCGCGTCCAAAATGTTGGCATCGGGAAGGCCTATGGGCGAGATAACCGAACCGATCGTGGCATTTCGATGCTGCCTTTGTGTATCGAACAGGAACTCTTTGATTTGTCCGGCCTTCATGGGGACGCGTAGCAAGATCCAGCCATCATTCTCAACTACCTGCTCGTGAAACTCTCCGTCAAGCAAGTCCATTGAGTCGTAGATGCGAAATCTGACAAAAAATTGCCCTCCCGCCTTATCGCGAAAACAACGGCCACGCACGGAGTACTCGCCATCTTTTTCGCACCGCCAAATGAGCAGCGGGCGCTGGTCGCCGGGATACCTATCGTCGTTGGTTGCGAGTGCTTTCGCTTTTTCCGGAGCGGGATCGTTTTCGTTCGTTTGGACGATCTCTAGGGCGGGGTCGAATGCGTCACTCTTTGCCTCGGCCACAACCACTTGTCCCGCTTTGAGGTTCAAGGGCCACTCACTGAATTCCCCCGGCGTCAGAATGTTTTTGATTTCGTCGCCATCCAGATATTCACGGATACGCACATCGATGGCCTCGGCGGTGCGATCATACTCGCGTTGCCTTTGTCCTCCCTGATTTCCAGCGCCAAGCCCGCCTTGCCCACCTTGCGCCGAGACCGACGTAAGCAAAACAATCCCCACCAACGTAACCCAAACTAGCCGCATGATCGTTGTCATGGCTGTTAAGACGCGGGGAGGGGCTGGATTGGTAACGGCTGATTACTCAGCTTTCGCGGATTTGAAGTCCATGGCCCATTGCTCTCCTCCAGCAAAAGTCAACACAACCTTCATGGGAACTTTGCACCCGTTGACGGATTTGTAGTTCGAATAATCAATCGAACTTACAACCGCCCCCAAGGTGCTCCGTTTGATATTTACGAGCCTCAGCAAGAGTCCGGACTTCGCATCAAAGTAGAGTTCCTCGGTCGATGTGGTAGCGGGACGGGTGCCTCTAACCACGATAACTTCACTCTTACCAATCTTGTCTTTACCGCTGATCGTAGTTCGCTCGAGGCCAGCAAAGGCTTGGTCTCCTCGCCATGCTCTTCCGAGGCGACCGAAGATGGCGGCGGGCTCGTCGAACATGGGGTTCCCGCCATAGCTGACTTGCATTCCATCGGATGCGACCTTGCGCTCAGCAGCAACCATGGAAAATTTGTTTCCTGACTCCTGAATAAATTCGAGCGGGGATGTGGTGGGTTTGTGGGTTGCGTCATCGGGGGCGGTTAGCGAACCGATTCGGCTGAGTTTGCTCGGGGCCTTGCCAACAGCGGAAACGTGCTTCGCGAAGAGCTCTTCCGGCTTTATGGTGGTTTCGAAGCGCTCGTGCCGTAGGTTCAGACCATTGGGAATCGGCGTGCTACTGGGATGCTCTTTACCGTTATGGCAAGACATGCACGTTACTTCGAGTTTGCCGTTGAAGTATTTGGTATTAATATCGCGTTGGAGTAAGACCATGTTTCGGGCCGACTCCTTCGTTCTCGTTTCAGCCGCGTAGTCTTTGGGATCATGGCAGTCCGAGCATTGATAGCCAAGGGAAGCGGACATAAACTCCATGGCCGGGATCATGTCGGTGGCGGGAACACCATTCATCACCTTGATGTTCTTGAAAACCTGCTCACAAGTCGGCGGTTTTTGATCTTGCTGGGCCGAAAAGACTGCGAACGGAACCACGGCGGTGATGAGGAGGGCGAAACGAATACTCATGCCGATATTATGCGAGATTTGAGCCAAAATGAAGTGGTGCCACGGGACCAAACGCTGCTCAAAATAGAGGAGGATATCGCCGAAGGGAGGTTGGGGATCGCTCGTGACCGGCTACGGGGTTTGATCCAATCGCTTCCCGATGACCTGAAACTGCGCGAGAAAATGGGTGACATTAACTGGGCCCTGGGGTACCCAGTGGAGGCTGGCTGCTTTTGGTTTATGGTAAAGGAGCCAACCGAACAACAGTCAGAGGCAATCGCTCGGTTTATCAAATCGTGTAACGGAGATTCAGACGCGATTGCCAAGAGGTTGAACTTTCGAGGGCAAGTGTCATCCAATGTTTCCGATGAGATTCGTCTGGCTCTGGAGAGGCATCGTGTTCCCTCGAATGGCAACAAGACCAAGAAGACAAAAGATACAGCTTGGGCAATTGGATGTGGGTTCGTGGTCGTCTTCCTAATGTATTCAGTCTGCCGCACCTTGGTCGAGCTTTACCATTTTGTTTTTGGATGACCGTAGAACCTGGATAGTGCGGAGCCCCGAATCCGGTTTACAACGATTTGAGGTAGGTTTGACGCCGACCATTTCGCCGATTTTCGGGACTAGAGACTTCCAGTCGTTTTCATCGCCAAACTTTGGCGGCGGTTGATCGTGTCGTTTCGGACGAACCACATCTCGTTGCGCGGGGAACAACTTCGCTGGGCACCGAAAAGTTTCTGCTATGATTATGAGCGGGGAAGGGGAAGCCGAAGTACTGGATGACTTACGGGGGTTCATTGACACGGAGGTGGCCGCCGGATTTAACAGTGAATCTGAAATCGCAGTGAGTGCCGTCGAGGTCTTCGTCGATGATCCGCCCAGGGAGTATCTCACCCCCATCGCCCAGAGGATGACGCACGAAGCAATTTTGCGACACCTTGAGGAGCAGCGAAACTGGCCAGAAGTGACCGACTGCGATCGCCTTGATGCGGGTTTTGCCGAACTCAACAACCGTGGAATTGTGGCTATTCAAAACGCCGTGTGCTGTCAAACCTGCGGAGCGGCCCAGGCGCATGAAGAGTGCAATCGGCGGTTGGACGCAGGATCGCGTATACGCGGTTACACGTTTTATCACGAGCAGGATACAGAGTCTGCAGCCGAAGGTTACGGAATCCTGCTGTCTTACGGCTCAAGGAAGCGGTGGACACTTGCGCACCTGAATATCGCAAGGGAGGTTGTTCGGGTTCTCAAGAGTCACGGTCTTAACGTCACGTGGAGCGGTAAGTTGAACAAACGGATAGTCGTTGACTTAAAATGGCAGCGACGCCGGAGCCTTCCTTGATGGTCCATTGTGATGTTTCCGATGAAACGCTTGGTCCAGGCCAAGAAAGCCCCAAGAGAAGAATGCCTCTGGTGAACTTGCTAGCTTGAAACTTGGCTTGCGATAAACTCGTCCATGTCCAACTTTCGAGCGCCTCGCTTCAACTCTTCAGCAAGCGAAAAAGTCGTTCTCCGTTCAAAGTTGCCCTTCCGGTAGAGGTTCACCTGGCCTCGCTTTAAGTCGCAAATAACGGAATACCAAGTCATCGAACCGGAGTTCTCGGCCGCCTTGACTTGGTTCAAAACCTGGCTTAGAGCATCGACGGTTAGGGGTTTGTTCATGCCGAGTCTGGCATCGCAAGTTTTGTAGCGCGGACAAGTTATCTGGGCGAGCGGTGTGGTGCTTGTTCGAAAGTTGGTTCCGATTTGGTAGTCCATGCCCTTTCTTCGCCATGTCGTCGCCTGCCGCTCAATGATGGCCGAGGCACCTGTTGCATCGCCGACTACCATCTGGCCAGCGCTGAAGAAGGGAAGGTCCAATCCTTCCAAAAAGCTAACCGCCTGCTGAACGTTTTTGCAAGTCGTAAGCATCTTGTATACGCTGCTAAAATTCCCTTTCGGCTTGCCTTCGCGAGGTACATCCAGCTTTTCCAGCGCATTGTAATCGAAAAAGAGGCCAGCCTCGTTCATAGCGGCTTCGTCGGAGAATGGATTCTTCTTGTAGCCAAAAGCCACGAATCCAAGCGTGCCCTTCTCCTCGCTGGCGGGAACGAATCGGACGTAGTGTTCGGAAAGGGATGGATCATTGGCTTCATCCTCGTTCCCCGCTGCAAAAACCTCGCCTCCCCGAGCCACCACAAAGATTGTGCAGGCAGGAACTGTTGCCGAGACAAGCAAGCTTAGCACGAGTAGCAACTGCTTCATTGGATCTAGTTTACGGCGAATCTTGGCCGCTTGGGCACGATGACCCAATGGGATCACCTTGCGGATCTGTTCTGGTTCCGACATTTGACTTGCTTTGCCACGCCCTGAGCAAATGGTATGATCCAGCGGTACGGATGGGCGGTTTCCAGGGGTTGAAGAGAGCGTTAGGCGTTGTCGGCGTGGTCCTAACTTGCATGTTACTGGTTGCTTGCAGTAGAGGGCCTGGGCTCGACCCTTTGGTCGATATCGATGAGCACGTTGGGGAGCGGGAGTTTCCCTTAAAGTGGCGCATCGGTCGCATCGATCCAATGTTCAACGTAACCGAGGGGCAAGTTCGCAGTGCAATCGAAAAGGGGATCGCACTTTGGGAAACCGCAGCGGGTCGCAAGCTCTTTCAGTACAGCCCAGATGGTTTTCCGGTTGAGCTTATATTTGATGAGCGGCAACAGCGCCTGATCGCCATGAAAACCGATGAAGAAGCGGTGACAGTTTTGCGGGGCCAGTGCGAAGCAGCGAGCCGGAACTATCAAGCAGCGGCGGCCGATCTGAAGTCGAGAATCTCGTTATACAAGAGCGCCCTAGACGCCCACAATCGCAACGTTGAACGATCGAATGCCACAGGGATCGCGACCGAAGTTGATGTGGCCGAGTTTGAATCCGAACGCACCCGCCTGCAAACCGAGCAGGAGAATCTGGCGCGGCAAGAGCAAGAAGTTGAAGCCCTACGTCAAGAAGCAAATCGAATGGTGGACTCTCTGAACGCCGAAGTAAAGCGATACAACCTAAGCGCGAAGGCCACGAACCAGCAAGCAACCCCCGTCAGGATCGGTGAATGTCGCTTTACCCAGTCCAGTATTGGGGGCAAAGTATCCATTCAAGTTGATGCCATTTCCATCTACTCATTTCACAACGAGGCGCATTTGGCTGTCGTTCTCGCCCACGAGCTAGGTCACGCGGTTGGCGTCGAGCACGTAGAGGGAGATGACGCGCTGATGAGCGCAGTGGAACGGGGTAATCGCATTCCAACCAACCTGGAGTTAACCGCCCGGGATCGAGCGGCTTTGGCCAAGGTTTCTTTTTAGCAGAGTGGCTAAACTTGAGTGATGCTTAAGCGGCTCTATTTGCTTCCGTTTATCCTCCTCGTGGTCGCCATCAGCTGCGCGCCTCGCTCGGAGTCCCCGACTGCAGAACCGCCCCAAGCGAGCGTCCAAGTCTTAGGTCCAGAGTTCGGTTTCGCTTCCGAGGAGCATCTTCGAGAACATTACTCAAAGCATGGAAGCGAGTTCGGCTCAATCACTCAAAGCGAGTATCTCAGTCGCGCCCGAATCCTTCGTGATGCACCAGTAGGCGGACCCATTCTGCAAATCATCCGCGCTGATGAAGCTCGCACGCGTTTTGATCAAAGGTCAGGAGACTTCATTGCCTTCGGTCAAGACTTGACCATTTTGACCTTCTTTAGCCCACGAGACGGTGAACGTTACTTCAAGCGGCAAGCCACGCGTCCGCATTGATGCTGTAACCAATCACTTCAAAGCATCGCGGTCAGCATCGTCGGATCTTCGGTCGGCCGGGTGTGGGATATCGAGTAACTTCGGGGCTCGGCAATGGAGGCATCCGCAATACGTGTGGTGAACAGCAACGCGACCAACTTCGCGCCGCCCTTTGGGCGAGTCCAGATCGAGATATCTCGCCACAATCTCCCGAGCCCACTTTTTGCGACGCGCCACGTGTGCGCGTCGGAACGCCGAACTTCGCATGTATGGATTATAGCGCTAGCTTGCACCAAATTCTCGCCCAAACAATGTGGTTTGAGCTAAAAACTTGCGGCATCCGTCACACAAAGACCCGCGGGCTCGTAGTACATGGCAACTATGAAGAATCCCGCAGGTTTCGTCCGCCCCGTCGCATTTATTTTTGGAGCTCTCGTCGTTCTGGCCTGCGGCGGAGGCGGTAACACGCTCGGTGCACCATCGATCCCAACCGGCCTAGCCGGAATTCCCGGGAACACGGAAGCAACGTTGACCTGGAACCCAAGCAACGGCGCGACTCACTACAATGTGAAGCGCTCACTTGCCATTGGCGGCCCGTTTAGTGTAGTCGCCGGCCCCAACGTTCCCGCATTTACGGATACAGGGCTGACGAACGGGACTACTTATTACTATGTCGTTAGCGCGGATAGCGTGGTAGGAGAAAGCGGCAACTCGGCGGTCGTGGCGGTCACGCCGACTCCGTAGTTCTGGGGGACAACTTAGTGATCAGGCTGCTTTCTGAAGGACCTCGGGATGTGCCGTCTCTTTAGCATACAGAATCGCAGTGTTACTTGGAGAACTTATCGCGTTGGCGCGTTGGGCTCGAACGCGGTAGATCACCTGCACGCCGGGGATGTGGCCGGCGTGATCGAATTTGGATTTGGTTGTCGCGCCAACCTGAATCCACTCCGATGAGCCGCCGAAAAGTGCTTCGATCAGGAAAACCGTGGCCTTGCTGTTTCCCGACCGATTCCAAACAAGTCGGTTCTGACCGTTGCTGAAGCCGGTTGCGGCTAAGTCCCTTGGGGTAGTTACGGATGAGGTCTGAGGAGGCGTAACGCCAAATCCGAGAGCACTAAGGACGCTAACGGGTAAGGCAGGATTCGCCATGAACTGTTTAGCGAATCGGCGATAAGTGGCTTCTGCACCTTCAAAAGCGATGCGCTTGGTGGCGACCGCCCCATGATAAGCGGCCCTAGCCCTTTCAAGATTGGTAGAAGCTTGAACACAACCCGAGCTAACCTCTCCTAACGCAGCTAAATCGGCAGGCGAAAGACCAAGTTCGGCGGCATGGGCTTGGCATTGCAAAACAAAATTCGACCCCCACTGCCGAAATTCAATATCTGTATCGGGGATGTTCTGAGTCATGAGGTGGTTGTTCCTGGGGTCTTGCTTACGAGAGTGCCCCATAAACTTCTCGGCTCATCCTCCTAATTTCCTCAGGGTTCTTCGCGAAGATTGGGCAAATAGGTAGGAGGCAGAGAAAAATCTTCAGGAATATTCATCAAATTTTCCTGAAGATTCGGCAAGTATTCGTGAGGATGGGAGTGAAAGGAGGGAGGAAATGGGTTATTGGAATGATAGGTCAACGGTTCGCGATCGCTTGTCAAGATAGAGCCGGGTGAAGACGACGGTTCCGTCGTAGACGATCTCCGACATCTGGAAAGAGCGAAGCCCCTGATATCCGCCGTGAGGCTTGATCAGGGGCTCGTCCATTTGGAGGTTTTACCCTCTTTATAGGTCATATAGGTCTTATAGGACCTAT
>JBEBHJ010000096.1:0-5803 GCA_040081075.1 Fimbriimonadaceae bacterium | reverse complement strand
GGGTTAGGGGTGAGGGGCTCCTTCAGTCAAGCTTTCTCTTTCCCATACGGACTTGCCCCCTCATCAGCGTCCCGCTGCTCGGGATGTACCACTCACTGTCGTGGCGCAGTCCTCCCTCGCCGGAGGGGCGAGGGGGAATGTTTGCTTAGCTTTTATGCCTTGTGGGTCAGTTCGGCGCGGACTCCTAAGATGAGGCACAAAGCTCCGAAACCGCCCATGAGGTAGGTGGGCCAACGGAACATGACTCCGGCGAATGAAAATGCGCCCCGCACCTGATCGTCGGTCATCGGATTCCAGCTTTGAACAATCAATGCCGCGCTAATCCCCCACGCTACAAACAGCAAGGTTGCCATTGCGAGAAATGCGAGCCCAATCTTGATGACCATATGTCAATCTTACCAACTCGGTGGGCGGGTGCGAATACGAACAGGAAGGTTGCCTGATTCCGGGCTCCTCACCCTCTCCCTCCCGACTACGTTTCCCTCACTGCGTTCGCGGGATCCGTGACCGGAGAGCGAGGGAGGTGTTGCTTCGCCACCTTGGGGCGCACTTCGTAGGTCTCATTTGCCTAAACCGGGGCGCGTAATTTGAGATGGGCCGCCGGAGAAACGGGAGAGTATTCCTTAGGCCCGACGCTACGACGAGATACGGGAAAAAAAAGAACCTGAACAATTTGAAACTTGTTTGAATTTTCTTTTCGCCAATATTTGGGGCGAGGAGGGGCCGCCGGAAAACGGGGAGAGCGTTCCTTTGGCCCCGATGATAGACTGCAAATTGTTTTGCATAGTTCCCGTTCCTAAAACTCTTTTTCGCGCGAGAAGCTCTGTTGTCATGCAATCTCTGAACGCGTTAAATCGCGGCTAAAGGAGGAACGAAGGGATCGGCACGCCAAATGCGATGAGAACCGCGATTAGGCCGACGATGATGTAGCCAGTAACCATGGCGGCCATGGATTCTTGGGCGGCCTTTTGGAGAGCTTCTTCTTCGAGGGCGTTTACGTATTGGTCGAGCGCCTTGCCGAACTCGGCGGTGGTTTCGGCTACCCGTAAGATGGGCAGCAGGTGTTGGGGCGTGAGCTCGATGCCTTCTAAGCTTTCGGCGAGGGTCTTTCCCTGCCGCGTGAGGGCGACGGCCTTTTGGATGTGCATCTCGTAAAAAGCGTTGAGCGAACTTCGCGAGGCCACATCGAGCGCTTGTGAAATGGGAACTCCGGCGTGCCACATCGTAGCAAAAGAACGGGCCCAGCGCGCGGATGCGAGGTTGCGTTGAATCGCGCCGGAGTGGGGGATCGCCAAACGAACCTTGTCGACCAGGATATGAAACGATCGGTAGCGGTGCAAATAGCGATAAAGCATCCGCACCACAAACACGAGGATCGCAACCTGAGCCGCCGTGAACGCCGCCGTCTTGAGAATCGCAATAGGATCGGCTCCCATGGAGAAAATCACCTTGAACATCACGGCTCCCAGGGTGATCTTCACCGGGTCGAGGGCGACGTCGTGGAACCTCGACTGGAAGTTATCAAAGGAGGAGAACGCTTTGGACAATCGCTCGGAAGCTCCTTCCAGCGTTCCGGAAACTTCGGCAACTTCAAGCACCGGGATGGTGAGTTCGGGGAATCGGGAGCGAAACGGGACGAGGGCCTGGAAGAGCGGCATCCCGTTTTGCATCTTAGGCGCAACTTGCTCGCAAACGGCCATGAGTTCTTGGTCGATTCCTTTGGCGGCGTGAATAAGCGAAGTAGGAAACGGATGTCCCGTGCCGATCAACCGGGCGAAATTGTGAAAGAACAATCCAAGAGCACGCTCGGGAATCTTCGCCCCTCGTATGGATCGGGAAAGCTTCGCGATTGCCACCATGACTATGTTACGCTAATCAGGTTTAATCAAACCATGCAGGTTATCAACAAGCCCGACTACGAGATCAACGACGCCAACTGCAAGGAAGCAACCGGCAAGACGATTAGCGAATGGTTTGCTGAATTGGATTCCTTTGGCGCGCTAGAAAAGGGTCGGCGCAACTCGCTCGTGCATATGGCGGACGCACTGAACACGCAACAGTTCTGGTGGGCAACCACGGTCTACGTACTGTATGAAGCGCACAAGGGCGTAGTTAAGAAGGATGGATTGGGCGAAGGATATTCGATTTGCGTGACAAAGACCATAAAGGCTCCGGTCGAGAAAGTGTATGCCCTGTGGACGGACCCAACCGCCTTTGCCGACATGTTTGGCGATGGTGGAAAGCAGGATGCAAGCGAAGGCGGCGGGATTTCATGCGGCGGAGGTTGCAAGGGAACGTTCACCCGCGTTCGCCCCAACAAAGACCTTCGATTTACGTGGGAGCATCCGGGATGCACCGCGCCGATGACCGTTGACGTGATGTTTCAAGACAACAAAGGCAAAACCCTGATGAACGTCATGACATCGCGGATCCAAACCCGCGCCGAAGCCGACGGCTTGCGCGACGCTTGGAGCGGGTTCTTGAACAAGCTGAAGGCTCTCAGTGAAGCCTGAGGATCATTGCGGCTTTTCTAGATAAACCAGGTTTTTGGCACGCCTCAAGTTAGAGGGGTTGTAGTTCTTGCGTTCCTGGACCGACCAGTGAATCGTCGCGCCATCTGGAATGGGGCGGGTGTGCCACAGGTTCAGCCACTTCCAAGCGAACCCATCCTTGCTCCACATCTTCATTGGAATGATCCCAGCAATGGCATAGATGAGGACCATCAATGCGCTCGAGTTATCGGCCCCGTTGGGATCGGCTTTGATGACCAGTTTGGGATCGATCTTGGTTTCATCAAGCCGAAGGCCAGTTGCTTCGCTCAATAACCATTCGTAAGCGCACATGCTCAGCCCGCGCTTGTCTTTGTCGCCGCCTCCACCTACATCGCGATGCACTCCAGCGAACCAGACTTCTTTTACGTTGTCACGGTCTTTGTTCACCAGGTTCTCGGGGAACATATTGCGCTTCTCATCAATGCTCACGGCGTGCCGAACGTGCACGACATTTTTTAGCTTGCTGGTTCCGGGCAGAGTCTTCAGATTGATCAGGCCAAAAGAAGAAACCGTGTCCCATACACCCAAAAAATGAACCTTTGCTTTCCTTCGATCCGAATTGGCTTCGGTAAGGGCTCCTTTAAGGTTAGCCATGCTTGCAAACGGGCTTTCTGCGTCGGGGTTGTCGTGCTCCACTTCCCCGCAGCTTTGGAACCGCTGCCACATGAAAGGAATGAGGTTTTTGTGCTCGGGTCCGGGAATGCCGTAATAACTAATCGCCGCGGCCACAGCGCGCGCGGTGTAGGCTCCCCGAGAAAATCCGAAGAGGTAGATTTGATCACCCTCGCGATAGTTGTCGCATAGGAACTCGTACGCTTTGATGAAGTTATCGCGAATCGAAAACCCAGCGGCGAGATCGATCGCATTATAGATGGCAATGAGTGGCTTGGCTAGCAGTTTGGCTTGCAAGAGGGTGCCCACGCCGCCATCGTAATAAATGAGCTGTTGATCGCTGCGCTCCAGAGCTCGGAAGAGACGGAAAACATGGGTTGGGTATCGGGCGGCAAAGTCGTTCGTCCCATCGACGCACAGAACAAGGTTTCGGGTCGCCATTCCTCATCATACCGGCTGGGGTAGCCTCACTACATGATCAAAGTAAAGTTTGCAATGATCGGCGGTACCGGCGTTGGATCGCGATTGGCCGAACTTCCCGGTGCGCCCTTACACGTTCCCACCGAGCGCGGCATCGTTCGCGGGCGGCTTTGCGGTGAGACCTTTGTGTTGCAGCGCCACAGTGTGGGGCACAAAACCCCTCCTCATAAGGTTGCCTACGAAGGCTTTGCCTTTGCTTGTGCGGAACTAGGCGTTGAGGCGTGCTTTTCAACCGCCGCGGTCGGCTCGATGCGACCCGATTGGCCCGCCGGAACGCTGGCGGTTCCCCACGATTTTGTTGATCTAACGTTTCGACAAACCACGCTCTTTGATTGGAAAGTGATTCACACCGACTTCTCTTCCCCATTCCCGGCCCGGGATCGATTGCTGGTGGCAGCCGCTCAGCTTAACCTGCCCGTTCAACCGAGCGGCATTTACGTTTGCGGCAATGGTCCGCGATATGAAACGCCTCACGAGATTGATCTCTACGGCAAGATTGGCGATTTGGTGGGCATGACGGCGGCGAGCGAGGCGATCGCCATGCGAGAGGCGGGCGTTCCTTACGCGTGCCTTTGCGTCGTGACTAACCTTGCTTGTGGGCTTTCGGAAAATCCGCTCAGCCACGAAGAGGTTGTGGACGAGATGAATCGCTCCGGCGAGAAGGCGGTCGCGATCTTGTTGGGTGCGGCGAAGTAGACAATGACTCGGCGGGAGTTCACCCTGTGGTTGGCTATGACGCCCGGAGTTGGGGGGCGCACGGTAACTAGGATCCTAGCCCGATGCGACTTGCTCTCGATCTCGCCGGATCAGTTCTTCGGCCTTTCGGCAGAGTCGCTGACAGAGGAGTTTGGGGTTTCCAATCGGGGGGTTGCCGCTCGATTGGCATCCCAGTCCAGGCAACAAGACCCTAACCTTGATCGGCTAACCGCGGTCGGTATCAACTGGGTTACGCTGACTGACGCGCATTATCCCGAAAGGATTGAACAGTTTGATGCCGATCCTCCCGGAGTTTTGTTTACCTACGGCAATCAATCGTTGCTCGGAGCCAAGACTTTTGCTGCGATGTCTTCGCGCAATTCAATGCCCGCCAGTTTGGAACTCATCGAAAAGCTCACGGAAGATGGCGTTTTGGAGGGCGAAGTCTTGGTTTCGGGCCATGATACACCCGAGTATCAAAGGGCGGCGGTGGCCCCACTGCGCTGGGGGGCGCCTCGAATCTTGTGTTTAGATCGCGGTTTCTATGAGGCGCTCGGTGAGAATCTAACCGAAGAACCATTCCGAGCGGCACGACTATGGCGGTATCAGTTTGACCCAAACACCGACCTCGTGGTTTCGCCTTTCCGACCCATGGCGGGCTTTGCCGGAATCAACAACAAAGTTCGCGATCGACTCATCGCCAGCCTCGCTCTCCGGCTGGATTTTGTCGAGATTTCGGCGGGTGGAAACATGGAGAAGCTGGCCCTGCAGGGCTTGAAATGCGGCAGGCCCGTGCGAGTATCAGATCGATCCTTAAATTATCGCGTCATGCGCGAAAGAGGGGCGGAGGTAATTCCCTAGGCAACCTGGCGATTGGATCGGCATTAACTCCCCGATCACGAGCACCGCGCACCCAGTAAACTGTCTAGATGCGGGGTAACCCACTTCTTGCCGTCTTCCTCACTGTGTTTTTCGACATGATGTCGTTCGGCACGGTCATTCCTGATTTGCAACTGCGAGCCGAGACGTTAGGAGCGAAAGGCTTCCTCGCGGGTTTGGTTTTGGCCACTTTTAGCATTGCTCAGTTCATTGTTTCGCCGTTTCTCGGGCGTTGGAGTGATCAGGTCGGGCGGCGAAAGGTGCTGGTGCTTACCTGTTCGCTAGCCGTTTTGGCGAGTCTTGCTTACTGTTTTGCAACCAGCCTGCCCATGATGTTTCTGTCTCGGGCCTTACTGGGCGTGGCCGGGGCGAATCTTGGCGTCGCTTACGCCTATATCTCTGATGTCACTGCCCCCGAGAACCGCGCCGCCGCGATGGGAAAGATTGGCATGGCGTTTGGCTTTGGCTTCATGTTTGGGCCGCCCCTCGGCGCTTATATGGTGAAGCTTGGCCAAGGCAATCCGTTGCTTCTTGGGTTGGTGAGCGCGATCTTTGCCCTCACGAATCTGGTTTTTGTGCTCTTC
>JBEBHJ010000063.1:0-20994 GCA_040081075.1 Fimbriimonadaceae bacterium | reverse complement strand
TTCCCTTCACGTTGTTGCGGAGGCTCAAAAATCTGGTGGCTTAGCCCTGTTTATTGATGCTGAGCATGCGCTTGATGTTGAGTACGCACAGCGACTTGGAGTAGACATTGATCGCCTTTACATTTCTCAACCCGGAAGTGGAGACGAGGCCCTTGAGATCATGGAGACCATGATTTCATCGGGAGCTGTTGATGTTGTGGTTCTTGACTCAGTCGCCGCGCTGGTTCCGAAAGCCGAACTTGAAGGCGAAATGGGAGACTCATTTGTAGGGTTACAAGCAAGGTTAATGAGCCAGGGATTGCGAAAACTCGGCGGTGCGATCAGCAAGTCGAATACCGTGGCGATTTTTATCAATCAACTCCGCGAGAAGATCGGCGTGATGTATGGTAACCCCGAGACAACTCCTGGTGGCCGCGCGCTGAAGTTCTGGTCATCAGTTCGGCTGGAAGTTCGAAAGGGCGACGCCATCAAGGATGGAACGGAGCAAATTGGCACCCGCACAAAGGTGAAGATTGTAAAGAATAAGGTGGCCGCTCCGTTCAAACAAGCCGAGTTCGATATCATCTACGGAAAGGGCATTTCTAAGGCCGGTGATGTTCTTGATATCGGAACCCTTAAAGGCATTATTTCCCGAGCTGGAACCTACTACAACTACGGCGACACTCGATTGGGGCAGGGCCGAGACAATGCCCGTACCTTCCTAGAGGAAAATCCAGAAATATTCAACGAGATTGACAAGAAGATTCGAGCCGGGGATTCTTCAGCTAAGGCGGTTGCTGCCGTCGGCGAAGTGCTTTCTGTTAATCTGGATCCTAGTTAGTGGATCGAATCGCGTTGGCTAGATGAGAAAGAGCCGCCGGATGTTGCGTTAGGAACAACGACGGCTCAATCAACTCTAGTTCAGAAATCCGGAGAAGACCGTCATCATCGCGCATGACGTCTGCTCGCGCGTATTTTGCTCCGGCAGGTGCAACGTTCAGCGCGCGTTCAGCGATGTCCATTTCTTCGCTTGAAGGAACGTAAGCTTCAGAGACCGCTTCACTATCATTGTCAAACCGAGGGTTTTTCCGGATCGCATGGGTGAACTCTCCGTTGATCCAAATAATTGATCGCTCTCCCTCCCCTTCAACCGAAGATAGGTAGGGTTGCACGATGGGGTTCTCAACTTCAGCCATAAATGCGACCGCATCATCAATCTGTTCGCGGGTGTACACGCGAGTTTGATAAGAGCCCGCCGACACTCTCGGTTTGATCACAAACTCTTGCCAATCCAGATTGATTTCTTGCGCGGTAGGAACTACCGGCACGCCCTTTTGCTCTAAATCAAACAGGTAAATCTTGTCAACGTTCCATCTAAGAATCGGAGCAGGGTTCAGCAGTCTTGTCGCCTGACTTGCCCGATCAACCCAGTGCAAAAAAGCCTTAGGTTGCTCATAGTAGTTCCAGCAGGATCTTAGAATTGCCGCGTCAAAACTCTCCCAGCGGACATCGTCGTCCCAGGGCTCTGCGGAAGCCGCAAATCCGTTTTCGCGCAAATAGGACAGGGCCAATTCTTCGTCATGATCTGGTTCTGGAAGTTCACGGCAGGTTACCCATGCGAGGCGCATGGGTAAGAGGCTACCCGACCGGCCTCAGGTACAATTCTGCACTTCCAACCCTTCAATGATGAAGTGGCGTGAAGGGAGATTTCAACGAAGATGAGTAAAACTTATGCTGTATTAGGCGCGGGTATGCAAGGCACCGCCGCCGCTTATGACCTCGCTAAATTTGGCGATGCGGCCAAAATCAAGATGGGCGATGTGAGCCTTGAACAAGCCAACAAAAGCGCATGGCGTGTCAATGACC
This sequence comes from Fimbriimonadaceae bacterium, assembly GCA_040081075.1. Taxonomy (GTDB): domain Bacteria; phylum Armatimonadota; class Fimbriimonadia; order Fimbriimonadales; family Fimbriimonadaceae; genus JANJUB01. The sequence continues at coordinate 19,149 of JBEBHJ010000063.1, read as the reverse complement.
TTGTGGGTTCCGCCGTTTGCGGGCCGCACCAGGTCAACGCACTAGATCCCGCAAACCTAGGTGCTTTTCTCGCTGATGTCGATGTCCTCTTAAGCTGCGTTCCTTATTGGATGCATCCAAAGATCGCGAAGGTTGCGATTGAAACCAAGACGAGCATGGTGGACTTGGGGGGCAACACAGAGGTTACGATGGAGACCCTAGCAATGGACGAAATGGCGAAGTCAGCGGGTGTTACCCTCGTTCCCGATACCGGCTTGGCTCCAGGTTTGGTGAACTCCATTGGCATGTATCTCATCGAGAGCATGGATTCTTGTGATAAGGTCAACCTCTACTGCGGAGTCTTGCCGCAGAACCCCAAACCGCCTTTCAACTATAAGTTGACCTTTAACGTTGAAGGATTGGTCACGGAATATGATTTTCAGGCGGTTGCCCTCAGAGATGGGCAGATTTGCCTGATTGACACGCTGACTGAACTTGAAGATCTGACTATTGACCAACTTGGTCCCATGGAAGCGTTCGTAACTTCGGGTGGGACATCCACGGCGCCCTATACGCTTCAAGGGCGAGTTGCGAACTACGAGTACAAGACGATCCGATTCCCTGGACATTGCGAGCGGATCAAGATCTTTAAGGATTTCGGATTCTGGAATCCAAACGAGATCGAAGTAGACGGCAAACAAGTTGTTCCGCGACATCTTTTCTACAAAGTGTTCGGCGAGGCCCTTGAGGCGTTTGTGGACGATGACTTGTGCGCTGTTCGAGGCGTTGGAGTAGGCACCAAGAACGGTGAGCCTTGCCGACTACAGGTTGACATCTTTGATAAGCAATGTAAGCGAACCGGATTTACTTCCATGGAACGGCTAACTGGCTTTTCATGCGCAATCTACGCGATTGACATTGCCACCGGAGGTATGCCAGCCGGGTGTTTGCGGTATGAAAATGGAATGCCGGGAACTCGGTTCTTAGCAGAGCTACAAAAGCGCGAAGACGTGAATTTGAAGTTTTCTTAAAATTCTTTCAATCAAACCTAAAGAAGTTTGTTAGGTTTTCCGATAACTGAAATGGCAAAGCAGAAAACGGCACGACGGGGGCGACCCCGATCACGCAAAGCCACGGGTCTCGCCCAAAAGTGAGATAGCCGGGTTGCCTGTCCAAACCGATTGGAGGAAACCATGAACGTTAGGGACTTAGGGCAAAACACTGTCAATTGTGCGCTGATTCAGGCGGTACAACTCGCCGATTCTAATGGTGTCGCAGGACCGACCGCGACAACAAAGGATCGTATGAATAGGCTAGACGCACTCCGCAAGCAGATCGAGGCAGGAACTTACTGCCCCTCAGCCGAAGACATCGCCGTCGCAATTTTTCAGCGTACAGCTAGCGATAAGTGAACCTGCGTTCGACGCGAGCTACGCGGTTGCCTTTGCCGTCGTAGTTTTCGGAGGTTGCGCTGCTTATGAGGTGCGTGTCTCGGCGAATGGCAAGCATGACACGGTACTCCTTTGACTTGCCCTCAATAAGGTCATTCATGACTTGTCCGATCTTGAGATTTCCGATCACGCGAACCTTCATGCCTTGGGTGAGCAGCCTCTCAACGGGGTTCTTATGGTTGATGAGCGCCTTCAATACGGGCTCCACCCCGATCTTGGCGCGCTCCAAGTGAAGTTCGATGTCAGCCGCGTTACATTTGATGGACTTTGAACCAAATGCCAACGAACCGTTGCTGTAAGAGAAGCTGTAGAGCCGGTTCTTTTGAATGGCGCTGTTGCGTGTGAAATTGACATCAAAGGTAGTGATGCCATCCGTGACGGTGTAGTTGAGGTTCGGCAACTTTCGATAGGCGCCGACTGAGGCTTGATAGATTGCTTGTGCTGCCTTAGATTCAAATGCCGGGGGTGCAGCGCGATCTTGAAACATAGCAACCTTTCGCGCGCGAGCGGGCGGCGTGAACGCGATTGAAGTGGGCGTAGTGCGGTAGTTGTAGGTCCAGACTGTCCGCGTTTGGCCACGCGTATGAATGTCGGCGCTCAGAAGCCGCTTATCATCGGCGCGGAACTTAAAACTGTAATCTCCAATGTTCTTAAGCGAGGTGCTCACGGTGATATCTGAGGAATTGCGACTAACTACCCACCCAGGCATGGTCTTAAAAAGCCCAAGATAATCCTTTGCCCGGCTGGGGATGAGGAGGATATTCGCGGGGTCGTCCAACTGACCAACGACACTGCTTAAACGATAGGCAATATTGCCCGTGGTTCCTGCCGAGCGTTCGAGCCACTCGTTCGTTTTCAGATCAAGTCCATAGACCTTGCTGCCTACCAAAGTAAAAACACGCTCAGAAGCTGCGGTACCGCCTGCGGCTACACTCGATAGCCGAATCCGCGCACGGTCGGGCTGAATAAAAGCGACTTCATACCGCGAGGATGCCTTTCCCTTCACCGTTATTACGGCTGACGCTGCTTTCAAACTTGCGTGTGTTTTTGCGCAAGAATCAAACACAGCAAAGGCGTTTGCTTGGGTCGCTAAAAGAGGGAGAATGATCATGGTTTGCCGAGTCCCTTGGGCGTGCGATCCTTGCCCATGAATCCGGCCAGTGCAACGACCGTCGCAAGATAGGGCAGACTTAACCATACCCAGTTTGGAACCATGACTCCCGCGACAGGTACACCCTGAAACTGAATTTGGAGTTGATTCAACATGCCGAAAACGAGACAGGCAATCAGAGCTGGCATCGGTCGCCAACCACCCACAATGAGTGCAGCCAGCGCGATGAAGCCTTTGCCAGAGGTCATTCCATCATTAAAAGAACCGGCATAGGAAACAATCAGCGAACCAGCGATGCCGCAAAAAACACCCGTTCCGACCAGCGAAAACAGACGAATGCGCTGCGGGAAAAGCCCCATTTGGCGAGATTTGTCGGGATCATTGCCGACGGCCATAAGCCTCAGCCCGCCTCGTGTTCTGGCGAGGTAAATCCAAATCACAACTGGCAAACCGATTGCGACAATCCAATACAGCCAGGAATCGAACTTTGCGAAGTTGACTTGCGAAGGGTTTGTGTACTTCTTGTCCAGGAAGTTTGACCCTCCAAATGCTAGTGCATTGATTGCCATTCCGCTCACAACGTGATCCACTGCAAATCTCTGTGTGAGAATCCAATGGAAAACACTTAGGAGCGATGCCGCCCCAATTCCGGCAGCAAGACCCAGAAACGGGTTGCCCGTGTTCACACCGATTAACCACACCGCAACCGCAGCAATCAGCATTTTTCCTTCTAGGGCGATGTTGATGATGCCTGACCGCTCACTTACCAATCCGCCCATCGCCGCCAAAATCAAGGGAGCGGAAAGGCCAATCGTTCCCGCGAAGAGGGTTATTAGATCGTTCATTGGCTAACCCTCATTGCTTGTTTCCGGTAACGCATAGCGGCAAAAACCACGATGGAGAACCCCAGAATAATGAGGGTCATGCCCTTGGGAACGCCGTGCTCTACGGTGATGAAAGATGCCCCTTTCTTTATTGCGCCGAATGCAAATGCAGACGGAATTAGCCCAAGGGGGTTTCCTCCGGCTAAGAGCGCAACACCCAGGGAATCAAAGCCGTACCCTTGGGCGAAATCCTTGTAGAATCGACCCTCTACGACCAGCACCTGCAGGGCACCAGCCAGTCCGGCGATTGCGCCCGAAGCAAGCATTGCCGAGATTGTCACTCGGCGCACCGCTATTCCGGCCATTTCGGCGGCGCTAGGGTTTGCTCCTACCGCTTCCAGTTCATACCCAGCCACCGTTCGCTTGATCCAATACCAGAGCAGAGTCACCAACGTGACTCCGACCATGAGTGCAATTGTGATCTCGGGTTTTTTGGTAAGGCTAGGAAGCATCATCGGAATCGATGCGGTACTCGTATTGTCTGAGGCGGGATCTTTTAGGGGCCCGGCTACGAGGGCCGTTGTTGCAAACGTGGCAATGTTGTTAAGCATGATCGTCGTGATCACTTCGTGGCCGTTTCGATACGCTTTGATCCAGGCGGCCGGAAACGCCCACAGTGCGCCAACGATCATGCCGCAAATTGTTCCGAGCACGATTCCAACTGGCCCAGGAATCCAGACGGCAACAGCCGCGCAGGCCAAGGCACCGACGGTGTACTGCCCCTCTACGCCGATATTGAACAAGCCTGCCCTCAAGCCAACAAAGACAGCGGTGCCAGCAATAAGCAGGGGCGCCACTTCTCGCAGAGTTTTCGAAAAGATCTTTACGTTCCCAAATGAACCAAAAACCATGTCCTTGAAAACCGTTGCAACGGGGAAGCCGCCGATTGAAAGAAGGGCCCAAATCGCGGCGAGACAGCCAACAATGAGGAAGGTGAGTCGCCAATTCATGCAGCGCCCACCATGAGTTTTCCAATATCGAGTCGGTCACGAGTTTGTCCAGCATCGTAGAGCTCGCCGCGGTTCATCACCAGGATCCGATCCGTGTATTGCAGAAGTTCATCAAGATCAAAGCTGACCACCAAAGCGGTTGCTCCCGCGGTCACTGCCGAAGAAAGTTCTTCATAAAAGGCTCGCGTTGCCTCAATATCAAGCCCTCGCGCAGGTTGAAAGGCGAGGATTAGTTTCGGCGACGCATACAGGGCCCTAGCGTTCACAAAGCGTTGCTGATTGCCTCCGCTCAAGCTCGCGATAGGATCGCTAATCTTGCCAAACTTCGTTTTGAACTTTGCGGCAATTTGTTCGGCTGCTTCTTTCCTTCCGGTGCGATTCACTCGGGCGCCGTCTGAATATGGGGTTTGGCGTTGCTGCCCAAGGGCCGCATTCTCGTCCAGCCGCCATTCCTCGATCACGGCTTGAGCATGGCGATCTTCGGGAATCCAGCGGATTTCAGCCTGCAACCGTTCTCTAGGCGTCGCAGGAATACTTGCTCCGTGAAACTCAATTTTGCCGGCGGCGATAGGGGTCGTGCCGTAGAGCGCCGCGAAAAGTTCGCGTTGGCCGCTACCATCCACACCAGCAACCCCTACAATCTCTCCGGCCCTAAGTTCGAAGTTCGCACGTTTAACGGCATCATCGCCTCGAGACCCCTTCACCATGACATCACGTACGACTAAAATGGATTCGCCGAGGTTTGCCACCCTTGGTTCTGGCATGGTCACGGCATGACCGACGATGAGCTCGGCGAGGCGGCTCGCTAGGTTGGCCTCGCTCTCGTTGACAGGCTCGTCCGCTACCAACTTGCCTCCGCGAAGCACGGTGACATGATCACAATGTTCAATGACCTCAGGCAATCGGTGGGTAACCACAATGACGGTTGCCCCTCGGTCCACCAGCATCTTTAGTGAAGCAAAAAGGGCATCGCTGTCTTGAGGAGTCAACATCGCCGTTGGCTCGTCCAAAATCATGATTTGAGAGTTTCGCCAAAGGAGCTTGAGGATTTCAAGCTTTTGGGCACCGGCTGGGCTTAGAGTAGCAGCCGAAGCTTCCCAATCAAACTGGAATCCCATTTGTTTGGCCAGGTCATTTGCTCGCTGGATGGCCGGCGTTTTGCTAATCATCCACCCTGGCTCCGATCCAAGCATGAGGTTTTCCAGGCACGTTAGCTCAGCAATGATGCTGTAGTGTTGGCTCACCATTCCGATCCCGGCCGAAATAGCCTCCGCAGAATTCTTGAACCTTTGCGATTTACTGTTTACCGAGTAACGTCCTGTAGTGGCGGGATAAGCCCCATACAGAATCTTCATCAATGTGGTTTTGCCGGCGCCATTTTCGCCGACTACAGCGTGGATTGACCCCTTCCTTACGTTCAAAGAAACATTATCAAGTGCGACCACGGTTCCAAATTGCTTGGTAATGCCCTCCATTGCAACCGCGATTGCCGAATCCACCGGATGAAGATACCCGGAGAAGCCGCTGCCCTAAAGAAATCGGTTGGGGGAACACTTTGCAATGTTTATTGAAGTCGGAGAATCGTTTATGAGTTGCGAAACTAGTTTGCCTGTAATTGGGGCAAGGCTCATGCCCATCATCCCATGTCCGGTTGCGGCAAGCAAGTTTGGTTTTCCCGCAAACGAACCTATGTAGGGCAGCCCGTCGGGAGAACACGGTCGGTGCCCCACCCAAACAGGCTCATCGAATATGTGGTTCTCATACGCGGGCAGATACTCTGGAATTGACGTTCTAATCTTGTCGAGCTTTTGTGGATTCGGTTCACTGGAGTAAGCGCCGAGCTCCATCACCCCTGTGAACCTTTGGCCATCGTCCATAGGAGTGGTTGCAACCCGAGCTTCTACCAAGATGGCGCAGTTCTCCGTGCTTCTCGGTGGATTCAAAACGGTAAAGCCGTATCCGCGACCCGGAATCAGGGGCAGATTTGCAACCAGTCGGTGGCTCCAAGCTCCGGCGGCGAGCACGAATTTGTCGCCACCGATGGCTCCAGAATTTGTCTTCACACTCGATGAGTTGATCTCTTTCACGTCCGCTTCAACAATCCGCACCCCTTGGTTAAGTAGGTTGGATCGAAGGTTTGTGAGGAAGGTGGTGGGCGCCAGGAAGGCGTCGTCCAAAAACCGGATGGCACCGAGAGCATCGAATCCAAGTTTGGCCAGATCAAATCGATCTAACTCCTCGGTCGCGAGGCCCAATTTGTTCGCGGTTTTGGCTAGAGTTCTTTCTCCGCCGAGGGCGTTTTCGGTCTTACAAACCATCAACATGCCCGTTAGGCTGAGTTTGTCGCCGATGAGGTCGCGGTAGAGTTCGCGACTTTGTAAGTTGAGGTCTAGAATGAGTTGGCTCGTTGCTTCAACATGCTCGTGAGTTGCGTGTGACATAAAACGCCGCATCCAGCCCAGGAGTTCAGGATTGAGCCCTCCAAATCCAAGCGGGCCCTCGGGGTTCAGCATCATTTTCAGACCCAACTTGAGCATTCCAGGATTTGCGAGAGGCTCAAAGTGACTAGGAACCACCATTCCGGCGTTGCCCCAAGACGTACCCCCGCGACCCCCGTTTCGTTCAATCACCGTTACGGAATGTCCATCGGCTAGCAGGTAGTGAGCACAACAAAGCCCGATAGCACCACCGCCGATAATGACGACCTCGCTAGCCACTTAACCCGATGGAGTCCAGTTGGACGTTCATAGCGCGCAATCTTCGACAGAGCACTTTGCTCAGATTTGTCATGACCGTAGCGGCCGTTCGTGGATCAGAATCCATTATTCCGCGGAAGGCTATGCTCGGAAGTATTGCGACTTGGCAGTCCCCTTTGGCCACCACAGTAGCCGACCTAGGCTGATCGTCAATGAGTGAAATCTCTCCCAGGATTGAGCCAGGGCCACATTCTGCGATTAAGTCACCAGAGAACGAACGGATGAGCGTTTCGCCCTCTAAGATGACCATCACATCAGTGTTGTAATCAAACTGCCGAATGAGGGTATCGCCGCCACGAAATGTTTGCACGCTTGCAATAGCGGCGAGGCCGTTGATCGCGGATTGGGTGAGCCCTCGAAAAACATAATTGTAGGAAAGTTGCTTGGCCAAGTCCATGCCGCAATTATGCGCCATTGTTTGCGAAGGCGTAGGGCGAATGGAACACACCCTCTTCCGTAATGATGGCCGTGATCAGCTCGCCGGGAGTTACATCAAAGGCTGGATTGAAGACGGGGCATGATTCGGGCGCCACTCTCACTCCATCAATCATCGTCAGCTCATCGGCGCATCGCTCCTCAATGGGGATGTGCGATCCGTCGGGGATTTCTCGGTCCAGAGTCGAAGAGGGGGCCGCAATGTAGAAGGGGATGCCATGGTGCTTTGCGGCAACCGCAAGCGCATAGGTTCCAATCTTGTTTGCGCTATCCCCGTTTGCCGCGATTCGATCAGCTCCGGCGATCACGAGGTCAATCATGCCTGCTTTCATCATCGAAGCGGCGGCACCGTCAGCAATCGACTTGAAAGGGATTCCTTCTTCGGTGAGCTCGAAAGCGGTGAGTCGGAGCCCTTGCATTCGGGGGCGGGTTTCGCACGAATACACAAAGATTTCGTTGCCTTGGTACATGGCCGAACGAATAACACCTAAAGCGGTCCCATGCCCCGCCGTCGCCAGCGCGCCAGTATTGCAGATGGTGAGGATTCGTGCGTTTTCGGGAATCAGACGAGCCCCATGGTGCCCGATCGAAAGGTTCATCTGAAGGTCTTCGAGTTCAATCGCCTTTGCTTCTGCAAGGATAGCCTCGAAATCGGTGGAACCTAGTTTGCTGATACGATCAAGTGCCCAGAAGAGGTTCACGGCTGTAGGGCGGCTCTCGGCCAACGTTTCAGTGGCCACTCTCAAATCCGATCCAGATTTAGCGGCTAGAGCCATCCCGTAAGCAGCCGCGATCCCAATTGCAGGCGCTCCACGAATCACCATATCACGGATAGCCTGGGCGACCTCCTCGAACGATTCGAGGAGGATCCAGTCTTGGCGTAAAGGCAGGCCACGCTGATCAAGCATTCGCAACCCGGCGTCGGTCCATTCCAGTGGTTTCAGACTCATTTGAGCCCAAAGAGTACCGCTTTAGATCGCGCCAATCTTCGTGAACTCTTTTCCGAGAACCATGCCAGAGTCACCGCCGATCCAGTTATCTAGGGCGGTCGCATAAACTTGGCGAAAGTCAATATCAAACTTGAGGTCGCCATCTTCTAGATCATTGAGATTCGGAAGTTTCCCGTACAGTCCGCCCTTAACATTCTGGCCAATGAGGAACATTGGACCAGCGGCGCCATGGTCCGTACCTCCCGAAGCGTTCTCATAGGTTCGCCGACCGAACTCTGAGAAAACGAGAACCACAACTTTATCGGCCCGACCAATGGCTTCCATCTCGCGTTGGAATGCGAGCACGGCGTTGCTGAGGTTAGTTAACAGTTTCTCTTGCGATTCGGCTTGTCGCGCGTGGGTATCAAATCCGCCGTTGCTCAAATAAACCACACGTGTAGCAGGAGAAGTTGCCACGAGTTGGGATATCTGCTTGAAACCATTGCCAAATGCGTCGTTACCGTAAGTTTGTTTTGGAGTGAATTCCTTGAGCTGCTTGTTGAGAACTGACATCGCGTCAAGAGCGCTTCGATTTGCTTGCTGTACGACTCGGGTTGCCGAACCTTCCATAGCGTCCATGCCTTGAATCTTTCTCAGCATTGCCTCCGCATCGGGGTCGCCAACCATGGATTGAACGTCTACCAAGCTGGCGAAGCAGGGAATGCTGGCGTTCTTGGCCGTCAGCGCGAGGGGCTTGTCGGTTGAAAGTCCAAGAGCTACGACAGGGTTGAGGGTGCCGACCCCCATCTGCTGATCAAAGTGCCTTCCGATCCAACCGTATTTCATGGTCTGCTCGGGGCTCGCAGAGTGCCAGATATCCATGCTCTTGAAGTGCGAACGATTGGCATTTGGATAGCCAACATTTTGAATTACAGCCACCTTCTTCTCCGAGAACAGCTCGGAAAAGCCCTTCATTCCCGGATGGAAACCAATATCGTTAGAAATCTTTAAGACTTTGTCTTCGGGGATACCAAGAACGGGTCGCAACTCGTAGTAGCGCTTGTTGGCATAGGGAACCAGAGTATTGAGGCCGTCGTTTCCGCCAGACAACTGACAAACCACCAACACCGTGTCGCCGGTTGCCTTACCGCCTTGGGCCACCTTGAGAATGTCCGCTTCAGCAATGCGGGAAAACCATCGCGGGGCAACAAGTCCAACGGCAATCATAGCGCCGCCTTTCATCAAGTCTCTTCGGGTTACATCATTCATGTTCGGTTCCTCACTTTGTATGTTATCTCAGACGCACGACTCATGCGTTAGTTCACTAGGGATTTTCTCCCATTTTTTGAGTTGGAATTTGCGCTACACTTCCCTTATGGGTGGCGCGTGGAAAGTTGGCTTGTTTGTTCTGATCTTTGCGGGCCTTCTGTTTGGTGGCTACGCCGTCTTGGGCCGGAGCTTTTTCAAGCCTGAAACTGACATCTACTACGCAACAATGCCCGATGCAGGGGGGATCACATCTGGCTCCAAGATATTGATGTCCGGCGTGCGAGTAGGGCAGGTGTCGGCGGTTGAACTTGAAACCGCGAGCCGTGCCAAATTGACATTGGAATTGAAGAAGGGTGTCAAAGTGCCTGCTGGCAGCACGATCACGATTCCTTCATCACTGATCGGTTTTGGCGATAACCCGGTCATGATCGTTCCCGGATCTGAAACGAGCTTTCTTCCGAAAGGAACCACCTTGCTTGGCAAACGAGGCTCTCCACTAGATTCACTCATGCCTGAAGCAAAGGGGACTCTCGCCGAGCTTGAAAAGACCCTCAAGGCAACGCAGTCGCTTATGGCCGATGTTCAGGGAACTTTCAAGGATGGAAAACTCGTTGGGGGGGTCTCGAAGCTCATGAACACCTCGGAGCAAACCGTCGGGCAGTTTGGACAATTGGCTACTCGCATTGATCGGTTAGTGCTGGCAAATCAGGCGAAAATTGGTCTCGCCCTGGATTCGGCGACGATGGCTCTGAAAGACGTGCGCCAAAGCACTCAGATGGTAACCAAGCTCTTGAAAGACGGAAAGCTCACCGATCAAGCCGTGGCGATGTTAACGAAGCTCAACGAGACTTCTACGAAAGCCACCGAGTTGGTTGGAAATCTCAATGCGATGGTGACAGACCCCAAGTTGCGTGATCCACTGGCGAACACGATGTCAAACGTTGAAAAGATGACCGAGAGCGGAACCAAGATTGCAGCAAACGGCGAGAAGATCGCCGAAAACGGGGTCGTGATCTCAGCTAACACGGTTGAACTCACCAAAAAGGCGAACGAGATTGCCGACGAGGCGAAGACAATCACCAAACAAATCCAGAAATTCTTGGGAGGTTCGCTTGGCGGAAAGAAGATTGACCTTCAGGCTAACCTCGATATTATTGGAGAATCCCGGCCCCGCCATTACCGCACTGATATAGAGGGAACCATCAACGCAGGGGGGACGCCGATTCACTTTGGACTGTTTGATGCCTTCGAAACGAATCGGATTACCTTACAGGCTGGCATGCCATTTCATGGTGGAAAAGGAGAAATCAGGTACGGAGTCTATGCAAGTAAGCCTGGTCTCGGGGTAGAATATCAAATCGCGCGTGGTCTGTCGCTGAGGAGCGATCTCTTTGATGTGAACAATCCTCGCTTGGATGTTCGCGCAAGATACGAGCTCGGAAGCGGGTTCTACGGGTGGATCGGAGCGAATTCAGTTTTCAAACGCAACGCGCTTTTGCTCGGGTTTGGCTTCCGTAAATAGGATTTTTCTGATGAAAGTGATTTTGAAACAATCGGTGCCGAAGCTCGGCAAAGAGAACACCGTGGTAACGGTAGCCGACGGCTATGCGCGCAATTTCTTGTTCCCACGTGGCATGGCGATTATCGCCGACAAGAACCAACTTGGAGTCTTGGAGCGCCGCAAGAAGGCAATGTCTGCACGGAACGCCGATACGATTGCCGCCGCACAAACCCTCAAGGAGAAGCTTGAAGGGCAGGAAGTTAAGATCGAAGGCAAAGTCGGTCGCGAGCTGGGCAAGCTGTTTGGTGCCGTAACCTCTCAGGATGTTGCTGATGCGATTTCCGCTCAACTAAAAGTTACGGTAGAGAAGCGCCAAGTCGGACTGTTCTCGCCAATAAAGAAGCTCGGGACAATCCCCGTCATGATCGACTTGCACGCCGAAGTGGATGCCACGGTCAATGTTACAGTGTTCGATCCGAATGCCCCGGTTGCTGTAGCAGAACCTGAGCCAGAAGCCAAAGTTGAAATGGCCGAAGAAGAGCCCGCCTAACGAGTTATTAAGGCTCTGTTAAGGACCGCCTCCGCTAACCAACTAAGACCGTATCACATGTTATGAAGATAACCCTTGTTGGGAAGGTTGCGATTCTGCTCATCCTGATTGGTTTGGGAGTGGGTGGGTGGAAACTTTTGGGGAGCCCAACTGGTAGCGCAAGTGGTTCGGTCAAACAAGGCGATCAGCCATCCGGAGGCGACAATTCAATGCCGACCGGAAATCGGCAAACAATCACAGTCCTCGCCAGCAGCACCACACCAAGGTCCTGCAAGGTTTAAAGGCTGGCTACGAGAAGAGTCAGTCGCGATTCACGCTCAAGTTCAGTCCGCCGAAGGAAACAAGAAAAGCCCTTCACACCTTGCTTGCGGCCGGCCCGAAGGGTTTGCAGGGGATATCTGGGTGGATGGCGAGCTGCGACGAACTTGGGCGACGCTTTGCCGAGGCATACAGTGGCAAGTGGCGCGAAGAAGCCGTCAATCTAGATGATCCGGAGTCGTATCGCGTGATAACTTCTGTGCCAGTAGCAGTTTTGGCGAAGAGATCGAGCGAGGCGAAGGTTCGCGAAGTGTTCAGTTCATCAAACCCGTGGGAAGAACTTTCCAGCGGTAAGTTGCGATGGTCCTTTGCTAATCCACTTGACTCAAGTTCAGGAACACTGGTTTTGGGTTGGGCCCTTTGGGGATTCGCCCAAACAACGCAAAGTCCGAGTGACCTAACTGGTCTAAGCAACAAAGCCGGCTTCAAGAACTTTCTTTCAAAGTTGAAGCGCACTGGATTTGTCGATGCGCCTGAAGGCTCAAAATCCCATATTGAGGCCTTTGTTAGTGGCATTCTAGACGCTGACTGTGTGCTCAACTATGCTTCTTCTCTTGAGAGTGCGGCCGCAAGCAATCCAGATTACGTTTTGATCTACCCGAGCCGCACCGTGTTTGCGCGACACGTTTTTTCTGTGTTTAACTCCGGCTCAGAAACGGAGCAAGAAGGAGCGAAAGACTTCCTGAGATACCTCGCGTCGAATTATCCAAAAATGTCGGTTCCCAGTGGCGTTTCAACGTTATCGATTCCGAAGTATTACCCCGGTCTCAATAACGCTGAACTCGCCTGAGATCCCTCAAGCCGCAACCAATAGTTAGGCTAACTTATTAATCCACGCCTCAAAGACTCCTAAGAACTTCGTCAGGAAGTCGCGAGTGCCCTCGTTCGTAACGTTGCCATCAGCGATAGAGCCTCCGATGGACCCTAGATACACTTCGGGCTGTTGAACTGTGTTCACGTTCAAAAAGGTGAGGCATTGGCGCAAGTGGTGGTTGGCTCCGAATCCGCCGGTCATCCCAACGGAGTGGCTGATGATTGCTCCGGGTTTGCCATCCCAGGCGCTGCCTCCATAGGGTCGTGAACCTATGTCGAGGGCGTTCTTTAAGGCGGCCGGGATCGACCGATTGTGCTCGGGCGTGATGAAGAGTACTGCGTCAGCCGACTTTACTTTGGCTCTGAACTCCACCCACTCCACGGGATCGGAGCCGTCGAGGTCAGGGTTGTAAAGGGGCAAGGCGCCAAGGTGTAGGACTTCGAACTTCAGGCCCACTGGTGCGAGTTCTGATACGGCATTGGCGATGGCTTGGCTGTTTGAGCCCTGTCGGATGCTTCCGAGAATGATAGCAACGTTTTTCATGAACATATTCCTACGCCGCTATATATATTATCGTGCCATCAATTGATTAAGACTCCATGATCCATTTCAACGACGCTTCCGGTAGCTGAGCTCTTGTATCCAGCCAGGGCGACTCTTGCGGCCTGAATTCCATCATATGCGGTGACGGGTGGGGGTATCTCTCCAGCAATGACCCGCTTGAAATCGGCAACAAGACCAGCGTCAATGTCACTCCCGTAGCCATGAGCTTGATGCCCGTTACCACCGTAAACTTCCAGGGTCTGACCGAACAAATCGAGTTCGATTGTGCCGCTCTCGCCCACAACATTGAGCGTAACATCACCCCATGTCTTGAATGTCGTACTGCGGCTCCAGCTTGAATCCAAGGTTGCAAAGATTCCGCTAGGGAACTCCAGCGTTAACATGGCGGTATCTTCCCAGTCTTGTTCGTACATGCGATTGCCGGTTTGCGCCTGAACACTGCAGACTTCCTCACCGAGGAGGTTGCGAAGCAGATCTGAGACATGAACAACGTGGTCAATCATTGCCCCGCCGCCTGACATGTCTTTTTGGACAAACCAGTCACCAGGGCATTTCCCTCGATTTGTTGCGCAGATGGCACGAATTCGGCCGAGGTCTTTGACCTTCCCCTTTAAGGCTTGAAAAGCTGGAGAATAGCGACAGGGGAACGCGGTCATGACTTGAACCCCGGTCTCGGCGATGATGGAGATCAGTTCTTGCGCCTCATCTTCGCTTGTTACTAGCGGCTTTTCGCACAAGATCGGCTTGCCAAGAGGTGCGAGCTGGCGGATCAGGGGGACGTGCTTGGTGTTCTCACTCGTGATAATGATTCCATCGCTGGCGGTACCGAGTTCGGTTAGGGAGCTAAACTGCGCCACGCCAAATTTGGTGGCAAAACTGGCCGCGCGATCAGAATCATCATCCCAAACTCCGCTGACCAAACTGCCCAACGCGTGCGCGTAGCCATGTGAATGCATGTGAGCAACACCGGCGAATCCGATTCTAGTCATGGAAACATTATGGCGAAAGTGCCGTTGCCGCTACAAAGGGAAGTGGAAGCGCGTCTAAGCTATACATATGGAACAGCTCACGCTTATTGCGGGTGGAGCCGTAATTCTATTCTTCTTCTGGCGATTTTGCCGCGCCGTGGTGAAGTGGGGCTTTTTCACGCTGTATTTTGTCGTGGGAGCAGTTCTGGGTTGGATGCTGGTACCCCATGGACCGGTTTGGACTCCACTCGCTTCTGGATTTGCATTCGCCTGGACAGTGGTGGCTATCAAATCGAAACTTTGGAAAGCGATCGGAGCCGTAGCGGTTTTAGGAGCGACAACGATTTTTGGCCCATTATTGAAAGGCCCGGATACACCCAAAACACCTAAAGAGGGCATCAAAAGGTTAGACAAAAAAAAGACCGGAGCGCGAGCTCCGGCCAATTCTCGTAGCAGTGGACCGTCGAGGAACTAAGCGACTTTTTCGATCTGCTGAACCACACTTTCGAAGTTCATGACGCGATCGAGCCGAATCTCCCCTTTGTCTGTTATCAGACATGGCCCATACAGTGGAACGAAGCCCACATTAAAAACATACACGAGGTCCGTCTGTTCATCGCCCCGTCGTCCTGTCCACGTGAGTCGCAAAGGCATCCCCACGAAAGACTTGGCATCTTGAATTGTCATTGTTGTTTCCATCCTCATCACATTCAGAGCGTCCACCGCTCTTGGTTTGAATGTTCCGCTTGGGGGCCCAAAAAAGGCAGGTAATCCATTCAGCCAGCAACGAATCAGGTAGTTCTAGCGACCTTTTAGGTTCAATTGTGAGGTGTGCTCCCGGTAACGCTTGCAGGTCTATCCAGCCGGCATACTGAGAAATTCATCGAGTTGAGCCTCGATTGACGTGAATTCTTCCGACGATTTGTCGGGCCAGATCTCGAAATTTCCCGATTCGCTATAAGAGGCGTCTTCGAGATGCCAACGTCCGTAGATCATGTGACCATCCCAAGTTCCGGAGTAATCCACTTTGAGAGATGGATACGATTTTGTAAACATCACTTTCCAAGTGTTGTCGCAGAACATCCCATTGACTTCAAATTCACCGCTGGGGTCGCGTCCACTTCCCTGAATGGTATTGGCTGAGAAGTTCAGACTCAGCTTCATCAGGCCCCGAGTTAGTTCGAGTATCCAAAAGCCGGTCCACGGGCCCGAGCAACTACGCAGATCACGTTCCATGGGCGTGCAGAAGGGTACCGCCCTGAGCACTGAAAACACAAGTTTTGGCGTAGAATGCAAGCATGATTCTCGCAATTGTCGGTGGGTTTGTCGGCGGTGGGACCCTCGGATTCGGTTATCACGTTCTAATGAAAGCGATAGGTTCGGGTTGAATTAATTGCAAACAACCGGCAGTGCCGGTTATCGTTTTTGGAATTGTCGGAGCAGTTATGGGTTACATGTGGTCGAAACGGTAAGCGAACAAGTGCCTTCCCCTGAAAGTCCATGGGGATCGGGCAAGCCCATTGCCGTGTATATTCACACCCCATTTTGCCCAAGCAAGTGTGGGTATTGCGACTTTAACAGCTACGCCATGTCAGGCGAGATCATGGTCCGCACTTCACGCGCTACGTGCGAAGAAATTCGCCGAAGCCCTCTTGCCGGACGCCCTGCAAAGACGATTTTCTTTGGCGGTGGAACGCCGACCTTTTTAGAAACCGAACAGCTCCTCTCGATTTTGAAAACTGTGATAGAGGTTCACCCGCCCGTGTTGGGCTGCGAAATTTCGAGCGAGGCCAATCCCGGGACTGCCGACTCTGATAAGTTCTCGGCGATGCGAGCCGCGGGTTTTAATCGACTGAGTTTGGGGGCCCAGAGCTTCGTGGAATCTGACTTAGTTGCACTTGGACGGGTGCATGCTGGCTCTGAAATATCGCGCGCGGTGCGTCTTGCGCGGGAAGTTGGCTTTGATAACCTCAATCTTGACCTGATGTTCGCGCTTCCGAACCAAAGCCAAAGGGCGTGGACAGAGAATTTGCGGCAAGCGGTTGCACTTGATCCCGAGCATCTCTCGCTCTATTGCCTCACCATTGAATCGAACACGCCATTTCAAAAGTTGTTCCTTCGGGGCGACCTCCCTTTGCCTGGTGAAGACGAGCAGGTGGAAATGTATGAGCAGTCAATTCGGATCGCCGAGGAGGCTGGCTACGATTTTTATGAGATCAGCAATTTCGCCAAACCGGACCGCCAATGCCAGCACAACCTGTGCTACTGGCGGGGCGAAGAGTACGCTGGCTACGGCCCAGGAGCCGTGTCGCTGCGCGAAATCGAGCTGGGAATACGCCAACGTGCGACCAACTTGAAGCATCCTGAGCGCTACTGTGCCGCGCTGGAAGCGCACCAAGACTCGTTTTATGAAACGGAGCCAATCGACGAGGACACTCAGCGCACCGAGCGGCTGATGTTGGGGTTAAGACTGGTCGAAGGGGTTCACCACAGCCTCGCCGCCCCACAAGCGATCAAACCGTTGGTTGATCGGGGTTGGCTGCTAATCGAAGGCGACCGAATGCGCCTAACACCGGTTGGCCGTCACTTCCACAACGAAGTTGTAGTGGGCTTAATGTGACCCGGTTTTAGGTAGCCTTTTGGCATGAGCGATAACCTCAAAATTGATGGCTCCTATGGTGAAGGGGGCGGGCAGATTTTGCGCACCGCCTGTTCGCTTGCTGCCATTACCGGGCGGTCGATCGAGATCGAAAACATTCGAGGAAAGCGGCCCAAGCCTGGATTGCAGGCTCAACATCTCGTTGCCGTGAAGGCGGCGGGCACGCTCTGCGCCGCAAGCCTGGAGGGGGCGGAGTTGGGTTCGACTCGCCTTAAATTTGAGCCTCATAGCCATGCCCTGCCCGGTTCCTATACGTTTGAAATCGGCACGGCGGGCTCGTGCACGTTAGTCTTGCAAACCGTGCTTCCGATCTTAGCGATGTCCAAAGGTGATTCGAGGGTGCAGATTTCAGGGGGCACCCACAACCCCAAGGCACCAACCATCGACTATTTTGCCAATGTGTTTCTGCCGACGATCAGGCGATTTGGTTGGGATGCCGAGGTAGAGTGCGTTCGGCCAGGCTTCTTTCCGGCGGGTGGGGGCCAGGTTGTGGCAACGATTCGTCCCTCCGCGCCCGAGCCCATTGACCTCGATTTGAATCACACCGATACCCAACTCACCTGCATCACTCACGGAAGCATCGAGCGCCCCGACCTGTACGATCGAGTGCGAGCCCGCGTGTTGGCTAAGCATCCCCGCGCCCAGTTTGAGGAGATTTTTCGCGAGGGCCCCAGCCCCGGTGTGGCGGTTACCCTGGTGGCGGACGGTGTTGCCGGTTTTTCGGCACTGGGGGCGAAGGGAAGGACTATGGAGCAAGTTGCCGATGAAGCCCTGCAAGATTATGCGGCTTGGCTGAAGGGTCCCAGCGGATTTGAGGAATATTTGGCTGACCAACTTGTACTTCCCGCGATCTTTGCCCAGTCACCCTCGCGTTATCGAGTGGCGGTCGTCTCCGAGCATTTGACCACGGTTCTTAAAGTTGTCGAGTGGTTTGGATTGGCAAAAGGCACCGTAAACGATGGCTGGGTGGAAATTATTCCAGAGCGTTACCGTCCTTAGCATGTGTTTTTTGCTGCGGCTCAGGAGTTTGATTGGTCAAAACTGAACCTGGGCTGGATTCCTTTGGCTTGGACGGGTCTTTGCCTCCTTTTTTGGGTGATCATCCAATGCCGGATCGTGGGCAAAACGGGTAACTCGCCCTGGCTTGGGATTCTTTGGAGTTTGCCGGTCCTCGGGTTCTTCTTTCAAGTTTGGCTGGTTCTCGCCGATTGGCCCGCCACCCGGACCAATCGGCGAAAGTCAACCGCCAAGCCCAAACGGAGGAAAAAGTGACGCAAGCCGAACTAGAAAAAGCGGCTCGTCGCGTCCTTGAGACCACTCCTTGGTGGGTGATAGTTGCGGTGCTTGCGGTCATGGGCGCGGTCTCGTTGTGGTGCAACGGCCGCATGGTAAAGCGAATGGGCTATCCGTCTTATTGGTCCCTCTTCTTCCTCATCCCCTGCGTCTCGACTCTCTTCTGGATCGGCTTGGCCTTTTCCAAGTGGCCTAACGAACGGCGACAGTGAGGGTCATCAAAATTGCATTGGGGTGTGCAACTTCAACTCGTGCTGCCGCGTACATTTGCTATGCCACAAGCAAAATGCAAGACTTGCGGATCGACGGAGTTGTTTGTGCGATACGGAGTTCCATCGGCAGGCGGCCACGGCCCTAGTTATCTAAAGGGCATCGGATTCTGGGGCACGTGCGCCAAGTTCGACATCATAGTTTGCAAAAAATGCGGACTAACCGAGTTCTTCGTTGAGGAGGCAGCCCGGGAGAGGCTGAACGACAGCTATTTGTGGGAAGAACTCAACGCGGAGTGAGCGCTTCCCCCGCGCCACGAGGGGGAAGCCCCTCGCCAACTCCGGTTGAGCGAGGTGATGGGGGAAATTTTCGAGGCTAACTCTAACGGCGGCTTGGGAGAATTACCCCCTCCTCAGCGCACGCCAGAGCGGCGCAGATCCTCCCCCGCCGGGGCACGGTGGAGGAGGGAACGACCGTGGCTAGGGCGTCTCGCCCAAGGTTTTCACGG
>JBEBHJ010000062.1:0-21174 GCA_040081075.1 Fimbriimonadaceae bacterium | reverse complement strand
ATAGTTGCCAAAGACCCAACTCGCCTGTTTGGCGAAAAGGCTACCTCGGTTGCCGCGAACAAATCGACTAACTTCGTAATGAGTGGACCGCAACCGGCCGTCACAACGGGTGACTCATCTGCGATTCAGATTGCCAAACCAGAACCGAATATGCCCGCGCCCCTCCCAGACCTCTTTGAGGCTGCACTCAAAGATGAGGGTCAAACAAATCCTGGTGACATGGAAAAGGCGCTCGACGAGTTCTCGAAGCGCGAAGGCGTCTCCGAAAAGCCTAAAGTTCCGGTTCGCGCAGTTTCCCGAGCTTCGAAGACCCGTTCGAAGCGAGCCTCCAAGTCCAACACGTCAAGTTTCATCAACATCAGCAAAGGTTAAGTCATGAAAAAGATCCTAATAACTCTCTCCATTCTCGCGACCACCCTTAGCGTCGCTCAAAATGTTAATGTCAACGCCAAAGGCGAGGACGTTCGATCCGTTATCCATGAGATATTCACTCAGGCAAAGCAAAACTACGTCTTCACGCCGAGCAATCGATTTGTTCTCTATATCTCGTTGCAAGACCGTCCGTTTCTAGATGCACTCAAAGTCGTTTGTCAGAACGCGAATCTAGCCTTTACGGTGCGCGACGGCGTGTATTACATCGACAAAGCCAAGCCGAAAGCGGCAGTAAAGACCACTCTTGTTCCGCCGGTTTATGCTGAAAGGCTCCCCGAAGTTGAAACGAAAATGGCTCAACCGATTCGTCTGGTAACGAATACCCCAAAGCCAAAGAGTGAGGATCAGATTATTAACTCAGTGTTAAAGACAAATCTTAAGAAAACTGACATCCGCGTTCTCTGCCAAGAACTTGGCAAGCAAGCTGGAGTTCAAATCATCCTCGATTCTTCGATTCCATCCTACAAAATGGATGCAGTTCTCGACCGAGTGACCCTCAAGTTTGCCTTGACCGAGCTGTGCAAAGCCGCTGGTCTTAACTGGAGCTTCATAACTTCCGGTCAAATTCTTATCACCAAGACAGGTTCGGCTGGTAAATCCGGTTAAACGCACCGTCGCTTTTGTGCCTCCAACTTCCCTGCGGACGTAGTAAACCCGCAGGGCTTTTTTGTCCGCCGGACATGAATTTTGCGTCAAGATAGGCCAAGCAAACGTTCATCATGCTGGTCAATAGTCGATGAACCAAATGCGCCAACATTTATGCGTGATTGCTTCGATCGCCTTGCTTCTCACTCAAACCACTCAAATGAGCTCTTGGCCAACGTGGCGTGCTGTACAAGCTTCGCCCGACGAGCCACACATGAAGAACATTCGACAGTTGACATTTGGAGGGCAGAACGCAGAGGCGTACTGGAGCAAAGACGGATCGAAGATCATTTATCAAGCGCGACAACCCGCGTTCCCGGATGAGCAGATTTTCACGATGAACGCGGACGGCTCCAAGAAAAAGCTTGTTAGCACGGGGCTGGGCCGTTGCACTTGTAGCTACTTCACGCCAGACGGCAAGAGCATCGTTTTCAGCAGTACGCATGAACGCAATGAGGGAGCCCAGAAACCGGTCGACATGAGTAAGGGCTATGTCTGGATGGTGAACCCGGAGTTCTCGATCTACAAGGCGAATGTGGACGGAACCGGTTTGAAAAAGTTAGTTTCCAAGAACGGATATCTTGCCGAAACCACCGTAGACCCGAACGGGAAGTACATTACGTTCACCGGAGGTTTTGAAGGTGATCTCGAGATCTATCGTGCAAACCCCGATGGGACTAACATTCGCCGTTTGACCAATGACCCAGGCTACGATGGCGGACCGTTTGTGAGCTGGGACGGCAAGCAAATCGCCTACCGCCGAGATTTGATCGAATCGCAAACCGAGCTGGACGACTTCAAGGCTCTTTTTGCACAAAATATGGTTCGCCCAAGCAAGCTGGAGATTTGGCTCATGGACTCTAATGGCAACAATAAGCGCCAACTGACGAAGCTTGGTTCGGCCAGTTTCGCCCCGTTCATTCATCCTGATGGTAAACGCGTTATCTTCTGCTCAAACTATGGCGATCCAAAGGGCCGCGAGTTCAACCTATTCATGGTGAATACCGATGGCTCCGGCTTGAAGCAGATCACGTTTACACCTGATTTTGATGGATTTCCGATGTTTTCTCGAGATGGCCGCAAAATCGTGTTCGCCTCAAACCGAAACGGCAACGTAAAAGGTGAAACCAATATCTTCGTCGCTGATTGGGTGGATTAAGGCTTTCCCGTTGTAGGAGGAATGTAAACCATGTCGCCTGCCACTGTGCTGTAATTGGTAGGTTCCACAAACTCAATGATCTTCCGAATCGGCTCAAACTCCTTAGCCTTCTCCTTGTAGCGGGTCAACTGTCCCGGTTTCGCATTTTGGTCAAGCTTTGCCAGGGCGACGCAAAAGAGAGCAAGCCCCGCCGCAACGGTGAGTGCGCGTGCGATCCCGAACCGGAAAGTCTCCAATCCTCTAGGGCAATCCTTCGTCAGGATTTTGCCATCGGCGCGTTGATACAACCGCACGCAAGTGCGCCCCTCACGATTCTGGATGAGTTCTCTCGCCTCTTGAGACGTCATTTCGGCGAGATTGAACACGTTGAGTTTGCACTTCTCACAGTGTCGAACGCGATCGTCGCCGGTCATTTCTGACCATGCTTCACTGCACGGCTTGGCGATTCGGATGTTGTCTAGAATGTCCATGTAAATTTAAATGTCCCCTCGACATGGAAGTGTTCAGCAAGAATTTGCTGGGTTTTACAAGGTTCCTAAAGTTCCCGAAAAACTAAGAGACCATCGCCAGTTGGATCAAGTCGCGTGACGGTTTGAAGTTGACTTCTTCCTTGATTGTTTCGAGAATCTCTACTGGAGTCGTGGGGGCAGATTCAAGGAGCCGGCCCACGATGGATTCGAGCAGGTGCTCGGGAGTGGAAGCTCCGCTCGTGATGCCGATAACCCGCCTCTCGCGCCACGAAGGTTGCACGTCCTCCGGCGACATCAGGAGGTGGGCTTCAACGCCGAGCGCTTCAGCTACTTCGCGAAGTCGGTTTGAGTTTGAAGACATGGTTGAGCCGATCACCAAGACCAAATCGCACTCCGCCGCCAGGGCGCGAACCGCGGCCTGTCTGTTCGTTGTCGCGTAACAAATATCCTCTTTCGCCGGGGTTTGAATATGCGGAAACTTGGCCTTCAGCGCACTCATCGTGCGCTGGACTTCATCCACGCTCAGCGTTGTTTGAGTCAAAACCGCAAGGTTCTCGTAGTGAGGCAGATTCAGCCGCTCGACATCTTCCGGCGACTCAACCAGCACCATTCGCTCGGGCGCTTCTCCCATCGTTCCTTCAGCTTCGACGTGTCCCTCGTGACCAATATAGATCATGAAAAAGTCTTTCTTGGCGTAGTGCTTGGCCTCGTTGTGAACTTTGGTTACAAGTGGGCAAGTCGCGTCAATAATCGTAAGGTTTCGCTCGGCCGATTGGCGCCGCACCTCGGGCGACACCCCGTGCGCAGAGAAGACCACAACCGCGTTTTCCGGAATCTCGGAGATATCTTCAACAAAAATTACGCCTCGCTGCTCAAAACTACGAACGACATATTCGTTATGAACAATAGCGTGGCGCACGTAGATTGGGGCACCATGAATTTTCAGGGCAAGGTCGACAACCTCGATAGCATAGGCTACTCCCGCACAAAAACCACGAGGCGCCGCAAGAAGAATCTTTTCCAATGTCTAATTGTACGCCGACGCAGGCTTTCCATATCCGGTACAACTGAAAGGGTGGAGCAACCAGAACGACCCAAGTGGCAAAGAACGCTCCTTAAGAGCCTCTTTTTCTTCCACATTTTCGCGGTCCTCGTGTGGACCCTGCCCGCGCCGCCAAACGGTGTCGCGGTTGGAATACTGCCCCCAACCGGGACCGATGTTCTTTTGAAATTCAACAAAGATTGGCTGAGGCCAAGCCCGGTGCAGCAGTACATGTTGAGTTTTGGCGTGTGGCAATCCTGGGATATGTTTGCCCCCAACCCGTCGAACCGAGATGTTTGGGGCGATGCCGAAGTTCAGTTCAAAGACGGTACGGTCAAAAACTGGGTTTACCCCCGAATCAAAACCATGCCGCTTTTCAAGAAATTTGACAAGGAGCGATATCGAAAGTTCTTCGAGCGAGCAAACTCGGAAGATTACGCCTATCTCTGGCCCGACCTATGCCAATGGATCGCCCGAGAGAACTACACTGACCCCAAAAACCCCCCAGAACTTGTCCGCCTTTACCGGCACCTCAAAATAACTCCACCGACCATAAGTTTTTCAGACTTCTTGAATGGTAATCACTCCAAGAGTCCCACCAATGACGGTCCCTATTCCAACGAGCTCCTCGTTGAATATCAAGTCGAGGAGTCTAAGCTCTGATGGATTGGCTGAAGCGGGTTGATGTTTGGTGCTTTGGACGGGGACGTCCCGAATCGATGGGATTGCTGCGCGTTCTGTGCGGGTTCTTTGTATTCACCAACCTGCTCGTTATGGGGACCGACCTGATGAACTACTTCGGGCAGAAGGGCTTTGTTTCTGGAGAAACGATGGCACGTTGGTTGGCCTACCCTTCCAATAAGATTTTCTACGGTTCGAGCCTGGAGATGACCCTACCGTTCTCAATGCCGCGAATTTCGGTGATTGGGCCGAACTCCTCCGATACGTGGGTGGTTACGGTTTGGGTTTGCTCGCTCATTCTTTCACTGTGTTTCATGTTGGGCTTCAAAGCGCGCTTCACTGGGGTCTTGTTGGCGCTGGGAATGACGTCGCTCCATCTGCGTAACCCGCTCATCATCCACGCCGGTGACAGCCTGTTGCGCTTGTTTGTGATTTACCTCGCGCTCGGGCATTCTTCGGCTGCCTTTTCGCTGGATCGGCTCTTTGAGGCGCGTCGGGGGCTGGCTCAGCGAGCAGTCTCGCTTTGGCCCCAGCGGCTTATTCAGATTCAGATTGCAATTTGTTACGTGCTCACTGCCTGGTGGAAGTGGACCGGATCTACTTGGGTAGATGGCACGGCAACTTGGTATTCTTCGCAGCTTCATGAGTTCGATCGATTTCCGGTTCCCGATTTTGTGAAGCAACAACCGTTCGTGGGATTAACTACATACGGAACCTTGCTTGTAGAAGTTGCGCTCGGCACTCTGGTGTTTTATCCTCCGGCTCGAAAGTGGGTCTTGCTCTCCGGCATTGCGCTTCACAGCTACATTGAGTACAGCTTCAATATCCCGTTCTTTGCGACTACGATCGTGAGTGGCTACATTGCCTTTTATCAGGGCGAAGAAGTTGCGGGCTGGTTACATCGCTTCAAAGATCGGTGGCTTAAGAGGGGTACGCTGACAAGTGATGCGGCTTCCGAAGTTTAGTCACAAAACTCCTGGATTTGGGATCACCCGAAACACGTATATGACGGTTTTGGCGGCTCAAGCGAGTTTGCCATCACCGGTGCAAATCGCGAGCCCGAAGCCAAGCAATGGGGCGATTCAAGGCTTTTGCGTTCCGTTGCTAGGGGGGGCAAGTCCTGAGATTTTGGGCCAGCCCTTAATGCGTGGAGCCTATGCCGTCAGCACAATGGACCGCAAAACCGTCATGCGAATGCTGGTTCTAAGCAAAGAAGAAGCCGGCTTCGATCCGGCCCCCTTCCTTCGGTCCAATCTCGCCGCGGGCCTAGACCCCGATTTGCTCGCAAGAATCAGCGCTACTTGGACCTTGATGCAACTCACCTTCGAGAGCCACGACCCTATGGTGTACAGCTCCATCAAGTTCCTGTTGGAAATATGCTCGAGGCTCGCTGATCTCACGGGCGGTGTTGTGGCCGATCCCATCACCCGGAGCTATCTGTTGCCGCACCAGGTTTTTCATTCCCCTCAAGCCGATCCCAAAATCGATGCTCGCGACGTGGTTCAGGTCCTTTCGAAGTCGGGCACCGAGGGTAACCATGTTTACACTCTCGGAATGATGAAGTTTGGAATCCCCGAGATCGAGTGCTATCAGGTAAGTGATCCCTGCGTCGATGCCACACGGTCCCTGCTGATTTCTGCTTGCCAAGGCGCCCTGCTGGGAAAAATCTACCGACTGGGTGATCGTGTTGGTAATCCCAAGATGCCTTTGCAGTTCGCCCCGGGTGGGCTTGATCGTGGCATGTGGGAAGGAATTGAGTGCTTGGAGCTCATTCCACCGCCTCAAAAGACGATCGAGGAATGTATTGGCGCATGGAAGAGCTAAATTCAGCTCTCACCTTGGTGCTTGGTGCGCTTAAACGGAAAGACCTCTTTGAATCAGAAATTCGCGCACTCTTGGAAAGGCATGAGTTAGGGGAACATGCGGAACCGGTGATGAAAGAGCTACACGCAAAACTCGACTGGACCGACGAGAAAGTGGCCCAACGATTTGTGGAGAGATCAAAGGGAAAGGGAAGCGAACGGCTTGCGGTGCAACTGCACAGCCGCGGTTACTCCGGCGACATTGAATCTCCAAACGAGCGGGAACGCGCTCAGGAAGCCTTGAAAAAGAAATTTGACGAGAAAGTTGATGCGGCCAAGGCGTGGCGATTTTTGCGCAGCCGAGGGTTCAGCGAGGAAATCTGTGAGGAGGTAGTCCCCGCCAATGATTGAAGCCAAAGCCGCCGGGTTGGTGTACGCCGATCATGGCAAGGAGGTCTTTGCCTGTCGCAACCTGACCACAACGATAAGCGAAGGTGAGTTTGTGGCGGTTTTGGGCCCTTCGGGCTCCGGAAAGTCATCGCTACTCTACTTGCTGAGCGGCCTCAAACAGCCGAGTTACGGGGAAATCACCTTTCACGGTCAGGACTTGGCCAAGATGACCGACCAACAGCGTGCGCGCCTCCGGTTGACCGAGTTCGGATTTCTCTTTCAACAGTCCTTTTTATTGGGCTACTTAACAGCTCTCGAAAATATTGTCTTGAACCGCACCGAGCGCGTTGAGGAGGCGAAGGACCTCCTCAACTCGCTGGGAATAGGCGAACTAGGGCATCGGTTACCCCACGAACTCAGTGGTGGCCAGCGCCAGCGGGTTTGTATCGCTCGCGCCCTCGTCTCGCAACCCAAAGTGATCTTTGCCGACGAGCCCACGGCCTCCCTCGACCATGCCACCGGGCTGCAGGTGGTTGAGCTGCTGAATAAGCACAGACAGGGTGCACTGGTGATGGTGACTCACGATGAAAGCATGATCACCGAGGCAAACCGCGTGCTTCGGATTGAAGAAGGCGTGGTGATCTAGAGAATGCGAACATGGTTCTGAACCATTCCGAACAATTTCCGAACGCCCCAAAAAAGTGAAGTTGGTGAGCCGGCTGGGACTCGAACCCAGGACCCACGCCTTAAAAGGGCGTTGCTCTACCGACTGAGCTACCGGCTCACCCCCAAGAGGGTACCAGACCAACGCCCATTCTGTTGGGCCAAACCGCCAAATCTCGCGAAGCTCGACCCTGTGCCCCGCCTGGGCAGGATCCGCTCGGAAACTCCCAATAAGCCCAGGCGTCCCGTGCTACCAGGGATTCCCCTCTCCTTTTTCTGGATGTTTGTGCCGGAAAAGGGAGTAGGGGTTAGGGGTGAGGGTTCCGGGTGCCTTTCGAATACCGGCGTATTTGAGGTTGGGGACTGTATGAAGCGCGCCGCATCTCAGCGACCCTGGGCGAAGTGAGCAATCTGGTCTCCCAACACCTCCACGCACAAACATCGTGGGGCTACCGGGAACCGCTAGGATCTACCCCGGCTCCACTGCGTCGAGCCGCACAAACGCTTTCCCATCCTTAAGGGCTATGAACTCGCCCGTGTCCCTCCACTGGCTCCCCACCTTGATCTTTCGGCTACCCAGCGGAACGATCACCATCAGATCGCCTTTGGTAAGCGCGATCACATTGGTGTCTTCATTCCAACGAAACGCATAACCCCGCCCGGCTGCCCATTCTTTTACGGAAATGACCCGTTTGTTAGACCGGATTTCCATGTAGGTTAAACAAGATTGACTGCCAATAATGGTTGTATCAGCCTCGGTGAATCTGCGAGCGACAATGCTTGCGAGAACTGAGCGAACTGCAAACTCTATCTCTTCTTTAAAGTTTTCGGGTATCTCATTGCCAAAAACTTTTTCGGCGTAACCAGATGCGCTTTTTCGCAGCGGTAGCAAAAGACAGCAATCCACGAACTCAAACTTTCCCATCGTTTTTGCCCTAATGGACCCATCTATTCCCGAACAGCTTATGCGAAAGTCGGATCCGATTGGCATCTGACTTGGGGTGACTGTTCCGTAAGCAGCCAATCCAATGGGTTCAGAAGCGCCTGGCCCACGATCTTGCCGATAAGCTTCGTTTTGTGATGATAGGGCTTGAAAGGAAATCATCAGGTTGGCACCATCGGATGACCGCACAAACCTAAAATCACGACCATACTCACCGCTCGGTATGGGTTCGCCCGCTGTCTGGTATCCCAGTTTAGCCGCAATGGGTGTGGGATCAAAACTGTTTTGAGGAGCGATCGAATTGACGAGAAGAGTTGTTAACATGTTTTCTCCTTCATGTGCCACTAAAATTGACGTGACCTGAATAGGGCAATATCCACTCGAAGCCAGCGCACGGATTCGGATCCTTCACGAGGCCGTATGGGACCCCTGAGATCACATTTTGAAACCAAGCTGGAAATCCAAATGGAGCAGCAGGGTTTTTGTGAAGAACTCCATACGGAGTTTTCCATGATGAGCAAGAGCTGTCGTAACGATCACCGACATCCGCCACTGCAACATGGTTGTGAAATGTTGGAGTCGCATAGTTGCCAGGATTGTTTCGATCAAAATTTGCCGGGCATATTAAGTTGGTCGTAAAGTCGTGTAGCACGTTGCCGTTATAGCCATGATAACGCCTGCTTTCCGTCGTAACTCCATGAGCGGCCATCGCCAACTGAAGGTAGGCTGAAAACTCGTCGCATTGCATGTACACGGTCGGCGAAGAATCCATATCTGACGTAAACCACTTGACCTTTAGCTTCCCAGGTGTTACATCATTGGGATCATAGGGGGGCACCTTGTCATTTACCGCCTCAATCACGTATTTGACCTTTAATGCTGACACATACTGCAACCGGTGGGCTGGGCTCCTCGTGGACAAATGCATCCCGTTTGTCATGTTCACCTTCACGTCCGCCGCCCCAATGGCACCATAGCCCCAGCGGCATGCGTATTGCAAAAAATCCGCCCAAGGAATAGCTTGCAACCCGATAGGCGCAGCATCCAAAACATATTGCCATTCCCACGGCTCAAAATTCCCGTTCGTGCCGTTATTGGGTCCCGCTCCATTCTCCTCGTCATGACATGGCATATCATATTTTGCTTCTAGGATTCCCAGTGCCACATGGTTGGGCAGACCCGTATACGTGTAGGTGAATTCTGTGGATGCACCGGTAGGGATATAGAAGCTTTGAGATGTCGTTGGGCTCACCGTCAGAGCGACTACATCCCAGCCACCCGCATCATTGGGGACTTGTAACCTTAGCGCCTGCATGGTGATTGAACCTACGACGGGAATCGGGCGGTAGTTTCTTATCCGGAGTTTGACCGTTCCCGTGGTTCCTTTGAGCCAAGCGATCCCCATGGCATCTGGCCCTGGCCTGAGATCTGGAGGAAGTTGCCGGTCCCACTAACGGCAGGGTGAACGCCGCCGCCCGCAGGCAAGGATGTCCCATCTGGTTTGGTGTAATACCAAACCCTATCGGTCGCCGGAACGTTACCGGTGTAGTTTCGAGCCATAAGCCCGAAATCAGACAAGCGTTGCGGGGCTCCTCCTTGGGCTAATCCAAGTGTTGAAAGGATCAGAGCTCCAACTAGTAAGACTATTCGGTTAAGTCGCACAGTCCCATTATATAGAAGAAAGAAAGAAAGAAAAGAGCGACTTTTTTGCAAAAAAGCACCATGCGTCTACTCATTGATAGACGAATAGTGGCTACCGTTTGACATTGTGGCCGTCTCGCCATCTCCGAAACTCTCGCAATAACCTAATGCTCATGCGGCGCTCACTAACACGATGTCAAAACTCCGAGCCCAGCCGAGTATGCTACAAATGTGGGGTTAGTCAACCAAGTTGGGAGGCGGCGATTTCGGGCTCGCTTTGCGATGCTCGCCCTTTACGGCATCCTCACCCTCGGTGCGCTCACCACGCTGTATCCCTTCGCCATGATGATGGTGACTGGCTTTAAAGGGCCTACAGACCAGAATGACAACTCTCTGGTGCCCCGGTTCTGGAGCGAAGTGGATTCCAAAGACCCCAAAACCGGCAAGCTCGCTCCCGAATCGTTGATGGGGAAGTACCTGGCCGACAAGTATGCAGGCGACGCGAGCATGATTGAATCAACTCGCATTGGGGCCGATGCCACGCCCGAGCAGGTCGCGGCTTACGAAAAAACCCTGATGCAGTTGCCCCTCTCCGGATTCTATGCGGGGTTCAGAACCGCACCCACTCAGTCAACCTCGCGACTGGCGATGCGGTATCAGAACTGGCTACGAGGGAAGTTTGCAACAATTGATGACCTCAACAAGGCCTATTACGAAGAGAATCCGGCCTTCGAGACGGTTCAGGCTCCGGTCGAACTTTTGGAGCGCCGAGCGTGGCAACCTCCCAAGAGCCGCAAATATGAAGATTGGCTGACATTTAAGGCCGAACTGCCGGCCGAGTTTCGGGTCCCGCTGCGTATCAACCGCCTTTGGCAAGAGTTCATGCGCAGTCAATGCGAAAACCAGTTTGATCGCGTGCCGGAGTTCTACAAGAAATCGGCAACAAAATTTGAAGAACTGAAGATTGTTCGTTCCGGTGATGTTTTTCGAAGGTTCATTGGTGCCCTTCCGGCCCGACCGCTGATGGATATTTCTGGCACGGAAGGAGACTATCCAATCGCGGCCTTCGAAACCAGCTTCGTAAAGACTCACGAGGCCGAAATCAAGCGTGAGTTCACAACCCGTAACTATCGCTATGTGGGCAATTACATGGCCCTCAATGGCCGTGCCCTAATAAACACCGCCATTTTCTGCGCGCTTGCTATTCTTACCCAGCTCATCGTCAATCCGCTCGCGGCGTTTGCTCTCAGTCGATTTCCCATGAAAAGCACGGGGCGGATTTTGCTGTTCCTGCTCGCTACGATGGCTTTCCCGGCGGAGGTCGCGATGATTCCATCGTTTCTCTTGCTCAAACAACTGGGGCTACTCAACACCTTTGCCGCCCTTGTTTTGCCTACGGCGGCGTCTGGATATATGATCTTTTTGTTAAAAGGATTTTTCGATTCACTCCCTCCTGAACTGTTCGAAAGCGGCCAAATCGATGGCGCAAAAGAAAGCACTTTGATGTTCAAAATCGCATTCCCCATGAGCCGCCCCGTGTTGGGGTATCTCGCGCTCATTGCGTTCATGGGCGCCTATGGAGCGTTTCTTTATGCCTTCTTGGTTGCCCAAGATCAAAAGATTTGGACCATCATGGTCTTCATCTACCAGTTGCAGAACACCGCGCCAAAAGCCGTAATGATGGCCGCCCTCACGCTCGCCGCCCTGCCAACTCTACTAGTTTTCCTCGTGGCTCAAAGGGCAATCATGCGCGGCATAATTGTTCCCGGCGAAAAATAGTTCTATAATAAGACTGCTGACAGGGTCGTCGGCAAACCTGGCCAAGGTGGCCCAAAAACGCAAGGATTGCATTAAACAAATGTGGGCAAATATTGAAGAATGGCAGCTGTGCCAGCTAGTCCGGTTGGCGGCGAGCGACCCCGAACGCGTTGAAGCGATGCTAAACACGCTTTGGCGTTCCTACCCTGGTCTCCTTGGTGATCTTGCCATCATGGCGGTGGATAAAGATCAAATCTCCGCTGGTGACTGCGCCGAAATGCTTGGTATCTCCCCGGAAATGGTGGAGGCGCGCATCAAGAAATTGCGTCGACAAGCTTCGCCGATTGCGATGGCGGTCGTTCAAGATGACAGCCATAACCATGTCGCCCGTCTCGCCGATTACGGCATTGCCGTGTGGGAGGTTGTGCGGGAGTATCGAAAGCTAGGCTCCGTGGAACGTCTGATCGAGGCATTTCCCGCCGTTCCCGAAGGCCAGCTTGCGGCAGCGCTCCGCTATGCCCAGGCCAACCCCGCCGAGATCGAAACGCTCATCGAGAACTACGAGTCGATGCTCGCGCGACGCCGCGAAGAGTATCCGTTCGCAAGCTAGTTACTCGGTAAGATCGGCAACACCAACTTGGTCTGATCCGCTCGGCCAAAGTAGACGCGTTGCGTTGCGGCCTGAAAATCACTGGGTTCGCAGAACGGAATTTTGCAGAACTTCTGTGGATTCAATCCGACCACCGGAAACCAGGAACTCTGAATCTGCACCATGATGCGGTGACCTTTCTTAAACGTGTGGCAAACCGCGGGCATTTCCATGTTGATTTGCTCCGGCTTGTTGGGGCGCATAGGTTCAGGTTTCGACCATGACTTGCGATACTTTGCCCGGAACGGCTCGCCTCGCACCATCATTTGGTATCCGGACATCACGGCACCAGAGTTTTGTCGCGCGGATGATCCGGCAAAGTCATCTGGGAAAACGTCAATCAGCTTCACTACATAGTCGCTATCGGTGCCGCTAGTGGAAACGACCATCTCGGCCCGAACCGGACCAACTACCGTCATATCTTGCTGCAAAATCGCCGTCTGATAAACCATGACGTCGGGGCGTTGCGCGGCAAAACGCTGGTCTTCCAGCATATATTGTCGAGGCATTCCGAGGCTGATTGTATTCGACGACGGAACGGGTTTCTTAGGGTCGCTCACCCACTCGTCAAACCCTGCTTTACCGTCAACGCTAGTCGAAAGCTTGCCCCCCGACCCTAAGTAGAACGAAGTTTGGGCGGCTGATGGTGGCCAGGTTCTGAACTCCCTCCACTGATTTGCGCCGGTATCAAAAACCGATGCTTCAGGCAGCGACTCGCTTGCGTCTTGCCACAAATGAGTTCGGAAGAATGGTTTTTGCATTTTTGCGCGGAAATCTTCGCCCGTCTTCACCTCGAACTGGATGTCATGAAGGGAATCGCCGGGGCCACCGTTCCACGAGCCGTGATACCACGGGCCCATGACAAGTTTGGTGAGATTGTTCGGGGTGTGCTTTTCGATTGCAGCATGAATATTAAGAGGGCCAGCGAGATCCTCCGCATCAAACCAGCCGCCGACTAGCAGCGTCGGAACCTTGTCTGCTCGCTTAAGATGTTGGGGCACATTTTGCGCCTGCCAATATTCATCGTAATCTTCGTGGATCAGCCATTGCTCCCAAATCTTCGCTTGCTTCATGTTGTATTTGGTCAGACTATTGGCAATCGGTCCCATCTCAAGGAAGAATTTGTAGCCATCCTGGCTTCCATGGCTAAACGCTCGGTTTGGGTAGTCCGTAACCGGTCCCGTTCTGGGCTGATCAAATCCATTCATGAAGTTCATGCCGTGAGGCAAAAAGAACGCCCCGTTATGGTGCATGTCGTCGCCTAACCAGTTATCGGCCATTGGGGCTTGGGGACTGGCGGCCTTAAGGGCAGGATGAGGATCAATGAGGCACTGAGCGGCATAGTGGCCCGGAAAAGACGTGCCGTAAACACCCACTCGACCATTGTTATTGGGAATCGTCTTTAACAGCCAATCAATTGTATCGGCGGTATCTGTGGTTTCATCGGCTTGTCCTGGCTTTTTGGTCGGGATATGCGGGTTCATCCACTTAAACTCACCCTCGCTCATGTAGCGACCGCGCACATCTTGATAAACAAAAATGTAGCCTTCTTGCGTAAAACTCGATTCGGGACCAAGAGACGTCTTGTAAGCCGTCGCTCCGTACGGGCGACAACTATAAGGCGTTCTCATCATCAGAAACGGAGCCTTCTTGTCAGAGGCTTTGGGAACATAAATGCTCGTGAATAACTTCACCCCGTCCCGCATCGGAATACTCACCTCCATCTTCGTGTAGAGGTCCTGAACACTTTGAGCGTAAAGAGCGGCCGGAGCGATGAGGAGAAGCAAAGCAAGCTTTCGCATTGCGCTAGTTTAACCTTTTAGCCCTTTGCTGTGGCAACTTGGTTCAAAGTTGCTCCGATTATTGGAGCCCTCCTTAAGGCGCGAACCTATTTCTTGGGAAACAAGCTCACCCAATCCGAACCTGACTTCTTTGACTCCGAGTAGTCTGCGTTCTTTCCTTGCCCCCGTGCAAAGGAGACACAGGTATCACAACACAGGAAGTACCGCACCCCTTCGACATCTTGATAGCCAACCGCTCGCTCTACTGAAGGCGACTTGTTGCCCATGTAAGGGCAAGCCAGCGTGTATTGCTTGGGCTCTGCCAACCAACTCGCCGGATCACGTTCGAACTGGTTCTTGCTCCGTGGACGTTCGAATGGAAAAATAACCCCGTTGTAGGTTGAAAAGGCCTTGATCATGTTCAGATCGGCAGCTCGAATCTTGCCGTCTCGGCTAAGAATGGGAGATTTGTGGGTGACGGGATCAAAGAAGCTGATCCCAACTGTCCAGCCTTTCTTGCGCGCAACCTCAAGAGTTTCCAGCGGGGATTTGGCGAACAGATTCTTGCTGGATTCGTCGGCAAATCTGAACTGAACGCCGCTCACCGCAAAGCTCGGACTCTCGTCGTTCACCGCCTGCCCGGTAACGGGACACACGCAAGTTGGCGCTTGAGTGATGGCAAGGGCGAGAATCGCATACATGGACGACAAGACGATTCAGCCGCGCGTTTGTTTTGTGTTCAACTTACCGGCGGGATCGCAAAAATCTTCGTGCAACGGTCAGACCGACCAAGAGAAATCCGAGCATGCCGAAGGACCATTCGCGAGGAATGAACTTATAGGGCACATATTGCGATTCATAGGGCGGCGTCCTCATTGATCCATCTTCGTGAACCGCACCGGTCGTGGCATTGACAAGATAGGCAGTTCGATAGGGAAAGGATGAGTAGAACAACTTGAGTCGTAGCTTGTCCTTTGTGGCCGGATCAAATGCGTAGACTAACTCAACTTGCGATTTCGGAAGATTTTGGATCGCTTCGTATGCATCAGCGCCCCAATTCTCAAGGTGAAGCTGTCGACAAGCATGTTCAAAGATGCATCGCCGCGCCTCCTCCTCGGTAAGTTTCGGTGTTGAACTAGCGAAAGGGAGTCTTTCGTGAACCAAGATGGACAGCGGTTCGCCCGTGATGCGGTTAAGCTCAACGCGAGTTAGTTGGACTTGAGCCGGAATCCCATTGCGCCAGACAATGAAATCAACGTTGGCTAAGCCATCCGCGAACTCAATTGGACCGACCTTGGGCACGGGCGCAAGCGAACAGCGATCTGGTCGCAGCTCTTCGTCCCAAAGGCCATGTTTGCGTAAAAGTGCTTCTGCTTTGGTGTAAGCATCGGCTTCGGTTTGAATTGTCAGTTCCACTTTGCTTTTTTGATAAGCGCGAACCTGCTTGGGCAGGTCGTAAATCCTCCCATTGTGTACTCCACGGAAGTTCCCCGAAACGTAGAAACTTACGTGATCATGTTCTCTCTGAAATTCGATCAGCTTCTGTTCGTCGCCGGCCACGTAGGTCTCTTGCTTCCACCCAGGCCTTTTGATGTCAATCTGAAAGTCGCGACAGATGTGCTCGTAGCCAGCAGGGAATTTCTCGAGCGTGGGTTTCGGCTCGCATTCACCTAGCTGCACAGTCAAACAAAAGACCACGAGTCCGACGAGCCGGTTCATACCTAGCAAAACCATACCCTGTCATTTTACGTTCCCGATTCCAAAATCACGGTAACCTTGCGCGAGCGATATGAACCCATTTGAAGTGGCCCAACAGCAGCTTGACGAAGCCGCCGAACTCCTCAACCTTCCCGCCGATATTCACCAGCTCTTGCGCGAGCCTATGCGCGAAATCCGCCTGCGCATTCCAGTGCGGATGGACGATGGCTCGACAAAGGTTTTCACCGGGTTTCGAGTTCAATATAACCACGCCAAGGGGCCATGCAAAGGAGGAATCCGATTTCACCCGGAAGAAACGGTCGACACCGTTCGCGCCCTCGCCGCATGGATGACATGGAAAACCGCTATTGTTGATTTGCCGCTTGGCGGAGGGAAGGGCGGCGTAATTTGCGATCCCAAAGCTCTTTCTAATAGTGAACTTGAGCGGTTGAGCCGTGGTTTCATGCGGGCTCTGGCCAGAAATATCGGCGATGATGTTGATATTCCGGCCCCTGATGTTTACACCACCCCGCAGATCATGGCCTGGATGATGGATGAATTTGAGGTCATTCGAGGTCGCCACGAGCCCGGCGTGATTACAGGAAAGCCCTTGATTTTGGGCGGTTCTCCCGGTCGAGATGATGCGACCGCGCGGGGTGGAATGTTCACCTTGCGGGAAGCCGCCAAGGTGACCGGTTTGGATTTGAAAACCGCCACCGCCGCTATCCAAGGTTACGGCAACGCTGGCGCGCACGCTCACCGG
The DNA here is from genome assembly GCA_040081075.1 of Fimbriimonadaceae bacterium. Classification (GTDB taxonomy): domain Bacteria; phylum Armatimonadota; class Fimbriimonadia; order Fimbriimonadales; family Fimbriimonadaceae; genus JANJUB01. The sequence continues at coordinate 4,657 of JBEBHJ010000062.1, read as the reverse complement.
CTTCTAGAAGAGCTATTTGGTACCAAGGTGGTCGCCGTTTCCGATTCCAAGGGAGGCATTTTCAACCCTTCGGGTCTGTCGTTTATCGACGTTAGCGCTCACAAAGCCGCCACTGGGAGCGTCGTCGGCTTTCCGGGCGCCCAAGCACTCACCAACGGAGCATTGCTCGAACTTGCCGTCGACGTTCTCGTTCCGAGCGCACTTGAAGGCGTGATCACGGCCGACAATGCCCTGAGCCTGAACTGCAAGGTGATCGTGGAACTTGCAAACGGTCCCACAACTCCCGCCGCAGACGAAATCCTGTTTTCCAAGGGCATCTACGTAATTCCCGATTTTCTGTGCAACGCCGGGGGAGTAACTGTTTCCTACTTCGAACAAGTTCAAAACCTGAACCTCGATCGTTGGAAACTTGCCGACGTGCACCGAAAACTAGATGAACGAATGACCGAGGCCTTCCACTCGGTTCACGCGATGCGAGATAACAAGAAGGTTCACACGCGTCTCGCCGCCTATCTGGTAGCCATAGACCGAGTGGCGCAAGCATGTCGAATGCGAGGTTGGGTGAGCTAGATCGTCGATATGCGCTTGTAGCTTTCTGTAGCCCAAGGGATTGGGTGTGTTAGGTTGAGCGATCATCCGAAAGTGATGGAAGAACGTGTGCTCGCTTCAGTCTCCAGTTGGCACAGAATGGAGCGCGGCTTCGAGGGTGCATGCTGGGCCGAGTTTTTCGTCTTCGATGGCGTACCAGAAATAAGACCCTCCGTCGCTCATTAGGCAATCGCTTCCCAGGTCAGCCAAGATCGTAAATTCCTTGCCGTTCTCTTCGACGCCACTGCTCGTGGGCTGCCCGAACGCATCTTGCATGTGGTTTGTAATCACATTGCCCGATCCATCGAGCCTATGAGCGGTGCCACCGAGGTTATCGAACTGATAGTGCGTAGTGGCCGAGTTCGACCGGCGAGCAACTAAACCGTTCGCTCCGAACACGTTAAAAGGATAACGGGCTAGCTGGAGCATATGTGATAATCAGAGTGTGAAGGGCCTTCTTGTTTTCCTTGCCCTAATTACCTGCGGCCTTTCCGCGAGCCAAGGGGTAAATTCGTGGGTGCGCCAGATAAGCAATGAGGGAGGTAGCCGGATGCTATGGCGTCCGGATGGTCGTTACTTCGTGTCGAATTCGGCCAAGGTTGAGTTGCGCTCCGCCGCCGGCGAACTAGAGTGGACTTTCTCGTATCCAACCGAAACCTGCAGCCCCTTGTTTGTTCTTCCCGATGGGAAGTTGATCATTCTGAAGTCAAGGGTAATTGGCCAAAGCCTCGATCAATTGCTGACAGTTGATTCCGTTGGGCGGTTTGCTTGGGAAACACCGCAGGTTGGCCCCGGATACCGAATCACTTCATGGGTAGGCGATAGGTACGGAGACACCTATGTCTTGCTGGAGCATGGATTAGAGCGAAGCGTTGATCATGTTGAGATTTGGAAAGTTGACCCGTTAGGGAACCTGCTATTCTCGCGACGTCCCGATATCGCCCCCGATCACTACGAAGTCTCCTTGGCTGGAGATAGGTTGTTACTCTCGTCTGCTCAAAGAACGGCCGTCCTAGATACCTCTGGGAACTTGATTTGGAGCCAACCACTACTTGAATATTGGCAAAGACTTCTCTTGAGCGATGGACGGCTGGTGGCAACGAGAAAATTGGCTAATCAGGTTCTCGTTGAACGGTATTCCCCAATTGGAACTCTGGAAGCTACGTACACTATCCGACCCCCAGTTCCAGCGGGTGCCCAGAGCTTAATCGGATCACCAGTCGGGGTGCTCGCAAGCAACGACAGTTTGAACATTTGCTTCACCCAGCGCATCGCTACCGCCACATCTTTTGAAGATCGAACGCTGTACCTTTGGGTGGATCCGATGACCGGTAAGAACCACTTCCGATTCTTACCGGCGGCCATCTATACAATCATGAAAGCGGACGCCTATAACCAAGTCTACGTTCTACTTCCTTTTCGGCCAGACTCGCGAAGCTCCATCGCCGCCTTCGACGCGCGTGAAGGGGGGAGAATGTTGTGGGAAAGCGAACTCCTTTCCGGCGAGAACAGCTTATTCTATGATCTTGAAATTGGCCCTTTTGGGACGGTTTCCGCCGTTGGCCATGCCATCGGTTCAGAACTGTCACCCTCTCTCATGCAGGTCTTCCGCCAAACTGGGCTTCGTGGTATCCACTTCACTTCCAATTCGCAGGTCGGCGGTAAAACCGTGAATGCCACCATCACCTTCTTTGGCAAGTGCAAATTCAACCGGACCGTTTTGCTCAGTAGCTCAACAGGGAACCTATCCGTGCCCCCAACCGTAGTCGTGCCCACCGGCCTACTTCAAGCGGAAGTGCCATGCATCCTTTCGAGCGTTGTAACCGACCAACCCGCCACGATCACCGCTCGATATTCCGGAGTCGCTCGCACCGCTACCATTACGATAAAGAAGACGAGCCTCGCTTTCTTTGGATGCGTTCCGAACGCGGTTGGTGGCGGCGCCACTTCTACGGCAGTTATCAGGCTCTTCGGCCCGGCCGCCGCGGGTGGCTACGTAATAAAGCTTTTGAGCGATGGCCCGGAAGCAATAGTTCCCGTCGGCGCGATCGTTCCCGCGGGAAGCGCCGTCCGAAGATTCACAATCCGAACTCTGGGAGTTGCTCAAACGGTGGTTCGAGCATTGACCGCAACCGCAAATGGGGTCAGCCGAACAACAAGCCTAACCATTCGCCCGTAATCGCTCCCGTGGGTTCGGCGCGAGTTCGAACGAATTTTCAGAAGTTCAGATGCCGCAGATCGGAATGATCGGAAGTAATCTCGCATCGGTGAAGCTCTTGGGCACGAAGAGAGAGCAGAACATGATTACAATAACGCCACACGTGAACGATAGGCCAAGGTCAACCTGGGCAGGAGAGCGTATGGCGCGAGGAACCGCAGGTGCCTGAAAACCGGCTGTTAGCCGTTGCGCAAATCGCGATGGTAACGTCGGAGTTCCGATAGATCCCCGACGACTCTTTCCACCAAGAGCTTCTTAAGTTTGTACTCCAGAGTAATCGAGTCTCCGATCTCATCCGAATCTAGCCTCAGCCCTTCCCGTGCCGAACACATTTCGATGCGCTCGTTCAAGAAGTTTCGTCATAGGTGATTCGCCGGGCATAGCTCCCATCATCGCTCACGGAGCCAAACACGGGCAAAGCCTTCCAGGGAACGGGCACTTCGTCCTCGCCCAATTGGTCAATCACTGTCCAAGCGCCAGTGCGAAACCCGTCATCGGCAAGAAGGAAACCAGCTTTTACATCCAAATGCGTGAGCTGGCGAAGGTAGTTTTTATGTGGCACATGGGCAGTTGTCTCACAAAAGACATTGAGCTGAATCGCCTTGTTCTTGACACTGTGCCGGACCACATAGCCGATGGCAAACACCACCGGAGTCAGCTCAATTGCTATGAAACAACGAGAAAAGTCAGGTTTTTTCAATTTCAGAACTCCCCATTTACGCGAGCCCCGGCCCGCATCATCTGAGGACGCAAAGGATTCGTCGGGCTGATTTCGTTGATTTTGTCCATAACCGGTAGATACCTATCGGATAGAGGGGGCGCGCCCCCTCATTTCAAAGTAGTTTAACCCCTTGGCGTCCAGTTTGAAATCCAACCCTGGGAACTGTCGTCCATGCGCCGCCTCCCCTTAAAGAACGGTGATATTAACGACGGCTAGGGAAGCATCAACTCCAGATTTTGTGGCCCTATAGGTAAATGAATCTGGGCCAAAGTAGCCTGCCTGAGGCGAATAGGTGAAGAATCCTGTTGGTGACATTGTCACCGTGCCGTGAAGTGGATTTATCGCTATGCTTGCGGTTGCTTCGCCTGTATAGCGATCATTCCAAAAGACACTCTTTGGCGAATTGAACACCAAATTCCGCGGGATTGTGTAAGTCTCTTGGTTCGCCCCTACTGACTGCTTATAACAAACACCTCGAAACGAGTCGTTTGCCCCAGCAAATGACCCGAATGCGAAAATGTCGCCCGTGTCTCTCCTTATCGCTATTTCTGAAACAGCATCGAAAGAGGTTGGGAAATCGAACTGATGACTCCAACGAAAGCTACCCGAGGCGGTTAACTTCCCGGAGCGAAATCTCTCGGCTCCCGGTTCCAAGCCTTCGTTTAACGTAAAGTATGTGTCGCCGTAAGCGTCCATGCACGTGTCAAATTGTTGCCCTTCTTGGTTCCCAAGGTGGCTCGGTGATGTGAAAAACAGAGTTCTCGACCAAGCGACGGCACCCGAAGGTAAGAGTGCAATGGCGCGAACGCCGGCACCGTTGAGCCCCAATCCTTGCAGCGGGCGCATCACGAGCCAGTTGCCGTTCGGCAACATATGCGAATCACGGTACATTTCTGCATCATCCGCTGGAAGGTCCCATGAGACTGTTCCTCCTGAGTTTAATTTTACGAATCTCGCTCCACCGGTGTTGTTAGCGCAAAGCAGTGTTTCGTCGTTCGGTGCTATGTTCATGGTCACGATGCCATCGTAAAATGCGTTCGTCGGCACAACCACCTTTGACCAGATGCGCGCTCCGGTGGGAGTCAGCTTAACTACGACCGCCGTATTCCGATAATTACCCCCAACGATGA
>JBEBHJ010000148.1:0-1513 GCA_040081075.1 Fimbriimonadaceae bacterium | reverse complement strand
AGTCCCGCGACCAGCGCATGGAACTGGTGAAGTCCGAGGAGATGGCCAGCCAGATCGCGCTCAACGGACGCATTGCGCTCTACGGCATCCAATTCGACTTCAACTCCGCCGCCATCAAGACGGACTCCGACGCCACACTCGGCGAGATCGCGAAGCTCCTGCAGTCCAAGCCGGGGCTGAAGATCCTCGTCGTGGGGCACACCGACACGGTCGGCACCTTCGAGTTCAACCGTGCCCTCTCGCAGAAGCGCGCCGAGTCCGTCGTCGCGAACCTCACCGGCAAGGGCGTCACCGCGAACCGCCTCTTCCCCGTCGGGGTCAGCTTCGCCTCACCCATCGCCACGAACAACACCGAGGAAGGCCGTGCCAAGAACCGCCGCGTGGAGCTGGTGGACATGGCCGGCGGGAAGGTTGAGTAGCCCGCTTTTGCCCCGCAGAAGGCCAAATCTTTCTTGCGCGCATGGCCGAAACGCATACCTTCGCATCCGCTTTGCCAATTGCCGCGTGGTGTAACGGTAGCACAAGAGTTTTTGGTGCTCTTTGTTAAGGTTCGAATCCTTACGCGGTAACCAAGCTCAGCCCTTTCAAACCCAATTGCCGCGTAGTGTAACGGTAGCACGTGGGACTCTGACTCCCCCAGTCAAGGTTCGAATCCTTGCGGGGTTGCTTTCTTGAAACACTCACATTACAAGTTTCTACTGGAGTTAACTTTCAGATTTTTACCCGCTACATTAGTTAGTCATTAGAGATGTAGCGACTGATTGCAAATGGATGCCCTGTTGACTTGTACAGTGTACCCTGTTAAGTCTACCATTATACCCTGTTAGGTCTTCGACTATACCCTGTTGAATGGTCGTTTTGTGGGGCTTTAACGTATTTTTTCATGTCGGATTCCAGTGCAAACACAGCCACCATTCCACGATCACATTGGCGTATTGCCATTGTGGGCAGGCCGAACGTCGGCAAATCTGCTATCTTTAACCGTTTGGCGAGACGACGTATCGCAATCGTACACGACCAACCAGGGGTTACCAGAGACCGTATTGCTGCTGAAATCGAGATCGAAGGCATTTTGGTTGAATTGACCGATACCGGGGGCATTGGTGCCTCGCTTGATGATGGCTTTGCTCAACAGGTTCGGATGGAAGCAGACATTGCGATTGCTGCGTCGGATTTGATTCTCTTTGTCGTTGATGCCCGGACTGGAATTCACCCGATTGATCGGGATCTCGCGAGTGTTTTGCGGAAATCAGGGAAAGATATTCTGTTGCTCGTCAACAAGGTTGATACCGAAAAGACTGATCCAGACACGGCAGAATTTGTGGCCCTCGGATTTCGTGCGCAAGTAAATGTCTCCGCCGAGCATGGTCGGAATTTTAGTGTTCTCACCTCCGATATTGCCACTCATTTAAGCAAAAAAGGAGCTGAGAGAGGTGATGGGCGGCAAAAAAAAGCCAGTTCCAGAGCGGATTCCATCAAGATAGCCATCGTTGGGCGCCCCAATGTGGGTAAG
>JBEBHJ010000010.1:0-64495 GCA_040081075.1 Fimbriimonadaceae bacterium | reverse complement strand
CGCCATACGATCTCCTGCTGATGGCTTGCTCTTGCCGATCAGATCACGTGTGGCGCTATTGTAATCTGGGTGTTGATCCCTCATTCACGATTTACCCTAACAATACGAGTTTACTCCCGATTCCAATCTGCGCCATACGGCCAAGGGGCGTCGTATGGCGCGAGGTGCGCGGAGCTCACTAAACTCCTGGCACGTAGACCGTGCGTAGTTTACACGAGGAGCCACATGGCCACGGGCAGCATGTGGCACGACTGAATCTGACCATTCCAATGTGGCGCGAGGACCCGCTAGGTGCCTGAAAGCATATTTGACACCAGCCTTGTCAATGTTGGTCGCGCTGTAGGCCAAAGTTTCAGCCGGGAGCGACGTTTTGGTTTGCCAAGTATGCAACAGCGAAATCATCCGCCCGCCATCATCATAAAGGTAAGAGGCCATGGCGCGGTTTTGCGCCGTCCAGGGCGTATTGATGCCGTTATCACGGGTTTGGGCAAACGCAGCGTAGCTCAGCGAACCCGCCGTGTTGAACTGGTAGAAGAACCGCTCATCATTATCATCCACCCATTCGCCGTCCAAGCTCAGCCTTGCCGTCTCAAGTTGCGCCAGAGTAGAATGCATAGGAACGAACCCGCAACTAGGTAGAAAATGCCGACCCACTTTATACCAGTGCCGATAAATCCCGTAGCTAGAGCGGCGGAAACAATAAGGACCCACGTTGAGATAGAGTCTACTGTTGACCTAAAGGAAATTAGCTGCTTACTGATAGCGACGAAAAGTAAACCTGCGGAAAAAGCGAGGGCTACAGAACCTGCGTTAGGTATTCTAACCATGTCGGCACCGGTTAGGCCGCACAGGAGCAATAGGGCTACCGTAAAGCCGATTAAAATTACCCCGTCAAGATTTGTGGAATGACCGCCACCTCCTCTTTGTGAATGGTCTACCAATTCATGCCTCCTGATTTCGGATCCGGAGCCAGATGGTCGACTAAGGCCTCAATTCCTCCAATCAGCAACGCATCGAGCATTAATATTAGCACGCACGTGTAAATGGCAATGACGGACAAGAAAAGAGCTGCCCACCCATTTGCCTTGATAATATCTATTGAAGCTTTGACGCAGGCCCATGCTGCCTTAATCCCCCAAGTTGAAACATACGCTTGTACGAGCCCACCTGATGTTTTCATTAACACCCGCTTAACTGACCATCCTCCGTCGCTGAAGTCCTTACCGAACTCGGTTATAAGTTTGGTCGCTAAGGCGAAGAGGCTAGTTGTCCAGAACACGCTTGATTTCTTCCCCGTGAAGTCAACTCTGTTTAATGGGTCATTGTCACAGTAAATGAACCAATGCTGTCCATCGCTAAGAGGGTCTTCACTAACAAAACGCCCCGACGCAGGCTCGTAATACCTGGCCCGCATGTAGAGTAGATCGCTCTCATCATCGGCCTGATGACCTAGATTAGCGCAGTAGCGCTTCGTCGGATCACCGGTCGCGTTGCCAGAGCGAACCGAGCCCCAGACATCGTAGCTCCTCCAGTTCCCGGTGGTGTAGCCCGTCCCATTCTTAGCCAGCGTAGCAATACAGTTTCCGTGCCCATCGTAGATTGGATAAGCCACGGCCGTCCCGCCAGAAGTCGTCGTGGAAATCATATCAATCCCTCTGGCTCCCAGCAGGTTCCTCGTCACCTTCGAAACCCCACCTCCCGTAGCTGGGTTGTAGTCTTCTTCCATCGGCATCTGCCCATCATAGAAATATCTCGTGGTGGGCCGGTTCTGGGCGTAGTTCGCATCCCAAGTCCCTGAGCCTCTGGAGCCGTTTGGAGTCCACAGAATCGTCGCTCCCTCAACCTTCTCCACCCGCATGCCATCCGCTCGGTAATAATAGCTCGCGCCCTTATCCTGTTGCATGATGTTCTTAGCCCGGTTGAGCACATCCCAATCATAGCGCATAGCCGTGACATTATAGTTATTCGCCTGCAGATTTCTAGACGTTCTATTGCCCAGTTCATCGTTCAAATAGCTCCAACTCGTGCCGCCCGATCCGTTCAGACTCGGGCTCGCCGTCATTCGGTTCAAAGACGCTATGCCTTTAGCAACTTCGGCCAGATCGATACGGCGACAGAGAAGGAAATTGCAAGCGCAATTGCATGTTGGACTTTCCAAACATCAAAGAGCAGAATTGTCACCAAACAGGATATCCAATGAACGAATAGAAGAGCGCTCCTCAAATCTGGGCGCCGCCACCATGCCAAAAGAAAAGCCAAAATGGAACAGCTTATCACCCACAACATGCTTTCTAGGGCCTCCCGATACATGCTTCGACAATCATCATTTCTAGCAATCCCTGTGCAAACCCCATTATGCACCCCAGAACGAAACATCGGCCTATCCAGCCTAACGTGGCTCCAAGGGGCCCCAAACCAATGCTACAGCTACCCTGTAGCATTGCAACTGTCTCGGTTAACCCAATGCCTAAGATGCCTTCCACAACCTCTGAGGCCAAGCCTTGCCTTGAGCGCTCGACATTTTCTAGGGCATCCCCAACGGATTCGTTTCGAGCGGCAAGGTACCACTCACTATGCATCAGCGCTTGCCCAGAGGTGTATCTTATCATAGCAATCACGGCGGAGTAACCGACCTGGAGCCCCCACGCAAACATTGCCCCTCCGCCAGCAACTTGAATCAGCGCCCAATAAAATTTCCCACTGAAGTCAACGTTATTGATCGGCTCATTTTTGCAATAGGCAAAAAGGTTCTTCCCATCTCTACCTGGATCTTGGCTCACAAACCGACCACTCGCTGGCTCGTAATACCTGGCCCGCATGTAAACCAAATCACTCTCATCATCCGCCTGATGACCGAGATTCGCGCAGTAGCGCTTGGTCGGATCACCCGTTGCATTCCCCGAGCGAACTGAGCCCCAAACATCGTAAGCCCGCCAATCTCCCATCGAGTAGCTGGAACCAGCTTTCGCAAGGGTGGCCACGCAGTTCCCATGCCCATCATAGACCGGGTATTTCGTGTTCGATCCGCTCGAAGTCGTCACCGAGATCATGTCTATTCCGCGTGCTCCAAGAGCGTTTCTTGTAACTTTGGTGACTCCTCCCCCCGTAGCAGGGTTGTAGTCTTCTTCAATCGGCATCTGCCCATCATAGAAATATCTCGTCGTCGGCCTGTTCTGCGCATAGTTCGCATCCCAAGTTCCCGAGCCCCGTGAGCCATTCGGAGTCCACAGAATCGTCGCTCCTTCAACCTTTTCCACCCGCATTCCATCGGCGCGGTAATAATAGCTCGCGCCCTTATCCTGCTGCATGATGTTCTTAGCCCGATTGAGCACATCCCAATCATAGCGCATTGCCGTAACATTATAGTTATTCGCTTGCAGATTTCTAGACGTTCGATTCCCCAGTTCATCGTTCAAATAACTCCACTGAGTTCCACCCGATCCGTTCAGGCTCGGGCTCGCCGTCATCCGGTTCAACCAGTCGTACGTCCACGAACCGCTTGAATACTTGCTATCGGTAGCGCGGTTCCCGGCGGCGTCGTAAGTCCAAGAGCGGGTGGCGCCGGGCAGACCGTCGCCGTAATCAACACTGGTGAGGTAGTCCAAATCGGCATCGTAGCCATAGGTTTCGGTGCGCGAGGTGGCCCATGCGCTATTGATCCAATCCTTCACCCGCATTTGGGTGCGCAAGTTCTTGGTATTGGAGTAGTCATACTCAAAGCCGGTCTTGCCAATGGCGACGATATCATTGGGTGCATAGTAAGCGTTGCCTTGAACTGTGTAGCCAGAAGCCGTATCCCAATAGGTGATCTGCTTAAGCAATCTCCCCCCTGCATCCATATCCATCCACTGGTGAGCGCGTGAGGTAACCACGGGGTCGCCAGCAGGGTTGCCAAACGTGCCCACCGTGTGGGCAAAAGTGGCCTCTTCCAGCCTGCCGCCATTGGAATATCGATAGAAGAACTGCTCATCGGAATCGCTCCAACTGTTGCCGCTACCGGTTTGTTTGATAACGGTTTGGAAAGCTCGGGATGGGCTGGTCGGGGAGCCGACGTGGGTGTAATCGGTGTATCTGAAGCGAGACGTGCCGTTCGGCGTTGTGTATTTAGCCCACTCCCGTTCACCCGCTAGGGTGTAGTCGTATTCGGTGGTGTAGCTCGTCGAGCCTTTTGTTTCCGCGATCGTCGCGACCTGACCGTGGCGTCCTAGGTAGCCGGTATCACTATAATAGGTTATGTCTTGGGTCACGCCATCCAGGAGGTCCTCCACCTTTTTTGGCATATCCTTGGCTACGCCGGAGTCGAAATAGTCGTAATTCGCAACAGGAATCGAACTTGACGTTGGAGTCTCCTTGTAGGCGACGGAATCCACCAGCCCATCGAGGTCCACAAAGGTCGTCCCCCACGTTCGGCCCTTAGCGTCAATCGTCGTCAATGCTCGCCCTGCGATATCGTAGGCTGTGGTTTGGGTGACGCGATTAGCATGGCCGGAGCCACCAACGTCTTCGGTCACGCTGGACGCGAGACCCCAGAAGGGCGAACCCGAGCCACCATAACTCGTGGTGGTTTGCGTGTATTCATATCCGGTTCCGACTCCGGTTGATTTTTGTAGCTTCTTAACCGAGGTTGGACGGCCAACGGAGTCATAATCAAACTCGGCGGAGTAGTTGTTGAGGTTTGTCGGAACAACCGTCGCCGGTGTCCAGTTGTTGTTGTAGCTTCCCGCCCACTTTGGATCGTAAACCCGATAGACCTGGCCCTTTTTGCCCGCGGCGGCCGTTTTGCTGTAGTAATCTGTATAAGCGATGCGCCCAGCGGGATCTTTTACCGCCTTTTGCTGGAAGTATTTATCCGCCCCATGATAGGCGTAGCTAACCAAGCTATAACGCGTATTCTGCCAAGCCTGCGGTGTTCCGTTGATGTCCAGAGGCTGAGTGTCCTCCCAAACCTGAACCTGGATTGGATTGCCTTGGAAGTTGTACTTGGGCTCAGAAGTGACTCGTTGCGCCTTGTAACTTTGATTTTTCAATGATCTTGCTGTCAGCAAATTAGCCGCGCTTTCGCCGTGAGGCCCTAAGTAGGACTTCTCCAACTTCAGATCGCCTGTGATTAGCAAATACTCTTTGAGATTGACCAACTTTGGCGCGTCGAGCGTTGTTCCAGGCGGCAGACTGCTATTTTCATCGTGCAAAGAAATTTTGTAGGTGTCATCCCACATATTTCCAGCCGTACCGGCGGCATAGGCCGTCCTGATGAAGCCGCTAGATAGCAAATTGGATGAACTTGGGGTGGACGACCCGTAATGGGTGCGGAAGGTTGCCCAGTTGTCGTTGGGGTTGCCATTATTGCCAAAGGCATTATTCCACGCGGAATCAGCCGTGTAGCTATTGGATTTGATTTGGATAAAAGTGCGTCTGCCGTTGGGCATCGTGGCCTTGTAACAAGCAATACCGTGCATCCTAACTCCGTCGTAGAAGATGGGGTCAACCTCCCAAACTGCGTGCTTGTATTCGGTTTCGAGGCCACGTGGATCAGTGATTTTGGTGAGGGTGGGGCCGCCGTAAGCGTAGGCGTTGCTACCGAGGCTGAGCGGAGCCGGAGGCTCATAGGTATAGGTTGTCGTCCGGCCGCCAGGGCTGGTTGCGGAGAGGAGGAGGCCAGTGTTATCTTGATAGGCGTAGTTGACGGTGCGGACGCCGTCGGTCGTGCTGTTTATCCGCCAGATGTTAATGCTACCATTGCTCCCATGCTGCCCCCATGTGAAATTGAGGTATCGGCCACCTGGCATGGTGATGGATGCTAACGGGTGCTCGTGGGAAACGCCGTCTGCATGTTCAAAATCGTAAGTTGTGCCTTGGGTGTAAGTAAACTGGGTTACATTGCCCTGGCGGTCAGTGATGCTATCAATCTTGAGTATGTTCGTCGGGGTTCCTGTCGAGGCAGGGCCACTGCCGCCGCCACCATTGCCGGTGGTTGAACCGGTTGATGATCCCGAACTGTGATAGTTCTCAAATTCGCCCGTGCCTTGCTTGGTATAAACATAAACGGTGTCTTCGGGCGTGGTTACAGTCTGGCTGACCATCACCTGATAGCCATCTACGTCTTCATATTGCGTGTCATAGATGTTCTTATCGCTAAGGGGGCCCATCATGACTCCATCGGCTTCGCGATTAATCTTGGTTTCTTTCCCGGAGGCATCCACGACGAATGAACCCTCGGCACTTACGGCGGTGGGATCGACGAGGTTTCCAGTTGGATTTTCGGCAATTAGCACGGGGGTGCTGCGATCGCCCGACTTCGAACTCTTGAGAACTCCTCCGGCGGTCGTACGAATGTCGACGCTAAGGGTCCACCCTCGCCCCATAGGCCCGGCCAATCCGTTATTAGAGCTATAAGAACGGGTGACAGCCACCGGAATGCCATAACCGCCTTCAAATGAAATGTCAGTGGCGGACAGGTTCAAGTTTCCGGTCATCAGATCGACCCCGTCCATCATGATGCTTTGGCGGCTGACACCAGCAGTATAAGGATTGGCAACATCATCCACATTTCGGCCCAACGAGGACTTCATTTCTTTGGCCGTGAGCGGACGCGATTCAACGCGTTTCACCTTCGGCTCAACCACCGATGCCGGAGATCGCGGAATCGCCCAGAGCATGGTGCTCATAGATGTGGTTGATACGCAAACGAGTATGGCGGTTGCGCGGAAAATAAGAGATCGTCGGTTGATCATGATTGTTTACCTTTGGTTTGGGAGGAATCTACGACAAGCACAGTTGCCGCGAAATCGTTGTCATCGAGAACGGGAATGTCAAGAGCGACTTCCTTATCGATAGCGGGGTCAAATACGGTGACTTCAGCAAGACCCATACGAACTACTACGTAATAGTGGTCATCGCCCAGCCAGATGGCGGGGAGTGTCATTTTGGCGAAGTCGGTTCGGTTGAGCAGCATCCCCTTGGTGAAGACGCCCTTTGTCTTGAGAGCCGACTGGAGGCCCTCTAGGCTGGTGCCTTTTGCGGTGGTGCCGCAGAGTTTGGTGAGATCATCTTGCTTGAACTTGCCTTTTCCAAGCGCTTCGAGCAAGTATCCGGCGGCCTTCGGTCCGCACACGACCGATGCTTCTGCCACCTTTTTGTTCTGCACCTTGATGGCTCTATCCATCAAGGTATCGTATGGAGCCCATTTTTCGCGAGGAAGCAATTGATGAATCCGTTTGATCACGGAATAGCAAACGGGGCTTTCGGGCTTGGACTTTAAGAAGTCGCCAAACTCGGCAATGGCCTCGGCTCGCCTGTTTTCGCCCAGTAAGCAAACAATAGCTTGGTATCGGGCATGGTCGGGGAGGTTTCCATAAGCAGGGGACGGTCGCATGTCGCCTTTATGGGTTTGCGATGCGGTCTTGAAGAGGGTACGGGCCCGGGAGAAGTCCTTGCCCCTAGCGGCTGAATATGCGGTGCGTATTCGAGCTACCGTAACAAGATTTTGCGTCTTTGTGTCTGATGCCTTAGCATTCTTTTCAACGAAGGCCATGTATTCACGTTCGGCAGCCTTGAAGTTTTTCTGGTTGTACATGGCATCACCGCTCGAAAGTGGCGACGGAATGGCGCCATTGAGCGTGGTCGTCTTTCCGCAACCGATGATAGCAATAAGGCTCCAAGGCAAGAGGGCTTTCATTTTCGTGGTAGAGCAAGGTTAGGTTCGGTTGTGACTTGGTCCCAGTTCAGCGAAATCACTCCCCACGACCTAGGCTTAAAGTCAGTTAGCGTGTCCGAAGAGTTACCGTTGCTGATGGCCTCCTTAGTCGCGAAGTACCGCCATCGCACGGTGCCCGCCGATTGGTAGGTAGCCTCATCTTTTGCCCAGACGAGGTTGTATCGTCGCCAGTCGGCGTTCGTGCTGGTGCTTGTTGGGGTAGCTAGGGTAATCGGCATGCTAACAAAGTCTTGATCAGCGGCAGGACTCGTCGCGAACAGGTGGGCCGTTTTGGGAGCAGGCGAAGTTGGAATTGCCCATCCATTGCTCCAGGTAGTATCCGACTCGGATGTTCCGGCTGTACCCGCACCGTATTTGAGGTCTAACGAATCGGCCCACTGTGTGAATGACCCGCGTGGCGGGATCGACCTCATGTCATAGATAGAATGGGTAACGAACTCAATGCTGGGATTTGTAAATGGTGATAAATCAAACTCAGGAAACCAAAGCTGGAGTCTCGCCGTGCCGCTCCGGTCATTAAGGTAGATCGGACTCTGGGGATTGTTGTCATCAAGCAAGCGATAGGGCATATGACCAATGAACATTCCACCCCGATAAGAATACGGGTCAAAGTTAAGATTGCGCAAAGTCGTATTAGCGTCGGAATACCACTGATCCGCGTTCGCCTCGTTTGAGCCGTTATAGGTCTTTCGCGTATCAATGGGGCAATCACCGTTTGCCATGTTCTTGAGAACCGCAAAAGTGTAAGTAAAGACCACCTTGTGAGTCTGACTACCATCATTACCAGACTCGCGATAAACGATTGATTCTGAGTTACTCCCTGTGAGCGAAGCCGCCGATCCACCAGTTGTGCCGCCGGTGAAGTAAGCGAGAAATGTCGTGATATTCGTCGGGTCTGGGGGCCATACCGTGGATGGAGTTATCGGGAAGTGCATCCAAGAACCACCTGGGCTGGTGCCTGCTTCCGGGTCGAATCCACCCTGGGCACCTTGGGGCACGTCCCCGATCACCCCCCATTTGTCAGTCTTAATGCTCAATACAGCAACTCGCCCGGTGTAGTTGCTCGGGAAATAGTATTGGTGAGCATAACCGAACTTTAGGGCATGGGCTTGAAACGTTATGTTGTTGCCCGGGTTTGTCCCAATAATCTGACTAACTGCGTACCGACGGGACTCTTGAAGGTCCGCCAAATAGAAGTGACTCGGGCGGGACACTGGGGATGTAAGTAGGGCGAGGACGGCACTTATAACCATGTTTCATTCCTTGTTAGTCGCATTTCAGAACGCGGTTAACTTCTGCTACGGCTTTTACCCTTATTGTTTCGGGGTTTGTCAAGGGGTGTGGAAACTTTTCTCAACTTTCTGTTTTGCGGATTGGACCATGATGTTTCAGGGTTCGGCGCGACTTGCTGGACCGGTGGGACTGGGGGGCTTTGGGGTTGGCCTAGGGCGATGACGCCCTAGGCACGCACAGGCAGGATGCCTATGCTACTTTTCGGGCGGATTTGTTTCCGCCTTCTTCGAGCGCGAGGGTTACTTGGTTGACGGCTAACATCACCGGAAGGGTGGTTTGACCCGTTAACGTGTTCACGAAACGGTATGCGGCGGCGTAGTAGCCGGGCGGTACCGTAATCGGGAGGGAGAGGCTGCCGCTGGCGAACGCTTGGAACGCTTTGTGGCGCATGCCCTGGAGCGATGGCTTGCGGTTGGCGCTAGGTAACGGTTGGAGAAGAATCTCGGTGGTTACATTAGCGGCATTTGCCTTGCTTGCGCTGAAGGTGAGGGTACCGGCACTTGCTACGACTGAGATCGTGACGGTGTCACCGGCGAAAGCGGTGGTTGGAGGCATGCTGGGAATCGTTCCGGTTGGATTGACTTGCAGCAGTTTTGTTGCCAGAGTGACGAATGCGTTAATGGCGGTGGGGGTGTAGGCCACACCATTAACGGGGTTGTGGTGGTTGATGCCACCAGCGTAGTTTTTCCAGCCCTGAACTTGGGTGGGAGTGTAACTACGGAAGATCTGGGTTGCCTTCCTTAAGTTTTCTCTCGCCGCCATTTGGGCAGGAGTCCGGGGGTTCTTAGGGATAGAGCGTTTTTTTACGACAACCCCATCTCTTGAACCACAGAAGACGACGTTGCCGGCTTTGCCGCGCAGGTCGTCAAGTAACACAGATAACTCAGCTTTTGCCATGTTATCACTTTTCCTTGCCAACCTCCATGATTTTCATTGCTGAAGAGAGGCTAGCAATTTTATCATTGGAAAAGATTTGGGTATCTTTAGGTGTTTTTCAAATTTAGCTCCTGTTTTTGCTTCGGCGAGAATTCGCGTAATACCCATGTAACACCCATGTAACACCTATCGAACAAGGGTACTGGGAGGGGGTCGCACGTTGCTTTGCAATGTGCGGCTACAGGGTAGAGGTCTCCTTTAATCGCTTGGAACCGGCTCGGGTTTCCCTGGTAACCTATGGGTTGAAGCATGAAGCTACACGAGTATCAATCTAAAGACCTTCTCGCCAAGTTCGGCGTACCTGTTCCGGGCGGGGAAATGACGGAAACCGCGGACAATGTGAAAGAGATCGCCGACAAGTTTGGCGGCAAGGTCGTGGTCAAGGCCCAAGTGCTTATGGGTGGGCGCGGTAAGGCGGGCGGCGTTAAGCTGTTTGATAACTCGGAAGCGGCGGCGGTTTTTGCCAAAGAGCTTCTGGGCAAGCGATTGATTTCGATTCAAAACCCAGACGGCATGATTGTGGAGAAGTTGCTGGTGGCCGAGCTGGTGGATATCGCCGAGGAGTATTACCTTGCGGTTTTGCTTGATCGGGCCAGCCAGAAGAATATTGTGATGATTTCGGCGCGAGGCGGCATGGATATAGAAGAGGTGGCGCATTCGGAGCCCGAAGCGATTGTGCGGTTAGAAGTTGATCCGGCTTGGGGACTCTCGGATTATCAGATTAGGGCGGCGGTGAAGGCGGCAAAGATTCCCAAGGCAGCGGCGGGTCAGATGGTTTCGATGATTAAGAAACTGGTGAAGGCCTTTATTGAAATGGATGCCGACTTGGTGGAGATCAACCCGGTGGCGCTGACTCCGGAAGGCAAGCTCTTGGCGGCAGACGCAAAGGTTGCGATCGATGAGAATGCGCTGTTCCGGTTGCCCCAATACGACGAGAGCAAAGATGATGCGGCGGAGGATGCGATTGAAGCAGAAGCGGCGCGCCGCGGTATCGCCTATGTTCGGTTGGGTGGCGATATCGGAATCATGGGTAACGGCGCAGGCTTGGTGATGTGCTCGCTGGATGAAGTGAACGCAGCGGGGGGACGTCCGGCTGACTTCTTGGACGTAGGCGGCGGAGCTCAGCAAGAGCGCGTGAAATCGTGTGTTGAACTGGTTTTAATGGACCCGGCTGTAAAGGGACTCCTGATCAATATTTTTGGCGGAATCACGCGTTGCGACGAAGTGGCGAAGGGTGTTCTGGTGGCGCTTGACGAACTGAACGTTCAGATTCCGGTTGTGGCCCGAATAGAAGGAACCGCGGCCGAAGAAGGCCGGGCGCTTTTGGCCGGATCGCGGGTGGTACCTGCCGAAACAATGCAAGAAGCTGCCGAAAAGATCGTTAGCCTCGCTTACGCGTGATCCGGTTCAATTTCTTCAGGCGTTCGCGGGTGCGTTGGGCCGCGAAGAGAACGTGCCGAGTCCCGCTAGCAGATCGCTGTAACCGGAGTGGCCCGCGCTCACATCATGAGTGGCGTATAACTCGGTTCCGCCGCACTTCGCACAGGTAATGGTGGCCATCACTTAGGGAAGTTGCACCTATGGTTTGATGAGTTCTACGCCGTTCACTGTTCCCCAAGGTCGCCCGGTGGGTGGTTGAAGCATTTCGAGGGTGATATCGTCGGGATCGAGGAAGTAGACGGTGTAGCCGCCTCTGTTCACTCCGGCCTCAATGGCCACGGGTTCGGGGGCTTTGAATCGCACTCCCGCCGCCGAGAGCCGAGCGTAATCTCCAAAGATGTCATCGGTGACAAAGGCAAGGTGGGGGGAGCCGGGGCGGTTGGTGCTCACATCGGTTTTCTCGCCACGCGGATGGATGTATTCGACCAACTCAAGGTGGTGATTACTGGGGCCGGTGAACGCGGTTGGAATCTTCAGCATGGCCACATCCAGGTGGGCGCCCTCATAGCCAACGAGTTTGGCGGTGTATTCGTTGTGCTGCACTTGGCGGGTTACAAGCTCAAGTCCAAGAAGGTCGCAGTAGAACGCCAGCGAGGCATCCATATGAGAGATCGTAAAGCTGAAATGCCAAACTCCGTTAAAGGCCATCGCCAAAAGGATACCGAGGAACGGCAATGATTGTTGGATTCTGGCGCGGCTAGCGCATCAGAAATCCGCCGCACACGTTCAAACACTGTCCGCTGATAAAGCTGGCTTTGTCGCTCAGCAGATAAGCCACAACATCGGCCACTTCTTCCGCCTCGCCCATGCGCCGTAGCGGCGTCGACCCAAGCACGGGTGCAAGCGTTTCCTCAGGCGCGACTCCGCGCAACTCCGCTCGCTGCTGGGCAATGGCTTGGGTTAGGGGCGTATCAATCACTCCGGGGGCAACCGCGTTTACCCTAATCCCTTTGGGGCCATATACCAAAGCCAGAGACCGGGTGAGGCTAATGAGGGCGGCCTTTGATGCACCGTAGTCAATCTGTTCCAGTTTGGGCAAAAACCCGCTTATGCTGGCGATATTGACAATGGCCCCGCCGGGCTGCATCCGGTCGGCGCATGCTCGGCTCAAGAAGAACGCACCTTGAACATTAACGGCAAAAGTCTTCGCCCAACCCTCCGGTGTAATTTGATCGACAATCTGCGTGGTGCAGATGCCGGCAGCGTTTACGAGGGAGGTGATTTCACCTAAGTCTCTGCTTATCAGATCAAGGAGACTATCTTGGCTCGCCACGTCGCTAACATCCAGAACATAGGACCGCACCCCGTCGGCTTCGGGCGTCGGTCGAAGATCGCATCCAGCAACTTGATAGCCTTCCTCCGCCAGCTTTCGGGCAATCGCCGCACCAATCCCTTGGGCTGCTCCGGTCACAATCGCGGTCATCGCATAAGCTCCCGGGCTTTGGCGGCGATCTTCTCGGGGCTCGGAAGCACGACATCCTCCAAGTGCTTGGCAAATGGAATCGGCACATCGGCCGCACCGACTCTTAGAATGGGCGCATCGAGTTCATCGAAACAATGCTCCTGCAATTGAGCCGCGAGGTCGGCGCCGATGCCACATCGCAAATGCCCTTCATGGGCAATCATCAAGCGATGGGTCCTTGTCAAAGATTTCTTGATCGATTCGAAGTCGAGCGGATTGAGCGTTCGCAGATCAATCACTTCCGCTTCGATTCCATCCTGGGCTAACTGAGCTGCGGCTTCGAGTGATTGTTGGGCGGTCCACGAGTACGAGCAAATCGTCAAATCCTGGCCTTCTCGCAGCACCCGCGAAGAGCCAATCGGCTCGACGGTCTCGCCCGAAGGAACCAAGCCGTCTGTTGGATAGAGTTGCTTGTGTTCTATGAACAGAACGGGGTTGTCGTCTCTTATTGCCGCCGCAAGCAAGCCCTTGGCATCGGCGGGATTGGAGGCTGTAACCACCTTCAGGCCTGGCATGTGAACAAACAAGGCTTCCAGCATTTGAGAATGCTGAGCGGCCGCGCCTTTGTAACCTCCGCCCTGAGTTCTGATGGTCAAAGGTAGTTTCAAGCCACCCGACATGTACGTCGTCTTAGCTATCTGATTGAAAATCTGATCCATCGCCACGAGGGAGAAATCGAAGAACATCAGCTCGATCACGGGGCGAAATCCGGTAAGAGCTGCGCCCAAACCCATGCCCAAAAATCCAGCTTCGGAGATCGGTGTGTCGAAAACTCGCTTCGGCCCGAACTCATCCAAGAGCCCTTTCGTCACCTGGAACATTCCACCATGGTGAGCCACGTCTTCGCCAAACAAGATGACCCGCTCGTCACGATGCATTTCTTGCGAAATGGCGGATTTCACTGCCGCCGAGAATGTTATCTTTGATTCAGGGCCAACTGAAATCGATGCACCCACGGTCGGCACGAACTCCCCGGTCAACGCTTCAGACTCATCCAAAAATGGCGATTCAAGCGCGAAGGCAAGCGCCTGAGCGACTTCTTCCTGGGCTTCCGCCTCAATGCGGCCCAGGTCCACCGGCGATGATCCGCTGCTCAAGATCGCACCAAGTCGCTTCATTGGAGACTTCGCCTCCCATTCCGCCACCTCTTCCTTCGTCCGGTAGGTTGTCCCCGGATCAAGTTGGTAGTGACCGCAGGTTCGGTAGGTCATGGCCTCGATCAGGGTAGGTCCGCCCCCTTCTCGTGCTTTCGCAACGGCCGATTCCAGAACCTCATGGAACGCAATGACATCGTTTCCATCAACCCGTACCCCCTCGAAACCGTAGCCGGCCGCCCGAGAAGCCAAATCGGTCTGCCCACTACTGGAGTTAAGCGGGGTCATTTCGGCATAGAGGTTGTTTTCGCAAAGAAAAATGATGGGCAGTTTGTAGAGCCCGGCCATGTTTAGCGATTCATGAGCCGCGCCTTGGTTCAGAGCTCCATCGCCAAAAACCGTTAGGGCAATTTCGTCGGTTCCGCGTAGCTGAGCCGACAAGGCCGCTCCGATTGCCGTCGGTATCCCTCCCGCAACAATGCCGTTTGCTCCCAAGAGACCGTTTTCTGGGTCGAACAAGTGCATTTTTCCGCCCTTTCCCTTGCAGAGTCCCGCATTTCGGCCCAAGATCTCGGCCAGCACCAGCTTCAAATCGCACCCTTTGGCGATGACATAGCCATGTCCGCGATACGTGACCGTAATGCAATCGGTCTTCCTCAAGGTATGCCCCGCTACGGCGGGCATCGCCTCTTGACCCGTCGCAAGATGAAGTGAGCCGCGAAGGTTTCCTGCTTGACTTTGCGCGAGCAGGCACTCTTCAAAGGCCCTCATGAGGGCCATTTGTCGATAGATAGAAAGCAATTCTTCGTGGGAAAGGGGCACGACAATAACCTACCCGCAAATCGCTCAGATCATTTTGGGCTAAACTTCGAAACGGATATGTCAAACGGTTTTTCACGTCGAGATGTGCTGAAAGGTGCAACAGTTGGAGCAATAGGTCTTGGGCTAGGAGGAGCAACAACGGCTTCCGCCGCTGAAGCCCCCCAAAGCAAGCGAAGCAAAAGTGATCGCCTTCGAATCGGCATCATTGGTGTGGGTGGCAAAGGTTGGAGCGGAATGCAACAGGCCGCCGAGCATGGCGACATCGTGGCCCTTTGCGATATTGATGCCAAAGCGCGCGCCAAAGGAATGGAGGAATATCCTCGGGCATCGACGTTTGATGACTGGCGAATCATGCTTGAGACCTTGCACAACTCAATGGATGCCGTGGTTATCAGCACGCCCGATCATCACCATGCGCCTGCATCCGCGATGGCAATGCGATACGGTTTGCACTGCTACACAGAGAAGCCGCTAACCCGAACGATTTGGGAAGCCCGCCAACTTCAGCGAATAGCCCGAGAAAACAAAGTCGCAACTCAAATGGGCAATCAAAGCACGTCTTACACGCCCATGCGAAAGGCCGCGGCTCATGTCCGGGCGGGAACGTATGGAGCGGTAAAGGAAATCCACCTTTGGACCGACCGCGCCGCTGGTTGGTGGCCTCAAGGCGTCGAGCGACCGGATGCCCAGTTAGCCCCAAAACACATCGATTTCAAACTCTGGCTTGGCCCGCGACCCCTGCGAGCCTATTCGGAAAAGTACCTTCCCTTTAACTGGCGCGGTTGGTGGGATTTTGGAACGGGTGCTCTTGGAGACATGGGCTGCCACATTTTCAACATGAGTTACATGGCGCTTGACCTGCGTGATCCGATCACGGTTCAGGCGAAAACGTCCGGACACAACCGCGACAGCTTCCCCGCTTGGAGCATCGTCGATTATGAGTTTGCGGCGAACAAGAACCGCGGCCCCGTTAAGTTGACGTGGTACGACGGAAGCAAGCGACCCGACCCCGCTCTATGCCCCGGCGAGACATACGGCGGAAACGGAAGCATAGTAGTTTGTGAAAAGGGCACGATCTACGCACCAAACGAGTTGAACAATGAGTTCAAGCTCATCGGAGTCGGCCCGCTGCCCGACATCGCGTGTGAAGAATCACCCGGACATATGGCTGAGTTCGCTCGTGCTGCGATGGGTGGCGTCCCGGCCGTCTCAAATATTCCGTTCTACAGCGGCCCGCTCACCGAAACCGTATTGCTAGGCAATCTCGCGATCTGGGCGGATGGTCCGAAGCTGGAGTGGGATGCGAAGAACATGAAGGTAAAGGGGTCCACCGAGTTCGATAGCCTGATTAAGCCCGCGTTCGAGCCTGGCTGGGCCGTGTAAGACCCGGCCTTGCCCACGTTGTAATGCAGGTTGCTTGTATGCCTTGTCCATGGGATAGGCTTTGGTGCGTCGGCTATCGCGAATTGCCTTACATCGCCAACCAAGACGAGCATCACCGCAAAATGTCAGCCTCTGATGAATTTTGTGCGCGCTACTCGATGAACACGGCATCGAGTTTGAAGAAAAGTATTTCCAATAACCCGCTGGCACCTCTCCGAAGTGCAAAACGCTTGACCAAATGCCCCAGGTCTTTGACCTGGGGCTATCGGGCTATGACCTCTTCGAGGTCGCTCATTTGAACCCTACCGAAGCTGCTCCGCCCGAAACGCCTCTCCATAGGTAAAGCCCGAATCGTTCGCTTGCTCTACCGCGCTATCCGTGAGGTGCGCCTGCACGCGCTTTAGCTTTTGGCCTGAAAACTGGCTTGCATGAATAGCAAGTGAATCCAGCCGAGCTGGAAACACTTTGTCTACGTTAACGACATAGTTCGGGGCCATGGAGCTGAAACGAAGAATCCATCCTTTCCAGCCTAAATCCCGCGCGGCTTCTTCCGCCAATTCTCCAGACCGTCGGTGGTCTTGGTGACTTGCGCGCGGAGGATATCCACCGTCCATGCAGAGAATGTAGTCGGGCCCCCATTCCTGAATGGCCTTCTTTGTTGCCTCCAATGTCTCTGCATTTCGCCGTAGACGTCCATCAGAGTAGCCCAGGAATCGCAGTTCCTTTACGCCATACTGCCCGGAGGCGGTTTTCTGTTCAGCGCGACGTGTCTCCCTGAGCGCGGAGTTATCGGCCCAAAAATAGTAAGCCTTGTCGCCGTCGGTATGCAGAAGTTGATAAATCTCAGCTCCACTCTGTTTCAAGTTGAGCAAGGTTCCGGCGATATAGAACTCACTATCATCTGGATGAGCACAAACCACCATCACCTTCGTTCCCTTGGCGAACAACCGCTTGGAGTCAGGGTCAACCCCTTCCTTAGGGGGGAGCTTTCGTTTTATGAAATCAAACTCTACGGGCTGAAAAACGTAGGCGCCCCAAGCAAGTGCAACGATTGAACTGTATACAATGATGCGTCGCCTTTTGTGCTTCTTTCGTCGCGCCAACTTCTCAGCGGCAACGGCGCTAAAGTCGGGGTTTGAATCCAAGGTGCTTCACCAAGAACGCGTATTGATCGGCCCACTCTTCTATCACCTTCGTGATCGGTTTGCCCGCGCCGTGACCGGCTTTGGTTTCGATCCGGATCAAAACCGGAGCAGTTCCCGCCTGGGCATGCTGAATCGCAGCCGCAAATTTAAAGCTATGAGCCGGAACCACCCGGTCATCATGGTCGGCAGTAGTTATCAGAGTCGGCGGATACTTGGTGCCTTCTTTTATGTTGTGATAAGGAGAATATCCCAATAGATATTTGAAATCATCGTAGCTCTTCTCAGGATAACCATACTCCCCTTGCCAAGCCCAACCGATCGTAAACTTCTGGAACCTCAACATATCCATGACTCCCACCGCGGGCAATGCCGCTCCGAACAAATCGGGACGTTGGGTCAAGCATGCACCCACCAAAAGCCCGCCGTTCGAGCCTCCGTTGATCGCCAACTTCGGAGTTGATGTGAATCGCTCCCGGATAAGAAACTCGCCGGCCGCGATGAAGTCATCAAAAACGTTTTGCTTGTTGTGTAGCATTCCCGCCTTATGCCAAGCTTCACCATATTCCGTTCCCCCACGCAAAACTACGTCAGCGTATAGCCCACCCATTTCAAGCCATGTGAGCGTAATCGCTGAGAAGTGGGGTGTTGTATTAGAGTTGAATCCACCATAGCCATACATGAGCGTGGGGTTGTTTCCGTCCAGCTTAAAGCCCTTGCGCCCCGTGATGAAAATCGGAACGCGAGTCCCATCCTTGCTCTTTGCAAAAACCTGCTTGGTCTCAAACTTGGCCGGGTCAAACTTTACATTCGGTCGGCGATACACCTTCGACTCGCCGGATTTCAGGTCGTAGCGATAGATCGTCGTTGGACTTGTGTAGCTGGCGTAACTATAAAACGTCTCACTGTCATCAAATCGGCCCGCAAATCCCGATACCGAACCGATTCCCGGCAACGCGACTTCACGAACAAGCTTGCCGCTTGGAGTGAATACCTTCACCTTGCTGCTCGCGTGCTGCAGATATTGCGCAACAATCCTACCGCCCACCATTGACGCCCCTTCCATCGCCTCTCCTGACTGGGCAATCACCGTCTTGGTCGCCATCGTGTCTAGGTTGGCCGAAACGATCCGTCCAAACGGTGCCTTCAAGTTGGTTTGAAAGTAGAAGGTCTTTCCTGTGTTCCCTAAGTAAGTGTAAGAAGCATCGCGCTTATCAAAGAGCTTAATGACCTTAAGTGGAGAAGAAATACCCCTGGAAATGTCCGCAACATACACGCGATTCTCGGGCAACGTTCCTTGCCAAACGGAGATCACGAGGTAGCGGCCGTCCTCGGTTACGGTGCCATCAAATCCCCACTCTCGCTGGTCCTTGCGCTCGTAAACAAGAATGTCTTGGCTTTGCAGAGTGCCAATTCGGTGATAGTAAAGCTTCTGATAGTAGTTCTGCTCCTGCATCGCCTGACCCTTGGGCTCATCGTAACGCGCATAGAAGAATCCCTTATTGTCTTTGGACCAACTCGCGCCCGAAAACTTGACCCACTTAAGGTGATCAGTCAGGTCTTTTCCCGTGCTGACATTGCGAACATGCCACTCTTGCCAGTCGGACCCGCTCGCACTGGTTCCATAAGCGAGCAAGCGACCGTTATCACTTGCCGATAGACCCGACAGGGCAACCGTGCCGTCGGTGCTAAGCTTGTTGGGGTCGAGTAGGACCCTCGGCTTTGCGGTCAATGAGGTAGCCACATACAGCACTGATTGGTTCTGCAATCCATCGTTACGCGAATAGAAATACTTGCCCCCTTTCTTGCCGGGAACCGTAAATCGTTCGTAGTTGATCAACCCCGAAAGCTTTGAGGAGATTTCTTTACGATAAGGCAAGGACGCGAGATATCTGTTGGTGAACTCGCTTTGCGCCGAAACCCAGGCTTTAGTTTCTGCCGAATCCTCTTCCAGCCACCGATAAGGATCGGCGACATCCGTATTATGGATCGTCTCGATTAAATCGAGCCTCTTCGAATCAGGGTAATTCATTTGACCTAGTCCCAGCGCCGGGACCAGCAAGACGAGCAAACCAAACCTTCGCATGACCTTGAGTATGACAAATTCAAGGGTCGCCTCACCCGAGCTGCCGAACAACCACCAAGACGTTGCCGTCCGTAGTGCGGGTCAACTTCGCATCAAATTTTTCCAAGGAGCCGTCAACTGGAAGTTCGTAGCTGAACGACTGGACAGAGCCGGTTGCGAGGAGTTCGGAAAAAGCCAGATCTATGCTATCCCACAGAGCTTCGGGCATCACTGCACGGTAATGCTTCCCTAGGATGACTTCCGGTGGAAAAAGCGCTTGGGTGTTCTGGCTTTCAAGAATTTCCAAGAAGTATCCGTCGGCAGACATGACGAAGATCAAATCCGGTAGCCCACCGACGAGCACTTCCAACGAAGCCACCCGTTGCTGAAGTTCTCGTTCGGCCTCGAATTCACGAGTGCGGTCACGACAGATTGAGAGCGTTGTTGGCTTCCCTTCCCAGGTTGTGGGTCCACTCACAACTTCGACCCATCGCTTGGCTCCACCCTTAGAGATAATTTCAAAGACTTCATTGGGATTGGACAGTCCTTGGGCCGCCCGCTCCAGTCGCTCTGCGATTCTTGCATGATGACACTCGGCAAAGAACTGTAGCGTTGCCTTTCCAACGAGCTCAACGCCATTTTGGAAACCCATCAAGGCGGCCCCAGCTGGGTTAGCATAGATCAGTATCCCGCTGGCGCACACAAAAACGCCGTCTGGATTCATTTCTATGATCAAACGAAAGTTCTTTGCGGCCTCATTAAGAACAACCGCCACCGCTTCTGATCGACTAGAAACCCCATACCGATTGCGAACCCTTGACCAATAAGTTGCAACCGTCGTCGGTCGAATACCTAAAGCCGCCGCGATGTCCTTGTCGGTTCTGCCTTGCGATGCCAGTTCTATGATCTGCTGTTCACGAGTCAGCCCACTGAGTCCATCAATACAAGCCCTGTCCTCTATTTGACTGACATCTAATTTCCCGACTTCCATTTATTCGCTCCTACACCTATAATGGACTAGCGGAATACCGCAAAGTGGTCATGCCCCGAACCTTCTCCCCGATGAGGGGCATACCCAAAAATTCACTCTTCTCCCATCTTTTTGGCCACGTACCCGGAAATTTCTTCCGGCTTCAGAATAACGACGTTTGGAAAGCTCAAGCGGGTGAATTCATCGAACGAGCCCCCTTTGAGCTCACCATTTGCGAGAAACTCATCATACATTTCACGCAATACATCAGATGGCGATGGTTCATAAGGATACGCGTCCATCCATAACCCGGGAGTGAAATCTCGGCTTCGATAGGCTACCGCCGCGACATAAGTCTGACCGCTTCCAATGATTGGATCGTCCGCCTCCGAAGTCCAAGCGCCAACGCGAACTTTGAGACCTGAAGCTTCCAACAGCTCACGCGCCTTAACCACATCAAGGTCCGATACCGTGCTTACGATCACGCCCGTTTGAGGATTCACAGCGCTCACCGCGCATCCCGCCGGTAACTCGGCAAGAAACGCGTCTGATCCAACGGCATACTCAACCATCGAAGCTGGGAAGTCATCAAACGCAACTTTCAGGACCATTCGGTGTGAGTATCCCACATCATCAACCCCTTGTGCCTCATAATTCAGATTCGATGAGAAAGCGTGCTTTGATTGTTTTCGGTGGTTGGGACGGGCATGACCCCGTTGGGATTTCAGACCTCTTTGGCTCGATGTTAGAAAACGATGGGTTTGAGGTGGTGAAATCTGATACAACCGTTGCCTTCGAAAGCGAAGACTTGAGCACATTTGACCTCCTGGTTCCTCATTGGACCATGGGAAAAATCTCCCCGACCCAGTCCCAAGCTGCCTGTGCAGCCGTTCGCGAGCACGGGGTTGGGATCGCCGGAGCTCACGGCGGCATGTGCGATGCCTTTCGAGAAGATAGCGAGTGGCAGTTCATGACTGGCGGCCAATTTGTTGCTCACCCTGGCAACGACGGCACGCCCTACACCGTTCACGTTGTAGACACAACTCACCAGATCATCAGCGGCGTAAGCGACTTCCAGGTTGCCAGCGAGCAGTATTACATGCACGTTGATCCGGGCCTACATATTCTCGCGGATTGCGCTTTTCCTAACCCGGCTGCCGATGGTCCCCACACCGAGAATCCTTGCCGAATGCCAACAATTTGGACCAAAAAATACGGCCTGGGAAGAGTTTTCTACAACGCACTCGGACATCAAAGGAACGTACTCGAGGCTGAACCCGTTAAAGACATCATGCGCCGCGGCTTCCTTTGGGCCGCCCGATGAGAATTTGAAATTTGGACGACATTCGACGCGTTGACAAGAGGCTATTTACCGAGGAGCTGTTGAGGGCTAGTCGCCTGACTTGGGCTCTACCTCTTGCCTTTTTCGGCGCATGGATCTACACCCACATTGCCTGGCTCGGCCTGGCCCTCCTTGGCATGGTCACGGCTGGGTATATCTCCGGTGCCTACAATGCTGGCGTTGCTCGCCGGTGGAACAACAACCGATTCAAGGCACTTTGGCACGCGTGCGAAGACCGATTGAAGCGCTTTGATGACGTTCTGGGCAAGATGCGTCGGGACCATATCGCCGACCTTCAAGAGATGCCAAAAACCATTCACACCGTCGGCGATTCGCTCTACGCCGCCCTCAGGCGTTCCGACATCATCACGCACGATGTTTTCGAGACCGAAAAGGGAATACTCCAATCGCCACCCGCTTGGGAAGGGATGTCCGGCGATCCGCAGGCACGAGAGCTTTATCGCATCGCTGATAAGAATATCGCCGAATATCGCCAGATTTACGGCGGAGTGATGGGGGGAGTGCAACGAGCCGAGGCCCAAGCCGCCGTCTATATGACAACGCTTGATAGCTTGCGTATGAAGATGTTAGGTTACCGACTGGTGGGAAGACAGCCCGATATGTCCAGCCACGACTTCCTCGATTCCCTAGCCGAAGCGCGCGTGCAGCTTCAAGCCATTGACCAGGCTCTGGATGAACTCGATTTTTCGAATTTCCCGAAAACTATTTCCGTCATGCCCCCAATTCCGCAACCGAGCGAGGCCGAAACCATTGAACTGAGGGATGTGTGAAGGTTCGAGTCGCTTGCCCGGCGAAACTTAACCTGTTTCTTGCGGTTGGACCGCAAGATGAGCGTCGCTACCACCCCATTCGGACCATCTTTCAGGCAATAAGTTGGTTCGACTACCTCACAATCTCCGATGAATCGCCGCCTGGATTTTTTTGTGATGCACTTCCCGACGAGAACACCGTCACAAGAGCGCACCGCTTGCTGCAAGAATACACGTCCCTGCCCCCCCTAAACATCACCCTGGAGAAGCACATTCCTTCTGAAGCGGGCCTTGGCGGAGGAAGTTCCGATGCGGCGGGATTTCTCAAAGCCGTCCAACCTTTTGCCCTCTCTCCGATACCAACATCTCACTTAAATGATGTGGCCTATGCGGTCGGCATGGATACACCGTTTTTCCTCGTCGGCGGTCGAGCAAAGGGCGAAGGTTATGGCGAAAAACTCACACCCCTGCCAGACCCTGCCCCCTCAATAAGGTTCATCGTGGTGAAGCCCGTTGAGGGCGTAAGCAGCAAGCAAGGGTATGCGAAGCTTGATGAGCTGACTTATGACTTTCGTGACTTCCCAACGGACGATAAACTTTACAACGATTTTGAGCGGGTCGCCCCATGTATCTGCCTCGACTTGATTGAACGAATGGTTACGCTTGGGTGCAAACAAGCCGGGCTTACCGGCTCCGGTTCGGCGGTGTTTGGAGTAACAGACGAGACCGAGGGACCCCGAATTCGAAGCGACCTCATGCGCTATGGTCTTGACCCAAAGTTGGTCGAGCCTCTGCCCGCCAGTTTCACTCCCTTCGTTTAGCCTGCCGCGGCCCGAACCAGGGTGCGTTTCCTTCAGGCTTTAAACTTTGAGTATAAGTCGCTACCAGGGCCATTGCGTCGCTTTCAAAGTGATAACTGCCATCAACATCGCCTTGCCAAATCGTTTCAATCACCCACTCTGGCACCGGCAAAAAGACGATGCGCTCCGGGGTCGCCAGAGTTACCGTCAGGACTCCAGCCGACGTGAGAGAGTCAGGATAAATGAACTCGAAATGGATTGAATGAGGTTCAAACCAAACTTTGCCCACCTGCGGGGATCCCTTTTTTCGGCACTCTTGAAGCATAGCAGAGTCAAACGAGCCTTCCGTGGGCTCCATGCCCGCCTTCAATTCTGCGAACAGAGAGAGCTTCTTTGAAGCCACGAGTTGCGAAAGATGCATGGCCTAGGTTACCGAATCCTGCCAGTAATACCGGGTTTGACCTCAGCCCGGTAATAGTGCGGGTGTAAGGCTGTTCTCCGCAAGGAATCTGATCATCGAACGGTCGTTAGGAATGATTCCGAAGCGGACTGTTCCGCTGTTTGACAGTGATTCAGGGAGGAATAAAAAACCATGTCGTTTCGCATAAACACAAATCTTTCGGCCATGACGGCCCTTCGCAACGTTTCGATGACGGGGTCTGAGCAGGCCAAGTCTATCACGAGACTTTCTACCGGTCTCCGCATTTCGAGTGCTGGTGATGATCCTGCGGGTCTCATCGCTTCGGAAGGATTCCGATCTCAAATCGCTAGCCTCGGCCAAGCGGTTCGAAACAACCAAGACGCCGTGAACTTCGCCAAGACTGCTGAAGGCGCCCTTGATGAAGTCAACAAGCTGCTCAATGACGCACGATCGCTCGCAGTAGCATCGGCTAACTCAGGATCACTGGATTCGAATCAGCTTCAAGCAAACCAATCCCAACTTTCTTCGATCGTTGAGTCGGTAACTCGAATCTCAAACAACACGCAGTTCGGCAATAAGAAGTTGCTCAACGGCGCGGTTGGAGTTTCTGCAGGTATCTCATCGAATAGAATCGCTTCCATGCGACTGTCCGGCGAGTTCAATGACACCGCCGTGACAGGTAACTCAACTGTTACCGTTAACGTTACGACGGCTGCGACTCGTGGATCCGTAGCTTCGGCTGCCTTCGCTTTCGGAACAACCACCTTGACAGCGGGCACGTTCTCAGTGAACGGCTCTACATTCAATGTGGGTAGTGGCGACACGGTAAACGATGTTGTCTCTCGATTGAACGCAGCTAGCGGCTCAACCGGTGTAACCGCTTCGTATACTACGGGTGGCGCAGTTACGCTGACCCAAAACACTTACGGCGCTGATGCAAGCGTTAGCGTGTCTGACTCCGGCGCAATCTTCTTGGCTGCGGCTGGAACTTCGACAAGCGCTGGCGTTGATGCAGTTGCTTCTGTAAGTATGGATACCAATGGTAGCGCCTCGGGTGGTCTCGCAACAGTCACGTTCACCGGTGGTACGGTTGGCGATGGCCTCACATTGAACGATAATGACGGCAACGTGATTAAACTCTCGGTAACGGGTAACGCTGCTGCTGCCGCCTTCGCTGGTGCATACACCAACGTCGGAACGGCTCAGTTCCAAATCGGTGCGAATGCGGGTCAGTCCACAACACTGTCTCTCGGCAACTTTGCCGCGAGCCAACTCGGTGCAGGTGCGGTCTCGGGTCTCAACCTGAGCAACCTTGACCTCACGTCTTCCTCCGGTGCAACCAATGCGATGTCGGTTATTGATGCCGCCATCTCTGAAGTTGCCGCCGCTCGTGGAAAGATTGGTAACTTCCAACGAAACACGCTTGAGTCGAGTATTCGATCCTTGGGTGTTGCGAAGGAAAACCTTGCTGCGACCGAGTCAAGCATCCGCGACGTAGATGTCGCCGAAGAAATGACCAACTTCACGAAGTTGCAGATCCTCTCGCAGTCTGGTCTAAGCATGCTTGCTCAAGCCAACTCGCAACCACAGAGCGTTCTGTCTCTACTTCGGTAAGACCGAGTCTCTCGACAAACGAAACGCCCTGGCCGAAAGGCCGGGGTGTTTTCATTTCAGAATCTCTGGATGAGTTGAAGCGCGTTCCCTTCCGTGTCTCGAAAATCGCAAATCTTCCCGCCTGGTACATCGTGAAACTCATCCGCGCACCAAACGCCCGCTTCTTTTAGCTTTGTTTGAGCCGCCAAAAGATCGGCCACCGAAAGTATGGCTAGAAAGTTGCTCTTGCTCCCAAAGGGGCTTTCATTCATTCGATGATGGAGGGCAAGCGTTGTCGAACCCGTTTTGAAACTCGTCCAGTAGGGTGATGCGTATCCTAATTCAAGTCCGAGAGCATCTCTATAGAAAGTTGTGGCACGATCCATGTCTTCAACTTGGCAAAAAACGGTGTCAATTCCTTCAACCATAGACAAGAAATTACCATGAGAGGGGAATTCCGCCTAGAATAGAGAGAGAACATTCAACATCCGTGAGTAATCAGAACACCGTCTTGGGCAAGTATCAAATCATCCGCGAAATCGCGCGGTCGAACGACATTGTCTACGAAGCTTACGATCCCCTCATGGACCGCCGCATTGCGCTCAAAGAACTGGCGATTCCCAATGGTTCATCGCCCCAACAGATTCAAGATCGCGTTGAGCGATTTGAACGTGAAGCCCGTGCCGCCGGACGCCTGGCCCATGCCAATATCATGACGGTATACGATGTTGGCTCGGAAGCTGATCGCCATTACATGGCGATGGAATACCTTGATGGGCACACGCTACGGAATGAGCTTGACACAAAGGGCATTGTCGAACATGAACGAGCGCTGGAAA
The DNA here is from genome assembly GCA_040081075.1 of Fimbriimonadaceae bacterium. Lineage (GTDB taxonomy): Bacteria > Armatimonadota > Fimbriimonadia > Fimbriimonadales > Fimbriimonadaceae > JANJUB01. The sequence continues at coordinate 38,409 of JBEBHJ010000010.1, read as the reverse complement.
TTGTTCAAGCCATTCTTGAGGGCTTGGAGCATGCCCACAACAACGGCGTTGTCCACCGTGATATCAAACCTGATAATATCCAGCTCACCACAAGCGGAGTTAAGATCACCGACTTCGGCATCGCCCGCCTCACTTTCCAGCCCAACTTGACCATGGACGGCCAAGTTTTTGGCACCCCAAGCTATATGTCTCCCGAGCAAATTCGGGGGGGAGAGATTGATGCCAGAAGCGATATTTTTAGCGCCGGCGTGGTCCTCTTTGAAATGCTGAGCGGGCAAAAGCCCTTTCAGGGCGATAGCGTGATCGCGATAACCCACGCAATCCTGAACACCGAGCCAATTCAGCCTAGCACCATCAATTACGCAATGTGGCACCCGATCAAGAGAGCTCTTGATAAATCGCCCGGTCTCAGGTTTTCCTCAGCCAGGGAGATGCTTGAGGCGTTGCGCCAGGCTCAATCGGGTGATGGCGTCGTGCTTGCAAACCCCTACGTTACAGGCTCATTTGGTGTAGCGCCGCCGGTGGTCGCTCAACCGGCTCCACCCACCTACGGATACAACCCTTACGTTCCGGGTCCCCACCAAACCGGCCCTCAACCAACCCAGTTACCTCCCACGATTTACTATCCTCCACCCCCAAGACGACCACTTCTAAATCCTCGTCAAAACGCCCTGCTAAAAAGGATCGGGTTGATCTGCCTGGTAATGGGCACGTTTTTTGCGATGATCATTGTGGCAATCATGGCGGCGTCCGGATCTTTCTCGACAAAACAAAGTTCTTCAGGAGCTAAGTCGGCGACTTCCGATATCCGACCATCTCAGCCCTTTACCGATGTGGACGCTAACCTAACCGCCTCTGACTATGAGGCCCTTTCTGAAATCCAAGAACTTATTGGCAAAGGGAGCGAACTATCAGAGGAAGAACGACGGTCAAACTTAGAGAGTGCAGCTGAACTCGTTTTGAAGCAAGCAGAAGCTTCGCGCCTCGCTGGAAAACCAATGGCCGAGGTTCGCGAACTGCTCTACAAAGCAAGGCGGTTGGCACCTGATGGAACGAGTGTGAGGAAAAAGGCAGAAGATGCGGTGAACCAACTCTCATGATGTGGAATCTGATCGGTGGCAAAACCCCCTTTTTGGGGAGGCTAGTCGTGAGTTGCGCCGTGCTCGGATCAGCCGCTGCCCTCGGCTCCGTTGGTTACTCATCTTACATTCAGATACGCGAAAGAGAGCTTTTGCGCAACGAGGACCAACCCATCCTCAACAAGCTAAATTCCGGAACTACCGCCCCTTTGGCTACGAGAATCGCAAACCAAGAGTCTCTGCTTTTGAAAATCAAAGATTCAATTGCCCGAACCGAAGCTAAGCGAAAACTCGCTCGTTTATACGGCGACCTCGCCACCCAGAAGATTTCGCTAAATGAACTGCCCAAATCTGAGGTTGCCCTCCAAAGAGCGATGCAACTTGATCCTTCAAACTCCCGATATGTAGCTCAAATGGGGGCACTCTATGAACGCTCGGCAACCCTTCAGAGCGAGCCGGACCAAAAGTGCGTGCTTTATCAAAGTTCCGCACAATACTATCGAGATGCGAGCACCCTAGTCGCAACCGAACAAGACCGGATCGCGAACCTGGAGAGCGCCATCAATGGCATGCTGAATGCCGCGCGCACTCTGGAGAGTCAGGGATTGCCCGAACGGGCGATTTCCATCATGAAACGCACACTAGAATGGGCTCCGGATCAAGCTCAAGCCACCAAAAAGGTCGAAGCGTTTATCTCCGGTCAGCACTAAGTGGCTCAACCAACTCTCACATCATCTGGAAAGTCTCGCCAGAGACCGGCCCGAAAATTGGTAACTCGGCTGAACACCGCCGCGTGATGAGGCTCAACGTCTGAATCACGCGAAGCCGTGCGCATAAACGCCTGATCAAGTTGATCTAAGGTCTCGAATTCTATGGTGATATGAAACTCACCCAGCAACTCGGGTCCAAACCCAAATTTCCTCCGGGAAATTCGATAAGAATGGGCCAAACCCTTGCTTTTCAAATACTCTAGAAAAGTCTGCAAAGCGTGCGTCAACTCAAGATCTCCTACACCCTCACCGCGATCGACCCAGATTTCATAGAGGTTCACTTTGGGAGTTTACCGGCATGAAAACGTGCCGATTCCCGAGCGAAAAGACCTGACATTTGGGAATTGTGGGAAAAAACCAGCAAATGTTACGGACACGGTTCGCACAACCTGTGCTAGAATCGCTTGAAATGTCAATCTCGATTGATGAAGTAAGGCACGTGGCCCGATTGGCCCGACTTGAGCTGGAAGAAGTAGAACTCTTGGCCCTCCAGGGTGAGCTCAATGTCTTGCTTGGTCACTTCGCCGATGTGCAGGCGATTGATGCGAGCGGACTTGAAGCATTGCGACAAGCCTGCTCAGTTCAAAGCGTTTGGAGCGAAGATATGGCGGCCCCTTGCCTCAGTCGAGCTGAAGCTATCAAGAACGCTCAGGTTTCCAAAGCTGGCCTCTTTGTCGTTCCGACAATTCTCGAAGGTTAATCATTGTCGCTCGTTAACCTAACTGCAACTGAGTTAGCCCGTAAACTTGCCGGGCGAGAAGTGTCTGCCGTTGAAGTAGCCAACGCGCATCTTGAAGCGATCGCAACAAAAAATGCCGACTACGGCGCTTTCCTTCATGTATGTAAGGCTGAGGCACTCGAAATGGCGGCGATTGCTCAAGCCAAAATCGACGAAGGCACGGCCGGACCCCTCACCGGCGTTCCCATCGCACTAAAGGACAACATCTCAACGCTAGGTATTCCAACTACTTGTGCTTCGCGCATCCTCGAAGGTTACATCCCTCCTTACGATGCAACGATCGTCAAGAAGATCAAAGATTCGGGCATGGTTTTGCTCGGCAAGACAAACTTAGATGAGTTTGCAATGGGCACATCAACCGAGAATTCGGCGTTCTTTCCCAGCCGAAATCCTGTGGATATCACCCGTTCACCCGGCGGTAGCTCCGGCGGTTCAGCGGCGGCCGTAGCTGGCAATCTATCTCCGCTTGCCCTGGGTTCTGATACCGGCGGATCGATTCGTCAACCAGCCGCGTTGTGCGGAATCGTCGGATTCAAACCGACCTACGGGCGATGCTCGCGCTATGGGCTCATTGCCTTTGCGTCCAGCTTGGATCAAATCGGCCCACTGACCCGCAACGTCGAAGATGCCGCTGTGCTTAGCTCACTCCTTACCGGGCCTGATGTCAACGAAAATACATCCATTCCTATGGACCCGATCAGTATTGCGAATCTGAAGAGCGGTTCATTAAGGGGTGTGAAGGTCGGCCTTCCAAAGCAGTTCTTTGGAGATTCGATGGATGCCGGCGTTTTGGCAGCCGTCAATGCTTCCATTGGCAAACTTCAGGCCGAAGGCGTTGAGTTTGTTGAGCTAGATTTACCTTCGATCCAGTACGGCGTAACCACTTACTACATCATTGCCCCCGCGGAGGCCAGTAGCAATCTCGGCCGTTTCGACGGAATCCGATACGGCCCCCAAATCGAAGCAAAGTTGGGACACATCGAAATGGTTGAGCGAACCCGCGGACAGCTCTTCGGTCACGAAGTGAAGGCGCGAATCATGATTGGAACCTACGCCCTCTCGGCCGGTTACTATGATGCGTTTTACGTGAAAGCAATCCAAGTTCGCGATCTCATGCGGCTTGAGTTTGCCAGTGCTTTCGAGTCCGTTGACTTCGTTTTAGGCCCGACAAGCCCAATCCCTGCCTTCAAACTAGGCGAACTTAGCGGCGACCCCATGGCCCTGAAGTTGCTCGATTTTTGCACCATTCCCGCCAACCTCCTCGGTGCTCCCGCCATTTCAATCCCCTGCGGGTTAACGAACGGCTTACCCGTCGGACTCCACCTTCAAGCTGACGTGGGCCAGGATGACAAGCTCCTCCAATTCGCATATTCGGTCGAATCGGTCCTAGGCTAAGCGGCAAAGTCTGCCACAATTGGTCTTCCCATGAGCGAAGAACTCTCCCTGCGCGATATCCGATTGCAAAAGCTGGCCCGAATGCGCGAGCTCGGCCACGATCCATTCGCGATTGAGAAATTTGATCGTTCTGGAACCGCGGCTCAGTTGCTCGAAAGGTTCGACTCGCTTTCAGAAGAAAAAACGACCATCTCTTATGCCGGGCGGGTTGTCAGCTACCGGGATATGGGCAAGGCGGGCTTTGCTCACTTAAGCGATGGCGATGGCAAGGTCCAAGTTTATTGCCGTAAGGATGAGCTTGGCGATGTGGCTTGGGAACTGTATCAGCTTCTCGATATCGGCGATCATGTAGGCGTTGAAGGCTTCATGTTTCTCACCAAGACCGGAGAGAAGTCTATTCATGTCACGAAGCTGATGCCGTTGACTAAGAGCTTGGAAGTCTTGCCGCTTGGTAAGGTTCGAGAAGTAAAGGATGAGGCGGGAAATCCAGTGCTGGATGCTACCGGAAAGCCGCTGACAGAGCATTGGTACGGCCTTGAAGATGTGGAACAGCGCTACCGCCACCGCCACCTTGACTTGCTGACAAACCAAGAAGCACGAAAGGCTCTCTTAGATCGCGCCCGAATCGTTTCCGCGGTGCGTCGGTACTTTGATGGGGCCGGCTATTTGGAGGTCGAAACGCCCTTGCTGCAAGTGGTCGCTGGTGGCGCCGCGGCCCGCCCGTTCAAGACGCACTACAACCATTACGATATGGAAGTGAAGCTGCGGATTTCGTTGGAGCTTTATCTAAAACGGTTGATTTGTGGCGATATTCCAGCTGTATATGAGGTTGGCCGGGTGTTTCGAAACGAAGGCGTTTCAAATCGGCACAGCCCCGAGTTCACCTTGCTTGAGTTTTATGAGGCCTATACAGACCTTGAAGGCATGATGCGGCGAGTGGAAGAAATGTTTGCCTTTGTAACCAAGGAAGTTTATGGTTCGCCTATCTGTCCTATAGGTCCTATAGGTCCTATAGATTTCTCCAAACCATGGCGACGCGTTGATCTCCTAGACGAAATCTCTCTCCTTTCCGGCCTAGACCGATCCGACCTTTCGGACCTAGGCAAAGCCAAGTCCGCCATTCAAGCCAAAGGTGTCCTTGATCGGGCCCACGAACTCGGCGATCACATTGACCTCGCCAAGGAAGACAACCTCGGCGGGCTCCTTGAAAAGCTCCTCGAAGTCTTCGTCGAACCCACGCTTCAAGAGCCTACCTTCGTCGTTGGCTACCCAATCGAAACAAGCCCACTCGCCAAGAAAGACCCCAACAACCCGCGCATGACGCGGCGGTTCGAGGGCTACATTCTGGGCCGAGAAATCTGCAACGCCTTCAGTGAGATCAATGACCCGATTGACCAGAAAGAACGGTTCGAGCAGCAAGGTCAAGAGTTGGCGAAGGGAGACGATGAAGCTCATCCTTACGATCACGAATTCCTTTATGCTCTCGAGTGCGGCATGCCCCCAACGGGTGGTTGCGGGATCGGGATGGAGCGCCTGGCCATGGTTTTAACCGGATGTGAGCACATCCGAGAGATCATGTTCTTCCCAATGATGAAGCCGGAAGAGCAAAAGGGCTGAGGAAAGGGAACAAAGATGTTATAATATTTGTTATAACATAATATGAAGAAGTTGAAGGTTACTCAAATTGGGAATAGCGCGGGCGTTATTCTGCCCAAGGATGTTATCGAGCGGTTGGGAGTGAAAAAGGGCGATGCCCTCTATGTCCAAGAAACAGCCCATGGTTACAATATCTCGAAGCATGATCCCGAGTTTGAGCAAGCTATGGAAATCGCCCGAGAGGTTTCCCATCGCTATGCCAATGCATTGCGTGAACTCGCCAAGTGAAGGAACCTCGTTGGATCAAGACCAGCGAGGCTCTTCAAATCCATGACTTCGAAATCCTCCATTACGGCGGATCGCATGGAGCTCGAGATGCTGGACTTCTTGAATCTGCCCTGCATCGACCGCAGAATCAGTTTCACTACGAACACAAGAATATCATCGAGTTGGCGGCGGCTTATGCCTTCGGGATCAGCTCAAATCATCCGTTCATTGATGGCAACAAACGCACCGCGTTTGTCGTGATGACAACCTTCCTTATCCTCAACGACCTGGACATCACGGCATCGGAAGTTCAAGTGGTCCTCTGCTTCCAAGCTCTGGCCGCGGGCGAGTTAAGCGAAACCGAGTTGGCAGATTGGCTCAAATCGAACACCGCTCCTAGGAACCCGTCAACTTCATAATTTCGTATCTTGAGAGCGATGCTTGCCGCTCTACTTTCTCTCATGGTGATTCCCGCATCTGAGGGCACCCTGATCATTTGCAATCAGCAGGATCACAACGTCTATCTGGCCGACCTGAAGACGAACAAAGTGATCCATAAGATCAAGACCGGCTTTGGTCCGCATGAGGCAGCTGTTTCTCCATCAGGCAAAATCGTGGCGATCGCAAACTACGGAACGGCCGCCAACGCGGAGGGACCAGGCAATAGCATCACCCTTATCGAACTGCCCACCGGGAAAGTTATGAAGACCGTTTCGACCGGCGAATATCTGAGACCGCATGGCTTAGCCTGGAAGAACGAAGATGAAGTTTTCGCGACATCCGAAGTCAAGGGAGCCCTGATCTTATTGGACACGACGACCGAGAAAATCAGCCGAATTTACGAGACAAAACAACGCGCGTCGCACATGTTGGCTTACGCCGGCAAGCGAATCTATGCAGCTAACATTGTTGACGCGACCGTATCCGTATTTGAGACCGAGACTGGAACCAAACTCGGTGATATTGGCGTCGGAAAAGGCTCGGAAGGAGTGGGAGTTTCGCCCGACGCCAAGTTTGTTTGGACGGGAAACCGAAGCGACAATACGGTATCGGTGATAGATACGCAAGCGATGAAGACAGTTGAAACGATAGCGTGTGAGGGTTTGCCCTATCGTATTGTGTTCGCTCCCGATGGCTCAAAGGTGTTGGTCCCGTGTCCTGTTGCAGGCGAATTGGCTGTCTTTGATGCGAATACGCGCAAGCCTCTTGGGCGCATCAGCATGAATGGCGGCAGTGAGAAGTTCACGGGGGTGGCCACAAATCCCGGCCCCGTTGGCGTGGCGGTCCATCCCAACAGCAAGATCGCCTATTGCTCCGTACAAATGGGTTACGCCGTAGCCATTGTTGACCTCAAGGAACTCAAGGTTATTGGCAAGATCGAAGCAGGAAAATCTCCAGATGGCCTTGCCGTATCCAAAATCAAGCTGCGCTATTGAACTCGAACGACGACCGCGTCGTAAGCGGGCGTATGAACGCGATCGTCCGATCTCAACATCAGCGTGTAGATACCCGCCTGACTAAACGTTGCCTTGGTCAAAGCTGTCGAAGTCGATGTAAACGTCACTGCAACCGGACCGGAATACCGATACCACGTCACCAGCGGAGCGGTCGTTCCGCCGCCCACAACCCCGTTCAAACTGACTTGGGTATTCATGGTTGTAGTGATGTCAGCTCCGGCATTTGCGGTCGGGGCGTTGGGTGAGCGCGGCCCTTCCGTAGCACCGGTCGTTTGAATCACCTCGAAATTGTTCACATCAATCGTCTTGAGGTGATCAAAGCAGCCATCCGGCCATCGGTTATCGGGAGTGACCGAGAAGCTGAAGAAGTTTCCGTTATCCGAAACCATTCCGCCATATTTTTTTAGCGCTTCTAGAATCAACTTTTCTTCCTTGGTCCACGTTGCCGGAACTATAAACGAGGACTTCAGCCGCAATCTTTGGCCCATGGCAGGCACATTGGGATCACTTGTAGCCGGAACAGAAGCATGATGGCGAGCCGGATAAATCGGGCCAAGACGCGTGTGTTTGACCACTAGCCTAAGCGCATGCTCGATCCGACCTCGCTTCACTTCGTCATATCGCACCAGCGCCGGAAACATCGGAAACCCGGCGGCATCGCCCGAGGTCCAGCCGTAAGGTCTTAGAGCGTTGGAGTTGATGTTGAACTTCGCACCGTTGCTGGCTTGCCAAGTATCGTTCGGCGTCTTGATCATTTGCCAAGTCTCAAACAAGTTGCCGTTATTCGGTTGAAGCGTAATACTGTGTCGATCACCACCCCAACCCAAAACATCACGCTGCCAATCATCCAGAGTCTGAGTTCCCGTCTCTCTCGGCCATGTTTCGACGGGTTGGAGTGTTGGAATGGGATACGGGCTTGGATCGGATTGATCGGGGTAATCGACGAAATCAAGGCTCACAAGCGGCTGATTATTGGGCACCAAACAGAAGTTCATCTCAAAGAACGCTCTCAGGGTTTGTCGGCTTGAGAGCAACTCGCTCTTGATCTTGGCAATCATGGCATCCGAGTTCGACAGCCGCGGGCGGCGCGAAACATCTTCGTTCCAAGGATTATCGCGTGGAAAGATTTGAAGGGTGCCCAAAACAGAGTCTGAAGAGGCCGTGTTGAACTGCACCGGTGCGGTGAGGGTGGGAGTCGCTCCCAGAATTCGACCGGCGTGATTAATCCGTTCGGCAGAAGCAAAAGAAACGCAGGCAAGAAGAGCAAGGGGAAGCAGCCGTCTCATGCAATGCATATTCCAAAGACGGGTTCACCTCCCCCTCGTGTTTTAACTTAATCGCACAACGAATACCAAGTTCCCGACCACGCGTTAGGATCGCTTGTGGGTTCGCCGCTCTTGTGGCCGGACGCATCCACGCGGCTCTCATCAAACGCGAAAGTCCCGGAAATATGTTTGGCGTGCCCATCCGTAAAGATCATCGCACCGCCAGTCGTACCCCACTGTCGATAGTAATTCGCAGGCGCATCGCAATCGTATCCATAGCGAGCGCATCCCACGTCGATCTTGCGATCAAAGATCGGAAACATCTCTAGCCGTAACGCTCGTGTTTCGGACGGGAACTCAAAAGACGTTTCACTCACTGTCCGATTAAACGTGAGCGGCGTGTTATTTTGAGACGACTCGCCAGCTGCCACGCTGTACACACATTGGGTGAACCGATATGAACTCCCATATGCCTTCCAATAAGTTTCGGCTCCCGGAACATCAACCGAAGTGTAAGGGCCGCCGCGATCTAGGGGGCTCTTGAATACTTCTTTGCTCTTGCAATAGGGCTCAAGTTCTACTTCAACACCCTTGTGTCCGGGCTGCCCCGCGGCTGGCGCCGAGTTATAGGCATAAAAAAGCGGCATTACATCGTCGTTGTCGCCCAAATACATTTTCACAGCCATACCAATTTGGCGGGCATTGCTTAAACAAGCGGTCTTCTTCGCCGCTTCCTTGGCCTGCGCAAAGACCGGGAAGAGGATTGCCGCAAGGATGGCAATGATTGCGATAACGACGAGTAGTTCGATCAGCGTAAACGCCGAACTGGTTGATTTTTTCATGTTTTCCTCAAAAAATAGGCCGCCCCGCGATGTTTGCGAGGCGACCTCATTTCGGAGGATCACCCCCACATTCCCTTCGTCGGTATCTCTCCGTATCAGGTTCAAGGGGTCATCCTTTCGGAACTCTCAGTTTCTAAAATCGAAACTCCCCCTGCGGGCTAATATTCTTCACAATCATTTTACGCCATATTTCGAAAAAAGCAAGGTTCGAAGAGAAAAATTTTCAAAAACAGCCACAATTGAGGTTCATGCCATCTACGCCAACCGGTAAGGTCAAAATTGTTACACTCGGCTGCGCCAAGAACGAGGTTGACAGTGAGGAAATCGCCGGAGTGCTGGCATCCAAAGGCTACGACATTGACGGAACCGCCCGAAAGTCCGAAGTCACGATCATCAACACGTGCGGGTTCCTCGAGAGCGCCAAAGAAGAGAGCATCCGAGCCATAAAGGAAGCAATCCGCGAGAAAAAGGCGGGCAGGACGGGCAAGGTTATTGTCGCCGGATGCCTCGCTCAAAGGATGGGCGAAGAACTTCAAAGACTTGCCCCGGGAGCCGATAGCTATGTCGGTGTTGGTCAGATGGGGCGGTTTGATTCCATCGTCGCCGACACCCTCACTCGAAAGGGTGCCTTACAAGAAAGCGCCGCCCCCCACCACATATGGGCCGACGTAAAGACCCGCGCTCGAACTGGCAAACCCTGGTCCGCCTACCTTAAAGTGAGCGAAGGATGCGACCACAAATGCACCTTTTGCACGATTCCGAGTTTCCGCGGCGCGCACGTGTCAAAGCCGATCGAACGCTTGATCGAAGAAGCAAAACACCTTGCCTCGACCGGATGCAAAGAGATCAACCTGATCGCTCAGGACGTCACTCAGTACGGCTACGACTTGTACAAAGAGTTCACCCTTCCCCGCTTACTCAGGGAACTCAACGACATCGAGGGAATCGAGTGGATTCGGATTCTCTACTTCTATCCCAATCGCCTCACCGACGAGGTGATCGAAGCCATGGCCACGTTGCCAAAAGTGGCGAAGTACATTGACATGCCCCTTCAGCACTCCCACCCCGATGTTCTGCGCCGAATGAAGCGCCCGTGGGACGGAGATCGCTACCTTAAGCTCATTCAAAGAGTGCGGGATCGGATTCCGGGTGTTGCCATCCGTACAACCTTCATTGTCGGATTCCCCGGCGAAACCGATAGCGAGTTTGACAATCTGATTGACTTCATTACCGAAGCTAGACTGGACCGAGTCGGCGCTTTCATTTTCAGCCGCGAGCCCGGAACTCCAAGCTATGACATGGAAGGACAGGTCTCCACCCGAGTGAAGCACCTCCGCTACGACCGCCTGATGAGAACTCAACAACGAATCAGCACCGAAGTCAATCGGGACTGGGTTGGTCGCAAACTTCGGGTCCTGGTAGATGAAGTACGCGACGGGTGGGTGATCGGCCGCTCTCACCGCGATGCGCCGGAGATTGATGGGCATGTATTGGCCCGAGGCACCGCCCAACCCGGCGACTTCGTTCTCGCCCACATCGATTCCGCCGAACCCTATGACCTCTATGGTTATCTAGACGGATGCGAAGCGAATGTTGGGGTGACGCCGCGAATGGCGAAGCCTGGCGCCCCGCAGTAATCAAACCACAGAGCGCGCGGCTTCTTGCTGGGACCACTCCTATTGAAATTGTAGCTCTGCAAGTCTAAGACTGAAACGTGGTGGCTTCTCCAAAGGCTTAAACATTGCCGCCGACTGCACGTCACTTTCTAAGCCTCTCAAGGCACCTCGCAAGAACCTCCGAACATTTTGACCCATTTTGCGTTTTTTCTTTGCTTTTCGTGAATTCTGTGATATCATGCCAGTGGAGAAAGGTATTTATGAGACAGTACTGGTGTAGCAACGGAGGTGAGTAGCGCGTGCTAAAAGGGCAAATCCTCCCAGTGGGAGCCTGCGTAACCTGCGGCATCGCGTTGGCTTTCCTTGTCATATGGCTCTCTGGCCCACGCTATCAAAGCTATGGCGAGCAACTGGAGTTGAAAGTTGAAAACGACCCAAAGTTAGGAGCTCATGTTGACTTGCCAGTAACACTTCAAGCTAAGAGCGGAAATCACCTGCTCATTTTGCTTGGGAACTGTTCTGCATGTAGCCGAGGTTCAGAGGACCTTCGGAAACTGGATATCAAGAATTGGAAATCTGTCGCCTTTGTTACTACTGCAGAAACCGTAGATCGAACGATATTGCCAAATGGAGCATACGCTCAGGTCACCCGCGATGAGAAGCTTCATGATGAGCTAAATGCATTTTGGTCCCCGAGGTTCGCCGTGGTGAACTCTGAAGGAACGTTGATCGCTCTCCAGGAGCGCAATGAGCGTTCAGCCAACTTTCTTCTGAGGGCAAAGCAGTGAAGAAAGGGTTCACTTTGATAGAGATTCTAGTGGTTATCGCCATAATCGCGGCAGTTGCAGGGGTTCTCTATCCGGTCTTCAGTCGTTCGAAACAAGCCGCCCTTGAGACTAAATCGATCTCGAACATGCGGCAGATTTACTTGGCTATCCAAGCGTACCGAAACGACTGTGAAGGAACCGCTTATGGCAAAGCAGAAGAAATGGGGCTTCCACCAGCTCCGTTCGAAAAGTGGATCGGCCCAGCCGCAAAATTAAATCCCCCCTTGAGGCGAGCCGGCCTTCACTACTTTTATTACCCAATTCCATCGGCTGAAGATCATCGAGTGCCCAGTTGGGAGGATTACACGGAAACTCACTTCGGGTCGACGGTGGTCATTGCTGACGTATGGTTTGATTCCCAACCTGCGAAGCCACCTTACACTAGCTGGGTTGACGATCCCGATGCCGAGAAGTATGTGCTAGGAATCACATTAGACGGATCACTGCGCAAGAAACGAGCAATCGGACATTTAGAAATGGCGTGGTGGGACCGCTAGCGCGGTCATGACAATTTTGAACGTTAGGAGAAAATGAGATGAATAAGTTAAGAAAGTTAATAGTCGGCAATCGTTGGACTACGTTGGTGAGTAGCGCTGTATTGGCGGGAGCGGTGATAGCGCCATGCCTGGCGCAAGCACAGGATTGTGTGTCGGACATTGCGCCGTGCGAGGATTTCGTTCCCAACGGTAACGGTTGTTCGTCAACGTGTCCCGGGTTCACTACCGAGTTTGAGGGTTGTTGCTCGTATGAAGAGAAGAGATGCGTGGGCACCCAGACTGTTTTTCGCTTAAGAACCTGCCACTGGGCAGATAATAAGCGCTACTGTGCAAACTATGGTGCCGGCGACCACTGCACTTACTGGCCATGAGAGGGCCTTTGTTTGGTTTAGGGGCCTTCCTGCTGGTTGGACTAGCTTGGTTTATTTTTCGCCCGCTGTCTTGGCGCGATGCGGCCGTTGCCGCAAGTGATGTGATTGCGGGCAAAGACCCGGAGCCAATGGTAAAGTTCATCAATGAGGACGAACTTAAAGCGTTTTCGCTTTCCAAGGAGCAAGCCAAAGCCATCTTAAAGGAGGTTGTACAACCCATCATGAGAAAATTCAAGACCTCTGAGTGGCTCGGCGTGCCAACCCAACATGGGCACAACTATGGCATTGCCTTAGAAATACTTGATGGAAAACGAAAGCTTCCATGGGGTATTCAGGTGACCGAGACAAAAAATGGGCCCCGAGTATTGTTAGGTGTTGCAGCCGTGTGTTGTTTGCGTGCGATTCAATGGAAGGGCACGAATGAAAAAGATCCGAACTGGAAAGGCCGATTTGCCAAAGTCTCTGCCAAACTCAGAGAAATGGGTTTGTCAGGTACGTGGGATAGTGCGTCAGGCAAGATTGAGCCTTGGCCAAGCAATCCCAAATGAGGAAATATGGCAGGGAGTGATATAGCCCTGTCGGCGAAAGAGTGCTGATCGCCACGATGCTACGGAACCCGTCAGCTACGACTATAGGAGCACCTTTGCTGAAGCTATCGGGCTCTGAGTGCGTTAAGCACGATGTCCCCATTGAGATTCTCGCAAAGGCGCAAGGATCGCAGTTTTTGTGGACATCTACTTTGCGAGACCCTGCGGACTTTGTGTGAAACATTCCCGGCAAAACCCGCGCTCCTAGCGCGAGCGGAACTGGACGTCCTCGTCTTTCAACCGCACCTGCGCTTGTCCCAGGCGAATGAGTTCGAGCAAGGAGAGGAACCAGAAAACGGCGTCTTCCCTGGTGAAAGACTCCGGCAGGAGGTTTTCCATGGGCTTCCACTCCGCGCTCAGGGCGCGTAGCACCACTACCATTTGCTCTTGCAACGAGCGGTGCGCGCGGGTGGGTCGAACCGGCTCGGGATTTGCTTTTCGCAGGATCCGTTCGAGTGCTCGCGCCAAGTCGAGCGAGGAAACATCTTCAAGCTCGAACGGAACTTCGTACGGGTTTGGACCCGCGTCTTGGGGGCGGAAGAAAAGCTGCTCGCGCTCCTCTCGCCAAACCTTTAACACTTCAATTGCGGGCAAATATTCAGCAACAGTGGGATCAAGGAAGGCCAAGCTCTCCTCAAGTTCTGGCTGTTCTTCGGGCGTGGGGAGGAGTTGCCAACTCTTGCGCTCGAGCAGATAGGCCAATGCCAGCAGGGCGGCCGCCGCCTCGTCCAAGTCGCTCAGGTTTGTCTTGAGTAAATACTCGAAGTAGGCCTGACAAACCGGCAAAAGCGGCACCCTCATCAGGTCAACTTTGTGCTCACTTACCATCTGCAAAAGCTGACCGAGCGGGCCGCTAAACTCGGGTGAATCAACCGCGATCGGAGGCGGCGCAAAGACGCCAAGCGCCGGAAAACGCTCTAGCTTTTGAGTCGCCTTAGTGATGGTGGCCGCCATGATTCAACTATCCAAGACGGTCATGAGACTCACATCTCGGGAACTTGTTTTCCACATTGTTGGGCGAGGTCATCTAACTTATCGATGTAACGAGTGCCGGCCACGTCGAATCCGTAGGCATGGGCCGCTCCTTCAATCCGCCATAGCTCAACACCCAGTTCGTGCGAAATTTGTTCGCCAAACTCAAGAGGAAACAGCCGATCGCCAGTTCCGTGCATCACGAGCGCGGGCTTCCCTTTCCACTTACGAACCTTGTCGATCGGACGGATGGAGGAAGAAGGAATCCCCGATCGCCACTCGGCAATCCATTTAACCGGTCTAAATGTGATGTGCCCGAAAGGTAGAGCCGAATCCAAAAAGGCATCGGTAGCCTGATCCATCGTTGGGAACGTGCCCTCCGTCGCTACGCCGTCAAAGCTATCTGAAGCCAGCCAAACGGCTGCGCCTCCTAGCGAAACTCCCACCCCAATAACCGGTAGACCCGGGTGCTGCTGGCGAGCATGTTTCGCGCACAAAGATGCGATTTTGGATTCCTTGATTCCAAATCCAACATCTTGATCTGGATTTTCACCATGAGCGGGCATGGACGGAATGATCGAAGTGTAGCCCCTCTCCGAGAGCCGCAAGGCCACCTCTTCCCATGCTTGACGCGACCCGCCGTAACCGTGGCACAAAACAAAAATTGCCTTTGGATTCTTGGCATCAATCACCCACGCCGGGGCCTCTCCAATGGTTACAGCCCGGTTTCGCTCGCCTGTAACTTCCTCCGTTCGAGGCGGATGGAGATACATTTGGGCGAGCCCAAAACAAACGGCCAAATAAATTGCAAATGCAACTCCAATCCAAATCATAAACCGACGCCTCTTAGATCGCACCTTCACAGGTAACCTATTATAGGAACAAATATGACCGAAGTGATCATGCCCAAGATGGGCGATGGAATGGAAGAGGGCACTCTTCTGGAATGGCTAAAAAAGGATGGCGACACCGTTAAGTCGGGCGAGATCATCGGCACTATCCAGACCGACAAAGCGACGCTAGAACTGGAAGCACCCGGTTCAGGTGTGCTAACCGGGTTTTTGCTTACGGGCGGAGAAACGGTACCGGTGGGCAAAGCGATAGCGGCCATATTGAAGGCTGGCGATAAATTGCCCGCTGACTGGGGCAGTGGCGCTGCAAAACCAGCGTCTGAGGCACCAGTTGTTGCTACGGCCGTTTCAACGCCGTCAGTCGCGGCAGAAACAGCTTCAACCGACCGAGTTAAGGCAAGTCCTCTTGCAAAGAAGATCGCTCGCGAAAAGGGAATTAACCTGGCAACCGTCACCGGCTCTGGCCCTAACGGCCGGATTGTTGAGCGCGATCTGCAAAACGCAAAGGCATCGGCCCCAGCCGCTGCTCCCGTCATCGCCGCAAAGGCCGAGGACAAGCTCGTTCCGCTCAATCGTTTGCGCCAGATCACTGCTCAAAGAACGCTACAATCCAAGCAACAAGTTCCTCACTTTTACGTCACCGTGGCGGTGGATGTAGAGCGAATGCTTGATATTCGAGTTCAACTCGCCGATGATCCCGCCGGAAAAGTTTCGGTTAACGACTTTGTGATTAAGGCTTGCGCCCTAGCACTTCGCGAAATGCCAGGCGTGAATAGCACTTATCAAGGGGATAAACTCCTTCAGTTCGGAGCCGTCAACATCGGCATGGCAATCGCCCTCGACGACGGCCTCACGGTCGCCGTAATTCACAATGCGGATCAACTGAGCATCCGCCAAATCGGGGCAAAATCGCGTGAACTGGCAGGCAAAGCGCGGGACAACAAACTGCATCCGGACGAACTCAGCGGAAGCACGTTCAGCATTTCAAATATGGGAATGCTTGATGTTGACGTATTCAGCGCTATCATCAACCAACCCAACGCCGCGATCCTCGCGGTGGGAACGGCCAAGAAGGTTGTTGTTGCGGGCGCAAATGACGAGATAGAAATCCGCAGTCAAATGAACATCACCTGCTCATTTGATCATCGCGTAGTGGACGGAGCCGTCGGGGCCAAATTCACAAATCTCGTGAAATCCTATCTAGAAAATCCGGCTCGATTGCTGGCGTAGCAAAAAAGCCCTCCCCTTCAGCTTGGGGGAGGCTCTCCTTATTTGGCGACACTTTCGCCTCCCAAAAGCGTATAGTCTTTGCAATGCCACTTGCCATCGCTTTACTCGCCGCTACCCTCCAAACCCAGTCATGGGAAGTTAAGAAGCTTGGAGTGGGAGGGGAATCGACAGTTACCTCAGATAACAAGGGGAGTGTTTTTGTTACCTACCACCAACCGTGCGAGCTCAAGATCAGCCGCGATTGGGGAGCGACTTTTACTGAAAAGCACGAGTATCCGGCCGGGCTAGGCGATATGCATATCGTATCCTACGGCAAAGACAAGCTTCACTTAACGTTTATGTTAAATAGCATGGATGGAATCCAAAACTATTACTCGCTTGATAATGGCAAAACCATGAAAGAGGGATCGGTCGTGAAAGGTCCCTACGACCGCGAATGGATTGCAGTCAACGCAAAAACCGAGGAAGTGTTCTTCAACTACTCCGATGGTTACATCGGCGGCCCGAAATCCAAAGGCATCTACATCGAAAAGAGCACGAACGGAGGTCGAGATTTTGAGCGGATTGGGCGAGTGGACAACGAAGTCGCCACTAGCTATGCGGTTGACCCCTACCTCATCTCCACTCCCGGTGGAAAGCTTTACGCGGCCTATGCAACTTCACTCGACTACGACACGGTTAACAGTTACAAGTTCTGCTATTCCGAGGACAACGGCAAAACGTGGAAAGGCCACACGTTGCTTGCAACCACGCATGCCGATTGGGGCGATACCCAAGAACGGTGGACATTGGGCGGCATCGCTTCATTTGGTGAGAATCGAGTTGTCGCCTATTATCAGGACTATGGGAAGTTAGAGGTTGATGGTCAGTCGCGACAGCCGCTTTTAACCTATGTTCGGATCAGCGATGACGGCGGCAAAACCTTCGGTAAACCCACGACGATCCTCCCCATGGATGAGCTAAAGGACGCCATTCGCAGTTACGTACAAAACAAGAAGCAAGCGATAAACATCCCAATCTACGTTCAAACTCTGCCGTGGTTGGCGGCCGATCCAAACGGTAATTTCCACGCATGCTTCGTAGATAACCGAAACGGCCAAGGCGAGATTGCCGGCAAACCTTACAACAAATGGCACACCCGTTACACCTACTTGGCAACCGGGGATAGAGAGTTCGGTCTCTCCGAAGTAGTTGGAAAAGACGTCGTGAGTCTTCGCCCTCCCCTAGATTTTAACTCTTGCTTTGCCGATTCGAAATACGTCTACATCACCTACTCCGAAGCCCCCAACAGTCGCTCCGAATGGGATTTCTCCGGTGATCTGTATCTAGCCAGAAAGAAAATCGGCGAATAGGGACATAATCCAAATATGATCCGATTCTTCAAGGGGCAACCTAGCGAATACGTCATTCAGTATGTCGGGGGCAAGATCAAGAAACAAGGACAAGGAATCGCATTTAGCTACCTGAAGTTTAAGACCTCGATTGTAGTCGTTCCAACAACGAGCACGGATTCAATGTTTGTGTTTCATGATATGACGCGCAATTTTCAGGAAGTTGCGGTGCAAGGCCAGTTCACGTTTCGCGTCAAAAACCCCCAAGTTGTAGCCGCTCAACTCAATTTCGGGATTGATCTTAGGGATCGTTCTTACCAGACAACTGATCCAGAAATGGTTCCCAAGCGAATAACTAATGCCATCCAGGCGAAAGTTCATGATCAGATTCAGGCTCGTTCGCTTGAGGAGTCAATCAGGGACTCAGAGTCGATAGCCGGTGAAGTCATGGTCGCCGTAACCAACCATCCAACTCTCGCGGAACTCGGTGTTGAAATTATCGCGGTGCACATTCAATCAATTCGACCAACTCCAGAAGTTGGCAAGGCGTTAGAGGCTGAATATCGCGAAACCCTAATGCGAAAAGCTGACGAGGCGATCTACACGAGGCGAGCCGCCGCAGTCGAGGAAGAAAGGAAAATTAAGGAGAAAGAACTTGCCACCGATGTTGCCCTCGAAGAACAGCGACGAAGTCTGCTTGAGTTGCAGGGCCAGAATGCCCTACAAGACGCTCAACAACGTAGTGAAGCGATGGCCATCGACTCCGAAGCAAAGGCGAACGCGCTCAAACAGGAACTTGCCGCCTTTAAGTCCATTGACCCTCGAGTATTGGCGGCAATGGGCTTTAGAGACTTGGCCAAAAAGGGAGCCGACAACCTTACGATAACAACCGAGGTGCTCTCGGCATTGATGAACGGAAAGAACGCGTAAATGCTGGACCGTGCCGTTTTGGTCACACGCAAAACGGAACTGACCGGGTTGGTTGAGCGATTTGGCACGATCGACCAAGCTCGTTACTACATTGAATCCGTGGGTGGCTCCTTCACCGCATACAAGCGAACCCATGATCGCTATGTTCAAGCGCTACAAACCCTGCGCAAATCCTTTCCATCCAACGTGAGGTTAGCCGAGATTGAGAAGGATTTTATCGCCACTTACACCTTTGACCCGAGTTGCCTGGTAGTCACCTTAGGACAAGATGGGCTAGTAATCAACGTTGCAAAGTACCTCCAACTACAGCCGATTCTGCCATTCAACCCTGACCCCAGCCAAATCGCAGGAGTCCTGTCAATCCATCACACTGCGCAATCTAAACCTTTGATAAAAGCGGCCCTTAACAGCGGCATGCATGGTGCCGGGATTACTCTTGCAAGCGCAGAACTGAACAATGGACAAGTTCTGGTCGCGGCAAATGACCTCTTTGTCGGCCCAAGATCTCACGGCTCCGCTCGTTACGAAATCTCATTTAAGCAAGGCACCGAAATCCAGTCGTCGAGTGGAATCATAATCTCGACCGGAGTTGGGTCGTCGGGTTGGTACAGTTCAATTGTTACTGGCGCTTTCGAAGTCGTTCGAGCGCTTGGAGTAACAGTGCCACCGGTTGAAGCGAGCGAACACCGGTTCGCCTGGGATAGCCCGCAGTTGAGGTTCAACGTACGCGAGCCGTTCCCTTCTCGCTCCAGCGCCGCGAGCATCGTTTGCGGCACGATCACACGCGGCGCACCGCTTAAGCTAAAATCCTTGATGCCGACGGGAGGGGTCATTTTTAGCGATGGAATCGAGTCGGACTTCATAGAGTTCAATGCCGGTGCTCATGCCCAAATAAAAGTCTGTGATCGCCAGGCACGCATTTTGGTTGGCTTGGCATGAAACTTCGCATTGGAATCCTGGTTGGAACCAAAGGCCGGGGTTCGAATATGGCGAACATTATTGAGGCCTGCAAAGCGGGCCGCTTGGAGGCTGAGGTCGCCGTTGTTGTTGCTCCGAGCCCTGACGCACCCGCCTTAGCTTTGGCTGAAGAGTTGAAGATACGATCGACGGTCGTAACCTATGATGAGCAGTTTGGGCAGAACCTCCTCAAGGAACTCACGGGATGTGATCTTCTTTGCCTCGCCGGTTTCTTGCGACTCATTCCCCCTGACGTACTCTCGGCATTCCCGGATCGAATCCTCAATATTCACCCCGCGCTTCTTCCTAAGTTTGGGGGGAAAGGGATGTACGGTAGCCATGTCCACCAAGCCGTTCTCGCCGCCGGAGAAACTCAATCCGGCGCAACCGTTCATCTCGTCAATCAAAATTACGATGAAGGGCAAATCCTAGTACAAACTAAGTGTGCAGTCGAGTCTGATGACACCGTGGAAACCCTGGCAGAGAGAGTCCTACAGTGCGAACATCAGGCCTATGTCCGGGCTATAAAGAGTTTCGAAACCCCTTCAAAACCGACAGGCGAGCCCGCAAAACCAAGTCCAGTTGAACTTCAACACCCGTTGTTTACGGCAGTTTGCCTTCCGCTGGCCAGACTTCTCGCTTGGACCCTTTTCACCCTGCTCGGCCCGTTTGTTGTCAAGAACCGGAGGAACGTGCCAAGGGGCGGCGGCGTGATCGTGCTTTCAAACCACCTCGCCGATGTCGATCCCATCGCTGTCCAAATGGCCTGTCCCCGCCCAATCTACTTCATGTCAAAAAGTGAGCTCTTTTCGTGGCCCATTTTGGGAAGGATTCTGCGCGCGTTTCGTGCGTTTCCGGTCTCACGGGGCGCCCCAGATCGAACCTCACTGCGGCGTGCCGCCGAAACCGCCAAAGCGGGGCAAGTTGTCTGTATTTTCCCCGAAGGAGAGCTTAGCGAATCTGGCGAGCTTATTCCGTTAAAGGCGGGCTCAGGGCTCATCGTGAGAATGGCCGGGGTCCCCGTCATCTGTTGCGGTCTGAAGAACACAAACCGAATCATGCCCTACGGCAAATTCATCCCTCGGCCGGCGCTCCGGCTAGTTTCGGCTAACTGGGGCGAGGCAAGAAGCTTTGACAAAAAGGCAGCTCCGGAGGAAATCATGGCTTGGGCAGAGGCGGAACTCCTCAGGCTCACCGATCGCCCTCCACGTTCCAACTAAAAATTGCGATTCGTGAGCTAAATCACAAAATTGTCCTAACCGCCAAATCTATGATCTAAGGATGAGGAAACTCCTTCTCTTAATGATCGTGGTTTTTGTGCCTGTTTCGCAAATTCAGGCTCAGAAACTCGGCCTATTCCGCTCTATCAAAGAGAGAGTCTTGATCAGCAAGATCGGTGGTGACGCCTTTGGTCAAGCGAGGCTAAATCAGTCAGTCTTCGACTCGCAATCCATCCGTACGCTGAAGCAATCTTCGGCTGCAATCCTGTTTGTCGATGGATTTGAGCTCAGGGTATCTCAACGGACGGAGTTGATTTTGCACAGCTCTGAGGCCCTAAGAAAGCTTAAGTTAGGTGCGGGTGCCATATGGGTCAAAGTTAAACCTGGCGTTCGCGTTGAAGTTGAAACCCCGGTTTTGACCGCGGCCGTTAGGGGCACTGAGTTTGAGATAAACGAACAGGGTGAACTTCGAGTCTATTCCGGGATCGTCGAGGGGAGCAACGAAGTGGGCCGTTGGTCAGTTACTCCCGGCAACATGTTGCACTTCGAAAATGACCAGTGGAAAGTTGTGCCACTTGCCCCGTGGCAACTTCCGCGCAGCCACGGCGGCCCGACCAAACGGTGGCATGAGGAAAATGTCTTGGGCAGAGAAAATCTAACTTCAAGTGAACGCTTGGAAAGAACTCGTCGGTCTGATCTCTCATCTTTTATCGCCGCTGGGGGCGAAAACTACACGAGGGGCACCGCGATTCAGGCTCGATTTCGTTCCGAAACAGAAAAGGCAACTTTGCCGCTCGTGCTTGCTGGACTAATGATCCTCGCAGATCAGGGGACGCCAACTGGGGTTGCATCGCTTGACTCTGGACTTGAGTTGGGACACCCTTCCCTTTTCAACACGCGCCTGAGCTATGAGTTTGCGCGTAGAAACACAATCGTGACTGGTGAAGCTATTGCGGGTAGCTCCCTCACCAAGGCTGACTGGTTCCACTGCTTAGACTCAATTCTCTTTGCCGAACGTGCCGTCAATCAGGAGCTGATAATCCGAGCCGGACGCTTTCGCCTCGGAGGCACCCGACCTCCCCTCGATCTATTCAATCAAGGCCTCTGGAGCGGCGGCGTCAGCGGTGTTAGCATTCAGGTTCAGAAGGGTCCTATGCAAGCGGAATTCGCCTATGCCCACGACGTCGATCCTATTCGGCAATCCACACAATCGGGATTGACCGCAACGGCCGATGTTTACCTCGGTAACGCTGTCATCGGCGTAACCGGCCTAGTCGGCACGAGAAATCAGTCAAACAGCCTTGCCTTGAGCAGCGTTGTTTCGCTCCTGGACAACAATATTCAGTTTTATGGCATGGGCCAATTTTTGGGGTCCGATGGGGGCAAGGCAGTCACGCTTGGCCTCGAATTTCCGCATCTTTATGAGCGCTGGGGGATAACGGGCTTGATTGAGTATCAGTACGCGAGCCGATATGGGTCGGGCTGGACGCTCTATGCTTCCCTGCCGATAACGGACAAGATGAACCTTTCGCTCCAATGGGGAATGCAGGTTCGGGGGCGGAGCCACTGCGGCCTTGGCGTTTCCTTGAAGTTCTAATGGACTCGGTTCAGCAACCATGGAGGCGCCACGCTTTTGCGATAACGGGGCTTGTCGTAACCAGTTCGGTCGCGTGGACGGCCTGGCCGTCAGCTTCTTGTCCTGAGCCTTTGGAGGCGACCAACTCTCTTGAAAGATCGCTGTTAGATGCAGAGTTTGCTATCCGAGGTCCGAGACCAGCAGACCCACGTATTGTAATCGTCGGGTTCGACTCGGCAACCGAAAGAGCTCTCGGGCCATGGCCTGCATCACGGGCGCTCTTTCACGATGCCATCAAGAATCTTGTAAGCGAAGGAGCTCGCCTGATTGTCTTAGACGTTCTCTTTGAAGGCAAAACCACCCCTTCCCATGACGCGAGTCTTCAACGTCTCCTTTCGGAGCAACAGAATGTAGTTCTTGCGGCAAGATTCGACCGAGACCCCTCTGATCGAGCCTCCCGTAAGTCTCTGATTGTCCCGTCGGTCAACGGGATAGACGACCTGCCTGGATCGATCGGGTTAGTTGAAGTTTCCCCCGACGATGATGCGGTGATACGGAGGTTTATCCCCAACGGGTCGCTTTTTGGGGAGCCAATTTACAGCCTTCCCTTACAAGCCCTTAGCTTGTTAGAAAAGCGTCCGGTAGTTGCATCTCCAGGGAAGATTGGCGTCGGTAGCATCCAAATTCCACTCTCGTCGCCCGCGATCATAGATCCCGTCGATAAGAGCATCGCAATGTCAACCTATCCCGACTTTGCCGGTGGAGCCGGTTCATTTCCGATAGTATGCGACTTAGCTAACCTTGCCAGCGGAAACTTTCCGAAGGGCGTTTTTAAAAACAAAATTGTGTTTCTTGGGATCACGGGTCAACAAATCACAAAGGAACTTGGTGACAGTTACGTCCTTGGATCAACGGCCAAGCGAGTTGAATTGATCGGCGGTGCCTACTCAAGGCGCGTTCCCGGAGTGATCGCTCAAGCTCAGTTTTTGAACTGTGCGCTCCAAGGCCGCTGGCTTGTCCCCCTGCCACCGTTGTTGGTCACCCTTTGTGCCGCGATTCTCTCCACGGCGATGATGGCAATCGGGCGGCGATTCATGAACTGGCGGGGCTTACTCTCAATTGTTTGCCTTGGTGCCCTCATGCTCACTTTCTCATATGTCGCGATGGCAACCTTGGGTTACATTCTGCCCATTGCCTCAGCAACGGTTTCAGCTTCCCTATTCGCCATCAGCGGAGCTTGGATGGACCGTTCGAGGCTACGCGAGCGTTGGTCCAGGTATGTTTCGCCGCGCGTGTTTGAGCTGATTCTCGCATCGAACGAGGACATGAGCGCTCTAAGATGCCGAGCCACGATCATGTTCATTGATATTCGCGGTTTTACTGCCTATGCCCATAAGGCTCCACCAGCGGAAGTTCTTCTCGCTCTGAACCAACACTTCGAGAAAATTATGCCGATCTTAGAGGAAGAAGACGCAACGATAGACAAGTTCATGGGAGATGGTGTCCTCTGCGTGTTTGGAGCTCCGCGGGAACAGGCCGATGCACCCATACGGGCTGCTCGAGCGGCCCGCGCGCTTAGAACGGTCGACTCTGGATTTCCGTTTGGAATTGGCATTGCCACGGGTGTGGTGGTTGTGGGTCATGTTGGAACCACGCGGCGCCACGACTTTTCGGTCATTGGCGATATTGCGAACTTGGCTTCAAGAATTCAGGGCGTCAGCGGACCCAACCAAACCGTCCTCGACCAAGCTACAGCCATCGCAATCTCGGGTCACTTTGAAAGTCGGTCCCTGGGTGAATTTGAACTTAAAGGAATGGACCAGCCCATGCACCTTTTTGAGCTTTTGTGAGTTGCATCACACTACTCACCGCCGCCAATA
This sequence comes from Fimbriimonadaceae bacterium, assembly GCA_040081075.1. GTDB lineage: Bacteria > Armatimonadota > Fimbriimonadia > Fimbriimonadales > Fimbriimonadaceae > JANJUB01. The sequence goes on along the minus strand of JBEBHJ010000010.1, from coordinate 14,154 downwards.
CATAAGATGACTCTGTCAGCTTAGCTGATAGGAGAAACAATGAAATTCAACATTAGATCACGATTCAAGCAGCCGCCCCGGCTGGGATTGCGTCCTCTGTTCATCGGGCTCGTTGGTGCAATCGTCGCCATCGCTGGTGCCCAGGGGAGCCATCAGATCAGAGGCGTCGTCTTTGATGACGCAAACGGAAACGGCGCGTGGGACCGAAGCGAACCGGTTATTCCAAATCAACAAGTTCACCTTCAAGGTGCGCCCGAAGACATTGTAGCCACGAATGCAGAAGGCTTATTTACGTTCCGTGATGTTCCGTCCGGCTCTTATTTTTTGACCTCACCTACTCCGCTCGCCGAAATGACGTGTCCCGCCAATGGCAAGGGATACTTCGTGAAGGCTCCTGGAAACGCTACAACATTTTTCAAAATAGGATTTCACAAGAAGTGCATTGGTATTCCCAAGCTCGGCTCTGTTATTCAGCCCACGGCAACTCCGGGGTGCTTCACGTGGGACTTAACATTTAAGAATCTAACCAACTATCCAATTTGGGAGATTTCATTCAATCCAACCGGCCCCACCCAGGTCTATCCGCTGAATAATCCGAGTTCGATCAACCACGTATCCCTCGGATCGCCCTTGGCTCCAGGGGCCACTACGACCCTGCATTTGGCGATTTGCAACGTTTCATTTGGTCAAGCCCTTGGCATTCCCGTGGTGGTCTGGGGACGGGAAATGAACCAATGTTGCGAAACGAAGATCAAAGTGAATCTGCCCGAAATGTCGTGCTTCCGGATCTACGAGCAGAAGCTCACCTGCCGTTCGGCGAGCAGCTTTGGATGGCAGTTTTGCCTGCAGAACCTGTCCGGGAAGAACGCTAATGCGGTTTACTTTGGTGGGATCCGTGATGCGAGTGGACTGCTCATTGGAACAGTCAATCCTAGTGCCGTAACGGGGATCAGCCTGCCCAACCTTGGTAGCTATTGCTTTAACGTCACGCTAAACGGAGTTCCCGCGTCATCGGTAGTCTTCATCGATCTCTTGCTCTACCGCAACAGCGAACTATGCTGTGTTCAAAAGGTCGTTCTGAGATTGCCCCAATGCGGAGTAGCAATTTGTTGCCCCGGTGAAGATCACTCTCGCAAGCCAACTTATGAGGACCCTCGGTGGGCTGCCTTTCGCGACAGCGTGGCCGTGATCACATGCGGGAACAACACGCTCGCCAATCCTTCGAGCATTGATGATCCAGCTCTGGCGATCCTTGATCTTGATCACTACCAAACCACTCCGCCGATTCTTGGTGACCAGTGGAATCGCTCGTCCGCCATGTATCACGGGCCGCCAACCGCTAGCTTTGACCTTTGGACTCAGCGAAACCTCGGCACGATTTTTGGCGAAACAATCGACAGTCGCGGCAACATCTACGTGTGTCACTTCGGAATGTACTACAACGATCAGCCGGGAACACCTAATGGCCGAGTAGCAGAGAAAGGCGCGATTGCCACTCGTTTCGGTGCGGTCCTTAGAATCGATGCAAACACAGGCCTCATCTATCCGTTCGCGTACTTGCCAAACAATCAAACCACGAGGCCTGGGCTTGGCAATATCACTTACGATTACGACCACGATCAGTTGCTTGTGTCGAACCTAGAAGACGGCCTCATTTACCGAATGAAGGCATACAATCCATCGGTTGGAGTGCAACCGCCCATCGCAACATGGCCAGTGGGAACGTACTTCTCGCCTTGGAGTGGAGAAGTCCCCAATATGGTCAATCCAAACGGCGTGGCACCCGCACCGGGACGCAGAGTGTTTGGCATTCAGTATCACTGCGGACGTCTCTACTATGCGAAGTGGTCGGAGAACTACAATCAACAGAATTCAAGCCTGAGCAACGAGATCTGGTCTGTTCCCCTCGGCACGACCGGGAACTTCACCGCTGCAACGCCCCTGTTCGTGGTTTCCGAACCACCAAGCTATGGCAGCGAACAGAACCCGGTTTCAGATATCAGCTTTGCCTCAGACGGCACGATGGGAGTTGCGGAAATGACCATCCAAGCTGATGGCAACCAGTTCAGAATGTGGTCACACTTCTCGGGCGGATACGAGTATCGCTGCGTCAATGGGATTTGGACGCCAGTTATGAACTTCAATCTTGGCGGAGGATCATCCTATCCGTGGAGTACAGCAACCAACTCGAACGGTGGCCTGGACTACGACTATTGGCCATTTGATGGGGCGAGAACGTGGTTCACCGGAGCCGGTTTGAACCAGTGTGCGACCTTACCGCCCATCGGCAGTAACTACTGTTCGAACTTGGCCTATGGTCTCGCCGGATTCCCCAAAGCGGGTGGAGATAGCTGGCTAAAAGCCCCTCTCGGCGATACCATCATCATTGACTACGACAACAAAGGAGGCTGTCAAGCGAAGCGATTCTTCGGCGATGTCGAAATTCCCCAACTTCAGTAAGCTCCCGTCAACCGCTCCCCCCGCGATCGGGGGAGCTTTTTTGGTTTTGAACCCACCATAATCTGGGCATGAGCGGTGAGCCCGGAACGTACACATTCCTGTTCACAGACATTGAGAATAGCTCACGAAACTGGGAATCAAGCCCGGTTCAAATGAAGAAGGCCATCGACCTTCACAACGAAGTTCTAACCTCCGCCGTTGAAGCAAACGGCGGGCGGATTTTTAAGAGCCTCGGCGATGGAATAGCCGCTGTCTTCGAGTCTGCTCACCAAGGAGTAATCGCGGCTGTTTACGCCCAACAGCAATTGATTTCAAGCAACTGGGATGGTGCCATTCCAATAAAGGCAAGAATCGGCGTCCACACCGGCTTTGCCGAGCCCATTAACGGCGACTATTTAGGGGCCGCCGTCAATCGAGTATCGCGGATCACCAATATGGCCCACGGTCAGCAAGTATTGGTTTCGCACACCGCATTGAACTTAGCAACGGATATTTTGCCGAAAGACTTCGTTTTCAAAAATCTAGGGCAAGTAAGCTTGGAGGGACACGGGCGCACAGAAGAAGTGTTTCAAGTTCATGTAGAAGGCTTGCCTTGCGAATTCCCCGCCCTTTTGGCGACGTCTGACAAGCCTAACCACAATCTGGTCCTGGTAGATCGACCCTTTATTGGTCGGCACCAGGAAAGAGAAACGCTCAACAAGGCGCTGAAGGAAGGCAAGCAACGCCTCATCACAATTAGAGGCTTCGGGGGAATGGGCAAAACCACGATCGCCCGAGTCTGTGCTTGGGACAATGTAGAGGCGTTTCCAGAGGGCGTTTGGTGGGTAGATTGTGAAACGGCGAATAGCCGCGAAGAAATCGTAGCAAACGCCTACCAAGCGATTCAGAAACCAATCGACCCAAGTGACCCCGAAAGAGGACTCGCCGAGGCCATAGGCAACTCAAAGTTCCTGATGGTTTTCGACTGCTTCGAACGCGTAGCGCTTCACGCCGGCATCTTTGATGGACTGCTAAAGAAATGCCCCAACCTCCAAGTCGTGGTCACCAGCAGAGTACTCCTCGGCCTGCCGTGGGAATACGAGTTCGAGCTTAGAGGTCTAACCAATTCCCAAAAGCGAGGAGCAACTGTTGATGCGATGGCCCTCTTCGCGGAAGCCGCGGTTCACGTCCGCCCCGATTTCGCCATCACGAGAGCGAACCGCAAAATTTTAAGCGAGTTGGTAACTTCTTTGGAGTTCATTCCATTGGCCATTGTTATCACGGCCGGTCGACTCAGACACCTTAGCTTGGAAGAAGTCTTAGCCCAAGTTAAAAAGAGCTTGCTTTCAGCGGTGAAGCAGGCTCAGTTAGACCCTGGTCGGCATGGCGGTCTTCGGCAAGTCATCGAAACATCAATATCGCTACTAGATGAGCAGGATAGGCGAGTCGCTGGCGAGTTGTCCGTCTTCGATGGCGGGTTCTACCTATCAGACGCAAGCGCAGTTTTAGCCAATGAGATTGACCTGTTCGATACGATAAGTAGACTGCGAGACCACTCCCTCCTGTCGAGCGACTATCGGGGTGATCGAACAAGGTTTAAGGCATTGGACTCAGTTCGAGAATATCTAGCCGAAGCGGTGCCACCCGACACGCTTAAGTCGGTTCGGCTTGCCCATGCGAAACATTACCTAACCGTTGCAAAGCAAATTCGACAGTTTCACGATTCGCGCAAGTGGGCCGAAGCCTCCGACCTAATCGCCCTAGAGGGGGGAAACTTACGAAGGGCCATTTCAACTGCCATTGAAAGCTCCGATCGCGTACCCTTAAAACAAATGGCAGGGCTCTTGGCAAGACCCTTTTTTGAAAATGGACTCGGAGCTGAATTCGATCGTCTTGTTGGATCAACCATTGAAGTTACCGATACCGTTTCTGAGCATGACCTCGTGATCGAACTTCTCGGCTTGCAGGGTATGCGTGCAAAGAGGCTTGGGGATACCGAGCGTGCGATTGAATTGTGGGACAAACGCGTTCAAGTCTGTGCCACCGCTGGTAACTTCAGCACGCAAGCCGAAACACTTATCGAAATAGCAAACACCTTGCTCAAGACGGGAAATCTCAATAGGGCGAAGTCGTTCCTGGATCTGTACCTGAAGTTGGAAGGTTTGATCGAAGACCATGAGATCCTCGTCGCAGGCTGGATGTTTCAGGCCGTTTTCTCGGCTGAGGTCAACGAGCCTGCCGACTCGTTAAGGTTTTGTCAAAAGGTCTTAGAGGGTTTCGATCTTGAACAGGCCACAGAGGCGGCATTCTACTTCTTGAGAAGTCTAGCTGAGGTCTATCTGCGTGTAAGTGGTTTCGATCTAGCCGACAAGTGTCTGAAGAAGATTGTCCGTTTCGCCGCCCCGGCCGGATTTATCCACCACGTAACAGAAGCGTTAGTAAATCTCATGGAACTCTATGCTAAAACAGCTAATCTTGAGGCGCTTCAGGAAGCGGTTTTTGCATTTGATGCGATCCCTAAACCCTCTCCTGTGCTGTACCAACGCGCTCAGAAAGCCCGCTTGGGCACCCCCGTCTTTTCGAGCGCGAAACAAGACTGGCAAGCCTTGGCGCTTGTCGTTGCAAACCATGCGAGCCCATTCTAGTTGGTGCTATGATACGCTGACAGCAGAAGTTTGTGAGAAGGAAGTTACTTTATGTCAAGTTATCAAGGATATGCCGCCCTCGTACCGCTCGATTATGGTCAAACAAGCTTGGGGCGTCTGGAACACTCAATAATTACGCAGCCTTTTCATTGGGCATCCATGGTGAAACTTATTCAATCACCCCAGAACTTCATGAATCAGGCGCGTAGTTCGTATCTCTACGATTCCGCCCAGGTGGCTAAGGATCTCAAATGGCAGTTCAGAGGCCCAATGACCATCGTTATCGAGCCACTAACATCTTTGACTCAAGCTAACATTGAAACGCTAACTCTGCTAAGTCAGGTGTATCCGGCCCTAAATCCCAATGTCCTTCCCTTTGAAACAATCTCCCCGATGGCATTTCGCCAGTTTGTAACGCAGGGAGCCAAAAATTCAATCGAAAAACTCAGTAAGGAGCTAGCGCAACGCAAAATACCTGAGCGAACCAAAGACCAGGCAAAGATCGAATACAGACCTCAACCACGCGACTCGAGAGATGACCTTCTCGACGAGCGCTTGAGGGCACCATTATCATCGTCTAAGGGCTTCCCCGGATTGTATGTTGCAGAATTCGCGGCAAATACCAGACTGCTGATCATCAGGTATATCCCACCAGAATTTCCACCCGCGCTCTTTTACTCGGGGCGCGTAACACCACTAACGATGAGCAAGATCCAAAATACCGGGATCTCGTTCGCTCACTTCGACCTGTATCTTTCCAAGAAAGGAACGGACTTTGAACAGCCGACGCAACTGAATGCATCCTGGGCCCGAGCTCAGTATGCAGTTGATTACCTGGCCGACGTGAGCCGAATGGATGCCCTGGTCAAGGGTAAAGTCGTCAACGATGATGTCAAGGTGCCTACCACCGATGACAACTATCGCTGGAGCCAAGGGAATCTCAAACTCAATAATGATCAGCTCGACATGCAAAAAACCCTTCCTCTAAAGGCGTGCCCGACTTTCAAAGCGAATCGCTTCTGTAAGGATCCCACCGTCGTGATTGAAAGCGTTTGGCCGTCGCCCTATGACGCCCCTGAAGATGAATCGAGCACGCACGTCTGTATTGTGGTTGTCGGAATTGACGGCACTCCGACATGTTGGACAAACACAAACCCGCCAGTGCAGGTGCCGTGTGAGTACCAAGTCGGAACAACCGGAATAAAGGGGTACATGCCACCGATACCAACAAATGTTGTGGGACAAGACCCCAATAAAAACCAGTCGGGCTAGACCCTTACCCAGCTACGGCCCGGCGTTTCCGTTAAAGTAACGCTGGGCCTTGTTCCAAACCGCGTCGGCGACCTGCCGCCCCATCTTCTGACCGGCCCGGTTGGCCGGTTCGAAGTGGATGCCGCCCAGGATTCGCGACTCTCCGGCCTCCAGCGCCGCCGAGGTGAATGTTGGCCAAGACAGAGTCACTGGCGCGGATGGCTCGTTCGGCTCAACGACCAAGGATTGGGCGGGGACCGTTAAGGAACCCCCAAAGGAGTCACTGCCCGTGAACCGCTTCAGAATCTCGGCACCGGCCGAGCTAAATGTGCTGTGCCCCGAAACGAACTCGGCAAATGGCGGTGTAATGAAGGTCCCGGGCTGATAAGGAACCCACTGGCTGCCGTCCACTGTCCGACCGTCATAGAGCGTCACCGGTTTGCCGGCGTAGAGCACACGGATGCATGTGATGGGCCGCGAGTTGTCGTAAGTTCGCTTTGCATCCCAAGCCGCAATCCCGGCATCCATCAAGGCATTTCCTAGCACAAAGAACATCTTCGCATCTTGATCAAGCGTGTGCTTATCTCGTTGGGATATTTGTTCGGCAAATATGCACCAGTGACCCGGAGGAAGTTCAGACTTCGGCCCATTGGCCCAATACTCGGCAATGACCTTTTCGCGATCGGTCAATTGGTTGGCTGTATCAATGATCATCTTTGCTTGCGCCGCATAGGCTGCAGAACCAAACTTGGGAAGCACCTCGTGGGGGCGAAATTGCGAACCGTTCGTCATTCCGAACGGCTTAACCGTGCCAAAGTGTGGCCCCACGAATCCCGGCGTCGCTCCGTTCGAGAACTGCAGGGGCTGCCAGCGGTTCGGATCATTTACCGTCGCGACCGTATTGACCGGCGCATAACCAGTCGTGTCGGCATATCCATTTAGCTGATTTGACCCATCAACGTGCCGGCGGGACGTCACTTCGTTAGCACACAGATTCCCCATTCCGGCCGCGGATGAAGGATCGGCTGTAGTCTCGCTGGGATCAAAACCTTGCGCGGTTAGCTCAGCATCAAAAATCGCTTTATCAGCCGGATACAGATCGGAGAGTGTTCGACAAGCCGCATAGGCCATAGCCTTCGATTTGTTGAAATCGGTCCGCTCAAGTTCGGGCCTCCGCATGTTGCCCGGCCAGTGAACGCCTACGGCTTTAGCGTCATATGCCGCCCAAGCATCATACATGCTCGTGTAAAGAATCCCGATCGCTCGGGCGGTCATCGGAGGACCAAGCTTGGAAGTGCGAATGGATTGTAAGAGGGTTGAGTTCCACCGTAGCACCACATTCTGGTTGGAACGTGCATTGGGTTGGTTCGCACCACCGCAGCCCATTAGGCCAATGACGATAAATGGGGTCAAGATTGCAAGTCGTTTGTTTCTCATGTGATTTTCCTTGCCCAATGGGCTACAACCTTATTCTCCATCATTGCACCTTGAGCAAAAGTGATCTTAATCACAAACGACGAAGGGCCGCCGAGTGGCAGCCCTTATGAGGTGGCGCGAGTGACGCTTTACCGAGTAATCGTTACGGAGAAGTTGTCTACCGCTAACTTGAGGTCCAAACCCATCGCTGAGGGCTCGACGCAATCCGCCCAAACGACGGCAGTCATCACACCACCTGTGCTTGTGAAGTTGGGATGAGATCCCGTGATGGTCGAGAAGGTGGCCAGGTCATACTCCTCAAAGTCAGAGGCGACCAATGAGCTCCACGTTTCGGTAGTCTCGACTGGAGTCGGACTCTTCTTGGGGATCGCCAAATAGACCTTTCCACCTTGCTTGATACCAAATCCCATTTTGCTGACAACCATGGCGGCTTGAGAAACGATTTCCATGCTAGCGTCAACTTTCACGATTGGCCCGTCAACAGCCGGATTATAAGTCTTTGAGAGAAACTCATCAACAATCGCCCCGTGGGGTTGACTCATCAGCGCGGTAACGGCGAAGTCATATTCTCGGCGAGGAGCGTTAGTCCCGTTAGCGGCTTGTTGTGCGGTGATGGTTCCCATTTGGTCAACCTTGGTGCTGTTCGACCAATCCGTGTTGGCAAATGCGTTGTCGCTGACAACGACTGGGCCGCCGGTTACCAAGACATTCAGTGTCCCGTTCATATTGGCAAGCCCTAACGTCGAGGGGACCGCACTTAGTTCAATTGGTATTGGATAGGTCCCCGGCGCGACGCCACTGGCAACGGTTACCGTTAGGGTGTTTGTTGCGGTTTTTGCCAACGAAATCCCGGTCGGGGGAGTGCTGTTGACGAGCGTCACGTCGGTTATGGTGGCAAGGTTCGGGCTCAAGACCACTGGAGCAGCTGAACCGGCGGACAAGCTCACGGGACTAGGGTTTTGGGTCCAAAACCAAGGGCTTGTTGTACCGCCACCGGCGCCGCCACAACCAAAAATGATGACGGCTGCCGTAAGTGCAGCAAATGCCTTGACGAGGTTTCGCCGAGAACACCCGGCGGTTGAATTCACTTTTTGCATTGATTGTTCCTTGCGCAAATGTGTGTTGCGCCACTTTCATCCTGGCCGGTGCAAGGTTGGGCAGAAGTGATGTTGATCACATTCCAAAAAATAAGCTTGCCAAAATCAAGTGATTCCGATCACAATCTTCACATGCGATCGAATGCGCAGTTTCTATCGGATGTACCGCTATTTCGTGGAGTTGGACTCTCAAGCTTGGACATGTTTGCCGAAGCGGCCGTTCGAAAGCGCGCGGAAAGAGGAGAAATCTTGTTTAGGGAAGGGGACGAAGGTGGCGCCCTCTACATGATCTTATCGGGTCGAGTTCGAATAGAGCGTCACACGAAGGAAGGCGAGATCCAAGTCCTCGGAGTTCGAAGCATAGGCGAAGTGGTCGGAGAAATGTCTTTAGTAGAGCACAAGCCGCGATCTGCTACCGCAATATGTGACACGAATTGCAAGCTACTGATCCTACAGCGAGCCGAATTCCAGCGCTTGATCATGCTGGAGCCAACCGCAAGCTTGGTGATTATGCAAACGCTGTCGCGCCGGGTCAGAGAAGCTGCAGACCTGTTGATTGATCACCGATCAAAGGAGGTGCCCGAGCGATTACTTGACCTTCTAAGGCGAGAATCTGACGAGGAAGGTTGGGTCGCAATGGCAAAGACCCAATCCGATCTTGCTGAAATCATTGGATGCTCCCGCGAAGCAATTAACCGAGCCCTCCAGGAGTTGGACAGACAGGGGAAGATCGAGCGAATTAACAAGCGGCTTCTGAAGGTGCGCAAAGCCTAAGAAAATCTGGTCGGGGCGACACGATTCGAACGTGCGACCTCTTCCACCCCATGGAAGCGCGCTACCAAACTGCGCCACGCCCCGACAATCTGTTAACTCTTACCATTCCTGGTTAGAGGGGGACTTCAGGATACCTCAACTCAAAGCCGACCCAATCGAGGTGATCTGTTTCTTTTAACGGGCCGCGAACGGTAAACTTGCCAGGTTATTGTTAATGTGGAACTGAACCCTCCATGGGGAGGTTATCCGTCTCCGATAATAGGATAGCGAGGATTACGAATTGTTAAAGGCATATTGGCTTAGATTATTGTTGTTTGCAGGTGCAGGAGCGGCTCTGGCGCTTCTTGCGTCTTCATTGGTCGAAAAGAAATACGAAGCCGTCGTTGAACTTTTGGTCGACCAGAAAACGGTTATGCCCAATATCGCCGTTACCGGAGCAGACCAGTCTGTTACCGACCTCCTCGACTTCGCTCGTGCTCGATCTCTGACCACCACTGTTCAGCAGCTCACTTCGTTCGGTACAGTTAAAGAAGCCTGCGAAAAGGTTGCCGCAAACCGAGTTTTGAAGGCCCCAGTGCTTGGCGACAACAGCGACCTCGATCCCCTCACGGTGATGAACTCGCTTACCGTTACCGCTGAAGCCACGTCCGATATCGTTGGACTTCGCGTTCGCCACAAGAAGCAAGAATTTGCACAAAACATCGCCCAAGAAATCTATCAAGCCGTTGTTGCTCAAAACCAGCGAAACGCCGTATCCCTTGCCCAGCAAGCGATTGATGCCCTGAAGGCGCAAGAGACAGGTATTCAAACCCAGCTCGGTTCATTGGATAAGCAGATCCAAACCCTTCAAGAGACCGCTGGCTCCCCCGACATAAACGCCTTGATCTCGTCTGAGACGCAGCAACTAACCGGTCTCCAGTCGCAACGAGACAATGCGCTCGCAGACACGCGAAGCTACGCAGAAAGAGTTGCAAGCATTGAGGCTTCTTTAGCTGCGTCAACACCAAAGGATGGCGCAAAAACTACGAGTCCAAACCCGACTTATGAGCGCCTAAAGCAAGACCAATACATTGCCCAAATCAAATATGACACGCTGCGAACCCGATATACCGACGATCGTGAAGAAGTAAAGGCAGCCCGAAATGAACTGGCGATCATCAAGGCTCAACTCAAGAACACCAAGCCTGAAGTTGACCAAAACACGTCGGCAACCAACCCGCTCACCAGTCAATTAAAACAAAACTTAACCGAAGCCAAAGGCGCCTTGGCCGGTTCAAAGGCTCGAGCCGAAGAGCTCAGCCGCTTAATCAGCGAAAAAGAAAGTACGATCAAAACGCTTCCAGCAGTTCAGTCAAATCTTCGTGAGCTTGGTCGACGCCGGGAAGCCGTGGAGCGGGTCTCGCTGAGCCTTAACGAAAAGCTTAAAGCGCTCGATGCCGCCAAGATCGGCCGTATTGCGGTTATCAAACTACAGACTGCGCCTCAGGCATTCCCAGACCCGGTCAGCCCCAAGAAGATGATTAACACCGTATTTGGTGTCATCGCCGGCCTCATCTTTGGCGTGCTTTCCATGCTCGCTACTGAAGCAAAACGACAACCGGTACGATCTTTGAGCCAGCTGAATGCGCTCGCTCTCAAGCCGGTGTACCGATTAGTCCCCGAGCTGCGTCAGCCATATCGGGGTCTGAGCAAGGCACCCGCCGAAGCGTTTGATTCGTTGCTAACGAACTACCTGCGCTCTTCCAACCGCCCATACCGAGTTGCGATCGTTGGAATCGTCAAAGATTCGGGAGCTTCTACGGCGGCAATAAACCTCGCGATTGCCGGTTCCCGGCATGGTGCGAGAGTGCTCCTTGTTCAATGCGACCCTCGTGGTGGAATGAGCCGACTTTCCGGTCAACAACCGCCCGCCGACGGCGAAGTTGCTGAAATCTCACCGCTCATTAAAGGCGTGACCGCCGAAACAGTTCTTAGCCTGTCGGGTGATCGAAACCCCGAAATCATGGCGGCTCTCAAACAGCACGAAGCTGACCTCACCATCGTTGATCTCGAGCCTACAACTCGATCCGCTGAGTACGCGTTCTTGGCTCCTCACATGGATGAAGTGATCTTGCTGGTAAGAGCAGGACGTTCAAAGTCCGTCGAGTTCCTCCAGGCTCAACAAGCGCTTAAGGAAGCAGGTTGTAAGCACGTGACGGTTGCCCTAACCCGATCGAGCGACCTCGCGGTCGTAACCGAAGCCGTTGAAACCGAGAGCGATGCCGCTGTTCCTCAAGCTCCAAAGTCGCTCGAAGAGTAAGCAAAGACTATTCGATAAAGGCATCTTCACTGGGCTTTTGCCGTAGGTAAGCCTCAATGAAGATGTCTATTTCGCCGTTCATCACGCCGATGATGTTCGCCGTTTCGCACCCAGTTCGATGGTCCTTTACCATCGTGTAAGGTTGCATCACATAGCTTCGAATTTGGCGACCCCATTCCGCTGGGCCACTCACCTTCATTGTGTTCATCTGCTTCTCGCTGCGGAGGCGTTCAAGCTCGGCTAATCGCGCCGCTAAAACCGTCATCGCTGACGCACGATTCTTGTGCTGAGAGCGCTCGTTCTGGCATTGCACAACCAAGCCGCTGGGAAGATGCGTGATGCGCACCGCGGACTCCGTCTTATTGACGTGTTGTCCACCGGCCCCGCCGGCTCTCAGTGTTTCAACCTTGAGATCATCCGGATTGATTTCAATCTCGTTTTCATCAACTTCGGGCAACACTTCCACCTTGCAGAAGGAAGTGTGGCGGCGGGCGTTGGCATCAAAAGGCGATATCCGCACTAATCGGTGCACACCGTTTTCAGACTTAATATAGCCGTAAGCGTTGGGGCCGGTAAGTTGAAAACTAATGCCACGGTATCCCGTCACATCGCCTTCGGTCTCACTGAGAACTTCGAGCTTGAATCCACGTTCGCTCGCCCACCTTGAGTAAATGCGGAACAGGATTTGCGCCCAATCGCAAGCCTCTGTTCCTCCTGCCCCCGCATTAATTTCTACCAATGCGTTGCTGTTATCGTGCTCTCCACTCAGAAGGGTGCGAAGCTCAAATGCGTCAAGCTCCTTAAGAAAGGCGATCGCCATGTCGTCGGCTTCTTTCTCTAGCTCTGGGCTATCTTCGCCGACGAGCATCTCATAGAGTTCGGAGATATCCCTCTCCGTCTTGTCGAGCTTCAAAAAAGGCGAAATCAGATCGCGCATTTGGGAAAGCTTGCGCAAATCCTTGTTTGCGGCCTTGGGATCATTCCAAAAATCCTGTTGTTCGGATTTGGTCTCCAGCTCTTTTATCTGCGATTGGAGTCGATGCAGGTCAAAGATGACCTCCGATAGCGTCTAGTCGCCCACGCGACTTCGACAGCGATTCATGTTGTTCAGCCGTCAACATAGGTTCATTGTACCGGATTAAGCCCGCTCAACAACGAACAGGAACTCTCGATTGCTCGTGTGAGAAACCGTTCCCACTTTCACTCCGAGTAAGTTATGGATTCCGATTTGAGAGCCAATATATCGCTTGTGAGCGCGCTCATGACGCGTTAGTCGACCAAACCCATGAAGCATTTCCTCCATTTCTTCAAGACTAATGTGTCCCTCGTTGTTGAACGAGATCATGAGGAACTTTGAATCGAGGTTGCTGATCACCGTGCGCATCGCGTCTACTGCTTGAACTTTGAGGTTGAACGGACTTTTGATGGTGCGACAATCAGTGCGCTTGTTGGCGATGCCGTAGGTCTCAGGGCGATCATCAAGGCAAATGGTTTGCCAGACGTGGTAGTTGCCCAAGTAGCTGTGGTTGTTATAAGGGGGATCTAGATAGACTAAATCAGCGCTGACTTTCAACTTCAAAGCGTCAACCATGGATGCCCTGCCTGCCCCCGCTAACAAAGGCGGCATTTGTAGTTGCAGCGGATGAAACGACCGATCAGACCATCGTTTCAAATAAGCCATTTGCACCGCAGTCGTCGAATCCACCCGATCGGCCGCCAGAAGCAAACTTGTCAACAAAATCGCCTTGAGTCCCACGTCTTCAACTTCGTTAATCACGGGGCGGATTGCGTCAATACGCATTCCACTGGCAGGTTGAAAATAGCGTGCATCTCGACAAAACGTCTGTGTATACCAACCGTCAACATCGGGCAAAGCGTTTAGCCGGTCAATCCAGGGCTCCACAACCGCCCGGGGATAATCCCGAGCGTCCGCTGCCACCAGGGCCTTTGCGACTACATAGGCATAGTCCAGAGCGTCGTTCGCATGAACAAAACATCCCTGCTCCTTGAAAGCCCGCCCAACCCGGGATGTCCCTGAGAACAAATCACAAACAGTTTCCATTGGTCCCAGTGCCGCCGCCGTTTCCAGAATCTGCGCCACGCGCCGGCGCGTGAGCTTGCCGTCCGCCGCGCTCGCTGACGGGAACAGCCAACGCTGCGCTTTCTCGCGCTGCGCCTCCACCTTCGGCAACGCACCCGCGCGCGCCTCCAC
>JBEBHJ010000147.1:0-1561 GCA_040081075.1 Fimbriimonadaceae bacterium | reverse complement strand
TTACGAGTGGATCAGGGACCGTCGCTGGCGACGCGCGCAGAACAGACCCCAAACCAGACAATCGCCGCGCAACTTGGGGGCTACTGGGAGGCCGAGTATCAGGTTCGCTTCCCGGCTAGCGGCGGTCGGGCGAGCGGAACTTTGACGGAAGCGGTGCCGAAACCAGAAATCCGCATATTCAATCCCGCACGCGGACTTCTTTCCGCAATTGTGCAATGAACACCTTTTGGGTCACCTTTTATTCCTACAAAGGCGGCGTTGGCCGAACGATGGCGCTAGCCAACGTAGCCGCCATGCTTGCCAAGGAAGGTCGGCGGGTTCTACTGATCGATTTTGATCTCGAAGCTCCAGGATTGGACGCCTTCGAGGAGCTTGGATGCGCCAAGGGAAATTCGGGCGTCGTGGAATACGTTGCCGAATATCTCGAGACAGGAAAGGCACCGCCCATCAGCTCCTTTGTGCGCGAATGCGTGCCTTCATCAACGCATCTCCGTGGAAAGCTGTGGTTGATGCCAAGCGGAAAAAAGGACCCTTTATACAATCGGGACCGCGCTCGGATAAACTGGACAGAGCTTTACGATAAATACGACGGCGAGCGCTTCATTGACAACTGGAAGGCAGATATCGAGAAAACCTATTCACCCGATTACGTCCTGATTGATTCTCGAACAGGGCTAACGGATGTCGGTGGAATCTGCACGCTGCACCTACCTCAGCTGGTGGTTCTAATTTACGCCCTGAATGACCAAAACATCCATGGCATTGCGGGTGTTGCGCGAGCTGTGAGTAAAGCCGAGAACACTCGGCCGCCACAGCTTCTAACGGTGGCGAGTCCGGTGCCGCCCATGCCTAAGGAGAAGACGGGATTGCTACAAAAGCGGCTGGAGCTAGCAGAGAAGGAGCTCGGAACAAAGCCCCACTGTCAGATTCATTATGATCCAAGGGTTCCGTTGAAAGAACAGATTGTGATTTGGGAAGATTTCGCCCCCGAGGTGTCGGAACTCAGTCGCCGAAATCCGACCTTGGCCGCGTCGCGTGGATTCGGATCTCGTTTGGCTCACGAATACACATTGTTGCGTGAGAAGATCGCCGAGTATGACGTCCGGGGTCTCGATTTCCTCATCAAGGAGGCGGACCGAGCGATCGAAGAACTTGACGACGAGCGTGCGACTGAAGCTGTTGAAGCACTTAAGCGGGAATATCCCGACAGAGCGGAGTGCCACTACCAAGTGGCAAGAGTCTCCCGCGCATTCGGCCGAATTGAGGAGGTTGAAGGGGCTCTGCGAAAGAGCATCGAAGTAGATCCATTCTTTTCGCCTGCGTATGCGGAGTTAGTGGGGCTATTGAAGGTCAAAAAGCGCTACCTTGAGGCCATCGCAGTTTGCCAGGCCCGGCTTAAGGCCATCGAGGGCAACGCAGAGTCTGGCATTGAGGACATAGTGCGGTACGACTTGGGCCACCTGTGTATGACGGCTGGTGAGTACGAGAAGGCGGTGAAAACCTACGAACCTTTGCCACGAAGCTTGACCAAGGAAGAACCGGACCTCGCGTTGCTGACTAA
>JBEBHJ010000146.1:0-1588 GCA_040081075.1 Fimbriimonadaceae bacterium | reverse complement strand
AGCTTATTGAGGTTGAGAATCCGTGCGTAAAGCTCGTTGTACTTCTCTGGTCCGATGGCGACGATGGCGTGCGGACAAGCCCGCCGGATGTTGACGGCCAAGCTCAACGCTTTTGCGTCGGTTAGCTTCTTGCTGTCCATGACGCCATCAAGCTCAGCCAAATGCTCCGGCCCGACGTAGCACGCCGCAATCACCAGCGGCCCAAAATAGTCGCCTTTCCCGCTTTCGTCTATGCCAATCCGTGGCGTTGATTCATTCACTTCAACTTGTCCGGGTTCAGACCTTCAAGCTCAGGCACAATGAAAATTCCATCCTTGCGAATCAACCGGTCGTCGAACCAAACCTCACCGCCGCCGTACTCGGGCCGCTGGATGCACACGATGTCCCAGTGAATCGCACTTTGGTTGCCGTTGCCGCCCGGGCCGGTGTAGGCGTTGCCAGGAGTCAAGTGGAACGAGCCCGCAATCTTCTCATCGAACAGCGTGTCCTTCATCGGGTGCAGAATCGTCGGGTTGTAACCCAGCGACCACTCACCGAAGTACCGCGCTCCCTCGTCCGTATCTAAAATCTGGTTGACTTTATCCGTCATCGCACCGGCGGTGGCTTCAAGAATCTTGCCGTCCTTCACTACAAACCGAATGTCTTTGACTTCTGCTCCTTGATAAAGGCTCACTGTGTTGTATTGCACGGTTCCGTTCACCGAATCGCGCACCGGACAGCTAAAACACTCTCCATCCGGGATATTTCGCTCTCCATGGCAACTTTTTGCGCCAATCCCCTTGATGCTAAAGCTCAGGTCTGTACCAGGGCCAACCAGTCGCACTCGGTCAGTCCGCTCCATCAAATCAACCAAAGGCAAAGCCGCGTCGCGCATTCGCTTGTAGTCAATCGTGCAGACGTCAAAGTAGAAATCTTCAAAAGCCGGAGTTGACATGCCCGCTTGTTGGGCCATGCTGCCCGTTGGCCAACGAAGCGCGACCCACTTGGTGTTTGGTACGCGCCGTTGGAACACAACCGGAGTCGCGTAAACCTTGTTCCACATGCTCATCGTCTCGCCTGGAACATCTGCGGTCGAACTCACGTTGTTGCTACCACGTAAGGCGATATAGGCCGTTACTCGGTCCATCTCGTAAGCCTCAATATCAGCGATGGTAGCGGCGTTCTTCTCGGTCATGCCAAGCATCATGGAGCGGCGAACGTCTTCGTCTTCCAATCTCACGATAACCTGTGCGCCTGTGCTTCGGGCAATGCGTACAACCTCTGCTACCGCTTTAGTAGGAATATTGAATGCATGGACCAAAACCACGTCATCGGCAGTCAGGCGGGTCGAGTGTGTGCAAAGGAGTTCGGCGAGTCTGGTGACACGAGCGTCAATCATCTTAGAGACAGAATACCAATTGAATCAGCGTTTGGCCTCCCTTAGCCTAGTTACACCTTCGGCAAAAGTGATACATTTCAGCCTTATATGCCGCTTGGTGACTTCTTATTTGGGCGCCCTCTATCAAACGAAGAAGAGGGCGAGCAGAAAATTGGCGTTGGTGCAGGGATTCCATTACTCGGAATTGACGCACTTTCCAGCTCCGCATAC
>JBEBHJ010000145.1:0-1598 GCA_040081075.1 Fimbriimonadaceae bacterium | reverse complement strand
CACCGAAAGTAGAGCAAACACTGACTTTCCGATGATAACCGTGTCGATGTCTCGGTGGTCATAGCCTAGGCTTTCCGCGTGAGCAAGTTCCACCGGATCCTCGTAGTGGTGCTCGTCGAAGAAATCCGGCCCGCCGGCAACGCTCATCGCGTCCTTCGGTGGATCCTGTTTGTTCTTTTTAGTGGCCATGGCTGTGTGCTGCCTCCATAAGTCGTTGGTCGTGCTCGGCGTAGAGCGATGCCTTTTCGGTTTGCTTGCCCATCACCATCATCCAGAGTCCTGCGAAAGCAACGAGTGCCGCCGCATCGGACCAAACAAAGGTCGAACGCATGAACGGAACCACGTTGTAAAACAGGTCTATGAATCGAATGAGGAAGGCGAAGAGGACTACTCGCATTAGAAGTTCGGGCCGAGCCTTCACTCGCGGGGCGAGAAGCGCAAACCAAGGGATAAAGAATCCGCAGAGGACTGAAAGTCCGCCGATGATCAGTAGCCAAGGGGTTTGGCCCTCAACTGCGGTCAAGTTGCGAGCCGCATAAAACCGTGTGAACTCCGGCAAGTTGCCTGACCAGATGATGAGCCACTGGGAAAGGGTGAAGTACGCCCAGAACATGGTAAAGGCGAAACACATATTCCCGAGGTCGGTCGTGACCCTGGAAGAAAGTATCTCCTTGTAAGGAGCCTCGTCCCGATACCGGCAAACGATGTAAGTAACTAGGGTCAACGCCATAAGCGCTCCGTTGACCGCGAACCAAGGTCCGAAAATCGAAGAGAACCAGTGCGGGTCCATCGACATCACCCAGTCCGTCATGGCAAAGGTGACGGTGATCATAAACATCACCAGGCCTCCGGCACTGAGGTTGGTGCGGAACTGAGCCTCGTTCTTGTTATTGCTCTTGTCTTGTCGAAGCGAAGATTGTCTCAACAAGTAAGCGAACAAGAACCAAATCACAAAATAGATCGCAGCGCGAATCAAGAACGTATCTTGGCGAAGATACCAAGCCTTCATCGGCCCCTTCCACACTTCGTGGGTATCCATCCAGTGGTGATAAAAGGTGTGCATTTTAAACGCGATGGGCAAGAAGCCAACGGCAAGAGCACCAATTGCGGCGGGTCCGCCGCCAGCTTCAAAAATTCGAAGAACCGACAGCCCCCAACTTCCCCGGCATACGTGGTGGAGCATCGTCATTCCAAAGCAACCGAGAACGATGGTCGCAAAGCAAATGTATCCATACATGTAGCTCTGCCAACCCGCTTCTCCCAAAGTTGCGACTCCAATTCCCCAACCAACGAATCCGAGAAGGGCGATGATGAACCCGGCATTACCGGCGGTCCCGAAGTTAAACTTTGATTTGACAGCGGCAGTGTCAGACATTAGTGGCCTCCCTTAGCATTTTCTTTCTCGTGTTCAGCTTCGCCATCTTTTTGTGCTTGCTCGGCCGGGTCAAGTTTCTTCTTGTCAAGCTCCTGCAACTCTTCCGCGCTTAGCGAAGACTTGGGTTGAGCTTGGCTAAATTGCAAGGCTCGGATATAGGCCACAATTGCCCAGCGGTCATCCGGTGGGATGCGGGCGGCGTAGCTGGGCATGACCCGCGTGC
>JBEBHJ010000144.1:0-1612 GCA_040081075.1 Fimbriimonadaceae bacterium | reverse complement strand
GGTGCCCAGCATCTTGATCGCCGCCTGGCTCGCAACTGGACCGAGCGCGATGGTCTGCTGATTGCCTTCCAACGTCGTTGCGCCGACGTGCGCAGCAAACGTCTGCGGGATTCCCTGCCACACCAAGAAAAGCGCAAAGACGATCGATATCGGCAACAGCACGTAGAGAACGCGTCGCATGCATTTCATGACGGGTGAAGCTATGGAATTGGTTGCAAGCGGATTTCAGGGCACTTCTATGGGATCATGAATCTCTATATATACTGATGAAAATCAACCTTGAGATTGAGGATGCTCTGTTCGATGAGGCGCGGATGGCGGCCATTCAGCATCGGTCCACTCTGAGAGAATTGGTCGAGCGCGGGCTTCGAAAGGAGTTGGCATCTCTAAATCAGAAAACCCGGGTTCCCATCGACCTCTCCAAGTTCGTTGTGACTGGCTCTAAGCTACCCGAGGAACGGTCCTGGGAAGAAATCCGCGATTTGGCGTACGGAATGGAAGCTGACGATGTCCACGGTTGATACCAACATTCTTGTGTACGCCCAGCGAGGCGAGTGGACGGAACCCTGGGCGATCCCCTCGCTCAACTAGACCTCTCCGTACATCGTGACGTGGGCACAAGAAAGTGAAACTCGTTTGAACCATCCGCGTTTAAGACTGTACTTATGGATATGCGTGCCTTAACCTTTGCCGTTTTGATTTCTTTGCCCATCACCGCGCTTAGCCAAGTCCCATCTCAAATTTTGGGGATCGAGGGCTTGCATGAGGGTGTCTCCATGGTTCAAGCCGGCCCATATATTGTGGGATCGGCCCTTGCAAAAGGAGTCGTGCTGAACTCTAAAGGCGATACGGTTTTGCGCATCGATATGGGGGCGATTACCAAGGACGCTTCTGTGGAGATCCGAAGCGTCCTCGCCAAGCCCAAGGGCGGCGTCTTCTTGATTGCTCATAGCGTTCACCGCGAAGCTTCACCGGCCAACGTGCAGGATTGGTATGTTCTGTCGTTCGATTCCAAGATGCGCCGAGAATGGATCTGGAAGAAATCATTAACCTCTACACCGGATATCGTGTGCGGCATCGGCCCTACAGGTGGCGTGCTTCTCGCGGGGTATGGCGGTGGTCGCCTTGTCTCCATCGACACCGCGGGCAAACTCGCCTGGGAGACGAGCATCCCCGGCAAACGAAAACTTCTTAGCATTCGTTCGACACCGACTGAGATTAGCGTCGTTTCTTGCGACGATCCTCTTGCCCGGCTTAAGCCTAAAGACGGGAACACCATCGTCTTTGCGAGTTATTCACCGAAAGGCATCCCCGGTCCAGCTACCCTTGTTGACTCCGCATCAACCTCTCTAAGGGCCGCCGATGAGGTCGGCCGGAAGTTGTTCGTGCATGGCGAAGTTCATCAAGGTAGTCGCGGAAAGGCCGACCCCGACATGGTCTATTGCTTCGATCTTGATTCCAAAAAGCTGGATTGGAAGCGAACCTTGGACTATCACTACTCGAACGTCGTCGGTCGTGCGGACGGCAGCGCAGCCCTTACGACGACGGCGAAGCCAAGCAAAGTCGAGTACGTAGAGCCAAACGGAATCGTGCGCTGGACCAAGCAAACGCA
>JBEBHJ010000143.1:0-1663 GCA_040081075.1 Fimbriimonadaceae bacterium | reverse complement strand
CTTGAGCCGATAGCCTGGGGCGGGCCGGGTTCCGGGTTTGAAAACCACATCAATCAAAACGCTTTTCTCTGGCGCCGCTATGCTCAAAATCGGCGTGTAAATAACGCTGGTTGCTTCCAGGCTCACAGTTTTGATTTCCAATCCGTCTTTGTCCACGGCCTTCAGGGTTACAGGGTAAGTTCGCCCTGGTTTGTAATCGCCTAGGTTAACTCTTCCCGACGCATGATCTACTCGCTCCAAGTCTCGCTTAGGACCACCAACAAACATATCTTTAGGTTCAAGGGTTGCCATGCTCACGCCAAAACCTTCTGGGATATTTTCCGTCTCGATTTGGATTGGTATCCGGCGCCGACTTCGATATACGACCACAACTGGTAAGTCAGGACTATTCTTGAACCGAATACCGGCTTGGCGCGTAACATCGTTGCGTGGGAGGCGGACGGGATACTCTGTCTCTTCATCCTCGGGGCGGGCTGCGCTCAGGTCCAACACCGCTATCAGGCCCAAGCTCGGTGCCTTGCCACTATTGATCGCGTCGGCAAGTTGTGCTCTAAACTTGATAATGTCGGCCACCGTGCCATTGGCCGTAACACTGATTTTCGCTTTAGGGGTCCGTAAAATCGAATAGTCTGGATTCAAGCCATAAACCTGCAGCGGAAGTTCGACGGTTTCATCAAACGTCTCTACTCGCTGCGATTGTACGTAAATCCAAAATGCCACAGAAAGAACGAGCGAGGCAAGGCCGAGGGCAAGATTCGGGGCTCTCACTTGACTCTCCGAAACAGGCGTCGACGGTCACGCGGCGCGGCCAATTCGCCCGTACCCACTCCTCGCCATACTTGATTAAGTGCGTCACGCAGTTCGCTCTGATTTTGCATTACGCGATAGTCGCCGTCCACGGCGATGCCAATTGTGCCTCGTTCCTCGCTAATGATAATGGCAACGCAATCCAGACGCTCTGTGACTCCGACTCCGGCACGATGCCTCATGTGCAAATGGGGGCTAAGAAGCGGACTTTCCGTCATCGGAAGTTGGCACGAAGCCGCCACGATTACATCGCTTCGCACAATAACAGCCCCGTCATGGAGAGGGTTTCCCTCGAAGAAAAGGGCAACCAGAAGCGGCGATGAAACTCGGGCCTCGAGTTGAACTCCATTGGCGACGATATCATCGAGCGGTGCTGACTTCTCCAGAACCATCAACGCACCGATTCGTGAAGCGCTGAGTTCGGCAGATGCAGCGACAATTTCTTCGACTGTCCGAGCTTGCCCACTGATGTTCGCCTCCTGGGCACCAACAAATTTTTGCGTCCACAAGCCAAAGCGCCCCATTCCTTCAAGGGCTTGGCGCAACTCGGGCAGAAATAAGATGACAAGTGCAACGGGCGCAAGCACGGTTGCCTTGTCGAAGATCCAGTGCAGGGTTGTCAAACCGAGTTGATCGCTCAGAAAGAGAACCGCAACGAAAATGACAACCCCAGCAACAACCCGCCAGGCTCGCGTTCCCCTAACCAAAATTAGAATGCGGTAAATGATAAAAGCGACTAACAAGATGTCGACAATCGCCACCACGCTTTGCGCAGAAAAGGGCCGAAACTGCCGAATGAAGTTGTCGAGTTTTGGTTCCACGGTCGTTTGAACTTGGGAGGGCTATGGATTAACGA
>JBEBHJ010000095.1:0-6537 GCA_040081075.1 Fimbriimonadaceae bacterium | reverse complement strand
GTGCTGGATAGGCATGAACGCGGTTGTATTGCCCGGCGTAACTTTGGGTGATCGAACAGTTGTTGCGGCGGGCGCAGTGGTCACAAAGAGCTTTCCAGAAGGCTGGTGTATCGTCGCAGGAGTCCCTGCCAAGCTGTTGAGGTCACTCAAGGAACCGGAATGACTTGGCCCGAGATTTGGGAGGGCAATTCGTTCAAAGCGATTGGGATCCGAGTCATTCTTTCCCCCGCCTCTTGGCTCTATGCCCTCGGATGGAGCTGCTACCGATTGGCGTATGACTTCGGGCTCAAAAAGTCCGCCAAGCCCCACAAAAATATCATTTGTGTCGGGAATCTTGTCGCCGGCGGAAGCGGAAAAACGCCAATCACTATTTACATCGCTCGACTCCTGGCTGAAATGGGAGACCAAGTCGTGATATCCGCCAGCGGATACGGCGGTCCCCACTCCGAAGCAGCCGAGCTCGCCCCCAAGGGAGAGCTCGACCCCAAAATCTGGGGTGATGAACCCGCTTTGCTCAGGGATGAGCTCCCCGAAGTCCCATTGATTGTGGGAAGAAGGAGGGTTCTGGCTGCGGAAATTTGTGCCCAAAACTTTCCAGACGCCGTTCTTTTGATGGATGATGGCTTCCAACACCTACCGTTAGCAAAAGACATCTCCATCCTCGTCGAACCAGACCTTCGAAACAAGCAATGCCTCCCCGCCGGGCCCTACCGAGAGCCGCAATCGAGCCTCAAAAGGGCCGATTTGGTTCTGAGCCCGAAGTCAGGGTTCAAAGTGCTCCACGGTCCAATCCACCCCCTCGCCAATAACAGGATTGCTGAACGAGTGACCCTGGAAGGGTCAAAGCCCGATAGCCTGGGCTCAAGCGAAGCTGACCCCAAGTTTGATCGTGGCCGGGCCGCGCCCCAGTTGGGTGCCACAATTCCTTCAGTCGACATGTCTCAAGAGTCCCCAATGGTGACGGAAGTCTCCGTGCTCTGCGCCATCGGGAACCCAAATGGGTTCGTTGCCGCCGTCCGTGAGGCCGGATACACCATCAAAGTGGTCCGCAGACTCGACGACCACGATCCCCTCGACGCACCTGACCTGTTCGCCGGCCTCACCGAGCCAATCGTCGTTACGGCTAAAGACGCGGTCAAACTCCGGGGTCGCCCCGAAGATATCCGCGTTGCCCGCCGCGAAACGAAAATTGAGCCAGAAGAAGAGTTCAAAACATGGCTCCAGGCCCGCCTCCACCGAACCCCGAAATGACCATCCTCCAAACAAACGATTTCCACGGCCTTCTCAGCGAGCCAATGGCGCGTCAAATCCGCGCTCTTAAAGACGCTGAGGATGCGCTCTATTTCGATTGCGGAGACTGCATAAAAACCGGCAACCTCGGGATTCCCCTCCGCCGCGAGGTTGCCTGGGATCGCCTCACCCTCGCGGGATGCGATGGATCAGTGCTTGGCAACCGCGAAACCCACGTTCTCACTAGCGCCTTTGAAGCCAAAGTAAATGGCGCATCCCAACCGATCTTCTGCGCAAATCTTCGTTCAAAAGCGGGCCAGCCATCCTTCGTCAGCCCCTCAAAAATCATCGAAAAGGACGAGCTAAGAATCGGCATATTCGGAGTCATGGTCGCCATGGTCACCGAGAGAATGGCCACCAAGAAGGCGAGCGCCTACATCTGGGACGACCCTCATGAGGTGGCCAAGCAAGAAGTCGCCGCCCTCCGTCCCCAATGTGATGTCCTGATCGCCCTAACGCACATCGGTCATCGCCAAGACATATTGCTCGCCGAAAAATGCCCGGAAATAGATGTTATTCTCGGCGGACACTCGCACACCGTCCTCCAAAAACCCGATCTTATCGGCAAAACCCAAATATTCCAAGCCGGGTCACATGGGCGGTTTGTGGGGCGTTATGAGTTTAGCGGAACGAAACTAAGAGAATCTCAGCTCATCGCGTTGGCCTGAAGCGGACTTAGTCATTGGGCATCACCTTGGCTTGGACATCCATCCAAATTTCCAAGCCGGCCACGTACTGTTCGGTAGAGTGATTTGGAGTTTGTAAGGAGTCTCAATAACTTGCTCTCCCGAACCCCATATTTTTGCGTTTTTGGATTCGCCCTTGGTGAGGCGCATTTCAAACCGATCCAAACGCATAAGTTCTGGAACTCCCAGCCCACGAATAACTCCGTCAGTAGCGAAGTTCTGTCCGCACATGAGTGACTCGATAACTGCCCTCTTCACATGCGCGCCCATATTCCGAACAAACAAAGTCTTTCCGACTAGCAAGGCTTTGAGCTCAGAGTCAGTCAACTGACCAAGGATAGTCATCGCTTCGACAACGGGATCAACCCCAACTGACGTCGTTGACGGATATGCGTCTCTCACACGAGCTGAAGCACTAATCTTTGCCTTTACCACGGCGCGAGAATACTCTTCAATCGTGGGAAACTCACCCTTTTGGATAGTAAGGCTCGGTGGCTCCCATTCGTAACCAGAGTTCGGGTCCGAGCCCAATATGATCCCGTCTTTCACGATCGCCGAAACCTTACCGACGGGAACAGATCGCTGTCCCGTCCTAGACGCAATGCTCACAAGCGGCAAACCAGTTGACAGAGAAACGAGCTGCCAGTATTGCGAGAGTGTCAATCGTGAATCCCATCGTTGAATGCGGAAGGTAGGTAGGAACCCAACACGATTTGTTCTTAGTTGTGTGTAGGCGGTGTCTTGGGAAAAGTAGAGCGAGTTGAGCGATGCATAAGATGGATAAGCGTGAGATCCTCGCCATAGATAGAGATTAAGCTGCCCACTGTTTACTATCACGAAGAACGGCTCTGAGTCGCTCTCCAAGGTAGTACCGTTCGCTTCATTTAGGAACTTAACGGCCCGACGAGCAGGAATGAACTGGACTCGATCACTCTTGACTTGCTTGGTCGTTCGTGCAAAAGCATATGAAGCAGGCTCAGTAAATGGTCGCAACTGCTTGAGCTCCTTGTACTCAGCAAGCCAAACGGGGTCTGTTCGGGGCAGTAAGCGCGGATATTCCAGCAAGCGCTGTTCGAGTTCGTCAACTCGGCGCTTAAGATACGCGTAACCCAGATTCAATACTCGGCGACTTGCGGTAAGAGCTTCGTTAACTTCTTGAGCTCCCTTGTCGTAAGGTGATGGACGCCGCGCTTCACGATAAGACAAATCATCACCAAACACAACTCGACCGCCCGTAGCTGCCGTAATTGCGCCAGCAACGCGTTCGGGGCTCACGTCTTCTAGGCGGACATTAAGCCAAATCTGTGGCAAAGAAGAACGATTGAGAGTCAGACTCTTGGCAACTGCAACTCGTTCTAACAGGTCGTCAAGTCGAATCTCTTCATTGAGCACCGTTACAGTAGCCGTCAACTGTGCTGCTAGGGCAAGGGTTTCCAATATCATATGAGGTCACCAGACATGACGTTTGATCGTGAGGAGAGTTACTTGACCCCTCTCTTGGGCGCGGGCCGCCGAAGGTAACATGAGTCCATGGATGAAATCACGGCCGAGTATTCAGTAGCCGAAGTCGCTTCGACCGCAGAATTGCGCGTGATACCCAAGGTGACCGTCGCCTGTAAAACCGATCTGGGACGGGTTCGTGAGAATAACGAGGATAAATTCGAATATTTCATGCCCGAAGACTGCGGCACACTCGCCAATCGTGGACTTGTTTTTGTGGTTTGCGACGGAATGGGAGGGCATGCCGCCGGCCAAATCGCAAGCGAGATTTCGTGCAAAACCTTTATCGATGTTTACCTGCACCACCCCGCGACTGAAATTTCTGCCGCGTTAAAGGGTGCCGTGATTGCCGCCAATCGCTTTGTCTTGGATGTCGCTCGAACCGTTTCGGCCCGCGCCGGAATGGGTACAACGCTCACTGGCCTCGCGATCGTCCAGGATCGAGCCTACGTCGTTCAGGTTGGCGACTCCCGCGCCTATCGCCTGAGAAACGGTGAACTAACCCAACTCATGGAAGATCACACCTGGGTGGAAGACGCCGTCCGCCAGGGAATATCGCGCGAAGCTGCCGAAGCCCACCCCTACCGTCACGTGCTGACCCGCGCCGTTGGCACAGAAGACGACGTCCAAGTGGACGTCTTCGAGTACGATGTCGCCGAGGGTGACACGTTCTTACTATGCAGCGACGGCCTGCTCAATCATGTAAGCGACGAAGTAATCGCCGAACACCTGAAGAACTTCAATCCTGCCGAAGCAACATGGAAACTAGTCGGTCGGGCCCTCATGGAAGGCGGAAGCGACAACTGCACGGTTATGGTTGTGCGTTTGGACGCCCTTTGCCCTGTTTGATCATCCGCAACACATACTGATCTTTCTCGCTCTCGTAAGGCGGAGGAGAATAAACCGCTGCCGCGTCCAGGCCAAGTCGCTCTAAATCTCGTTTCAGATTGTCCATTCTCGAGACCCGAGTTACGATCAAGCAATTGTGTTGTTTAGCATCTAAACTATCCAGGCTTTCGACCTGAATGACCGTGCGATTGAGGACAAACTCAAGCGATGGAAGGCTGGTCTCTTGAATCTTTGGCTTGCCCGTCCCTAAATCAGAGTCGCGCCGAGGCAATTGGTAGGCGACCACTGGCACTTCTGGCTGAGCGAGCCGCAGTTTCGCGTGAACTTCAGCCTGCCCAGAAGCCCGATACCAATAGATGAACCCCAAGTTCGCCAAAACCGAAACGGCGAGCGCCCAGCCCAAAACCCAATCGGCAACTCGATCCCATTGAGTGGCCAGATATCGCCCGACCAACAAGGCTAGCGGCGCAAAGCACGGCAATACGTAGTGGGGAAGCTTTGCACTACTGATCGTAAAGAACAAGAACGGTATCAATGCACACGCCGCCACAAATTTCGTGACGTCGTCATCATCTTTCCTTGGCCACGCCTTGACTAGGAACCAACTCCACGGCGCAAACCCCAAAAATATGACTGGCACAAAGGCAATCAGTCCCGCCAATCCAATCGAATGAGCCTTATCGCCGCCCAAAAACCGATTCCAGTTTTGCTCGATGAGAAACTTCTGAACAAAGACGTCCCCGTTCTGTTGGTAGGCCGGCCAATACCAACTTGCGGTCACCGCTGCGCAAACCAAGAGACCACCAATCGCGGCAATCAGGTGAACCGCTTTGAACGGCTGAGATTTGCGCGCGATCCAAAATCCATATCCAAAAATGGGAACCGAGAGAATTATCCCGATCGGCCCTTTGGCCAAAACTGAAACTCCCAGCCAAAATCCGGTTACCAGCCACCACCATTGCTTCTCGTTCAGGCCCCGCCAAAACGAGAACCACGCTCCCGAAAGCGCAACCGCTAGCGGCATATCGGTCATCATCATTCGCCCTAGCGCCACAACCAACAGCGACGTTCCGAGCGCAAGCCCCGCTATGGCCGCGGCATTCGTCGAATAATCGGCCGCGCGAATCTTCTGGCTTATTCGGAGCGATTGAGCCGGAGTCAACCGGAAATACCGAAGCGCAAATGTCATGGACATCCAATACAGAGCCAGCGCGCTAACAACACTTGGCAAACGAGCCCCGATTTCGGGGCCAAACAACATAATGCTCGGCTTCGCCAACCAGTAAATCAGGATCGGCTTCTCGAACCAAGGGCTCCCGTTGTAATAAGGCGTGATCCACTCATGGCGGCGGATCATCTCCATCGCGGCCGCCCCGTAGTAGCCTTCGTCTAGATCAAAGAGCCCATAAAACCACCACCCCAAGAGAGGCAACAGGCATAGAGACAATACCGCAAGCCTATTCATAGCCAAGCTCGATTTCTACGGCTTCGATAATCGCGTGAAGGGCAAACATATGCAGTTCCTGAATCCGATCGCTGGTATCGCCCGGCGCCATAACCACCAAATCACACATCGACCGCAACTTCCCCCCGCCTTTTCCTAAAAAACCCACAACCAAGCAACCACGCGCCGTTGCCGCCTCGGCCGCCTTGATTAAATTTTCCGAGTTACCCGAAGTCGTAAGCAAAAGCACAACATCGCCTGGCTTGCCCAAAGCTTCAATAGGCCGGGAAAAAACAAACTCAAACCCGTAGTCATTGCTAACACAAGTGAGATGGGTCGGGTCGGCCAAAGCAATCGCCGGGAGCGCTGGCCTATCCTTCTTGAAGCGCCCCGTAAACTCCTCCGCCACGTGCATGGCATCGGCCATGCTCCCGCCATTCCCCGCTGTAAAGACCTTTCCGCCATTCCCAAAACAGGTAGTGATCACCGCGATTACAGCCCGAATATCTGGCTCGGCCGTTCGGAATTCACGCAAAAGCTTCTCGCCATCATCAAAAGCCCTTGCCAGCACCGTATGCATCCTCCAATCGTACCCACCCCACCCCGTGGCATGGGCATCCTGCCCATGCGTGCCTCGGGCTTCTAGCCCGAAGGTTCACGCCCATGCCACAATCAGGCCATGACGAGTTTTGGGCCGGTCGCCGCCCACTATGACCGGCTGATGAACGTGGTTCCCTATCGAATGTGGACCAGCTACTTACTCCTGCT
>JBEBHJ010000061.1:0-23719 GCA_040081075.1 Fimbriimonadaceae bacterium | reverse complement strand
TGACGCCACCGCGAAGTCGTTTAAGCTTGGCGGCTTTGAGCAAGCCGACATGAAGATCAGCGTGAGCAATTTTGTGGATGGGATTAACAAACAGCTTCAAAGCGATTTTGCCGGAAACATCGGGTATGGATTGCTCAAGAAGTTTGCGCTGACGCTGGATTACCAGAACAAGACGGTGATGCTTGACGATGATCCCCCAAAGCCCGATGGGACTAAGTTCAAACTTGGCAAGAAGCCGCTCATCCTCGTGCCGGTCACGATTGACGGAAAGGGGCCTTTTCCTTGCGTGATCGATACCGGCGCTTCTGCAACGGTTATTTCACCGGAAGTGGCAATGCAAGCGGGTTTGAAGTTAGGGGCAAAAGTTCCAATGCTCGGGGCCACCGGCACGACCACCGGCCAATTTGCTGAAATTACCGACCTTGCCATTGGTGAAAATCGCAAGGCGAATATGAAGGTTGTCGTGGCAGATTTCTTTGAGGGTTTGTCAAAAGCGACGGGCGAACAAGTGATGGGAGTCATCGGCTTCGACTTTCTGAGAAGCTATCGGGTAACGATCGACTATCCACACAAGACCCTCGTTTTGAAGGGTAACGAGCGTGAATGAGTCCAGCGATGTGGTCGAGAGCATGATTATCACGGACTTGGAGCGGGTGCGCATGATTGCGAACCCGCTCCGCCAGTCCATAGTCGCGGCGTTTCGAGGCGCCCCAAAAACCACTAAGCAGGTGGCCGCTTTGCTTGGAATCAAGGGAAATCGGTTGTACCACCATGTAGAAATGTTGGAACGGGCGGGATTTTTAGAACTCGTAGAAGCGCGCCCCAACCGGGGGACAGTGGAGCGGTTTTTGCGAGCCACGGCTGACCGATTCGTCGCTCAACTTGGAAGTGTTTCCGAAGGAACTGAGGTTGTAAAGGAAGCCTTTGACGAGGCCTTAAAGCAAATCGAGACCCTAAGCGCTGAGGGCTGTCCGAGGCCGATGCTTCTCCAAGGAGGAATCACTTTGCGCGAGGGTGAGCAAGCCGAGTTTGAATCCAAGCTCATCGAGTTGATACGTCAATACAAGACCGAATCGCGCGCAACACATTCAATTGTGATGGCGGTCTATCCGGTTCGGGAAACCGACGCTTGATCAAACAGCTTCTCAATAACGTGCTTCCGTCCGATCTCGGAGCCATCGGTCATGGCCGTAGCGGCTCCGGCGGCGAGTGCCCAACGGAACGCTACTTCGACGGAATGACCGGATGTAAGAGACCACAGAAATCCGGCAATGAAAGAATCGCCGCTGCCGATTGTGGATTGGGCGACGACGTTCGGCGTTATCCCCCACCATACTTCACCCTCAGCGGCCAGAACTGCGCCTTGCTCGCCACGGGAAATAAAAGCAAACTCCGCTCGCTCCCCGAGCCACCTGACGGCATCGGTGAGATCGGTTTGGGTTTCGAGTTGGCGACCGAAGAGACGCTCGGCTTCTGGCCCATTGGGCTTGAGGAGGCCAACTCTGCGGCGCAACCCTAGGGTCAATGGTTCGCCGTCGGCATCCAATGCGATCTTTGCATTGGGGAGGGCGTCGACGATGTCTCCATAAATGCTCTTCGGAACGCTGGGAGGTAGTGAGCCTCCGAGGCAAACCCATTTCGACCCGACTGCCAATCGCTGAACTACGCCCATAAGCTCCTCCATCCTCGCCTCCGAAATAAGAGGCCCGGGCTCATTGAAAGTGGTTGGCGGCAGCTCGGATGTGTCTTCCACCGAAAAGTTGACCCGCGTATCGCCTTCAACTTCAACAAACTCGTGCGCAACGCTTTGCTTGTCCAGTACCGCTCGGATGTAGCTCCCCGGGCCACCTCCAAGAAACCCGGTTGCAACCGATTCGCCGCCGAGCTCTGCAACAACTCTCGACAGATTCACGCCCTTACCGCCAGCATCCTTAAAGCACTTCACGGCTCGATTCGTATCATTGAGCTTCAACTTGTCAACAAATAGAGCATGATCCAGCGAAGGGTTGAGGGTAACCGATAGGATCATTGAGCCATGACCCCAGCCAACATGAGTTTCTCGGGGTCGACGCTTCTTTCGTGGGCTAAGACATAGCTGAGGGGGTGCGAAACGAGCTTGCTCCCGTCAACTCCAACCATCTCGCCCGAGTTTCCTGCAATTAACCTGCTTGATGCGTGTGCACCGAGTCGGAGCGCCAAAACCCGATCAAACGCGCTCGGAGTTCCACCGCGCTGCATGTGTCCCAAAACTAAGTAGCGGGCTTCAAAGCCCGTATTGCGCTCGATGAAGTCCTTTATATCACTCGCGCGGGCTGCTCCTTCGGCTACAACAATGATTGAGCTTTTCTTTCCACGCGAGGCCGAACTCTGCATTTGATCGCAAATCTCATGGAGTGAGTAAGGCACTTCGGGAATCAAGATTGCCTCCGCTCCGCAAGCGAGACCGGCTTCAAGGGCGATAAATCCATTGCGCCTTCCCATTACTTCAACAACGAAAACTCGCTCGTGAGAATAGGCCGTGTCACGCAAACGATCAATAGCGCCGACCGCCGTCTGAACTGCCGTATCGAATCCGATAGAAAAGTCGGTTCCGCTTATGTCGTTGTCGATTGAACCCGGAACGCCCATGACCGGAATCTGATGCTCCTCCCACAACTTTAGGGCACCAGTAAGCGAACCGTCTCCCCCAATAACGACGAGACCCTCAACCTCAAGTCGACGAAGATTTGCGGCGGCTTTGGCGCGGCCCTCATCGGTTCGAAACTCTGAAGAACGCGCGGATCGAAGCATGGTTCCGCCCATGGTGATGATTCCGCCTACCGCTTTGGAAGTAAGTTCGATGGATTTGTCCCCGAGGATTCCGTCATAACCATTATAGAAACCGGTAACCGCAACGCCGCGTCCGGTGGCGGCTCGAACGGCCGCGCGAATGCCTGCATTCATTCCTGGGGCGTCACCGCCGCTCGTAATCAAACCGATTCTTTTCAAAGTCAGCTTAATATACGCGCTGACCACATCGAAATCCTTGCGTTTTTTCGTGTTTGAGCCGAAAGATTTCGGGCGATTGAACCGACATTCTATTGAGAGAACGAATAGCAATGGCATTCAATACCGATCTTAGGTTCTACGCACGCTTCGAATACGTCGAATGCGTCATGATTTACGACTCAGAAGACAAAGAGCCGTTTCGCGCGATGCTTGTAGATATTGGCCTAGGTGGAGTTCAGCTAAGGTCAAAGGAGCCTGTACCCGTCGACAAGCCTTTATCAATAAAACTCGGGCAAGATGGTCAAAAACCTCTGGAGATGAAAGGCAAAGCCCGCTATTCAACACTCGATGACGAGGGAATGTTTGTGACTGGTTTCAAATTTACGCCAGAATCCCACGAAGAGCGAGTCACGGTCGCCGAATACGTTCATGGCGTGTTCCAGCGCCAATGGCGCGCTTCCGCCTAACAATTAGCATCGTTCCTCGGTATGATCTTCCTTATGGGAGAGGCGCCGCCAATAGTCAACGCATATCTCCTCGTTTCGGGACCACCCGAAGCAACCGACTTTGTACTAAAAAAGACATTGGAGGGCACAACCTTTGGTCACGACGTGCTTTTCCCGTTTTCAAGTTGCCTATCCGCCGTGATTGCCGGCTTCGAATGCGTTCGAAAATTCCGAACATCAAAAGCTTGCATTGTTAGTTTAGAGTGCGATCCTGATGACGAGCTTTTGGCCGCCCGCTTACAAAGCGTCATGTCCGCGAGCTCAGCCGGAGGAGTTGTGATTTGTCCGGCAACCCGGCTACTCATAGGAGACGGCCCGCCCCAACTTCGTTTTCGACCGATGCGGCGTGGTTACTACAGTGGATTTGCGACGGCTGAAGTGCTTTATGAAGTTCGTAGTCCAACGGATGAGGTTTTGCGTGTCCAAAGGGTTTCAAACCCGGGGAGTTCCCTGCCCGCGTTTGGAACCAGGTTCGTTGGAAGGTCGGAAGAGCTTGAGGCGATTGACGGTCGATTCTATTTATCGCGCGCAGTGGGCCTAATTGGACCCGAAGGGATCGGCAAAACAAGGCTGGCAGTGGAATTCGGTCAGCGTGCGCTTGAACAACAGGCCGACGGCGTTATGTTTTTTGACGTGAATCGCCTCGGTCATGGAGCGCTTGACAGCGCTATATTGGGCCGAATCGCCTATCGCCGGAATCCTAACTTGGCCCCAATCGAGCGGCTGTGCAGTGCCCTGGCCGAGCGCGAGCAACTGCTGATTCTTGATGGGTGCGAGGCGAGAGCCTTCGATGTCGAGGGAATGGTCAACGCGCTAGTCTCGTCGTGCCCTAACCTTCAGGTTCTTTGTACATCTCGCTCACCGCTGAGAATTCGGGGAATCGCCAGCATGCCGGTCGGCCCGATGCTCAATTACGATCGGAATTCCGATGCAGTCGCACTTTTTACGGAGCGGCTACTTGTTGCTATCCAGAATTTCAACCCGATGACGCTGACCTACGGGAGGTTTGTGAGCAACTGGGCAATGTTCCAAGTGCGTTGGAGGTCGCCGCGCTGCAATATGCCCAATGCAAAGAGCAAGTGCGAAGCTTTGTAAAGGGCCGCGTAGGACTTCGCAAGGTGTTTAGGAGTTTGCTGGATGACCTGCCTGATGAGCATGCGGAGGCATTGAGGGCCTGTTCTGTTTTCAGTGGGCTGATTGACCCCTGCGCCCTTTCGAGTGTTATCGGTTGCCAGTCGGCGTCGCTCCTTGATGCACTTGCCGCGCGAGGGCTGATCGAGCGAATTGGGGAGCGTTTTCGGCTAAGTTCCGGGTTGAGAGAGTTCCTCTTAACTGGCTCATTGCAGAAGAGTTCCAAGCTCCGAGACCTGCATGCGGCCCACTTCGTTCAAGTAGCCTCACAACTATCTTCGAACCCAAGTGGTCCTCAAGTTGAAGCGTATGTTGAGCACCTGGATGACCTCAACGGCGCGTTTGGATGGTCAATTGTTCGAGGTCAACCAGACAAAATTTTTCAGCTCGCCGATTCCCTCTACGACTTTTGGTTATTGGTGGGCTGGTATGAGGAAGGAGCGGCGTGGCTTGTAGAGGCCGCACATTCGGCCGCATCGGAACCGCAAGTGGCCGCCCGTCTTTACAATTTTGCGGGCTCGCTATTCGTGTTGGCTGGACTGTTGGACGCCGCTAATGAGCAACTACGAAAGGCGCTTTCGTTGGCGACCGCGCTGAAATCTGAGCCACTGCTGGCACGCATTTACAACAACTTTGGCACGTCGGCCTGGGTCGGAGGGAATCTTCCAAACGCCGCGATCGCTTTCGAAGAAGCCTACACCGTGGCCGATACGATCGGAGCCGAAGTCGGGGCGCAACTTGCCCGCTGCAATGCGGCTGGAGTTTTAGGGGAAATGGGCAAGTTTGCCAAATCCATGGCGTTGTTGAAACCACTGGTTCAAATCGCCGATCCCGGTGTTAAGGGCTTTGCCCTGATGAACTCAGGCATGAATCGGTATGCCCAAGCCGAAGCCGACTTCGGCCTTTCAGACCTCACCGAAGCATTTGAGGTGCTTCATGGGGCTGGGATTCTCCGTGGCCTATCGTATTGCACCCGTTGTCTGGTGCCCTCCTATGCCGCAAATGGCCTCCAAACTCAGGCTGCCTTTATGAGTGGGCTTCATGATCAGCTAAATGAAGAGCACTTCAGCGTGTCATCGCCAGAGTCACATCGTCGCTTTGACGAGGCAAGATCGGACATTGAGGAATCCCTTGGACCTGCAACCTTCCTGGAAATCTACGAGAAAGGGTATTACGCACAACTTGACGATGTTAAGTCTTACCTGAGCAAAAAGTGGTAGCTGTGGTAGGAAACGAGCCCAATCATCGGGTATCTTCTTAAATTCCCGTGGGAGAGTTGCTTGCAACCCGCCCGCACCACGAGAGGTAAAAATTGAAAAAACAGAAAAAAGCGGCCCACTCGCCGCGCTACGAAGCTCTTGCTGGGAGCATTGAAAAAGACCAGCTACACGATGTTACCGAAGCTATAGCTTTGGTTAAGAAGACCGCGACCGCAAAGTTTGTCGAGTCCATAGATCTCGCCGTTCGCCTCGGAATTGATCCTCGAAAAGGCGACCAAAACGTTCGCGGCATAACAAACCTGCCCAACGGAACCGGAAAGATCAAAAAGATCGCGGTCTTAGCCAAAGGCGATCAAGCCAAAGAGGCTGAGCAAGCCGGAGCGGACGTTGTGGGTGATGAAGACCTCATTGCGAAGATTCAAAACGGCTTCCGTGACTTTGATGTTGTGCTTGCAACGGAAGAGATGGCTCCACAGATTGGAAAGATCGGACGTATGCTCGGTCCGAAAACACCTAATAAGCGCAACGGAACCGTGACTAACCAGATCGGCACCGCCGTAAAGGAAATCAAGGCCGCAACGCGTGTGGAGTACCGAGTAGATAAAGCCGGTGTTGTTCATTTGCAAGTCGGCAAGGTGAACTTCACGGACGATCAAATCTTAGAGAACCTAAACGTTGCGATCGATGCTCTTCTTAAGGCGAAACCAAGCAGCGCGAAAGGGCGATACTTGATCTCTGTGACCCTGAGCAGCACGATGGGTCCTGGCGTCGGTGTTGACCCCGGGCTGGCATCAAAGTCGTCTGGACACTAATATAGCGCGGTTCAAGAGCCCACCTCGATCCGAGGTGGGCTCTTTTTTTGTGCTCATTTCGCCCATGTTATCCCCAAGATTCACAAATTCTTCACAAATTATCGTGAAACTGCCTCAATTTGGCAATGTGGCCTTGACATTGGAGAAATGGCCTGGTATCATTTCTCCTTGCCGCTGGACGAAAAAGCCCAGCAGCACGCGTGAATAGCGCGAGCCCTTTGAAAGTTGCATAGAGTTGTTTTCATATTTTGAAAAATATCGAGCACTCAATAGAAGTTGCTTAACGAAAGCTACAATGGGTGCGTGGTGAATGCCTAGGGACAAGTTGCCGATGAAGGACGCGTAAGCGGCGAAACGCTCCGGGGAGCTGCACAAAAGCTTTGATCCGGAGGTGTCCGAATGGAGAAATCCGATGGGGGGAATGCCCCATCACCCTTGCCTGAATATATAGGGCTTGAGGAGGGAACCGGGTGAACTGAAACATCTAAGTAACCCGAGGAAAAGAAATCGAAGAGATTCCGTAAGTAGCGGCGAGCGAACGCGGAAGAGCCCAAACCATTTGGCTTGCCAAGTGGGGTTGTAGGGCCGCCACTAAGTCCTCCAAACGAAGAGACGATGCAAATCGTAGTTTCGTTTGTAGGATTTAGAAAAGAAGATCAAGATTGGATTAGAAGAAACAAGCTGGAAAGCTTTGCCATAGAGGGTGACAGCCCCGTATTCGAAAGTTCAACTGAATTCAGGCGGTACCTGAGTAGCGCGGATCACGAGGAATTCCGCGTGAACCTGGCCGGACCACCGGCTAAGGCTAAACACGACTTGTCACCGATAGTGCATCCAGTACCGTGAGGGAAAGGTGAAAAGAACCCCGGGAGGGGAGTGAAATAGAACCTGAAACCGCGCAACCCGCAAACAGTCGAAGCACGATGACCGGAGCAATCCGGCCAAGTGTGACGGCGTACCTTTTGCAGAATGAGCCTGCGAGTTGTTGGCGTTGGCAAGGTTAAGCGTTTAAGACGCGAAGCCGGAGGGAAACCGAGTCCGAATAGGGCGTCAAGTCATCGTCAGCAGACCCGAAACTGCGTGATCTAGCCATGGCCAGGCTGAAGTGGTGGTAACACACCATGGAGGGCCGAACTCATTGATGTTGAAAAATCTCGGGATGAGCTGTGGTTAGTCCGGTGAAATGCCAATCGAACGCAGAGATAGCTGGTTCTCCCCGAAATGCATTGAGGTGCAGCGTTACGTGTTCATCATAGGGGGTAGAGCACTGAATGAGCTAGGGGCCCTACCAGGTTACCGAACTCAACCAAACTCCGAATACCTATGATCTAAGCGTAGCAGTGAGACGGCGAGGGATAAGCCCCGTCGTCAAAAGGGAAATAGCCCAGATCGACAGCTAAGGGCCCTAAACGTGGATTAAGTGTGAAACGATGTGAAGACGCGTAAACAGCCAGGAGGTTGGCTTGGAAGCAGCCATCCTTTAAAAAGTGCGTAATAGCTTACTGGCCGAATGTGTCTTCGCGCGGAAAATGTATGGGGGCTAAAATCCACTCCCGAAGCTTCGGGATCATCGTAAGATGATCGGTAGGGGAGCGTTGTACGTGCTGTGAAGCTAGAGCGGAAGCACTGGTGGAGCGCGCACAAGTGAGAATGCAGGCATGAGTAGCGATTACAGGGGTGAGAATCCCCTGCGCCGAAAACCCAAGGTTTCTCTGGCTATGTTCGTCAGACGGAGGTTAGGCGGTACCTAAGGTGAGGCCAGAAGGCGTAGCCGATGGATGATCTGGTTGATATTCCAGTCCCAGGCACATGGATTAAGGAGGACGCTTCTCCAGGTCCAATCCCGCACCGTTGGTTGTTGCGGGCTAGGTAAAGGCTAGGCCATTTGAAAGATTGGCATAAAGGCTGATACCGGCGAAGGGATCCCTTCGGGGTGAACGAAGTTGGATGAGGGGGGGTCGAGAAAAGCCCTAAGATATTAAGTGTGTCTGACCGTACTGTAAACCGACACAGGTGGGTGAGTCGAGGAGACTAAGGCGTTCGAGAGAACTCTCGTTAAGGAACTAGGCAAATGGGCCCCGTAAGTTCGCAATAAGGGGCGCCCCGCAAGGGGCCGCAGCGAAGCATCCCAGGCGACTGTTTACCAAAAACACAGGTCTCTGCTAAGGTGAAAACCGAAGTATAGGGGCTGACGCCTGCCCAATGCGAGTAGGTTAACAGGAGGTGTTAGCGTAAGCGAAGCACTGAATCGAAGCCCTCGTGAATGGCGGCCGTAACTCTAACGGTCCTAAGGTAGCGAAATTCCTTGTCCACTAAATATGGACCCGCATGAAAGGCGTAACGACTTGGGAACTGTCTCAACGAGAAGCTCGGTGAAACTGTAGTGCCCGTGAAGATGCGGGCTACGCGCAGTAGGACGGAAAGACCCCGTGGAGCTTTACTACACCTTAACATTGTAGATTGGGTATGCGTGTAGAGCGTAGGTGGGAGCTTCGGCAACAATGGAACACCACCCTCGTATATCTGGTTTACTAACCCGCGCCCTTATCGGGTGTGGAGACAATGTTAGGCGGGTAGTTTGACTGGGGCGGTCGCCTCCTAAAAGGTAACGGAGGCGCCTAAAGGTGCACTCAGGCTGGTTGGAAATCAGCCGCTGAGCGTATAGGTATATAGTGCGCTTGACTGCGAGACCTACAAGTCGAGCAGGGACGAAAGTCGAGCTAAGTGACCCTCTGGTTGTGCGTGGGCACGCCAGGGTTCAACGGATAAAAGCTACCCCGGGGATAACAGGCTGATCTTGCCCGAGCGCTCATAGCGACGGCATGGTTTGGCACCTCGATGTCGGCTCGTCACATCCTGGGGCTGTACAAGGTCCCAAGGGTTCCGGAGTTCACGGATTAAAGAGGCACGCGAGCTGGGTTCAGAACGGCGTGAGCCAGTTCGGTCCCTATCCACTGCGCGCGTAAGAAATTTGAGGGGACTCGCTCTTAGTACGAGAGGACCGGAGTGAACTGACCTCTGGTGTACCAGTTGTTCCGCCAGGAGCATACGCTGGGTAGCCACGTCGGGCAGTGATAAGCGCTGAAAGCATCTAAGCGCCAAGCACACCCCAAGATTAGATTTCTCACTTTCAAGGTAAGACCTCCGGAAGACTACCGGGTTGATAGGTCACGTGTGTAAGCGCAGTAATGTGTTGAGCTGAGTGATACTAAATAGGTCGAGGGCTTTTGTTAAGCACCTTCTATTGAGACTCGATCTCATTTCAAATGTGAAAACTTCAATGTGCAACTTTCTAAGTGCTCGCTAAAAGCACTATCCGATTTATTCGGGTGATCATGGCGAGGAGGAAACACCCGTTCCCATACCGAACACGGCAGTTAAGCTCCTCAGCGGCGGAAGTACTTGGCCCGCAAGGGTCCGGGAGATAAGCACGTTGCCCGGATAATGTTTTTAGAAGCCCCCAGAAATGGGGGCTTTTTCAATTGTCAATACACCTGATTCCACACCGGCCAACCCGATGTTTGGGCGTGCCCGGATAAGTTCGATAGGACCTGGCTCGCTAAAACTGACGTCGTAAGACGACGAACCGTTTCTTAACCGGTACCAAGAATCCGTTCGCGTCGAGCTCAAACTCTGTTTCCTTCACCGTATTCGATACGTTTCCTCCCATACCCATGGCCTTCCCTGCGCGAAGGGCAATCACCACATCGCAATGAGAGCAAAAATCCCCGGGCAAGCTGTCATAAGTGAAAGGACCGGCGGGGCAACCACTTCCATCCCGCCACGCCCCAACGATATCCCCAACCCTGAGTTTCTCCTCCTCTGGCCGAAATGCCCAATATGCTTTGGTCGAGTCATGAGCCATACGGTCCTTCTTTGCTTGGGACATGTACACCGTGTGCTTTGGCGACCCCGCGAACTTCTTAGTCAGACCGGCGCTCTTAACCACGAAAGTAACAAAAACGCCCGACCAAGCTGTGCTGCAACTGTGAGGATTTCCTGGGAATAGCTTCCAAAACTCCTCAATCAACGCACACCCGTCGCCTGCTCCATCGCTGTCGGTCAACGTGCCCCACTTGAACTTTCGGTATTGGGCTCCGGCCGTCTCTACCAAACGATCTACTTCTGCGTTCACCGAAGGGCGAAGATACATTTTTGCCGTCCAACCCTGCAAAACCTGTCCCTCCACGGTGCACTCAACCCTCGCCCACGACAAATTTGAACTTGCATCAAGCACTTTCAACCTGTGCCCAGCGTGCAATAGCGCGATCTCAGCTCGGGTGGTGTTAGGCTCCTGACGTAGCTTAAGGAAATGATTGTTGACAAACAGTTCAGCCATGCACCGATTCTACTGAAAGCGCGACAACTTAGGTACAAACTAAAACGTGACCCAACGACTTATTGAGTGTGTCCCCAACTTTTCGGAGGGCCAGAACGAGGCGATCATCGAAGCTATCTCCCAGGCAATCCGAAACACAGAAGGAGTGAAGCTCCTCAATGTTGACCCCGGAAAAGCAACGAATCGAACCGTCTACACCTTTGTTGGCGAACCCGAGGCCGTTGTGCATGCCGCGTTTCAAGCGATAAAAGTCGGCACCGACCTGATCGATATGTCAACCCAAAAGGGAGAGCATCCGCGCATGGGAGCGTGCGATGTTTGCCCCCTCATTCCGATTGCGGGGGTTTCGATGCAAGAAGCCGTTGATCATGCTAAAGCGCTAAGCAAACGCCTTGCCGATGAACTTGGCCTCACGATTTACAACTACGAAAACGCCGCCACCTCCGAAGAAAGGCGCAACCTTGCCACTATCAGAGAAGGCGAATACGAGGGGCTCGAAGCCAAACTCCAAGTTCCCCAATGGAAGCCCGACTTCGGCCCGACCAAGTTCAATGCCAAATCCGGCGCAACCGTGGTAGGCGCGCGCGATTTCCTCATCGCCTACAACGTGAACCTTAACACGACAAGCACGAGAAGAGCAAATTCGGTCGCCTTCGATGTGAGGGAACGCGGCCGAATGAAGCGCACGGGCGATCCGATCGTTGGCGAAATCGTTAAAGACAAAGACGGGAATCCTGAATACGAGGCGGGAACCCTCAAGTCGGTCAAGGCCATCGGTTGGTTCATCGAAGAGTATGGCATCGCCCAAATTTCGATGAATCTCACCAATATCGCTGAAACCCCACTCCATATTGCCTTTGAGGAAGTTTGCGAAAAGGCGTGGGCCAGAGGCCTAAGAGTTACCGGGTCGGAAATCGTGGGATTGGTTCCCCTAAACTCCATGCTCGAAGCAGGAAAACACTTCCTGAGAAAGCAAAAACGATCCGTCGGTGTCTCCGACCACGAGCTCATCCGAATCGCGATCCTCTCCCTCGGTCTAAGCGAACTCTCTCCCTTCAATCCGAAGGAGCGAATCATCGAATACGCGATCCAGGATTCGCCGAAACGCCTGGTCGACCTGACCCTCGAAGCCTTTGTACACGAAACGGCTAGTGAGTCAGCTGCCCCTGGAGGAGGTTCGGTTGCCGCGGCGCTTGGTGCCCTTGGGGCGTCGTTGGCGACGATGGTCGCCAATCTCAGTTCGCACAAGCGAGGCTGGGATGACCGCTGGGAAGAGTTCTCATATTGGGCAGAGAAGGGCAAAGAGGCTCACGATCGGCTTCTCTTTCTGATCGACGAAGACACGCGCGCATTCAATGCTCTGATGTCTGCCTTTGGGCTGCCGAAGGGAAATGAGGAAGAAAAGGCAGCGAGATCCGAGGCGATTCAAGTCGCCACTAAGTACGCCATGCAGATCCCTCTAGAGGTTATGCGAACCGCCCATGGCTCCTTTCAAACCATAAAGGCGATGGCTAATGAAGGCAATCCAAACTCAGTTTCTGATGCCGGCGTCGCCGCCCTCTGTGCGAGATCGGCAGTTATTGGGGCGTATCTAAATGTGAAGATCAATGCTGGTGGCATAAAGGACAAGGAATTCGTAGCAGAAATCATGAACGAGGCGGAAGCACTGGCTGCCTCTGCTCAGTTGCTCGAATCCGAGGTTCTTGAAGTTGTGGAACGGGTCATGTCGACTCCTTAAGATCATGGCCAATCGAAGAATCCTGAGAACCTGCGGCAGCGTGGTAGAGGCGGCACAACTGGCTGAACGGCTAGCAGAGGCCGGGTACCCAGTCACGGTTTTAGGCTCGTCATCATCAAGTGCCTACATGGGGGTCAACGAAGATCGGGAGGTGTGGATCGAGAATGCCGACTTTCTCGAAGATCCGAGTACAGTCGAAGAAATCGCAAAAATTATTGACGCAAGTAGATGGCGGACGGAGGACGGTGATACGTTTGGTGGCCCCCTCGTTGAGCCAGATGATCCCCATGTCATCACCGTTATGAAGGTGATAATTTGGACTCTTGTCATTATTATTATTGGGCCAATTTTTTGGAGAATGATTTCTAACTGAGATGGCCCACAAGTCACCTTTCACGGAGGAAATCTATCAAGAGTGGGACCAACTGGTTCTTGAAAAGGGCCACAGATTGACCTACGCGGAGAAGCGACAACGTTGGCAAATACTCTACGAGCAGACTTACAAGGATGAGCGTTGGATTGTGGGCTGCTATGATGTTGGCCTCGTAGCCTCACTCGGGCTGTCACTTGCACTGGAAGGCAAGGAGTACGTGTTTGCCCGCGATTTGTGCCGATCCGTTCTCGCTCTCCCTTGCGATGAAGAAGTTCAACGGGTTCACTTTCTTGTGCGAGAAGGAACAGCGGGGATCCTGGCCGGGGATGTTGAGCAAAGCGTTGAATCCTGGCAG
Organism: Fimbriimonadaceae bacterium; assembly: GCA_040081075.1. Lineage (GTDB taxonomy): Bacteria > Armatimonadota > Fimbriimonadia > Fimbriimonadales > Fimbriimonadaceae > JANJUB01. The sequence goes on along the minus strand of JBEBHJ010000061.1, from coordinate 10,257 downwards.
TTACTTCTCTGCAACAATCCTACGAACAGGACCTTGCGGGTCCAAATGTTGGGCGACCTCATTGGCATACTGGAAGAGACAATAAGCGCAGAGCTACCTTCTACAGCAATGTGCGAGGTGACTTCGCTGATCCTGGCCGAGTTTCCCGGTAACAAGAAAAGGTCCAAACAAGCACTTACTGCACATGCCAACAGCGAGCTAATCGGATTGATTATGGACTGCTTCGGAAGCTGGCAACAGCAAAAGCAGCGCAGGGATGATGTGCCACAATAATCCATCATGGTAGACACAACTCTACCATCCATCCAAACCGATCGGCGTCCGCTTCGGGTGCTATTTCTTGACCTCAATTCCTATTTCGCCTCGGTGGAGCAACAGGAAGATCCCGCGTTGCGAGGCAAGCCAATCATCGTTGCGCCAGTGGATGCTGACTCAACCGTCGCCATCGCTGCAAGCTACGAAGCTAAGCGTTTCGGCATCAAAACCGGAACCCGCGTAGGCGATGCTAAGCGCATGTGCCCCGACCTGATCATCGTGGGTGGGGATCACAGCAAGTACGTCGTTTATCACAAGCGCATCATTGAGGTCGCCGAAATGGTGCTGCCAGTTGACAAAGTTTGTAGCATTGACGAAATGCGTTTTCGCTTGATCGGCAAAGAGCAACAACCCGGTGAAGCGCGCGAACTTGCCATCAAGATGAAGAAGACGATCCGCGAGCATGTCGGTGAGTGTATGACCTGCTCGGTCGGCGTTGCGCCGAATAGTTTCCTGGCTAAGCTTGCCACTGAAATGCAGAAGCCCGATGGGCTGATCATCATAACTGCGGACGAAATCGAAAGTCGAACGGCAAGTCTGAAACTCACCGATTTCACTGGGATCAACAAGAAGATGCAAGCGCGTCTCAACGCCGCCGGCATCTTTAATCCGGCCCAACTATACAAGTGCGACCGCCAAGAATTGCGAGCCGCATTCGGCTCAATCGTTGGCGAAAAGTGGTGGTATCTGCTACGAGGCTACGAAATGGAACGGGACGACGATCCTCAGAAATCGCTGGGCCACTCTCATGTCCTGCCTCCGGAGTTTCGAACAGAAAAGGGATGTCGCGAGATCATTCTAAGGCTCCTACAAAAAGCGTCGGCAAGACTCAGAAGCGAAGGTCTTGTTGCGGGAACAATGGACGTTTACGTGAGCGGGTTCGAAAAGAACTGGAGATCGCACATTACGCTCGATGCAACCGCCGACACTGTGATCCTAAATCGGGAGTTCCTAAGAGTTTGGGAAACGCGCGACTTTGAGAAGCCACGCACTGTCGGCATCACTTTTCACAACCTGGCCAAATCTGGCTCGGTTACCCCAAGTTTGTTCAGCGAGGAAATGGACCGAAGCGAGTTCAACGAGGCCGTTGACAAAATGAATCGTCGATTTGGCAAAAACTCGGTCTTCCTTGCTTCGATGGATAAAGCCAAGTATCGCGCATCAGAAAAAATTGCTTTTCAAAAGACCGAACTCTTCAGTGAAGGCGCCGGTGACCACGAGTGGCCGAACACCTTTAAGGGGATTCAACGAAAGGAAACGGTCCTAGAAAAGCAGCCCGAGGAAGCTGATTGGACCGAGTAGGTAACCTGAGTAGGTGTGGTTTCTAGCTCTTCCCATCGCCATGTCCACCCCTAACATCAAGATTGCCTTCAACGATGAAAAGCAGCGCCGGGCGGTGATCTCTCTCGACAGTGCCGCCGTCATTTCGAGCCCTAAAGAGGGCCTCTGGTCGGTAGCCTTAGGTTGGAAAGATAACTGGCCCTCCGATTGGCAACACGTGAGCCCTTCTAATGTGGAGTCCAAAGGAGAGTGGACGATTGCCTCCGGTCAGCTCCAAATCGGCCAAGGAATCCTTGAATTGCGCGATGCGTATCGACAAGAGGGAGCTCTCATAAAGTGCGTCCGCCGATACGAGTGGAAGGGTAAAACCGAATTGACCTCATGCACACTTGCGATTCGATGGGATATTGCAGGTGCACAGGGTGCGAAGCCAGTCTTGCCTGGAATCTCCTACTTCGGCAATCCAAGTGGAGCAAAAATGGGTGGTTGCGTGCCCATCCAGACCGGCAAACCGGGCGAGGAATCCTACTACGAAGAGCACCGTTATCCCATGCCTTTCGCATCGGTAGAGTGGAAGGGGTTCGGGGCGGCCTTGCATTCGCTGCCGAGCCGCGTGGCCGGCGGTAATCATGCCGATCAGTGGTGGTCGCTTGGCCTCACCTCAAAGGAGTCAAGCACGGAACTCGCTTTGCTCTCCGGACCGTGCGCGTCGAACGGTCAGCACGCGGTTGTAAAAGCGCGGCAAGGGACGTTCATGGCCTACCCCGACACTTGGACCACGCTGCGCCCGGGAGTGGTTGTTGAGAAGACGTTCTGGCTCGAGGCGTATCGAGTTCAAAGAGAAGGTTCTGGGTTCGAAACGCCGATGCGCTCATCCATCGAACTAAATCAACCCTTCTCTACCGAGGGCCTGCCAAGTTACGTGAGCATCCTCGATGCCAAGCTCAAATTTGCTGAATCGCGTTGGCGGCAATCGCCCCAACCCGGCTTCGAAATGTATCCCGATTGGGTGCAAGGCACAGACTTTGTGATGGGATGGTGTGGCCAGGCCGAAGCCCTCGGCTACGCCGGGCTCGCATTGAGCAAGAGGTTTCCCCAGAACAAGCTTAACGAAAGAGCTCACAGCTCTTTAGACTTTCTGTCCACCACCCCGTTTAACGAAAACGGCTTCTTTCAGCGTTACAGCTGCGAAAAGAAGCAGTGGAGCGAACAAGATTTCGTTTCACAGGGGCAAGCCATGGAAAGCATAACTCGAGCGATCGAACTCGGGCGTAAGCAAAAGCGCGATACCAGCCGGTGGGAAGCGTTCATGCGAAAAGCGTGCGATTTCCACGCCGCCCGAATCCTCAAATCCGATTGGCACCCGCTTTCGACCAACGAGGGTTTCCTGGTCTCCCCTTTGCTTCGGGCGCAAAGGCTTTTCAAAAATCGTACCTACAAACAAGCCGGCCTCAAAGCCGCAGAGCATTACGCCGAGCGTCACGTCTCAATGAAAGAGCCCTACTGGGGCGGAACTCTCGACGCCTCATGTGAGGACAAGGAAGGCGCGTGGGCCGCATTCCAGGCATTCCTTGCCGCCTACGATTCAACAAAAGAATCCAAATTCCTCAAATGGGCCGAGCACGCGATGAACGTTGCGCTCACGTATACGCTGGTGTGGGATATCGGACTTCCCCCCGGTCGACTTCAAGATCATGCCTTCAAGTCGCGGGGATGGACCGTCGTCTCCGCGCAAAACCAGCATTTGGACGTCTTTGGCGTCTTCTACACTCCCGAGATTTACAGAATGGGACAAATCTTCAAGCGGGATGATCTCAAAAGGCTTGCCGCGGTCATGTTCCGCAGCTGCGGACAGCTTATTGACCCGTTTGGAAGTCAAGGTGAGCAGATTCAGCAAACGAACTTTGCCCAGGCGGGAGATATGTCTGATGTTTTGAAAATGCGTGGCGGATATGCAGAAGGTTGGACGGTGTTTTGGATCACCACTCACTTTCTCCATGCGGCGGCTCGCTTTGAGGAAATGGGTGTTGATCTAGATCACCTGCACCAGTAACCAAACCCTTTGCGTCTAAATATCGATGCCCACTTTGCCGCGAATCACCGGGACATTCCTTGATGAGATCACCCACGACATCCCCAGCCAAAACTGGGGGGAAGTGCAATGGCGGCGAGAGTTTGCTTTGTATGAAAAAATCGGAATTGACACGGTCATCATCATCCGGGCTGGATACAAAAATCGGTGCATTTTCGAGGCTAAGTGCCTCCCCGATTTGCTTCCCGTTTACGATGACCTGGGCGAGCTTTTCTTCTCCTTGGCCGACGAGTACAACCTGAAAGTCTTCTTTGGAACTTACGACTCTGGCCACTACTGGTGGAAGCGTTCCTGGTGGAAGGAAGTCGAAGTCAATCAGGCGTTTCTGGAAGAAGCAACCGAGCGTTACGGGCATCACCAGAGCTTCGCCGGATGGTATCTCACCCATGAAACGGGCAAAAATGACGCTCACATCATCGAGATGTTCAACCATATCGGCAAGATGTGCCGCGCCTTGAAGGACGTCCCGATTCTCATTTCGCCCTATCCCCAAGGGGCCAAACAATCTGGTGAGAATGCGCTCACTCTCGAAGAGTCGTTCGACCACTGGGACCGAATCTTCGCGGCGACGAAGGGCTCGTTCGACCTCTGTGCATTTCAAGATGGTCAAGTCCACTATCAAGAGCTGCCCAAATTCATCGAAGGCATCGCTCAGCTCGGGACGAAATACGGAGTAACAATCTGGTCAAACTTGGAGTCATTCGACCGGGATATGCCTATCAAATTCCCTCCCGCGGATTGGCGTAACTTGCGTTTCAAGCTCGAAACTGCCGCCAAAGTCGCCGAAAAGATAATCACTTTCGAGTTTCCCCACTTCATGTCGCCACACTCGTGCTACCCTTCTGCTCACAATTTGTTTGACCGCTATAAAGAATATGCTGATATTAAGCTGTAGGTGAACGCAAAGCATCTATGGAATCGTATAATTGGTGGAGAGAAAATGATTACATTAACGCCTCGTGCAGCAACTGAACTCAAAGACCTGATCGTTAGCCAAGACAAAGAGGGCTCGGCCCTTCGTGTTTGGGTCGCCGGTGGAGGCTGTTCGGGCCTGTCCTATGGCATGGCCTTGGACGACCAAGCCCCAGAAGAGGGCGACGAAGTATATGAAGTTGAAGGCGTAAAAGTTATCATTGATTCAATGAGCCTTCAGCACATGGACGGCTCAAGCGTTGACTTCGTAGATGACGATTTCGGCGGCGGCTTTAAGATTGATAACCCCAAGGCCGTTGGTGGTTGTGGATGTGGAAACTCCTTCCAAACCGCAGAAACTGCCGCTGCACCTGGCGGCGGTTGCGGTAGCTGCAGCTCTCGCGGCTAAGATTCGAACTGAGCAATAAACTCGTCGTAGGCCTCCTTCATTGGTAGTTCAAGGTCTACGACAACTCTGCGGCGACTTGTAGCAACGGATTCGCCCGTAAGCGGGTTCGTTCCCACTTTATCGTAAGATTGCCAGTAGTGGCCGATGCCACGCTTCTGCCAATTGGGGACCTCGTTAAAGTTGATACCGGACTGAAAAAGGAGCTCATTCTTTTGTGCAGTGGTCAATCCCTCTGATTTCGAAGTTGCCTCGGCAACCGACAACCCTTCATTGCGGATGGCCCAATAACAGTGGGCGTTCAAGGCATTCCGCGCGGCATCTTCTTGCCTCCATCGAAAATACTCGACCACCAGTACATAGGTGGGGAACTGACAGATGCGACAATCAAAAACTCCTAGGGCTTGAAGTCCGAGCGAAAATATTGCACTAGCCTCGCCGGCCAATACAGAGTTCAGCTTTCGGAGCTTGCGTCCAAATGCGCTTTCGTCGCGGTGCAGCAAGACGGATATCTCGTCGCTTTGTGTATACGCGTACAGTGCTTGGAAGCCACATTGCATCAGGTGAACGCAAGTGTCACTCATCAAGTCTCGAAACCGCTGATCGTAGGGTGCTTCGAAAGCGTGAAGTTCCTTGGTTAACCTAGTGAAACCTCGACCATCTAGCCGGGCTACCATCCAAACGCCAGGCAATACGCAATGATCGTGAGCAGTCTCATAAACGCGCATTTTGGCGTCGAGTACGTCAAATTTCATGGTTGCCACTCTAGTATTTCAAATTCACCTGGAGACGATATCCTGACGAAACTCAAGTCTGCAAAGCCTTCATCGATACTAGGCAGTTCCAATCTGCCATATGTCCCCAATAAGCCTGCTTCCTTTATGCGTTTGGTGCCGCTTCGTGCTTCATTTCTCGCAAGGCACTCTTTGACTCTAGACTCAAAATAGTAACCTCGAACAGGTGTGCCCGAGTTAGCAGCCATAGCCAGATATCGAGAGCGGTCTTGCGATGTGATGTTTGTATTGTCCACGACCACACTTTGTCCAATTCTGATGCAAGTCTCCAACAAGGTCCTTTCACGATGCCGAGTCTTGAGCATATCCAGGTTGATTCGTAGGTGACTATCGGCAAAGTAGCTAGCATAGAAGGTCGACTTCCCACTGCCCTGGATTCCAATGAACATCACAATTTCCACGGTTCATTATTCCTTCAAAACCTGATGGAGAGGCAACTGAGGCCGCCGTCCATCTTTTGGAACTCGCTCATCTCAAGCAAGATCAGATCGCATCCTCGAGCCCTGAGCCTGGATTCCAGCTTTTCGTGACCGGCAGCGGATAGCACCTTTCCATTTATGGCGACCGCGTTAGCTGCATAGTCATCATCGTTTTGGGGTGATACCACTTCAAACAAGCTAAGAGCCAGGTGTCCGGCAATTTCCTTTGAAGCTATAACCAGACTCTCGTCAATGTACGTCAGCCCGCTCTTGAGGTGGAGTAAGGTCTTGCTCGAGCGAATGTCAACCATCTTACATTCGAACCCATGGGCCGCCAGAAGGGCGGCAAGTTGGCGAGATCCTTCTTCATTTGTCCTCTCGGAAAGCCCGATCAGGAAAGTGTGGCCCATTTGGCAAACATCTCCCCCGTCCAGGGTTCCGGGTGCTTCTATTTTGCCAAGGACTGGATTCAAAAAGGACTCGATCAGCGCGACTTCGCCCTTCCGGGCGGGCGCGCCGGGATTGGTTAGGATAAACCCGCTGGGGATAGCGATGGCAACGTCTTCGACAAAGGTAGAGTCAGGAAACTCATCGCTAGCGGGGAGCTCAATGAGCTCGACCCCTATCGATCTCAGGGCGTCGCAATAGGCGCGGTGCTGTTCAAGCGCGAGCGGCAAATCAGGAGGCCCCAGTTTAGCGGCCGTGATTCCTTGGGTGAAGGTTGCGCCGGGCGGTCGTATGATGGCTTTCATTGACTCACCAACGTTGCCCAACCAGTGGCCCCAAAGTGCGGAGCCAAGGGCATCAGCGCTGCCAATTCTCGTCGGCAGTTTTCAAACCCATCAGCGATGCAGGATTGGGCTACCGCTACCGCCCAAGCCCAGATGCGGTCAGGGGAAACTCCTAAACTCTCCGCCCACTGCGCGATACGATGTTTCGCAAGATCGATCAATTCCGAATCACTGGCTCTAGCCATAACTGAAAGAGGGTTGTGGAGGTAGGCGGCGGCTTCAAATGCGGGGTCTCCAAACAGTCCCTTGGGATCAATCAGCCACCAACGATCACTCCCCCAGAGCACGTTCTCATGATGCAGATCGCCGTGAAGAAAACACTCGGTTGTTGTCGTAGAGAGGAGCTCTCGTACCAATAGAGATGGGATTTCAAAGTATTTGGCTAGGGGTAACGGTGCCGCGAGTGAAATCTCGCGAACTCGAAGCGCAAACCCAACGCAAATTTGAAGTTGGGCCTCATCAGAAAGCCCATGCACATCGAGTGTAGTACCGGGCACGATCCGCTCCATCAGGATCGAACTGGATTCGACATCGGATGCAATAACCCGAGGACCGACGGTCTCAGAATAGGCGAGTGTGGCACGAAATCCCGAATCGAGTTCTTCGCCTTGAAAGGGAACCTTAAGCACCCGGCTCGAATCTGCGTATACGTTTGCACAGTAACCGCTGGTTAACAGCTCACCCTGAAAACCAAAGGCGAGCTCTGCCATGGCGGTGACTACTCTTCGACGCGGACGCCCATCGAGCGAGCGGAGCCAGCAACGATTCGAATCGCCATTTCCTCATCTTCAGTGTTGAGGTCAGCCATTTTCTTGCGAGCGACTTCAAGCAGTTTCTCGCGATTTAGCGTTCCAGCTTTGTCGGTTTTGGGGTTCGCGGCGCCTTTCGTGATGCCAGCGGCTTGCTTGATGAGGTCGGTCATAAGCGGTTGCTTAACGACGAACGAGTAAGAACGGTCGCTGTAAACCAGAATCTCAACCGGCAACATGAAGCCCATTTGCGGAGCTGTCATTTCGTTGAACTTCTTCAAAAACTCCATCATATTGATGCCAGCCTGACCGAGGGCGGGGCCAACGGGAGGGGCGGGAGTTCCCTTTCCTGCGGGAATATTGAGCTTGATAACGCTTGTAATCTGCTTTGCCATGATATAAACCTAAATCTTGATCTGGTTCAAGGGAAGAGAGGGAAGCATCAGCCCGAACCGAGTTGAAGGTGTAGTTTACCCGTTGGAGGATAAATTCTTCAAATGACTTGTCGCGCAGACCCCAAACTTGCCTCCATCTCTTAACATGTTTGGTTTACAATCACCCTGTGGGGCGTTACGACGTGGGGATTGTTGGGGCTGGAATTGCCGGCCTGTCCCTCGCCTGGCACCTTCAACGAGCTGGGAAGAGGGTGGTCGTGCTGGAGCAATCCGCGGTTGCCATGGGTGCCAGCGTTCGCAATTTCGGGATGCTCTGGATCATTGGCCAGCCCACCGTCGAGTTACATGATCTGGCACTACGCAGTCGGGAACTCTGGGCGGAAGCCGCCGATACTCTCGGCTTTTGGATCCAAACTCAAGGCTCGCTCACCCTCGCGTATGAACCTCTAGAACTCGAGGTCTTGAGGGAGTATATGGCGAGCAATGGGGGTGCGTACGCCCGGGAGCTGCTGTCACCAGGTGAACTCTCCGAGCGCTTCCCGTTTGTTCGGAGCGATCGCCTTCAAGGCGGTATCTATAGCCCTACGGAGGCTGGCGTCGACCCCCGTGAGGTCGTGCATCAGTGCGCGTCGGCCCTTTCCACTCTTGGCGTTGATGTCCGGTTCGATTGCGCCGTATCTAGGATACAGCCTGGTCAGGTTGAGTTGTCCTCCGGGGATGTGGTTCAAGCCGACAAAATCGTCGTTTGTCCGGGGCCGGCACTGTATTCACTTTATCCGGCGGCTTGTCAGAGCGCTGGTCTACTTTCGTGCCAACTTCAAATGCTGCGTTTGACAGCCGTTTCTGGCGATGCTCAGCCGCTAGGTATCCACTTGTGCGCGGGATTAACTCTTGGACATTATGCGAATTTTCGGCAATGTCCCTCGTTGCCAGCATTAAGGGAGTTTCACCTGCAGAAATGGCCCGAGCAGATGAAGCAAGGGATTCACGTGCTCGTGGCGGAGCATGCCGACGGAACGATAACAGTTGGCGACAGCCACGCCTACGGCCGAGGAGGTGCGCCCTATCGAGATGACTCGATTGATGAGGCAATTCTCGACGCCATGGACGAGTTCCTCCCCCGAAACAGATATCAAGTCACCAAGAGGTGGACCGGAACTTACAATACCCACGCCACATTGCCCTATTGGTGGCAATCGCTAGGCGATTCAATCTGGGGACTCAACCTATTTGGAACCGGGATGACCCTTTCGTTCGGCTTGACTGAACGCCTATCTCAACAACTTATCTAGATCTCATGGCACGCTTCAAACTCGCAATCTTCGATCTCGCTGGGACCACTGTATCCGACTCTAACACGGTAGGAGGTTGCCTCCAAGAGGCGTTGCTGGCAGCGGGAGTGGCAGTCACGGTTGATGACGTCAACGTTGTCATGGGAATCCGAAAGCCGATTGCAATTCAAATGCTCCTCCACCAATATGGGGCGAGCGGCGACGTTGAGGCGATTGATGCCGACTTTCGAGGCCGAATGATCGAGACCTATAGAACCTCTCCCGAGGTGCGGGAGATTCCGGGCACGTCCGCAACTTTTCGAGTCCTGAAGGAACTGGGCATTAGGATCGCCGTAGATACAGGATTTGACCGCGAGACCACTGATATCTTGTTGGAACGGATGGCCTGGGGCGACTTGGTTGATGATTCGATTGCGAGCGATGAAGTCCAAAGTGGAAGGCCCGCTCCGGACATGATCTTTGAACTCTGTCGCCGCGCGAATGTAGCGCCATCTGAGGTGATCAAGGTGGGCGATACTCCTGCCGATTTGAAGGAAGGAGCCGCCGCGAAGGTGGGTCTCAACGTCGGCGTACTTTACGGAACTCACACCCGTGCTCAACTTGAAGCTTTCTGGCCCGATGCGCTCTTAGAGGAGATTGGAGACCTTCTTCGTTTGGACATTTAAGCTGAATGCGAGGATGACACCAGCAACGATACAGAGTCCCGCCAAAACCCCCATGGCTGTACTCCACCCCCAATGCTGGGCGATTTGCCCTACACCCAAGCCGCTGACGATACCGCCAAAGTATCCGATCTGTCTCTTATACACAT
>JBEBHJ010000094.1:0-6679 GCA_040081075.1 Fimbriimonadaceae bacterium | reverse complement strand
CCGCCACCCACAACTGCTCCGCCTCCGATTGAGAGAGACGGGTTCTGAGTGATCGCCGCCGTCGGTGATATTCACGGTCAGCGGAATAAGCTAGAGCAACTTCTCTCGCAAATGAAGCTTGATGAGATTGAAACGCTCATCTTTATTGGCGATTACATTGATCGGGGGCCAGACTCTCCCGGCACAATTGAGTTGCTATTGGATGTCTCCAAAAGTGTAAATTGCGTGTTCCTGCGCGGCAATCACGAGCAGATGCTCTTGGAAGCCCGGAAGCACTTCGAGCCGAACTGGAACGCAAATGTTGAACCCGATCCGGAGCTCTACTGGTTTACAAATGGCGGCAACCTCGCCCTGAAGCAGTACCGTGAGCAGTTTGGATCGAAAACCTCTTGGTCTGACTCAATTCCAAACCCCCACTGGCAGTTTTTCCTGGAAACTGAGATGGAGTTCGGTGAAGGGAATTATCGATTTGTTCACGCCGGCATCATGCCCCCCGGTAAGGCTTGGCCGCATGCTCACCTTAACCCAAAGCTCTGGGTCCGCGAGGAGTTCATTGACTACCAAGGTGATTTGGGGGCCAAGATCGTTTTTGGACACACGCCCCAAGAATCTGGTCAGCCATTAGTGATGGCGAACAAGATAGGGATTGACACTGGTGCGGCTTACGGCGGTCCCCTAACCGCCATCTTGATTGAGGGGACCGAGTTCTCCTTCGTTCAAGCCTAGTTACAGCAAGCCTGTGTTTGAGCCGGCTCGCAACAAGCGCTTCCCGTTGAGCAACAAGTTTCTGCGGGCTGCTCCAACATATCGTCGAGGATTGTATAGACCTCCCACGCATTTCCGTCTGGGTCACGCACCCAGATTTTGTCCTGGCGAGCATAACAGCAGTCAACATTCTCTTCCGAAAACGTGATTAGGCCGGCCGACTCTAATCGAGTTTTCGCGGCTAACACCTCGTCGGTTGATGACACCAAGATTCCAAGGTGGTTCAATGGACCGCCACGCCCATTGTCGCGCTCTTGGATCGCTAGCTTTAGCCCGGGATTTTCCAGATCAAAGTTCGCGTAGCCTGGCCGCCGTTTGTGAGTCGGTTTTCCGAAGAACGCCTCGTACCAGGCTGCCGACTTTTCGACATTTGTAACATTTAGTGATAAGTGTGTTTTAGCATTCATTGTTTTCTTTTCCTTGTGCAATCAAACGAATTTGTTCAGCGACTTCCAAGAGAGCATCCGGGACCAGCGTACAGATTGTAGTTCGGCCCCGACGTTCCAGGGCAATGATTCCGGCTGAGCCCAATTCATGGAGGTGATGAGAAATCGTCGAAGTGATCTTGGTCGCACCTGTAACGGTGCAGCACACCTCTCCGGCGGTGGGAGAAATCACTCCCCCGTGATCATCAATTTCAGTTGACCTGCCACAGCATGCCGAGGCAAGACACTCCACGATCGACATCCGAGTCGGATCGCCCAGAGCTCTCAGTCGACTCATAAACATTTCGTTATTCATCGAAATGTTTATACCATATATTTCGATACATTTCGAAATATTATTGCGATTTAGGGGCTAGTCCCTAAAAAGCTCTATAATTTGGGCCATGAAATCTCCCTGTGGTAACACGATCTCGTGCAAAGGTTGGCATCAGGAAGCCGCTCTGCGAATGCTGCACAACAACCTGGATCCCGAGGTAGCCGAGCGGCCCGATGACCTTGTCGTCTACGGTGGGACCGGCAAAGCTGCTCGAAACTGGGAGTGCTTCCACGCAATCGTCCGGTCGTTGCAGTCGCTGGAAAACGACGAAACGCTTCTCGTTCAGTCTGGCAAACCAGTCGGGATTTTTCGAACGCATGAAGAAGCCCCCCGAGTGCTAATTGCCAACTCTAACTTGGTTGGCAAGTGGTCAAACTGGGAACACTTTAATGAGCTTGAAGCTAAGGGGTTGATGATGTACGGTCAAATGACGGCCGGATCGTGGATTTACATCGGCTCTCAAGGCATTGTTCAAGGAACGTTCGAGACATTCGCCGCTTGTGCTGACCGCCATTTCGGAGGCTCGTTGGATCGAAAGCTAGTGGTAAGCGGTGGCATGGGCGGAATGGGTGGCGCTCAACCACTTGCGGCCACTATGAACGGCGCCGCGTTCCTCGGAATTGACGTTGATCCTTCGCGAATCGAAAAACGACTTTCTAATGGGTATTGCGATAAGATTGCCTGGACCCTCGACGAGGCTCTCGGACTGCTCGAAAACCGTGAGCCTATCTCGGTTGGACTCGTAGGAAACTGCGCAGATGTTTTGCCCGAAATGGTTCGGCGTGGAATCGTGCCAGATGTTCTGAGCGACCAAACGAGCGCGCACGACCCGTTGAACGGGTACGTCCCAGCCGGCCTCAGCTTGCCCGAGGCCAACGCGCTACGTGCATCAAACCCGGACGACTATGTTCGCCGAAGCAAGGCGAGCATGGCCGTCCATGTTGAAGCAATGCTGGCCGTAAAACGCATGGGGGCGGTTACGTTTGATTACGGCAACAACATCCGAGCATTCGCGGTCGAAGCTGGTTGTACTAACGCATTCGAAATCAAGGGTTTTGTGCCCGAATACATTCGACCCTTGTTTTGCGAAGGGAAAGGACCATTCCGATGGGCGGCTCTTTCTGGAAATCCGGCCGATATTGCCCGGACCGATCAACTTGCCCGCGAAATTTTTCCTCATAACAAAACCCTGATGCGCTGGATGGAGAAGGCTACAACGCGAATCCAGTTTCAGGGTCTTCCCTCCCGGATTTGCTGGCTCGGCTACGGTGAGAGGGCCGAAATGGGATTGGCAATCAATGACTTGGTTCGAAAGGGCGAAATCAGTGCGCCCATTGTCATCGGTCGAGATCATCTGGATTGTGGTTCGGTGGCGTCACCCAACCGCGAAACTGAGTCTATGAAAGACGGTAGTGACGCGGTCGCCGACTGGGCACTGCTGAATGCGATGGTCAATACGGCGGCAGGCGCATCGTGGGTTTCCCTACACAACGGCGGCGGGGTAGGTATTGGCTACTCGCAACATGCCGGAATGGTGGTGGTCGCGGATGGCACAGAGATGATGGATCGGCGACTGGAGCGGGTACTGACTAGTGATCCGGGCATGGGCGTGATCCGTCACGCTGATGCCGGATACGAAGAGGCCACCGCATTTGCGGTGGCCAATCACATTTCGATCCCGTGTAACGGTTAGACCGGTTGGGTCTTTCCGGGTACGGCCACGGGAGGAACGGTGAGCGCCATATCCATGGCTAGATGCTCAGGCACGAGGCTCGTTTGTGAAGCAATCGCGGCATCCCATGAGACTTCCTTGCCCGAGTAAGCAGCCATTCGACCTAGAATCGCGGTCATGGTGCTTTCGGCAACTCGCTTGGCCTCATTCACGCCTGCTCCGTCTCGGATGGACTTAATCAGATCGCGGTGCTCCAGCATGTAAGGGTTGGGGCTGTCACCTTCCCATCTCCAAGGGTTTTCACCCTTAATGCTTGTACAGCCATTTGAGGTCCCTTTGGTGCCAACCACAAACTCCGATACTCTGGAGTCCGTACCGTCAATCTGGCGGCACATACTGAGCATTTTTACGCCGTTCGCGTATTCATATTCTGTTGCGAAGTGATCAAAGATATGTCCGTAAGCCGGATCGGTCCTAACTTGCCGTCCACCGAGGCTGACCGCTTTCACCGGATGACCATTCATGGCCCAGTTGCATACGTCGAGGTTATGGATATGCTGCTCAACGATATGATCGCCCGAGAGCCATGTAAAGTAGAGCCAGTTCTTGAGTTGCCACTCCATATCCGTCCAGGCCGCTTCGCGAGGATGCATCCAAAGACTGCCCTGGTTCCAGTAAGCGTAACATGCTACGACATCGCCGATTTGGCCATCGTGGATGCGCTTCATAGCTTCGAGGTAGGGCAACTCGTGACGACGTTGAGTGCCGGTGACGACGGACAAGTTCTTCGTCTTGGCAAGTTCTCCACTCTCGATGACGGAGCGGATTCCAACCGCATCTACGGCCACGGGCTTCTCCATAAAGACGTGCTTGCTGGCTTCGATAGCGGCTTTGAAGTGGGTTGGACGGAACGCGGGCGGGGTGGTGAGGATGACGTAGTCGCAGCCGCTAGCAATCACGTGCTTATAAGCATCAAATCCACTAAACTTGCGATCGCCAACGTCAACGCGGTCTTTCTGTCGCTCTGTTAGCGAGTTCAAAGAACCTGTTACACGCTCAGGAAAAACGTCTCCGATGGCCCACAGTGTGATCGCGGGATCAGCGGCAAAAGCATTCATCACGGCGTCGGTTCCCCGACCGCCACTACCAATCAAACCAATTTTCATCTTTTCTTTACCTTGGGCAAAGACGCCAGAAGGCATCAAAAGGGCGGCACTTGTTGCAGCACCCGCGGCCAAGATGTCGCGACGCGTGAAGTTATCCATCATTCGTATTATAGCAACACGCCCGAAAACATGCGTCGCTCATAATATCGTTTTATGAATGCGTTGCAACGCGGTGACTTAATCCAAATCGTCAGCCCATCATCCGGGCTCCCAAAGGAAAAAACTGAACGGGGTCAAGCCCTCCTAGAGAGTTGGGGGTTCCGCGTCCGGTTTGGGGAGCACGCATTTGACAACGATGACTACCTAGCCGGTCCTGATCGTGATCGGGCCAGCGATTTAATGTCGGCGTTTACAGACCCGGAAGTAAAAGCCGTTTTGTGCTCTCGGGGAGGTTATGGCTGCGCTCGACTGTTTCCATATCTAGATTTAGACGCCATGGCCGCGTCGAGCAAGATGTTCCTCGGATTTAGCGATATCACCACGCTTCATCTGGCGTTGAACCGCCGCGGACTCGCCACCTATCACGCTCCGATGCTCCTCACGCTTATGCCGGACCGACCCGATTGGGTTTATGAATCGCTGCGTAGTGCCCTCTTCGGCACAAACCCGATCCCCACATCCGCGCCAGTTGGTGAGTGTATCGTGCCTGGTCGCGCGGAAGGCACCGTTACGGGCGGATGTCTCATTCTCATGTGCGATTCGCTGGCGACCCCAGATTCGATAGATTGCCAAGACAAAATCGTCTTGATTGAAGATGTAGATGAAAACCCTCATCGCGTAGACGCCATGCTGACGCACTTGATCAATTGCGGTCAAGCTAGTACCGCGGCCGGTTTCGTCGTAGGAGAAATGACCCGAACCGATGAACGAAGAGACCCCACGATTGGCGGGAAGCCATGGCGTGATATTGTTATTGATCGCCTGGCCCCTCTGGGCAAACCTATGATATTGAACTTTCCGTTCGGCCATGCGCCAGCAATGTTAACCCTTCCTCTAGGGAGTCGGGCAATGCTGGACGCAAATCGCGGAGTTCTTTCGTATTAAGAACTTGAACATGGTTCGTCTTTATCGCCTTCTTTTGGGCGGGTTTACGTTTTGCCTCCTGTACTCTGAGTGTTTTGGTCAAGTTTGGGAGAAGCTTGTTGTGCCCGGGCTCACCTATCGCATGGAGCTTGATTCCACGCTTCCCCGCATGATTCATGTCTTGCGTTGGAGCCCCAATTCGTCCGTCACGGCAAAGCCGGAGCTAGCGGGCGGCACGGTTTTCGAACCTAATGCCACGAATGGACGGGAGACCATCTCGGAAATGGCCAAGCGTACATCCGCCCTTGCTGTGATTAATGCTGACTTCTTCCCTTTTGGCACCCAGCCCTCCGGCGACCCTTTGGGCCTGATGGTTCGCGAGGGCGAGCTATTGAGTTTGCCCTATCAAAACCGATCGGCATTTGCGTGGGGGAAGTCAAAATCCTTCGCTACCGGAGCAACATCCGCCCAAATTCAAATGAAGCTTGGACAAGGCTTGCCGATCCCGATCCCTCAATACAACGAGGAATGCAAGCCCGAGTCGCTCTGTCTGAACACCCCCGCTGCAGGCATAGTAAAGTGCATCGGAAGCGGCACGCACGCGATTATCCGCGTTAGGGAAGGTGCGTTTAAGCTTGGCTCGAAAATCACCGGCGAGGTAGAGCAAGTCGTTTCTGGGCAAAACATCACCATTCCAAGTGGCAAGTGTGTTCTCACCGGAACCGGAGGATCAACTGGCGAAGTAACAAAACTCAAGGCCGGCGAAATCGTGGAAATCACCTTAGGTGTAGCCCCATTTGATTGGACGAAGCTGGAACACGCGGTTGGCGGGGGGCCAAATCTCGTAACCCGCGGGCTAGTTTCAATTGATGCTGCCGCCCAATCGTTCAACGCCGATTTCTCAGAGAAGCGTCACCCACGAACCGCCGTCGGACGCGCCGCTGATGGAGACCTTCTGTTTGTTACCATTGACGGTCGCCAGGAATTGAGCGCTGGAGCCACAATGGACGAGCTCGCCCGCGTAATGCAAAGGCTCGGATGTATGGACGCGATTAACCTAGATGGAGGGGGATCAACCACCATCAATATTTTGGGGCTCACACTTAACCGACCCAGTGGTGGACGTGAGCGAGAAGTTGCGAACGGAATTTGCTTTTATGGCAAAGCTCCGGTGGTTGAGCAGGACGGCATGACAATCAATGGGCCAACCACGATGGTGCCCAAGACAACAACCTACCTTAAGGTGTTGGATTCGACCAAGATGCCCATTCAAAATTCCGAAGTGTTATGG
>JBEBHJ010000060.1:0-23992 GCA_040081075.1 Fimbriimonadaceae bacterium | reverse complement strand
CACGCGCGTTTCCAAAACGGCAAAGGAGTTGGATAAGCTCGAAAAGGCGGTCCGACTTCGCATCAAAGAGCCCACTTTTAGGTCTTATTACGGAGACGGGAAGGCGGTGCTGAAGTCTATGCTCCGCGCGAAAACAACCTACGGCGAGATCGTCAAGATAGCCTCAAAACGCCCGGTGGGAGAGAGCAATGCTTACCTCAACTGTTGCTATCAGGCAGCGGTTTATTTGGAGAAGTTCGGTGAGGTACAGCTGACTTTGACAATGTCCGATGGGTCATTTCTCTGAAAGCGCCGCGATTATTTGCTTGAATCCCTTTCGCTTGGCGATTTCTAGCGGAGTTTCCGCATTGGCATCAGACGCAGTTATCTGAAAAACGCCAAGCGCCCCTTTGCTCTTCAGGCTCTTGTTTACGCCTTTCATAAGCAAGTACCTGATCACATCCGCGTTGCCTTTTGTATCTTGCATTGCCGCTGCGTGCAGGGCCGTCTGCCCGTTTTCTTTCCGAATATAGATATTCGCTCCATGCTCAACCAGCAGCTTCACCCAGTCCAGTCGACCGAGAAAAGCTGCGGTGTGTATTGGAAATTGTTGTTGCACACCGCCACGTTTATTTAGGTTGGTCTTCGGACACTCCACCATTGCCTTTAGGAATGCCCCACTCCGCTCGTAGTGCCACCGTAGGTAGAGCGTAAGCGGAGTATCTCTGGTTTGTACATCATTTGAGTCCAAAAGGTTTGGATCACAAGTTGGGGCACTAAGAATCGCTTTCGTAATCCAGTAGGTGTTGTGGTTTCTGATCAACTGAGCCGGACCAGATGTAGACGAGTGCATCGCGACGAAGTGCAATATTGTTCCCCCATCTTCAAGGCGCTTGTTCGGATCTGCCCCCCGGCGAGTGAGGGCGCTAGACAACTTCATCATGACTTTGGGATCAACTTTACGCTCGTGGTCAATGAGCCTAGTCAGAGAACCAAAGGCATTAGGTGTTGAGAGCGCGGCCCCTACATCTCCCGCTGCCAGCTTATCCAAAAAGGCCAAGCTGTCCTTTTGAGATTGTGTTAGTTGTTGTACCAACAAGCCTGAGACCAACAGAGTGATCATCTTATCCGCCTTCCTCTACAGGTTGAGTCAAAATGTTCGCTCTAAACCTATAAATTCCTACAGGTAGTGCGGCGGCTCCGCCATTAGCAATGTCAACTTGGATTGCAACCTTTGGGCCACCTCCTGCTGCACCAGCATTTGGTGGAACGGCAATGTAATTGGGACCAACCGGGTTTCGATATTGTAATAGGTCAACCGCGTTTGCGTTGTTCACATCTGTTTCCCGGTGGATCTTTGGAACTCTGGCCGTCAGCCACGGAGCCATTGGGCGCGCCGCACCCCAATACTTGGCGTTAGCTCCGCCTACCACGACGTTTTGCCGTCGCATGGTAATAAACCCGTGCCCCGTTATTGTCGGGTTCAAATTGATGAAATTGCCGGTATAAGAGAGATTTACGCCATATGCCCCGACATTAGCGGTATCAAATGTGTGTCCCGATCCATTTTGTTTGCCAAATCCTTGTGCAATGTCGAGTTCGGGAGCCACGCTGGGCGGTTGTTGCTCGCAAACGCCACACTTAGCATTTGGAGGGTTTGTCTCCGTTGGGTTAACATTGAAGTCTTCTGGATTCATCTTGATCTTCATAGCGCTGCGCGGCCACCAGCCACGGACATGAAGGCCGTCATCTGGCTCCACTTGAGCGGTAAAAGTGGGCCGATTTCCCGTTGACGTTGTGACGTACGTTTGAAAGGCAACGTCACCGATGACGCCCGAGACGTCAAACTCCATTACGCAGGCTACAAGCTTTGGAGGTTGCCCGCTGGCCACGCCGGGGACTGTGACTTCCCAAACCGCTACTCCAGCCGGACTAAGCGAGAACGACTCAAGCGGCTTTGAATCGAGCGTGCCATTCAACTGGGCATCAGCTAAGCATGTGCCATGCGGTGATGGGTCAGTAAAATCTGCGACAATCTCCATGCGATTTATGTTGCTAACCGAGCCAAACACCGCACCAACCATAAATCCATACACTACATCTGAGGTGTGAGTAGACCTGTGCCAGAAGAAAAGCCTAAAGCGTTGCCCTGACGCAATATTGCCTGCAGAACCACGATACAAGACTCGCGGAGTTGAAGGTGGAGTCGGCCCGTTCGTTTCGGGGTTGTTTGGAAACGATCAGATATGGAGACAGCAGCGCGACTGGGGTCTGACCGGGCCTAGGTTGGCTCTCAATCGGAATCTGCGTCATGTGCGAAAAGGTGGTAGGTCTGCAGGGCATATAGACATTTAACGGGAAAGCGGCTAGATCAGTTCCACTAAATCACCTAAATCGCTTTTTTGACACGCTACTCCCGCCTATCCGCTCAAAGGTTCTGCACTTTCCCATTGGTTCCAAGGCATCTATGGATGTAGGAAACCAAGTTCGACAGTTGCATTTTGGGAAACGAGCTTGTTAAAGAGGAGAGGGCTACCCTTATGCCAACATCCACGCACTAGCCGCCTCAGTCGCCCCTTGACATTCCGCACCAGTTAAGGTATATTTTCTCTTCGGCACATTCGTGTGCCTGTCTCGAACGGCTTCAAGTTGGAAGCGGCGCTGACCCCATTGGGGCAACGGCACCCTAACCGCTCCGCCAGCAGGGGAAGCTGATCGAAAAGAAACGTAATCTGATCGGCCCGCGATAACGCGTGCCAAAGGGAGTTTTGAATGCTGCCAGGAATATTAGGCACAAAAATTGGAATGACGCACCTCTTTGATGAAGAGGGTCGCATGGTGCCGGTAACCGTTATCCAAGCGGGACCGGTCTTTGTGACTCAACTCAAGACGGAAGATAAAGACGGCTATACGGCCGTCCAAGTGGGCTATGGCGACGCAAAGGTCAACAAACTGACCTTTCCGAAGTATGGTCACCTCAAGAAAGCCGGGCTTGACCATAACGTAAAAACGTTGAAAGAGTTTCGAATGGATAACTTAGACGGCCTCGAACTCGGTCAACAGATTGATGCGAGCATTTTCGCCGATGGCGAGAAGGTCACCGTAACCGGAACCAGCAAAGGTAAAGGTTTCGCCGGTGCGGTTAAGCGCTATCACTTTAAGGGTCAGCATATGACTCACGGTTATATGACACACCGCCGCCCGCTTTCAAACGGTGCGACCGGACCACAGAGAGTTTTCAAGGGATCGCGAAGACCCGGCCGAATGGGAACCGATACGGTTACCCAGAAGGGCCTCAAGGTCTTCAAGGTTGATGTTGAGCGCGGTCTCCTCATGATTGATGGCAGCGTTCCCGGACCGAACGGCGCCCAAGTCGTCATTAACAAGGTGGCGAGGTAACAACGATGTCAAATCTAGAGATTAAAGACGCAAAAGGCAAAAAAGTCGGCTCCCACGAAGTCAGCAAGACGATTACGGAGTTTAAGCCGGTAGAAGCTGTCATCCACCGAACCGTTGTTGCCGAAATGGCGAACAAGCGCCAAGGCACCCAATCGGCCAAAACCCGATCGGAAACGCGTGGTGGTGGAAAGAAGCCTTACAAGCAGAAGAAGACGGGTAATGCACGACAAGGTACAACTCGTGCCCCTCACTATGCACACGGCGGTATGGCCCTCGCGGTCAAGCCTCGAAGCTATGAGAAGCACGTCAACCGCAAAGAGCGAAGAGCCGCAATCGTTGGCGCTTTGAGTATGCAAATTGATGCGGGCAACGTGCAGATTGCCGACGCGATCGTGTTTGCCGATGCTAAGACGAAGACCGCTGTCGACTTTTTGAAAGCCTTCGGCGTTGCCGATGCCAAGCGGATTCTCGTGGTTCTGCCAGCCTATGACGAAACCACTTACAAATGTTTCCGCAATCTTCCGAATGTGGTGGTCAAAACCGCCCCAAGTTCAGAAGAAGGAGCGAAAACAGACGTTTTCTCGACCCGCGATCTAATGATAGCGGGTCGTATTCTTGTGGCCAAAGAAGCAATGGCCAAAATTGAGGAGGTTTGGGCGAAGTGAGTAGAGATCCCTACAACATTATCGTAAAGCCGCACATCACCGAGCGAACCGTTGCCCTTTCATACGGCGACCCGCTCATTAAAGATGAGAAGGAAATTACACGCAAGTACACATTCATCGTAAAGGGCGACGCGAACAAGGTCGAAATCAAGAAGGCCTTCGAGTGGATCCACAACCAAGGCAAAAAACCGGAAGAAGGGATCAGCGTCGTTCGAGTTCACACGATTAGCGTAAAGGGAAAGAAGAAGCGAGTTGGTCAGAAGACCTCTGGCTATCGCCCGGATCGCAAAAAGGCGATCATAACACTTAAGAAGGGCCAGATGCTCGAGGATTACGGAGTCTAATATGCCAACAAAAAAGATGAAGCCGACTTCCCCGGGTCGAAGGTTTAAGATAGCCTCGACCTATTCGGAAATCACTAAGGGCAAGCCGGAGCATTCGCTTACCAAGGGTCTGCGTGGTAGTGGTGGTCGAAACCACTACGGCCGAGTTACGTCGGTCAACGTGGGCGGTGGTAATAAGCGCCGATACCGCATGGTCGATTTCAAGCGAAACAAAGATGGCATTGACGCCTTGGTCGCCGCGATCGAATACGATCCAAACCGAACCTGCCGAATCGCTTTGTTGCACTATAAGGACGGCGAGAAGCGATACATTCTGGCTCCAAAGGGCCTGAACGTAGGAGCAGTCGTTCGCAGCGGTGAAGGGTCCGACATTTTGGCGGGTCACTGCCTAGAGCTTCGCAACATCCCCCTCGGTACGCTCGTTCATAACATCGAGTTTCAACCGGGTAAGGGCGGACAGATCGTTCGCTCGGCGGGTGCCGCCGCTCAGGTGATGGCAAAAGAGGGCGGTTACGTTACTCTTCGTCTCCCCAGTGGTGAAATGCGAATGGTGAACAATACCTGCCGTGCAACCGTTGGAGAAGTGGGTAACGCCGAGCACGAAAACGAATCGATCGGTAAAGCCGGTAAGAATCGCGGTCTCGGTAAGAAGCCGCACGTACGTGGTGTTGTTAAGTCTCCGCGAGATCACCCCCATGGTGGTGGTGAAGCGAAGTCTCCGATTGGCCGTAAGAAGGGCCCGGTTGACCGCTGGGGTAACAAGTCGCTTGGTGCTCGAACTCGTTCGAACAAGCGCACAGACAAGTTTATCGTTCGCCGGAGGGCACGTTAAGGCCTAAAGGCCAGTGAAAGAACATGGCAAGAAGCTTAAAAAAGGGATTCTTTGTAGATGACCACCTCATGAAAAAGGTGGACGCTATGAACGCATCGGGTGACAAGAAGTTGATTAAGACGTGGTCGCGTCGATCAACCATTACGCCTGATTTTGTTGGTCACACATTTGCAGTACATGATGGCAAGAAGCATATTCCTGTCTTCGTTACTGAGAATATGATTGGGCATAAGTTGGGCGAGTTCGTTCCGACTCGAACCTACCGTGGACACGGTGGTTCGTTGCCAGATCGAGGGACCAAGCTTCGTTAAGAAGGCAGTTATTATGGAAGTTCGATCTGTAGCAAAATTCATAAAGGTTCAACCGCGAAAGGTTAGGCTTATCGCCGCTGCCATTCGTGGAGAAGACGTGCGCAAGGCCACTGGTCTGCTGCGCTACCACACCTCTAAGGGAGCTAAGGTTCTCTACAAGGTTCTGGGAAGCGCCGTCGCCAATGCCCAAGAGAACCACGGCATCTCACCAGAGAATCTTCGCATCTCTTGCATCATGGTTGATGAAGGTCCAACGATGAAGCGGATTACTGCTCGTTCGATGGGTCGAGCCAACCGAATCAACAAGAAGATGAGTCACGTCACGGTTGTTGTTGAAGAGTACGAAGCCGCCGCCGCGGTTAAGCCTCACGGTACAAAGGCTAAGCCAAGGCCGACCTTCGCCCCCTTGCCGACTAAGAAGAAGGCCGCTGGGAAGAAGGAGAAGCTTGAGGAAACTCCTGCTGCAGTTGAAGAAGTTGCAGCCGCCGAGCCCGAAGCTGTTGAAGAAGTAGTTGCGGTTGAAGAAGCCGCCGAGGAAGTCGTAGAAGAAGCTCCAGCCGCCGAGGCTGAAGCCGAAGTTTCAGAACCTGCCGTCGAAGACGGTGAGGGAGAGGGAAAGTAAGTTGGGTCAAAAAATCCATCCAGTAGGTTTTCGCATTGGAGTTATCCGTGGCTTTGATAGTCACTGGTTCTACAACAAGAAAGGATATGCAGAAGCGATCGTTGTTGATCACAAGATTCGCGAATACGTCAAGCGCCGAGTTGGCCTCGGTAACGTGTCGCGAGTTGAGATTGAGCGCGCCGCCAATCGAACGAAGGTTAACATCTTTACGGCTCGACCAGGTGCGATCATCGGTCGCGGCGGTAAGGGCATTGACGAAATCACTGAGCAACTCAATACGCTCGTGCGCAAAATGGACCCGAGTGGCGCGGTTCAGGTCAATGTAACCGAAGTTCGACAGCCTGAACTCGACGCACAACTAGTTGCCGAGAACATTGCGATCCAGCTTGAAAAGCGAATCTCTCACCGAAGAGCCATGCGACAAGCCATGACCCGTGTTGTTCGATTGAACGGCCGCGGAATCAAGGTTCTGGTTTCTGGACGACTCGGTGGCGCAGAAATCGCGCGAAACGAAGGCGACAAGGTTGGCAAGATTCCATTGCACACCCTCCGCGCCGATATTGACTACGGTCAGGCATTTGCCTCAACCATGTACGGATCGGTCGGAGTTAAAGTTTGGATTTACAAGGGCGAAGTATTGCCCGAGCGTCGGAACACTGTAGAGGCCGCACCGCCTCCTCCCCGCCGACGCCCGACCGAGGAAGCCGCACCTGAAAGCGCACCAGAAGGAGTAACCCCCGATGTTAATGCCTAAGCGAACAAAATATCGAAAGCAACACCGCGGTCGAATGGCCGGCAAAGCGATGCGTGGTAACTTCATCGCATTTGGCGAGTTCGGTCTTGTGGCCGATGCGCCGGCTTGGATTACAAGCCGACAGATTGAAGCCGCTCGTATTGCGATGACCCGCCACATTAAGCGTGGTGGTCAAGTTTGGATTCGCATCTTCCCCGACAAGCCCTATACGAAGAAGCCACTCGAACAGAGAATGGGTAAAGGTAAGGCGGGCGTTGAAGGCTGGGTCGCCGTCGTGAAGCCTGGTCGAGTGATGTTTGAAATGGACGGTGTTCCCGTTGACGTGGCTAAAGAAGCAATGCGCCTTGCCATGCACAAGCTGCCCATCAAGTGTAAGTTCTACACGAAGGCCGAGCTCGATAAGCACGTTGGACGAGAAGAAGCCGCAGCAAAGATCGCTGCTGCTGCTCCCGTCAAAGCTGAGCCCGTCATCGAAGAAGCAACCGTAGTGGAAGCCGAATCAACCGAGGAGGCGACAAGTTAACAATGAAAGATACAAAAACAAGTGAATTAAGGGACAAGACCGTTCCGGAGCTCGAAGGGCTGTTGCTCGCCGAGCGCGCGGCTCTGTACAAAGCCCGCCGAGACCTCGTGTTTCGCCAGGTTACCGATACTTCGACCATCAAGGTGCGCCGCCACAACATCGCGCGCATCCTCACTCTGATTGATGAGAAGAAGAGAGGCGCGAATGGCTGAAGCTCGAAGTAATCGAAAGGTACGACAGGGCGTCGTGATGTCAAACCGTATGACCAAAACGGTCGTGGTTAGCATCGAGCGACGAACCCAGCACCCCCTTTACGGAAAGGTCGTTATCAGATCGGAAAAATTTAAAGCGCATGATGAAATGTCGTGCGATATTGGCGACGTGGTCGAAATCATGGAGACCCGCCCGCTAAGTCGCGACAAACGATGGCGAGTCATCCGCATTGTTGAGAAGGTGAAGTAAGTGATCCAGCAGTTTTCTCGTTTAAAAGTTGCCGACAACTCAGGCGCCCGCCAAGTGATGTGTATTCGAGTCCTCAAGGGCTCGCAGCCTCGCTACGGCCGCGTTGGGGATGTCATCGTCGCCTCCGTTAAGGTTGCCACGCCAAACATGCCCGTCAAGAAGGGCGATGTCGTTCAATGCGTCATCGTTCGAACACGGAAGATGTCGCGCCGAGCCGATGGAAGTACGGTGAAGTTTGACGACAACGCTTGTGTTCTCGTAACCAAGAAACCCAAGGACAACGAATACGATCCACGAGGCACCCGCGTTTTTGGACCGGTAGCCCGTGAGCTCCGCGATCGAAACTTCATGAAGATTGTTTCTCTCGCTCCCGAGGTAGTTTAACCATGCCAACCAAAGCCGAACTTAAAGCAAAAGCGCTGCACATCAAGCTCAAAATCCGAAAGGGTGATCGAGTTAAGGTGATCGCAGGCAAAGACAAGGGTCAAGAAGGACTCGTTGTCGCTGTAGATCAAGAAAAGCAAAAAGCCTTGATCTTCCAAGAGAACCCCGAGAAAGCGGGCGAATTTCGCCCTCTGAACGCCGCCATAAAGCACCAAAAGGCGAAGTATCAAGGCGAAAAGTCAGCTCGTGTGGTTAAGGCGACTCCGATCCACATCAGCAACCTCATGGTAATTGACCCGGCAACAAAAGAGCCGAGCCGATTGGGCCGCAAAACCGTTGATGGCAAGATCATTCGATATTCGAAGAAGTCGGGCAACGAAATCCCGGTTCAAGAGCTTCCGTCTCCTGAGTAATCACTCAATCCATAAGCCTGGTCAGTAATCAGGCTGCGTAATCAGCAAGGATAAAACATAATGGCAAAGAAAGATAAAGACACTGGCGCGCCCGCAGGCTCACTCCCGCAACCGCGTCTCAAGAAAATTTACAAAGAAACGGTCCTCCCTAAACTCATGGAGGATTTCAAGTACACCAGCGTGATGCAAGCGCCTAAGCTTGTTAAGGTCGTAGTGAACATGGGCACGGGTAACCCCGATAAGGATGCCAAGCACCTTGAGAACTCAGTTCGCGACATGACCCTGATCACCGGTCAAAAGCCGATCATCACACTTGCCAAGAAAGCAATCTCAAACTTTAAGCTTCGCGAAGGCATGAAGGTTGGTTGCAAGGTCACCTTGCGCGGCGATCGCGCTTATCACTTCCTTGATAAGCTCGCCACCGTCGTTCTCCCCCGAATCCGCGACTTCCAAGGTATCTCGGCTAACGCATTTGACGGTCGCGGCAACTACGCCATCGGCCTGAAAGAGCAACTCGTTTTCCCCGAGATTCCTTACGACACGTTCGATCGAATCCGAGGAATGGACATAGTGATTTGCACAACGGCGAAGACCGACGATGAAGCACGAGTCTTCCTGAAAGCCATGGGCATGCCCTTGCGCGATAAGTAAGCGGCAACTCTCGTATATTTAAAATAGAACCGGGAATCGGCAATGCTGATCCCGGTTCTTTTGTTTAGTCCCTGCGCTAGTCCTGTGCAACTCGAAAGGTAGCCACGCACCATTTGGTTCTAAAGAGCATCCAAATGTAAACTCGATGGCTTTGCACAAAGCGGCAACACGAGTTCCGCTAGACCTCGGTGGGCTTGGGATCTCCGCGGAATCTGGTTGTTATTGCTCGCTCCTTTGAGCTGGGATCCGTAAGCCAGGTCACTCGCCAATGCCAGGTTTTCGCGGTTGAGTGTCACCGTCCGCTTGCCTTCTTTCATGTTTGGCAAGTCTTCGATAAAAATTTCGGCGCAGCTTACGAGCGTCTTTAAGTTCATCTCCAACAAGAAACCGCTCCTCACATTCCGTCAACAAATCTCGCGAATTGAGGATTTCGCCAAATCGCTTCATCCACGCCGCAATCTCGGGATCAGAGTATTCAACCTCATCTAGCGAGAACAGCATAACCCGGCGACCATGTTTGGCAGCGTGTTCCTCTATACACGTGCTCTCAGCCACCCATTGCCTTATTGCCTTTACGGCCACATCTTTCCTAGTCATTCAAAAAACCTTTCAAAACCGTCTCCGACCACTTCTCTTCCGGTCCCAGCGGGTTTTCTACCCACTTTCGCACAATCTTTAACCATTCGATGCGTGCGCGAGTCTCTAGCACGGTTGAGAGCGTGGCGAGCACGCCGAAGTAGTCCCCAATGGCCTCGTTCTCGGGCAGGAGGGCTTCGCATCGTGCGAGGAACTGTCGTAAGCCCGCCAAGGCACTATCAATGAAAGCGATTCGCTCTTCGGGTTCCAGAACGCTCAGAAAGAAGAACCGGAGGCGGATGAGGTCGGCCGAATGGGCGATATCTTGCATGGGAAGCGGCGGCGCTAACCAAGCTTGAATCGCGGCAACGCCCGCCTCTGTGATTTGGATGTGATTCTCACCCCCTTCGGCCGGCTCCAGGAGCCCGAATCCGAGCAGGCGCTTGGATACCGAGTAGGCCGTTCCAGCCCTAGATTTGTGATACGAGGACTCCGACATCGACAGTTCCTTCATCACCGCGTAGATCGTGCACGGCCCTCGCAGATGAGTCAGACCCAGAACCGTTAGCTCAATTGTTGAGAGTTTTCTTGACATTCTTGGAACCTCTGCCGGGTTGATTGCGTATTACATTTTGTAATACCATGATGATCTCTTCCGCTTTCCTTCTCGCCTTACAGTTTAGCCAAACCGACACCATGGCGGAGGGATTGCCCCGCAGAGGGTCCCTGGGAATTCCATTTGCCCCCGTGCCGGCCGATCTGCTTGCCAAACTCAACTTGAAAGCAGGCGAAGGCGTATTGGCGATGAAGCCCTTGCCCGGACTGACCGCCGAGAACGCCGGCCTGATGCAAGGTGACGTAGTGGTTGCCCTAAATGGCAAGCCCATCGGCCCAGCAACGGTTTCTAGTACAGTCAGAGAAATTGCCGCTAATAGTGAAGTGACATTTAAGGTGTTGCGCGACGGCAAAACAATTCAGCTTAAATCGAAACTCATGGAGCGTCCGCGCGATCCAGGAAACGCCAACTTTAGCGTCACCTATAGCGACGTCATGAGCAATGGCAATCGGATGCGGACGATCATCACGACCCCAAAGAAGGCCGGTAAACATCCAGCGCTGATGTTCATCCAGGGCTTTTCGCCGGTCTCTTACGACTATGTCTTAGAAACTTCAAAGGGTGATGTCTCCACGATTGATGGACCCATTCTGTTTGACTTTGCCAACGATGGATTTGTAACGATTCGCGTTGAAAAGCCAGGGGTCGGCGACAGCGAAGGCGGCCCATTTGCTCCCATGGATTACACAACCGAGCTTGACATCTATCGCCAAACGTTAAAGCAACTCAAGGGCATGTCTGACGTTGATACCGAGAACATCTTTATTTTTGGGCACAGCATGGGCGGCGCGTTCGGCCCCATGATCGCGGCCGAGAGCCCGGTCAAGGGCCTTGCCGTATACGGCGTTGCCGCTCGCACATGGTTTGAATACCTACTTGATACCATCCGCTATCAGGGTCTGGTCGGTGGCGCAAGCTTCGAGGCAGCAGATGAGGAAGCGCGGCAAGGCGCTCGGCTTATGTCCTTGGTTTTCCTTGAGAACAAGTCGGTTGAGGAAGTAAAGAAATCACATCCAAAGTTAGCCGAAGCGGCCGATGCCTACTTCCCTGGCGGACTCTTTAACGGCAAGTCGCTCGATTTCTGGCGCCAACTCGCTCAAACCAACTTTGCTAGTTACTGGGCTAAATGCAATGCCCGTGTACTTGCGGTCCGTGGAGAAAGCGATTTCGTGACTTACGATGCGGATCACAAGCTCATAGCCGACATCGTGAATAGAGTTCATCCTGGTTGGGGCCAGTTCGCGATCGCTCCAAGTTCAGATCACCTGTTCCACAATTTCCCCACCGAGGCCGAGAGCATGAAGAACTTCCAGAAAGGAACGTTCAACATTGGCTTTTCGAAGATGATGAAGGATTGGATCAAGGACGTGATGAAATCAGAAGCTCACTCCGTTCGGTCCGGTCGGAAGTAGCAGGGGTGGCTGCGAGCACCAGTTGTCGTGCCATTCTCATCTGCGCCAAAGCACGTCCATGTGCCGCCAACGGGGTCAGAGGTGTAGACTGCTTGTGTCCAATTCTCCCCTTTCGGCGCCGGGCGTTTCAGAGTCAAATCCACATTGATCACGTAGAGGGCTTCAAGTTCAGGAATCACTAGGCTCGGCGGGGCAATCATGTTACTCCCTTGACCATTCTTCAGATCAAAATAGTTGCAGGGCAATGTTGATTGGCACATCATGACCGGTGTTGTTATTACCGCCGATACGTTTTGCTTGCCAAATGGCGTCCACACCAGCGGCACGAACTCTGAAGAAGCTATTCGCGAAGTTTCTACAGCATGAAGCAACCCGTTGAAACTCATCGCACTCGGATATTCGCCACCTTGAATCTCGAAGGTGGGCCCCTCAATTCTCAGTGCAGCCGGGCCTTCAGTGACGTAGGGCAAAAGGGCAATTGACCACACCGAACCCAACGCACCGGTCAGATCCGACTTCCTCTGAAACTTTCCTGACTGCCACTTGCCATCGACATTTGGACATTGTAACGGCAAGGCGTCATCGAAATCTGCAGAATAAGCCAACATCGCGGTTCCAACCGTCTTGACCCGCTCCGCCACCGTATCGGTTTGAGGCCGAGTAAATCCAAAGACAACCGCAAGAACTAACCCGGAGGCGAGGGCGACGGAAATGTTTCTTGGGTCCATACCTAGATGACGAACAAGGGTTGGGAATCGTTCAGAGCAAGAAAAGGGGATAAACTCATACCGATGTTTATCGCGTCCCTCGCCCTCCTGTCCTCCCAAGGATTTGATGCTGGTTCCGAGCCAAAGCTCATGCGGCACCCGACCCTAAGCGCAACTTCGATTGTCTTCCAATTTGCCGGTGATCTGTGGACGGTCGGCCGTGCTGGTGGCGATGCGACACGCCTTACAAGTTCACCCGGAGTTGAATCAAGCCCGTTCTTTTCGCCGGACGGTTCCCTGGTCGCATTCACCGGGCAATACGATGGAAACACCGATGTTTTCGTCGTACCCGCCGAAGGAGGCGTGCCAAAGCGGATTACGTACCACCCTGGCACCGACCAGGTGATTGGTTGGAGTCCCGATGGTAAAAGCATCCTGTTCACATCTTCAATGATCTCGAGCACACCGTCTGCCCGCATGTTCAAGGTGAGCGCCTCCGGTGGTATTGCCACTCCGCTTCCCTTCCCAATGGGAACCATGGCCAGCATGTCTCCGGATGGTAGCCAAGTCGCCTACGTGGCTGGATTCAAGTGGCAACAAGCGTGGAAGCGATACCGTGGTGGCCAAGCCTATGCGATCTGGATTGGTCAAATGTCTGATTCCAAAGTCTATGAAATCCCGCGCAGGGGCTGGAACGACGAGCAGCCAATGTGGATTGGCAATAAGATCTATTACTTGTCTGATCCCAAGGGACCGGTGGGGTTGCACAGCTACGATCTCTCCTCAAAGAAAGTCGCCACAGAAATTGCAGGCGAAGGATTTGACATTAAGTCGGCTTGCGCAGGCCCAGGTGCTATTGTCTACGAAAAGCTAGGCTCGATCAATCTCTACGATCTGACCTCCAAGAAGTCAACTCGATTGACCATTAACGTTCGAGGCGACTTCCCCGAAGTACGACCGGCCTTCAAAGATATCAAGGACAGCGTGACCGGAGCAAGCATTTCCCCGAGCGGTCAGCGCGCCGTTATGGCGGCTCGAGGATGGATCATGACGGTTCCGGCCTCAAAGGGCGATGCTCGGTTAATATCGGAAAAGCAAGGTGTCCACCGGCGTGATCCAGCATGGTCGCCGGATGGCAAAACGATCTCGTACTTCGGCGATGAGGGCGGAGTTCAAAGACTCGCACTTTACGATACGGCGTCGGGCCAAACGCGCTTCCTCAATCTTGGTAACTCCCCCGCTTACTACTTCGGGTCAGGGCCATCGTATTGGAGCCCAGATTCCACGATGGTTGCTTACACAGATAATCGCAACCAACTTTGGACGATTGATGTTGCCAGCGGCAAAAACACGCTAATTGATCAAGCGACCTACACCGATCCGAAAGTTGATATGATCGCTCGCTGGTCGCCCGATTCCAAGTTCATTACCTGGGCGAGAGACCTCGACAGCCACATGCAAGCGGTGTTTGTTTACAGCGCTGAGTCCGGTAAGAAGGTTCAAATCACCGACGGATTGGCGATGGCAAAGAGCCCGATCTTCGATCGCGATGGGAAGCACCTTTACTTCTTTGCAAGCACGAATTCCGGTCCGGCCAATAGTTGGCTAGATATGTCAAGCATGACGAATCCGATGATTGTGAGCAGTGTTTACTGCGTGGTCCTGCGTAAGGATTTACCCAATCCGCTCCAACCGGAAAGCGATGAGGAAGCTCCAAGATCGGCTCCGACCGGCGAGCAGAAGGCGCCGGCGAAGTTCTCGATCGACTTTGATGACATCGAGCACCGCATTATTACGTTGCCGATGTCTGCGGCTGACTATCTCACACTCGAACCGGCGACCCCGGGAAGCTTCTTTGCGGTGGTTGGTGGTCCAAAGGTCAACCCTCAAGGCTTTGCCCCATCCAGCATTGTCAAGTGGAGCATGACCGAGCGCAGGAGTTCTCCATTTGGACCAGGCGGTGCGATCACAACGACTCCAGACGGAATGAAAGCACTTCTAAACGGATCCACAATCGTGAGCACGATGGCTCCGGCTGCTCCTGGTGCGGGCCCTCTTGATCTTAGTGGGCTGAAGGTTAAGATTGATCCTAAAGTCGAGTGGAGTTCAATCTTTGATGAGATTTGGCGCAACGAGCCTATTCTTTTCTATGCGGCCAATCTGCACGGCATAGATGCCAAGGTCATGCACAGCCGATACGCTCCATTTTTGAAGAACATTGCTTCGCGCGATGACCTCAACTATCTCTTTACCGATATGCTCGGCGAAATAGTGATTGGTCACATGTGGGCCAGAGGCGGTGATATTCCTGGTGTCTCGGGTGTTCCTGGCGGCCTTCTCGGCGCGGATTACACGTTCGAAAACGGCAAGTCTCGCCTGAAACGGGTTTACGACGGTGAGCGTTGGAATCCAGGCTTGGCGGCTCCGCTGGCAATGCCGGGAGTTAACGCAAAAGCGGGAGAGTATATCCTCTCGATTGACGGCAAACCACTCGTAGATTCTAATGATATCTACGAGATGCTAGAAGGCAAGGCGGGCAAGCAGGTTCGGATCAAAATCGGACCCAATCCGAGCGAAAATGGTGCTCGGGAAGTCACCGTCGTACCTATTAGCAGCGAGAACGCCCTCAGAAACAGAGCATGGTCGGAAGATAACCGCCGATATGTGGACAAGATGACAGGCGGACGCGCTGGTTATGTGCACGTGCCGGATACTGGTGGCGGCGGTTGGACCGCGTTCCAGCGTTACTACTATTCTCAAGTTGGCAAGGACGGAATCGTGGTGGACGAACGGTTTAACGCCGGCGGCCTAATCACCGACTACATTATTTACGAGATGAACAAGACCCTGGACGGAGCCTTCACACCTCGGACTGGCAAAGATTGGCCCACGCCGGGTTCGACAATCTACGGACCAAAGGTGATGATAACCAACCAGTTTGCCGGTTCGGGCGGAGACATGTTCCCCTGGCTGTTCAAACACAAAAAGATTGGTCCGGTAGTTGGAAAGCGAACTTGGGGCGGCCTCGTTGCCTCTTTCGGCTTCCCGACCGTTGATGGCGGCAACATCAACTCGCCGAACTGCGCGTTCTACAACATCTTCGAAAATCGATGGGACGTTGAAGGTTACGGAGTTGATCCTGATATTGAAGTAGACCTCGATCCTTACCTGTGGCGACAGGGCAAAGATGCTCAACTTGAGAAAGCGATTGAGACAATCAATAAGTTGCTCGCTAACTATAAAACGCCCATCCTCAAGCGTCCGGCGAATGCGGACAAGAGCAAAATAGGCGGTCGGTAGCAGCGGTCGGTAGTTTAAGAAGTTCCTCCCCGAAGGGGAGGAACTTCTTATCGCATATTGCCTCACAAGATGGGGCCACGCCTGATGTGCCAGACTTTTAACCGTGTCCGACCTTTCCAACCTGCTCAATCGCCACCGTTCCATCAGGAAATACAAACCTGATCCGATCGACCCAACGTTAGTGGAGCGAGTTCTGGGGGACGCCGTAGCCGGCGGTTCGTCGAGCGGGAACTTGAATAGCTTTTCAGTGGTGCTCACACGCGATCCGGCTCGCAAGGAGAGGCTATTTGAACTCCATTTCGAGCAAGAAATGGTTCGCCAAGCTCCGCTTGTGATCACCTTTTGCGCCGACTGGTGGCGGACCCGCGAATGGCTGAAATTGCGCAATGCACGAGATAATTTCAATAACATTATCGGCTACCACGTCGCCGCCTTTGATGCGATTATCCTTTCGCAGAACGTGTGCCTTGGCTTTGAAGCCGAGGGCCTTGGGATTTGTTATATGGGAACCACTTTGCACACGATGGGCGACATTGCCGAGTTTCTCGAACTCCCCGACACCTGCTTGCCTGTTACCACCATTGTTGTAGGATATCCCGACGAAGATCCACCCAAACGTGACCGACTGCCGTTGAATGCGTTTGTGCACGACGAGAAGTACCGAATGCCCGATACGGCTGAGATTGAAGAGGTTTACCGCGATAGAGAAATCAAAGGTTGGGAACGATACATGTCGTTTCCCGGGTTGAAAGAGATGGCAGAAGAACGCGGCATCACTTCCCTGGCCCAGTTTTACACGAGCGAAATCAAATACGATCCGGATGTATTCCGAGAAGATTCGGCGAAGTTGCGGGCGTTGTTAGAACGCAAGACGTTTTTGCCATAGCCGAAAATGGACAACGAACAAGAGGGTGGCAGAGATATGAGGGAAGCTCTCTCCCTCGCGTTTGCATTGCTTTCACCCCTTGCTGGTGCCGCGCTTTCGGCATACTTAGGTGGCAAAAACACGATTGGCGTAATCGCTTGGGGCGGATCCATCTTGATTGGTCTGATACTGATTTGGAATTCAGATCACTATCCACTCACGAAGTTGCTTCTGACCCTTGGTTACCTACCCCTTATCGGCCTATTGTCATTTGTGGTCGGTGCCAGTTTGACATGTGCTTTGCACCACGGCTGTTTATGACCAAACCAAATAAACAACTTGCATACTAATCCATGCTCAGTCTGACTCTCGCACTTATCGGTCAAAAACCACCGACATTCCTGGACAAAACCGTCGAACTCGGGCTGACACGCTCAAACACAGCCGCATGCTGGGTTGACCTTAACAACGATGGCTGGACTGACCTTTGCTCTGGCGGTGCCGTCTGGATGAACCTTGCAGGCAAGAAGTTCGAGCGAAAAGCTGAGGTTGGGACGGTGATAGCCGCTGATTATGATAACGACGGTTACAACGACCTTTTTTCCATTTCACTGCTCAAGCTGTTTCACAACAACCAGGGAAAAGATTTCACCGAAACCGCGCTGCCCACACTGCCGCCTACTGCTTCACGTGGCGCGGTTTGGGGCGATTTCAACGGCGATGGGAGAGTCGACCTCTATGTTGGCGGATTTGAAGATTGGGACAAGCAAATTACTTATCCAAGCTTTGTCCTTACCAATAAGGGCGATGCCAAGTTCGAATTAACGTGGTCCGATCCCCGCTACCGAGCGAGAGGGGTGACCGCATGTGACTTTGATGCCGACGGAGACTTAGACCTGTATGTCTCTAACTACCGTCTCCAACCAAATCTCCTGTGGATCAACGATGGTCACGGGGTGTTCACTGATAGCGCTCCTTCCCTCAACGCAGTTGCAACGTCAAGTGGTTTTGACGGCGGACACTCTATTGGGGCGGCATGGGGAGATTTCGATAATGATGGCAATTTCGACTTGTTTGCAGGAAATTTCGCTCACGTGGATTCCCGCGGTGATCAACCCAAATCGCGTTTCTATCGGAGCCTCGGAAAAGCGGGAAGCTACAAGTTTGAAGATAGGGGCACGTGCGGCATCCAATATCAGGAGTCTTATGCGAGTCCCGCCGCCGGTGATTTCGATAACGATGGTCGGCTAGACCTGTTTTTCACAACCGTGTATGAGACAGCATCGTTTGGTAAGAAGAACGCCCCCGTCTTGTTCAAAAATTTCGGCTCGTTCGACTTTCGCGACGTGAATGGTTTGGTTGGGCTTGGTGATCAAGGCGCAACCTACGAAGCGGCTTGGGCCGATTTCGACCGCGACGGAGATTTGGACCTGGCAACGAATGGCAAGCTCTTTGTAAATCAAACGGCCAGCTCTAATTGGTTTGAGGTGAGATTGGAAGGAGATGGCAAAAAGTTGAACCGTTCCGCGATCGGTACCCAAGTCAAACTAAAAACGAAGAACCTAACGCTGATTCGACAGGTTGAAGCGGGAACCGGTGAGGGCAACCAGAACGATCTAACGCTTCACTTCGGGCTTGGCCAAGAGCCCGGTCCAGTTGATGTTGAGATATTGTGGTCGGCAAGCATGAAGAGTTCCTTTAAGCAAATACCTGCAAACCAGATAAGAACGGTGAAGTTCAAGAGCTAGATATACTAGCTCACTCCTATGGTTGTCCTTCACGCATATGTTCACCTTCGTTCCGATCAAGTTTCGGCTGGAATTGCCGCCTGCACGGAGGTTCGGCACCTCTCGGTTTTAGAGCCTGGATGTGATCGGTATGATTTCTTTCAAAGCCCTGACGACGCCACGAGGCTTGTGTTTGTTGAGGAATGGGAGTCCAAGGCCGCCCTTGATCTCCACTTCCAGCAGCCTGCATTTTTGGAGTTTGTCGCAAAAATGGAATCGCTTGTAGAACGCCCTTCAGAAATCCGTATCTTTGAATCTAACTTACTTTGAGTGCTTCGCTCTCGGACCGTTTGGCCCAAAACTTTCGAAAAGACGCGGTACAATACATCCTCCCGTGGGGGATTAGCTCAATTGGGAGAGCACCTGCTTTGCAAGCAGGGGGTTAGGGGTTCGAGTCCCCTATCCTCCACCACGATAGTTTGCGATGTTCTGGGTTTACATTTTGTGGAGCCCCAAATCTGACCGATTTTACATTGGTCATAGCGCAGATTTAGCCGATAGACTTGCTCGGCACAACGCTGGGAGATCAAAAGCTACTAAGGCCGGTGCACCTTGGGCCCTGGCTTACACAGAACAATTCCCGACAAAATCGGTGAAGGCAGACGCATCTGCCTGAAATTGAGACTTGTCCACGATTCACCTTGAATGCTCTTACATCGTGCATTTTGTTGTCCCCTGTTACGCCGGGAAGAGCACATCAAAAAGCTCCTGGTCGCTTGCGGGCATTTCTGGCATTGGGCAATCGGGTGGCATCTGCGTGCTCATTCTCTGGAAATCACGGGCCAGGCAGGGAATCATTGTCATTTGGTTGGCCTCGCGCGTCCTCTCGGCTCGTTGCCAACAAAGCTTCGCTTCGGGCCAACGTCCAAGAGCCGCAAAAATGTTGCCTCCTATTGTTAGCGAAGACTGACCCAAGGCAACCCCAAAGCCCACATAGGTGGCATAACTTCGTCTTAGATTCTGAAGGGCGCGCTGATTCTCGTTATGTCGGAAGTCGATGAGGGCGCGATAGTAGAAGTTGTGAGCGAGTCGTGAAGGCGATTCAGCTGCTTCAGCCAACTTGTGTGCTCGATCAAAATAAGGCTGCGCTTCGTCGTATCTGGTGTGACCGATTGCACACCCCAATCCTACGCAAGCCGCCCCAATCATCGATTGATCACCCACGTCGGTAGCGCACTTCAAACTCTGTATGAACAGTTCTTCTGATTCTTCTTCGTTGCCTCGATCAAAAACAACCCAGGCAAGGTTGACCAGACAGCTCGCCCGAGCCAGCGACTCTCCTGAGTCTGGCAACAGTGATATTGCATCATTCAAAGCTGATTCCGCGTATTCAAACGCTCCCATAGTTATTGCGGCGCTCACCGAATCTGTTCGACTCGCGATTCTCAGGTCCACCAACCCTGTTTCATCGGCAAATTTCTGCGCCAACTTATAGTGGGTCAGGGTCCTTTGAATGAGGCGCAGCCCGTAGTTAGTCTCCGCAAGCAACATGTGGGCTTTGGCAAGTTCCTCGGCATCGAGATTGCCTTGGGTGGCTTCAAACAGTGCGTCAAACGGGCCAACCCACAGTTGTGGACTCCCCTTGCGCTCGATGTACAGTGAGAGCGGCATGACAAGCTTCCAAGCGTCCTTAGGATCAGCCATTCCGTTGGTCGCGGCTTCAATTGCGCCTAAGATATTCGTAACATCGCGCTCAATGGATCGCGTCCATGCAGCTGGATCCGTTGTGTGGAGCGCTGAAGTCGTCAACTCTTGCATGGTTTCGAAGTGTTTTGTGGTCGCGTTCGCGTGCAGTTTCGTATCCTCGTCCAGCAGTTGCACGGCCATCTCCCGAACCGTTTCGAGCATGGCAAATCGCACTTCATCGGCCGATTCACGCCATGTGACAAGCGAGCATCGGCACAGCCGCTCGACCATCACTTCAGTTTCCTTTCCAAGCAAGGCTTCGGCCAAGTTGATGTCGAAACCCCCGCGACATACACCAAGAATGGCAAATGCGCGCCGATCAGAGGCATCGAGCAACGCCAAACTCCACTCAATGACCGTTCGCAAACTCCGATGCTGGGGCCGGACCATAGGACGAGATGTCTCGAGGTCTATCCGGCGTGAAAGTGAAGCAATGACTTGGGCAGGCGTAAGTGTTCCCAACTTCGCGGCCGCAAGCTCTATGGCAAGAGGAACGCCTTCTAGCCTCCGCACCAACAGCATTACGCTTTGCGCATTCGCCGAGGTCACTGCAAACCCGGGTCTAACCACTTGGGCGGCATCCGTGAGCAACTGAACGCTTGGCGAGGCCCTAAGCGCTACGATATTACGATAATCGGTTGGAAGTGGAAAAGGAGGAACTGGGTAAAGCCGTTCATCGGGCAACCCCAAGGGAACCCGACTCGTCGTCAGAATCTTGAGGCTTGGGCATCCTTCAATCAAGTCGCCAACCAACTTTGAGCAATCGCTTAGCAGATGCTCAAGGTTGTCAAGGGCGAGCAGTGTTGGCCGCAAATCGATTGTTGAAGCGACGTTTGAGACCAAACTTTGATCGGGAGCCACGCCAAACAACTCGGCGATGGCGTTACGAACTTGCTCACCCGATTCCGCCCCAACAAAGGAGACAAACCACGCGCGCCCTTCATATTGCGGCGCAATCCGCTCCGTTAGACGCTGGGCGAGGCGCGTCTTGCCACTCCCACCCAGCCCAACCAAGTTGAGCAATCTCGGCCCAACGCTCGGCGCGATAAGCTCGGCCACTTCTTCAAGTTCGCGTTCACGACCAAAGAAGCTCCGCCGCTGTTGAAGCGAATCGCCTGATTGCGAATCCGAGATCATCACTTTCGGACGTTCGCGTTGGGGCATTGCATCCACCAAACTCATCGCCGCTTCACCTGGGGATTCCCCCCATTGGTCTTCGAGCATCGTTTCGAGCTCTTCGAACTGCTTCAACACCAACGAGTTGTTGCCACTTGCCGAGTAGGCTCTCATCAAAGCCACGTGCATGTCCTCTCGCATTGGAAAGAGAGAAAGACCACGACGGGCCCACTCCGCCGCCTCGGCGGCGATCCCGGCCTCGCACATGGATTTGACGAGATCGGTTATCGCGTTGGCAAATTGCTCTTCGAGTTCGAGAGACTGCGGCATGATCCAATGGTCGGATGCCCCTTCCATAAATGGCCCTGACCATAGCCCCAATCCCGTTTGAAGAAGTTGAACCTTCTCGGTGGGATCCGCACTGCGAGCCGATTCGATTTTGGCCAGAAAGTGTGCAACATCGGAGCTTATGCCATCGGGACGAAGCTGAACAACCTCTCGGTCCGAAAGAAGCCGATGATCCGGGTCCCAACCTGGAGCCGATAAGGTCGTGCGCAACGAGCTGATCGCCATGCGAAGCGACTGACGGCCTTGAGAAGCGTTGTTGTCGGGCCAAAACGTTTCGATCAGAAAGTCTTTGGAAATCGGTTCGCCCGCGTGAAAGGCTAAGTAAGCAAACAAGCTGGCCGTTTTTCGAGTTCGAAATGCTGCGAGTTCGCCATCGAGCTCGGCGCGAAAAACGCCAAAGAATCGGACGCCCCACTGGGCGTCCAAAACAGCTCCAGGTTGCTTTGAACTCACGCATTCTATTATGGGCTTCAATGCACAATATTTGGTGCAAGAATCGCCTTCATAACATTAAGGCAAGGCAAACGTCACAGAAACGTCACAAGATTTAATGTGCGCCTAAAGTGGTTGAAATTGGACGGAGATTTGGCTGAAACTAGGCCTTTATCCCGGTGAGTTCGTAGAACTCGGTGAAATGGCAGGAGTCGCAACCAAGGGTGGCGTAAGTCGGTGCTGCGGACTGGGCGTTCGGGTCGAACTGTTGAGAACGGCTCATTTCCACCACTGGCCCCCTTTTGCTCATCGTTCCACGTTTACAAATCGGGCAAGTACGCTGAGCTCCCGCCAGCCGGGTGATCTCAGACGCAAAGAAACGATGATCCATCCCCCCAAGTATATCTCTTCCACCGAGCCGGACCTATCCTTGCCCTCAGCGATTGCGAGGATGATCTTTTGAGAGCCGCTCATTGCCATGCTTGTAGTGCCCCGTAACGCGAGCCATCAACTGCTGGCATACGGCATCTGAACCAGCTTCCACGTCGCGAAGGAAGTTAACCGCTCGTTGCTTTCTTAAGATCGTTATGAACTTCGAATGGCGAAAGATTCGCACATCAACCGAAGCATCAACGGTGTAAGAAAATCCAAGGTCTTCGTCAGCACTCATATCTTGATTAGACCCGGTAACGCGTCCGCGTCGAAGGTATAAGTCGTTCGGTTCCCATGTTGGTCCTTGGTCGCCTGTAATCTTACTCACTCAAATTTGGGCAAGGGGTCCGCCGAATCAAGCCGAATTTAGGGGTTTCATTTCGAGCGATTCGCATCTGATCCGATGCCGGGAAGAGCCGGGACGTCGGGGCGGGGCAAGTAGAAGACGGCTTGGAGAA
Source organism: Fimbriimonadaceae bacterium (assembly GCA_040081075.1). Lineage (GTDB taxonomy): Bacteria > Armatimonadota > Fimbriimonadia > Fimbriimonadales > Fimbriimonadaceae > JANJUB01. Next base: position 918 of record JBEBHJ010000060.1, on the reverse strand, counting down.
TGCGCGCTTCCACCACGGCTGAACTGACCATTCTGCCAAGGCTTTCGTGATGAGAGCCAGCTGCTCAAGCGCGCCAGCAAGTTCCTCGGTCTTTTCCACGAGGTCGTCTACTTCGGCGCGAAGAGTCTCAAAGGCGGCCGATTCTGCCTTACGCGATGCCCGCCCGCGGAATAGATGCTTGAGGTCGGCCAGGTGTTGCCGAGCGTCTTTAGCCGTGCTCACGACGAGGCTGAGCAGGCTCACCACCTCAAGTCCGGTCAATTTTTGAAACCCTCCGTCTTTGTTCTCTCAAGATCGAAGGATACCCTCGGCATAGGCGCTACACTAAGAGAGTGGCCCAAACCCGGACGGAGTTCCTTGCTCTTCGCTGCATGCCCATTCTCACCCAGGCGGCAAAGGATGGAAAGACGATTTCCTATGGGTTGTTGGGGAAAGTTGTCGGTCATCCCGCGCATTTACTTGATCAAGCTCTGGCCCACATCCGCGATGAGATTTGCGCCAAAAACGGCTGGCCGCCGCTTTCGATTCTGGTGCTGGATGGCTGCACCGGGTTACCGCTCTCGGAGCCTCGTGGCGATCTTACGGATGCCGAGTATGGGATCTTGATCGAGGGTTTGCAGAAGGCGGCTTTTGTGTTCGAAGGCTGGCCGGGCTAAGTGTTGCATGATTCTCTATGTTCGCGATACCGCCCCTCTAGTGTTGCCCAGGGGGTTCGGCAAGCTTAGCCGTAAGAAACCCAAGGGCAGACTATTCTTTGTTATGTGCTGAAGGAAAGAATCTAAGTGCACGCTTTTCTTTCTTCCGGGAGCACTTCTTTTGATCGTGAAGGCACTTTTCCTTTGCGGAGCTGAGCGCCCGCCGCGCGAATCGGTTCTTGGTTCTGGTTCGGAGCGGTCATTTCAGTTCGGATCCCAATAT
>JBEBHJ010000142.1:0-1744 GCA_040081075.1 Fimbriimonadaceae bacterium | reverse complement strand
GCGCAAGTTAAGCAGCTCGCTGAGTTCGAGATGCAGTTAGGATTCCGTTCTTGCTTCAACTTTATTCCCAAAGGGCCATACGACGTGCCTGCCGATTTACGTCGCTGGCTCATCAGCCATGGCTTCGAGGTCGGCGTCCATGACCTTCACCATGACGGGCATCTCTTTAACTCTCGGAGCAGTTTTGAAAGAAAAGCCGCTGAAATAAATAGGCACCTGCAGCATTGGGGCTCACGCGGCTTTCGCGCCGGTTTCATGCTGCGTAATTTGGAGTGGCAGCATCAGCTCGACATCGAATACGACTCATCAACCTTCGACACTGACCCATTCGAACTCCAATCCGACGGGGTTGGGACAATCTTCCCTTTTTGGATCACCGACAACCGCAATGGATCGCCCGGGAACAACGGGACGGCGGAACAAATACTTCAACGAGGCAATAACCCAAACTCTTCTTCAAAATCGCCCAAGTCCGCGCGGAAGGGCTACGTTGAACTTCCTTACACCCTCCCTCAAGATTCAACCCTGTTCTTAGTGCTCGCCGAGACCACGGCCGATATTTGGCTTCGGAAGGTCGACTGGGTGGCAAAAAAGGGCGGCATGGCGCTAGTGAATGTCCACCCCGACTATGTTGATTTTTCGGGAGGCGGTGATTCAAGACGGAAATATCCATTGGCGCGATACGCCGAACTGTTAAATCATGTTCTAGACAATTACACGGGCCAATTCTACCACCGTCTGCCGATAGACGTCTCCACTTGGTTCAAGTCCGGCTCCATATCTAGCTGCCGTATGGCACCAACGCTCGAGAGCGGGGTCGCGGACGGCAGATCGGCCCTGAAAGGGAAACGCGCCGCCGTCCTACTATACTCCGAGTATCCGGCGGATCCGAGGCCGAGGCGAGCAGCCGAGGCAATGATCGAAGCAGGAATGGAAGTAGATCTCCATTGCTTAGCAGGCTCCAGCACGGAGCCTTGCGCGGAAAATGTCGGGGGCGTAAATGTTTTCCGCCAGCGGATCAAGCGCAGCCGCGACAGTAAAATTGCCTACCTCTGGAAATATGCCGCTTTCATCACCTCTTCTTTCTGGTTCCTGATGAAAAACAGCGTTAAGCGGAAATACGATGTCATCCATGTGCATAACATGCCCGACGTCTTGGTGTTCAGCACGATGCTAACCAAGCTCTTCGGCACCAAAGTAATCCTTGATCTGCACGATCCAATGCCGGAGGTGATGATGACAATTTACGGCCTTGAGGAAAACAAACTTTCCGTTCGGCTACTGAAACAAATGGAGAAATGGAGTATCGGATTTTCGGACACAGTTATTACGGTCAACGAAGCCTGTCGACGGATTTTTTCCGCGCGCAGCTGCTCCAACGAGAAGGTCAACGTGATCATGAATTCGCCCGACGAGGGCCTTTTCGGTTTTCATGAGACACCCCGCCGAAGCCCGAGAGCTCCGTCACCGTCAGAGCCGTTTGTTATCATGTATCACGGGTCGATTGTGGAGCGCCACGGGCTGGATATTGCCGTGCAAGCATTCGCTCGTCTCCGCAGAATCGCCCCCTTTGCTGAACTACGGATCTACGGGAATGAGACGCCGTTCCTCCACAAAATTTTGGATTCTATCACCGATCCGGCCCTGCGGCAGTCTGTCCGTTTCCTCGGTCCGAAAAACTTAGGACAGATCGTGACTGCCATTAGGGAATGCGATGTGGGAATTATTCCAAACCGTCGTAGTA
>JBEBHJ010000141.1:0-1767 GCA_040081075.1 Fimbriimonadaceae bacterium | reverse complement strand
ATTTACGATATAGGTCGTATGGGTCTTATAGGTCCTATACGACCTATTTCAATTCCAGCTTACCGAATCGCTTCCTCTGTCTCCGCATCAAACACATGAATCTCATCAAGTCGGATTACGAATTCGGCTTGGGTTTCTTCTTTGATCTTGGTTGAGTTGTCAATCGTGGCCGTCAGCAAAACTTCACCCATCTTAAGGTAAGCCACGTACTGATGGCCAAGTGGCTCCATCACGTCAACAAACGCGGCAAACGTGTTCTCAGTGGTCGGCGTTATTGGGCCGGCGATGTTCTTATCGAAAATGGCTTCGGGCCGGATGCCCACAGTGACCTTTCGGCCATGCTTGTTGAGGGCTCCGTGGCCGGAGGGCAAGGGCAGTTTGAACACGCCACAGTCCACTCCGATCGCAGTGACGGTGCCATCAAGAAAGTTCATAGGCGGGGAGCCGATAAAACCCGCGACAAACTTATTCGCGGGCTGCTGATAAACCACCTCGGGTGAGGCACATTGTTGCAGGACGCCGTCCTTCATAATCGCGATTCGCTGTCCCATCGTCATCGCTTCCACCTGATCGTGGGTGACATAAACTGTGGTGATGCCCAACGTACGGTGCAAACGGATCAGCTCAGCTCGCGTTTGGATTCGAAGCTTAGCGTCAAGGTTCGAAAGCGGCTCATCCATGAGGAAGACTTTTGGCTTTCGAACAATCGCACGGGCCAGAGCGACGCGCTGTCTCTGACCACCTGAGAGCTCTTTGGGCTTGCGCTCCAAATACTTGTCAATATCGAGCATCCGCGCGACTTCACGGATGCGCGTATCGATGCTCTCTTTCACGCTTTTGGCTTCGGCCATGTGTGAAACCTGCCAAAAGAATCCTTTCAACTCGCGCAGTCGCAATCCAAAGGCGATGTTGTCGTAAACCGTCATGTGCGGATACAACGCGTAGTTCTGAAAGACCATTGCGATATCGCGGTCCTTGGGTGGAACTTCGTTCACCACGCGCCCATCAATCGAGATTTCCCCTGAAGTAATCTCCTCAAGCCCTGCTATCATGCGAAGAGCCGTTGTCTTCCCGCATCCCGAGGGCCCAACCAGGACCATAAACTCCTTGTCTTCAATATCCAGGTTGAGGTTGTCCACCGCTTTGACATCTTTGCCATAGACCTTGGTGATTGACTTAAAAGAAACTTGCGCCATGCCGAACCTTCATTATACGCAAGCAGAGCCAAATGGGGAGTTTCGGCACTTTGGATCGCCGCGAGAGGGCGACCCTGGGCACGAAAATCCAAGGGCTACAGCAGGCTTTTGGCGACTCTTTGTAGGTCCGACTCGGCTTCGTGTTGGCGAAGCGCCGTGAGTGTGGGCTTAAGCTTCTTTGATTCTTCCAACCAGGCTTCAGCGAACTCGCCCGACCGAATTCGGGCCAGTGTGGCTTTCATTTCTTGGCGAGTTTGTTCGGTGATGATCTTGGGGCCAACGACGTAACCGCCGTATTCAGCCGTATCGCTGATCGCTTCGCGCATGCCCGTCAAGCCGCGGGCAACGAGGAGATCAATGATGAGCTTGGTTTCCTGAACACACTCAAAGTAGGCGGCTTCGGGAGAATAGCCGGCTTCGACGAGTGTTTCATAGCCAGCTTTGATTAGCTCGATCATGCCACCGCATAGCACGACCTGTTCGCCGAAAAGATCGGTCTCGGCTTCTTCAGCAAAAGTGGTCTCGTAGAGGGCGGCGCGGGAGTATCCGCAAGCCCATGCATAAGCAAGGG
>JBEBHJ010000059.1:0-24522 GCA_040081075.1 Fimbriimonadaceae bacterium | reverse complement strand
ACATGAGCGCACGCCTGGGCCCCATCCACCACTACTTTGGCCCCGACTAGGTGCGCCTGCTCGATAATCCACTTGACGGGATTTACAGTTCCCAGTGAATTGCTCACATGGACGACTCCGCATAGCTTGACGCGCTCGGTAAGTAGTTTCTCGTACTCTTCCAAAATCAAAGCTCCCGAGTCGTCGATTGGGGCCACGACAATCTCAGCACCGGTAGAGGCTGCCACGACTTGCCATGGCACAATGTTGGCGTGATGCTCCATTTGAGTGAGCAGGATTTGGTCGCCCCTTTTGAGATTCTCTCGCCCCCAAGAATGAGCGACCAGGTTAATTGCTTCTGTGCTTCCTTTCGTGAAAATTATCTCGTTCTCATGGGCGGCTCCGAGGAACTTCTGGATACGCCGTCGCGCGTCGTCAAACTTGTCGGTTGCTCGCTGACTCAGCGTGTGAACCCCACGATGAACATTGGAGTGATGATGCTGGTAGTACTCAACCAAGGCATCAATGACAACCTGCGGACGCTGCGTTGATGCCGCGTTATCGAGATAGCACAGCGCCTTCCCGTTGACCATTTGATCGAGAATAGGGAATTCTCGGCGGATCAAGGCGACATCGTAATCGGCGGCGGTCATTGAGATAGCTAATTCTACGCTTTTCTCCGTTGCGACGTTCATGGGCGTTGGGGCTGGCACCTCCCAAACCTCTTCGGAATTGGTCGTGGGAGTAGTCAGCATTAGTTGCTCGCCGGTAATCTTGGGTTAATGAAATACGAACTGCTTTATCGGCCCACCTTTTCGGCGGCGCGTGTTTCCCTTGATCCCGGCGAGACCATTCGGGCTGAGTCGGGTGCGATGGTGAGTATGTCGCCAACCATTACCATAGAATCGAAAGCTCAAGGCGGCATTGGCAAGGCGCTTGGTCGTCTGTTTGCGGGCGAGAGTTTCTTTCAAACCAAGTTCACCGCTACTCACGGTGCGGGAGAGGTTTTGCTGGCCCCGAGTTCGCTCGGCGATGTTGTTGGCGTTAACCTCAATCTCGGCCGGGCGCTCATGTTGACAAGCGGCTGCTTTTTGGCGTGTGATGAATCGTTGCAGATCGAAACCAAAATTCAGGGGAAGGGCTTTTTTGCCGGGGAAGGGTTGTTTCTCATGAGGGTCTCGGGAACCGGAACCATCCTCGTGAGCTGTTTCGGAGCGTCGCATGCGGTTCAGCTCGCCGAAGGACAGCCCTATATCGTTGATACCGGGCACATCGTTGCGTTCGAAGAATCTTGTCAATATTCAGTTCGAACGGTAACAAAGGGGCTTATTCAGTCGTTTACTTCGGGTGAGGGATACGTCGCCGAGTTTGTTGGACCCGGAATCGTGTACATTCAAACCAGATCTCCTCAATCTTTTGGACCATGGATAAGTCAATACGTGCCGCGGGGCTCTTAGTTCTCATCGTTTGCCTAATCGGTTGCGGGGCTTCGGAGCCTACGAGAAAGGCTCCCGATATCGTGTTTGAATCGGTTTCCCTCCCCGTCAAGACGACTAAGCTCAGCGACTATAAAGGTCGAATAGTTTTGGTTGATTTTTGGGCAACCTGGTGTGGGCCATGCGTCCAATCCATGCCCTTGATCCAGCGGATGCACGATAAATACAAAGACAATGGATTGGTTGTTCTTGGTGTAACCGATGAGGGGCGGTTTACGGTGAGCGAGTTTTTGCAAAAGCTAAAAGTTAAGTACACGATTTTGCTCGACACGAACCGGACAAGCTTGACCGACTACGAGCTCGAAACAATCCCGGCGTTATTCCTAATAGACAAAGAGGGTGCAGTCGTGTATTCTCATCGAGGCGCGCCCCAGGACACGGTCGAGTTGGAAAGTGAAATCGAGAAACTGTTGCCTCGCTAACCCGTCTTTGAGTTGATAAATTTGATCGCATCCATCCTTGCCGTTTGCATTACTCAAGATTCACCGCGACTTCGGGATTTTCTCCCAAACGGGGCGGCCGTCTTGGTTGAACGTATGCCCGCAACATCCCTTTCGATTCAGCTCTTTGCGAACGCGGGCGGGGTAGGCGAAACGCCAGCAACTCACGGCTGGCGACACCTTCTCGAGCATCTTGTGCTTAAAGGTCGAGAAGGTAAGTCTTCGATTGACGAGCGAGCGGAAACGCAAGGAATATTCATAACGGGAAGAACCTATCGCGATTGCATGCAGATCGAAATTACGTGTGAACCCGAGCAGCTTAAGCAGGGTTTGGCGTTTCTCGATGAGCTGTTGTTACCGATTGATGTGAGCACCGAGACCATCGCAAAAGAGGTTGCCGTGATGAAGCAGGAAATCGCGCTGGAGGATGATGCTGCCAAACTGGCGCGAGGAGCTTGGCAGGTTGCCTATGGCGAGGCGGGAATTGATGCTCTGGGTGATGCAGAAACGATGTTGAAAGCAACACCTGAAGCCCTCATTGAACTCCAAGCCGCTCACTTTGCTCCCGAAAATTTAGGGCTATTGATCACTGGTCCCGTCGAGATCGAAAAGACCATGGCTCTGGCATCGGCATCACTATCGCGTCTGCGAGGGAAGGCAGGTTCACCGGTCTTGCGCACAGAGCCTGGGGCTAAGCGGCTGGATATGCCCAGCGCTTTTGGAGAGTTGCGCGGAACGCCGGTGCCCGGAATCCGTGACTCCCGCACGATGGCCGCGCTGATTGCGGCTTTTGGCATCGCCTCGGAAATCTCCAACTCCTTTGTAACGTACACGCCTACATCTAATCGGGGCCTCGTTATGGTGGGCCGAACCGACGTGAATAGTGGCGTTGGGTTTTTGATTGATGAGTTGGACGACGATCGCAAGGCAACGCTTTTTAATCGGGGTCGGACCTTGGCCCTGAGGTGGATCGAGCGTTACAAGCGTTCGCCGTCTTCGAATAGTTCGTGGCGGGGAATGTTGCTTTGTCAAGACAAGAGCCTTCGCGCTGAAACATTGGTCGAAACGATGGCGCAAGTTTCGTATGCCCAGTATCTCACCGCCTTGACGGAGTTCGGTAAGGAGAAAGCCATCATCGTCGTAGGTGATCGAAAGTGATTGCTACTGCCCTTTTACTAAGCCAAGTCCAAGGGGTTAGAGTTACGGAGCTTCCGGAGGCAGGCGCGGCGCGTCTTGAGGTCCAAGCTATTATCAAGCTTCCAGCGGATTTGTCCCCGCGCGAAAGGGGAGCTCTTGCCATCATTCGAGACTGCCTGACTCAAGGGACGCGCGATTACTCGAAGGATGAACTGCAAAATTATGCCCTGCTGGTCGGGGAACCGATAAAGGTGACGCTCGCCTACGATCACTTCAGAATTGGCTATTCGCTACCACCACGTAGCCTAGATGTTGCGTCTGACCTGGTTTCCAATCTCGTACGGGGGGCTCTTTTTCGGGATGAGGACTGCTTGGCAACACTTGCTCTGGCCCCGTTTAAGTCGTTTCCGGCTTGGCAAAGCAGCCTGTCCAACTGGTCGGTGGACTACCGGAATCTGCGCTTGGCCGAAGTCCGCCAGGTATACGAACGCTACTTCCGGCCCGAAAATCTGTGCGTCGCTGTTTCCGGTCCGTTCGGGGTAGGAGAGGTAATCCAAGAATTTGAACAGAGATTTCAGGATTGGAAACCTGCCGCTGTTCGTCGAATTTATGAAGGAAAGAGCCAAGAGCTATACAAATCGCAAGCAATCAATACGATCGGCCTGTGGGCCGACATCTCAGGCGTGCCGTTTGCCCAACTTGAGTTAGTCTCCATTGCGCTTGGGTTAGGTAAGGACGGCGCAGCGTTTCGGGTGATTCGCAATGAACTTGGACAGAGCTATCGGCAAGAAGGTGTGGTGGCACCTGGACCAAAGGGCTTGAGACTGGGAGTGGTTTATCAGTCAACTTCTTCCGACGGTGGTGTTGCTGCACTAGCCGCCTTGGCTAAGGACATCGAAGCGTGGAATCAGGCAACGCTGACTCGCTCGATTGCGACCATTTCCGCGTTGAGTTCCTTGGGGATGACCTATTCATCCATCTATCTTGATCCTTCGCTCCCGCTTACGGCCACTCCAGCCGACCAAGCCTATTGGACAGCCTACGCGACGGCCAACAAGCTGCCTGTCGATCGCCGGGCCATTCTCGCCGCCATGTCAACCGTCACCCTCGATCAGCTCAAGACCCTAGCCAAGCGGTGGGCGTCGGAGGCAAAAATTGAGGTTAACAAGTGATCCAAACGGAGCGGTTAGCGCTTCGTAATCTGACCTTTGACGACGCACCTTTCATCTACGAACTCCTAAACGATCCCGCATGGCTTGAACACATCGGCGATCGAGGAGTCAAGAACTTGGATGATGCTCGGGCTTATATCCAGAATGGTCCGATGAAGATGCTGGCTGATACGGGATTTGCCCTGCAAGTTGTTGAGCTCGAGGGAGTAGCGATTGGTTTGTGCGGATTGCTCAAGCGCGATTATTTAGAGTGCCCCGATATTGGCTTTGCGTTCCTGCCGAAGTATCGTGGCCAAGGCTATGCGTTTGAAGCCGCACTCGGAGTGTGTCGATACGCAGGCGAAACCCTGAACCTGCCAAAGATATTGGCAATATGCTCGCCAGCAAACGGAGCTTCGGCAAACCTGCTCATTAATCTCGGATTTGTCAATGTAGGCACACTTAGTTTGCCTGATTATGGTGAATCGCTTCTTTGGGAACGGTCGTTACACGATACGCTTTGATCACTCGGTTGAACTCGGGGCTGAGGCGATCAAGGTTCTTTTGAAGCTGCGCTACCGGCGTTCTGTACAGCTCGATTTCCGCGCCGAATTCGCGGAGTAGTTTCTTGATACAGGTTCCGACGGATCGAATTCCGGTGTTAGGGTCGAGCACTTGATTGGCCCCCACTTCTTTGTTCGGCAAACTGCGCAAAAAGGCAGGCAACCCCTCTAGAGAGAATCGGGTTGCGGCGGCGAATTCAAGTCGCGATCCGGGATACGGCCAGCGCGTGAGCCTGTTTCGCATTTTCACAAGACCCCATTGATGTAGTTGAGCCAGTAGTTCAAACCAAATGGTGGTTTTCGGGTGTATCGGGCACATAGCGATGCGCCTCAATCTCGATGATCTTAGGAATCATGTCGTGTGCTTGTTTGATTTTGGCTTTCAGTTTCTCCAGATCAAGCCCCGAGGCGTGCAGTTCTTTCTCGCGCCAGGAGCACAATCGCTTGATATCCGCTGCTAGGTTCATGGCCGCTTTGAGCCGTTTAGTGTCGTCCCATCGGGCAATTTCCCAGCCTCCTTCGCGGTACTCGGCCAGACCCACCAGAACAAATAGATTCGAAGTGGCGAACGTTGCCGCACGAGTTCCTAGGGCGATCTGCTTTGGCTGGCTCAAACCATCATAGTTCTTCGCTTCCGCTAAGGTCATTGGTGCGAGAATTCCTGACTCTGCAAGTTTCGTCATGGCAAGTTGCGTCATGCTCAGGCGGTTTGGCAAGTAATCGACTGGTACGTCAGGAAAATTGTCTTGATAACCACCGACCAGAGCCAACAGTGCGACCAATGGTGAAAGCATGATCAGATTGTGACTCATGCAACCATTCACCTTGCGATTCGTCACAATAGCAAGGAATGACAATGCTCGCTTTGATTGCAGTGGTGGCAATGCAGCCGGACCAACCCACCCGTTACGATCTATCGGAGCGGCTGAAGCGCCTTGATGTTGCTTGGGCCGCCGCAGATGCTGCCAAGAAGGGAAAAGCTGAAGCAGATATTTCCAGGGCAGTGATGGGGTTCTTCAGCGGAAAGACCGCGGAAACGGCCGAGAATGTTGACAAGGCGACCGCAACCCTTGAAGGGCGGATGTCCAGAAGCGGTGACGCTCTCTCAATACGCTCCGAATCGGCTTTCTATGAGCCTGGTAACGCCGTAACGCTGCAACTAACGTGGGCTTACCGTCCAACTTCAGTTTTGCCCGTGCGTATTGGAAGCGGCTCAAAATTTGTAGACTTACGACCGGGGCAAAATGGCAAACTTACGGTACAGCCCCAGGATTCCAGCCCCGAGCTTCGATTGAATCAAGAAGTTGGATACTTGTTGCCGTTGAAAGTTGGCGACGATACCCGAAGTGTTTACATCAATTTCGTTCGCAACGCGGCAACCCGAATCCAAGCACTTGCTGGAAGCAGCATCCCTTACCCAAAGACGATTGGCAAGCTACTAGATCGGTTCGTCACGCAGCCAAAGTCGCAAGAAACGGAGCTGCCCCTGATTGACTTTCTGTTTAACGCCGAGGCAATTCAGGAAGAGAAACAAAAAATCGAGGACCAGGAGAATGTCTTCTTTGCCGAATACAATTCGAGCAGCTTTAGGGCGACGTTTCCGCAGGATGTGAGGGGAAAGACCGATGTTTCCGTTAACGTCGTGGTGGCCTTGCACGGTGCGGGCGGCTCTGAAAATATGTTCTTTGAAAGCTACGGTCGGGGAATTTGTGTTACCGAAGCCCTGAAGCGAAACTGGGTCTTCATTTCACCTCGGAGTTCGAACACGGCGATAAACGATTCGCTAGAGTGGCTGGTCAAAGTTCGAAAGTTGAGAGTAGAAAAGTTGTTTATAATGGGGCATAGCATGGGCGGAGGGATCGCCTTAAATGCCTCACCGTCCCTTAAGCCCGCAGCCGTGGCGCTGTTTGCGCCGGCAGGATCGAGATCTTCCGACACGATGAAGACCGTTCCAACGTTTTTGGCGGTTGGTAAGCAAGAAATGACGATGCTGGCAAGTTCAGCGAAAGCGCTGTCCCGGAATCTAGCGGCGGGATCCGCTTTCCGAGAGTACGACAACTGCGAGCACTTGATGATCGTGGCGGAAGGGGCAAAGGACGCTTACGCCTTTTTTGACCAAATCAAATAGGGAAGCTTAGTCGGTTTCTTCAGACTGGGCTCCAACTCGGAACGCAGTGACGATACCCAAGAACGCGAACAGAATATCTAGTAGACCAAGACCTTGGACTGCAGCTTGAGAGGATTCCACCCATCCCACGTTTGTGTCCGCCGCCCCCGATATAAGTTCTCCGAATTCTTCTGAGGTCGGCTTCTTTTCAGCCCAAGCTTGAAGCCTTGGGAGAGAGGTGTCCTTAAAGTCAGCCAATTCTTCGGAAGTCACCTGGGCTGGGTCGGTCGCTTCGGTAAATCCGTGATCGATCATGAACTTGGCATGGTCACCCTCCGATTTTACGAGTTTGAAGTCGTCAACTTCTTTCATCGCTTCGCCGTACATTGAACTAATGGTCGCAGGGTCCTTAACTAGGTCAGGAATCGACCATTTGGCCGCAAGTACTTTGCCACCGAAGATGCCCAATAAAGCTACGACGGCGCACATAGCGCCGTTGCTCGTTCCGCGACCTCCCAGCATTGCCGAAAGGAAGCCAACAGCGAGGCCGATGCCCCATGCTACATATCCAACTTCGACGTTCAGTTTCCAAGCGATTGCGCCCCAGGCCAACGCACCAACAGCGGCACCAGCGAGCGCTCCAATCAGACTAAGTGGTTTCATTCAGCCGATATTACTCCAGTTTGGTCACCGTAGTAAAGGCTTAACAACTTCACCGGAAACATCCGTTAGCCGGAAGTCCCTTCCTTGATAGCGGTAGGTTAGCCGTTCGTGGTCGATTCCAAGCTGATGGAGCATCGTAGCTTGGAGGTCGTTCGTGCTTACGGGGTTTTCATCAATTCCGTAGCAAAAATCGTCGGTTTTGCCATAAGTCAGTCCGCCCTTGACTCCGCCGCCCGCCATCCAAATCGAATAGGCCGATCCGAAGTGATCCCGACCGTGCCCATCCGGGCGGCTTATGTCGCCTTGCACGAAGACGGTTCGGCCAAACTCTCCGGCCCACAAAACGATCGTGTCGTCAAGCAGTCCTCGTTGTTGCAAGTCTTTTACAAGCGCGGCCGATGGCTGATCCGTATCTCGACATTGGAGCGCAAGTTGAGTGGAAAGATTTTGATGCTGGTCCCAACCCGAGTGCATGAGTTGAACAAACCGAACTCCCCGCTCGATCAGCCTCCTAGCAAGCAAGCAGTTGTGGGCAAACGACCCGTTGTTATGGACGTCTGGGCCATACATCTCAAGGACACTGGCTGGTTCCTTGGAGATGTCGGTGAGTTCAGGGACACTGGTTTGCATCTTAAAGGCAAGTTCGTACTGAGCGATTCTGGACTCAATTTCTGGATCGCCATATTCGGCGTGGCGTTTCTTGTCGAGCTCAGCAATATCATCAAGCAAGGCGCGACGTAATTTGCTTGACATTCCGGGCGGATTGTTGAGGTAGAGCACGGGATCGCCCTCACTCCGGAAGCGAACTCCTTGGTACAACGAAGGCAGGAAGCCACTGCCCCAATAGTAATCGTAAAAGAGCTGCCCGCACGTCTTCTTCTCATCGCTCGAGGTCATGACCACGAATGCGGGAAGTTCATCCGTCTCCGAACCTAGTCCGTAAGCTGCCCAAGCTCCGAAGCTGGGGCGGCCGGGAAGTTGACTTCCGGTTAAAAATAAGGTGACTCCGGGTGCATGGTTAACAGCCTCGGTATGCATTGTGTTTACAAGGCAGATTTCGTCAGCAATTGAGCCAATGTGTGGTAACAGTTCGCTTAGCCACATGCCCGATTCGCCGTATTGGCGAAAGGGTTTGATAGCGGGCAAGACCGGGTATTTTCCTTGGGAGCTGGTCATCGTTGATAGCCGCGAACGCTTGCGAATAGAATCTGGAAGTTCTTCCAGCCTATGTTTTTCGAGTCCGGGCTTGTGGTCGAAGAGGTCTACCTGGGATGGAGCACCGCCTTGCCATAACACAATCACATTTTTGGCTCGGGCGGGAAAGTGGGGAACTCCCTTAAGCCCCGGCAGTCCCTTCTGCTTCTGGCCTTGCGCAAACCCATCTTGGCTAAGCAGTCCCATTAATGCAATGGCACCCACACCTTGGGCGGCCTTTCCAAAGAACTGGCGGCGTGAGAGCCGAAGATCTCGTTCGTACAGTGGGTTCATTCGCGGGTGATGGCCTCGTCCAAGTTGAAGATCGCAAGGCAAACGGCGGCGTACGCCGCAAGCTCAACCTTGTTGATCACGTTAGATTTTGACTCTCCAACCGACAGATATGAGTTAGCGGCGGCTGGATCCGATTTGAAGGAGCGGCTTGCAGCTGAAAGGCTCTTTAACAGGACGTTCAATTCTGCCTTGTTTGGGCGGCGAGCGCAAACAAGGCGGAAAGCCAACGTGAGGCGGCTTTCGGGCGTCTTCTCGGTCATGGTTCGCTCTGCGAGAGCTCTTCCGGCTTCCACCCAAGTCGTGTCATTCATCATCGTTAAGGCGTGCAGTGGGGTGGAGGTAAGTGAAGGTTTCACTGTACAAACTTGCCGAGATGATGAGTCAAACATGTTCCCAGGAGCGACGGTTCTTCGCCAAAACGTGTAAAGGCTGCGGCGATGATTGTCCGCGCCAGCCGATTGTGGATAGGTGAAGTCTCGCTCCAGGGTAATCGCAAGACCATCCCAAATTCCGGTGGGTTGATAAGGATAGACTGGCCTTCCGCCGATCTTGGCGTTTAGCAAACCGCTAGCTTTTAGTGCAACATCGCGCAGTAGCATCGAGGGCAGGCGAAATCGGGGCGACCGGGCAAGGAAGATGTTTGCAGGATCCCGTTTGAGAGCTTCCGGGCTGACTTTAGATGATTGGCGATAAGTCGCGCTCATGACGATTTGCTTGTGTAGTCTCTTAACGTTCCATCCATGATCACGGAAGTCAGCGGCGAGCCAATCGAGTAGCTCGGGGTGCGTGGGTGGCTCGCCTTTAACTCCAAAATTCTCTTCGCTTCGCACCAAACCTCTCCCAAAGAAGAGTTGCCAAGCGCGGTTCACTTGAACCCGCGCAGTGAGAGGATTTACTGGGGACACGATCCACTTTGCTAGCTCTAGGCGATTAGCCGCCTTCCCACCTAGAAACACGGGTGGAGCCGGATTAACCAGTTCGAGGGGTTCTTCGTAGTTGCCGCGGCTGAAAATGTGGGTTTGCCGCGGTTGCGCATCTGACATGACCATCACTCGGGGAAGCATCGCCTTTAACTGCGCCAGCTTGGTCCTAGCCGCGTTTGCTCTTTTCTTTTCGGGCACGTCCATCTCGGCGGCAAACACTTCTTTCAGCTTTGGATCGATTTGACGGATCATTGCGGCCACATCTTCCTTTACTCCACCGGGGTGGGCCTTAAAGTAGATTCCTCCGATTCCACCGCCGTTGATGATTTTGATGAGGAGTTGATTTTCACCGGGGTGTAATTCAACTTTGAGCAGTTCTTGGTCTGCGGCTGCCCCTCGTGCGACTTTCTTGGAAATAATGACCTTATGATTGAGCCACACCACAACGCCATCATCACTTCCTATCGAAAGCAAAAACTTGGCAGGAAGGTCCGACTTGATCACGCGACCGAAATAGAACGCCGTTTGCTCTCCTTCAAGTTGGTTTACCGTTCCATCCTGTAAGGTCGCGATCTTGTCACCGCTGATTTTTGGTGATTTCTCTGGGCCAAACTGCTCCGAGAAAGCCTGGTCAAAGCTCGAACTGGAGAACTTGCCCAAATCAAACCAGTTCGAAAACGTAACTTTCGCGGCCTCGGCAGCTTTTAGGTCGGCCTTCCGTTCAGTGATCCACCGCGCATATTGCTCCGAGAATTTTGCACTCTTGATGAATGCTTCTTCGGCTCGATTGGCTTGCGCTGACTCTGCCTCCGCCTTTGACAGTTCTGCCATTTGCTCTGAATCCCCGGCGAGAACCGTGGGCTCGGCGATTCTATATTGACCACTTCCGCTGGGAACACCAGATTCCGGGACGTTGTTAAAATACGCCATCATTGAGTAGTAATCCCGCTGCGTGATCGGGTCGTACTTGTGGTCGTGACATCGAGCGCAACCTACCGTGATTCCGAGCCAGGTAGCGGAAGTTGTGTCCACGCGGTCGAAGAGGTTGACTGTTCGTTGCTCCTCTGGGATCGCTCCGCCCTCGCCATTGAGCATATGGTTTCGGTTGAATGCGGTCGCTACCATTTGATCCACAGTGGGGCTTGGCAATAAATCTCCCGCGAGCTGTTCGATCGTGAACTGATCAAACGGCATGTTCGCATTGAGGGAACGCACCACCCAATCTCGCCACACATATTGGTACGTGTCGCCATCTTGCTGAAAGCCATTGCTGTCGGCATATCGGGCGGCATCGAGCCAGGGAAGAGCCATGCGCTCGCCGTAGTGAGCGCTCGCAAGTAAGCGGTCAACAACTCGCTCATACGCCTGCGGTGATTTGTCGTTGAGGAAATCATCCACCTCCGTTGGCGTTGGGGGCAAACCGATTAGATCAAGGGAAAGGCGCCGGATGAGAGTGACTCGATCGGCCGGTGGAGAGGGTTGCAGGCGTTCGCGGCGCAGACGCTCTCGAATGAACGCATCAATCGGGTTCTGATCCGTGCCAACCGGCAACTTCGGCTTTTTGAGGGGTGAGTAAGCCCAATGCAGCTTCGATCCACCTTGATCTAACGCCCCGCTGTTAATCCAATCACGAATAACTTTTACATCATGGTCGTCTAATGGCTTGAAGCCCATGGGCATCCGCGGGA
Organism: Fimbriimonadaceae bacterium; assembly: GCA_040081075.1. Lineage (GTDB taxonomy): Bacteria > Armatimonadota > Fimbriimonadia > Fimbriimonadales > Fimbriimonadaceae > JANJUB01. The sequence goes on along the minus strand of JBEBHJ010000059.1, from coordinate 12,887 downwards.
GGCCGCCTTTTCCCAGGATGCGACTGAGAAGCAAACTCGTTTCAGCATTTTTGGGCGTGACAACCGGGCCGGAGCTGCCGCCTTTCATCATGGCCTCAAAGTCATTTAAGGAGAGTGCGCCCGCTGTGCGCTCGCCGGTGTGACAGGGCGAGCAGTGAGCGTTGAGGATGGGCAGAACATCTGTCTTGAAGGTTGGGATTGACTGATTCCGGGGCATCAACCAGAACGCCCCGATAGGGAGCAAGGAGGCAGCAAACGCTATTCTTGGCAGGATTAAGCCTAGCATCTTCTATTGATGATGATATTATGCCTTCACTTTTGTGAATCGACAGGAGCAAGGCAACCCTTGGGAGACGTAAACTGAAGGCAAGAATGCGTTTCGTCGTCATCTTGGTGTGTGCAATGTTGCTGACCGGCCTGACCGTGTGGCGGTTTGGTAATCGCTCGCAGGCGAGTGCAGCTATGGGAGGGAGCCCCGGCGGCGCTTCGGGCGGAGGACGCCCAGGCGGTGCGCCTGGCGGTGCCCCCGGTGGTGCTCCCGGCGGAAGGGGGGCGCCCACCGTTGGAATTGCAGTCGCCTCTCCGGGCGAGATCGAGACTGTTGTCGACACGGTGGGCAGCCTCGAATCACCCAACAAGGCCTTGATCGCTCCCAAATTCACGGGGCGAATTGAATCGATTTCAGTCCGTGAGGGCGATGCCGTCACGGCGGGCCAAGTTCTCGTTAAGATTGATCCGAGTGAGTTGGATGGCGAAGTTGCCCAACGCCAATCTGCAGTTGCCGAGGCCCGAGCGCGACTTGCCCAGGCTCAGCTTGGACAGAACCCCGCGGCGGTGAGTGTTTCAAGCCAAATTCAATTGCAGAAATCTTCGGTGGCGGTTGCTGAGTCAGACTTTTTGCAAGTTCAGGCAAATCAAGCGGCGGTGATTGCTTCCGGGGAGCAAGCCGTGAACCAGGCGGATGCGAAGCTAAAGGGCGCCGAGGCCGACGTTCAAAGTGCCCTCGCTCAACAAAGCCGTGACCAGGCCAACCTTCTTAGCTCCGAATCAAAACTGAGGCGCGCTGAGTCGCTGTATAAGGACGGCTTCGTTTCATTACAATCCGTCGAAAATTCACGAACAGAGCTTGAAGTCGCGAAGGCAACGATTCGAGTATCGGAGAGCACAGTCAACGCTCGCAGACAAGAGGTCAATTCGTCCCGGGCGCAACTTGAGGCAGCCCGGCAACAGCTCAAAATTATTAAGCGAAAAGCGCAGGCGGACCTCACCTCGGCGAAGGCCAAGCTCGCCCAAGCAAAGGCATCGTTGACTTCGGCCAACGCAAATCAATCTCAAACCTCTGCTTATAAGGAAAATCTTTCGGCGTTGCGATCTTCAGTTCAGTCGGCCGAGGGCCAACTCCGGCAGTCCATGGCGCGTCGTCGCGAGAGTGAACTAAGATCGCCGATTTCTGGCATAGTGACATCCCGGAACTCCGATCCCGGATCACTAGCCTCTCCGGGCAGCGCCGTCCTGACCGTGCAAAGCACAGATTGGCTGTTCGTGCGAGCCTCCATTCCAATTGATCAAAGCCAGAGCGTTAAGGTGGGCTTGGCTTCCAAAGTCACCATTGATGCATTGCCGGGAGAAGAGTTTCAGGGTTCGATAACTAACCTGACTCAAGCCGCCGATAACGAAAGCCGCCAACTGGGACTCTTGATTCGCCTCGACAACGCCGCCCGAAAGCTTAGCCCCGGTATGTTTGGGCATGTCAGCATTGTCACAAAATCGGTACGGGCAAGCGTGACCGTGCCACGTGAAGCAATCAGATCGAGCCGGGAAGGGCAGACGGTGGCTGTGGTTGACAAGGAGTTGAAAGTCTCTATCAAACCCGTCAAGCTTGGTAACCAAAGTGCGAAGCTGGCAGAAATATTGGAGGGTGTTCAAGCGGGTGATCAAGTCGTCATCTTGTCTTATGATCAGCTGCGAGAGGGTCAGTCGGTCAAGTTAGCTGGCGGCGGGGGCAAACCTAAAAAGTGAACATCGGACGGCTTTCGGTAACACGCCCTGTCGCCGTTTCCATGCGCATAGCCGCTCTGGTGTTGCTCGGCTACATTTGCTTTTTAAGGCTTCCTATCGACCTGTTGCCCAGGGTTGACATTCCGACCGTTGCCGTGACCGTAAGCTGGCCAAACACGGGTCCCGAGGAAATGGAGTCGCAAATCTGCCGACCCATGGAGCAGGCCGTGGCGAGCGTACGCGGGCTATACATGGTGAGTTCGACCGCTTCACAGGGTAACTGCTTTATACGCGTCCAGTTCGACTACGGAGTGAACATCGACCAAGCGGCCATTGATGTCACTCAAGCAGTTCAACGCGCAAAAGGTCGATTTCCAAACGACCCTAACATATCTGAACCTCAGGTCTTCAAATTCGATCCTAGCAATCTACCGATTCTCGTCTACGGGGTCTCAGCCAAAGATCCAGATTTGATCAAGCTCCGAACCCGCATGATCAACGAGATTAGCCCGATCATCGAATCTTCGGGTGGGGTTGCTCAAGTTCAAATCGCGGGCGGGCAAGACCGAGCGATCATGGTAGATGTAGACCCGGCCAAGCTTCGCGCATACGGAATTGGCATTTCCACAATTTCTCGTCGGTTGCGCGAGGAGAATCTCAGCCAGCCTGCCGGAACCGCTCAAGAAGGGCAAACCCAATACGCGATTCGCTCCGTGGGTTACTTCAAGAGCATTGATGATATTCGTCGCGTACCTATTGCAAACGTTGGCGGCCGACTGGTGAGCCTGGGCGAAGTTGCCCTGGTTCGCGATGCAAGTCGTGACGTTCTCAGCTTTACTCGGATGGGCGGCGTACCGGCCCTAAACGTTTCAATTTCAAAGCAAAGTGACGCGAACACCGTTGCGGCGACCGAGGGTGTGTTTAAGGCGATCAAGGAGATTCAGGCGCGGAATCCAGACCTTAATTTTGGCCTGCTGTACCACCAAGCCAATTTCATTGAAAGCTCGATTGTGGACCTGAAGGAAAGTGCAGTAATCGGCGGTGTACTCGCCATATTGTTGATCACGTTCTTTCTTCGCAACTTGCGGAGCACCTTTGTGGTCGCTCTGTCCATTCCGATTTCAATTGTTTCGACGTTTTCGTTGCTGTATTTCTGCGGGTTCACCCTCAATACGATCTCGCTTAGCGGTCTCGCCCTTGCCACCGGCTTGATCGTGGATGATGCGATTGTTGTGCTTGAAAACATCTATCGGCACATTGAGCGCGATGGCAAACGGTCAGCCGATGCGGCCGTTAGCGGAACGCAAGAAATCCTATCGGCCGTCTTTGCTTCGACGTTTACAGTCATGATTGTCTTTCTGCCCTTGTTTATGATCAAGGGCCAATCGGGCCAAACCTTCACCCAGTTTGCCTTGGTTATCGTTTTCTCCCTGGCCGTTTCGTTGCTTGATGCTATTACGGTGGTTCCGATGCTGGCCTCAAGATTGATACGAGAGAAAGAGGTCATTGAGGAGGCGCACCCAGAATTGCGGCAAGGTAAAGCCAGCCCGCTCACCAGAGTGTTCGATCGGTTTGGACTTGCCCTCCATGGACTGGATCAGGGATACCGCAATGGACTTGTGTGGACTATCAAGCATCGATGGCTTGTCGTCGGCGGAGGATTTGCGTCATGCGTCCTCGCCTTTCTCCTCTGGCCCTACGTCGGCAAAGAAAATCTGCCGCAAACTGATTCAGGGAATTTGCAGGTGCGAGTGCGCCTTCCCATAGGCACGGCCGTTTCCGTTACGGATGCAACCATGAAGAAGGTTGAAGCCGTGCTATCCAAAGATAAAGAAATTCAAACATACATCGTTGGCGCGGGGACCAACGTTGGACTGCGCGGCGGCGGCGGCGGTGGTGGTGGTGGTGGCTCAACGAACGAAGGCGGCGCGACCATCAAGCTCTATGACAACCGCAAAACATCCACCGCCGATATGGTTAAGCGCCTTCAGGGTCAACTGAGCTCTATTCCGGGGGCGAGGGTGCAGGTTTCACCGGTTGATATCGTGGCGAATATCTTAGGTGGTGCAAATTTTGGATTCGGAATCGACATCTACGGTCAAGACTTGGCTCAACTCACTGAGATTGCCCGTAACGCGCAAGCAGCGCTGTCAGAAATTCCTGGACTACAAAACGTTGACCTCAACGTCCAAGACACAAACCCGGAAATACAATGGAGCATTGATCGACAAAAAGCGCAATCAATGGGCATCTCATTTAGCGATGTGGCGGCAACGCTCAACGCGGCCACGAATGGTCAGCTCTCCAGCTACTACCAGGAGAAGGGCTTCCAATATCCGATTCTTGTTCAAATTCCGCTTTCGTTACGCTCGACCGTAGACGAGTTGAAAAACCTACCCATTGATGGTTCACCAGTCCTACTCGGGCAAGTGGCAACAGCAAGTTATGGAGTTGGACCAAACCAAATTAGTCGACAAAATCGGCAGAGGATCATCAGCGTAAACGGACGAATACAGGATAGGCCCGAGAGTGAAGTCCAAGCCGATGTTCAAAAGGCAATGAAGAAAGTTACTTTTCCGTCGGGCACCTATTGGAATTTGGGTGTTCAGCAGTTGCGGCGTGACCAGGAATACGGCGGGATGCAAATGGCAATCTTTTTGGCCATCGCGCTGATTTATATGCTGCTTGCTACTCAGTTTGAATCCTTCGTGTACCCGCTCGTGGTGTTGGTCTCCGTGCCGATGTCCGCGGTTGGCTTAGTTCTCGCTCTCTTTCTCACGGACCGGGCGTTCGGGCTGACTGCGATGATTGGCCTGCTCATGCTGATGGGGATTGCGGTTAAGAACGGAATCTTGCTCGTGGACTATACGAATCAGCTTCGAGCCCGAGGAATGCCGCGTGATGAGGCATTGCTCACGGCTGGCCCAACCAGGTTGAGACCCATCCTTATGACTTCAACCGCGGCGGTGCTGGGCATGCTGCCGTTAGCACTCGGGATCGGTAGTGGATCCGAACTTTATGTTCCCTTGGCAACGGCAGTTATTGGTGGATTGATCACATCCACCGTCCTGACACTGTTCATTGTTCCGGCGGTTTACACGTTCTTCGACGATCTCACCAGAAAGTCGGGGAAGTTCGATCGTGATTTGGCCCCCTCCCACATCGTTGAGCCTTCTGAGGCCGCAATTGAATCGGCCCCTTCTGTAAAATAGTCTCATGGCTAAGACCTGGTGTGAGAAGCTCAAAGGAGGGAAGCCCCCTCATGTTGAAGTAACGACCAAGGCGTTTGCGGGAATCCCGGTCGGGTCAAAGATGTTGATCTCATCGCCGATGGAGTTCAGGGACTACATAAACCAAGTTAAAGGTTCTCAAACAGTTGCGGAATTGAAAGAGGCTCTCGCGAAGCGACATGGCGCTGAGACGGTGTGCCCGCTCACAACGGGAATCTTTTTGCGCATTGTGGCGGAGGCCGCTTATGACGAGATTGAAGCGGGTAAGTCGCCCAGCGACGTAACTCCGTTTTGGCGTGTGATTTCACCAAAAGATAAGGTCGCCGGCAAACTGCGGTGCGGCCCGGAATTTATCGCGGCTCAACGTTTGGCTGAAGGAATCTAGCTTGGGCCGAGAATCCTATTTTGATCACGCCGCTACAACACCTTTAGACTCGGCTGTTTTTGCGGCTATGCGTCCCTGGATGGAGGATGAGTTTGCCAATGCCAATTCGATCCATAGTGCAGGATTGAAAGCCAGAGCTGCCGTAGATACGGCACGGACGCAAGTGGCGGTCGCCTTGGGCGTAGATCCGGACGAAATTGTGTTTACTAGCGGTGCTACCGAAGCAAACAACTGGGTGGCAAACGCCTTTGAAAGGGTTCGAGTTAGCCCGATTGAGCACAGCTCGTTATGGGAACGGCTAAAGGGAGGAGCTTATGCGTGGGACCAGTGCAATGAGCCTGAAATAAGTTGCTGTATGGCGGTTAATAACGAGACGGGGGGCCGATATCGGCACGCGACAGTCGGGACCGAAAAGTGGCACTGTGACCTCACGCAGGCGGTTGGAAAGATACCAATTGAGCTTGGATTTGAATTCGCAAGTTTCAGCGCCCACAAATTTTATGGGCCGAAGGGAGTAGGAGCTCTCTATGCGAAAGACGCGCGCTTCCCGCTTCCATTGCTCATTGGTGGAGAGCACGAAATGGGGCACCGCGCCGGCACCCTGAATGTCGGCGCCATTGTTGGAATGGGGGAAGCCATTTCGCGGGCGATCGCGTCCCAAGAGGAAGACTTTGAGCATGCAATGGCTCTGCGCAACGCCGTAAAAGAGGAGCTGTCCGTTTTGTCGGACTGGCAAGAGAACGGATTGGGCGCGTTTCCGGCAGCGGACAAGCTTTCCCCGTTCATTTTGAACGTAAGCTTTCTGGAGGTAGAGGGAGAGGCTACTGTTATCGGTTTGGATCACGCCGGGTTCGCCATTTCAAGCGGAGCAGCGTGTAGTTCTTGGTCGAATGAGCCAAGCCATGTCTTAACGGCCCTAGGGTTGCCGATAGAGTGGCTTCGTGGGTCAATCCGAATCAGTTTTGGACGCTCAAACACCGTTGAATCGGCAAGAAGTCTGGCAAAAAATCTCATCCTCGTCGTGGAAAACTTGCGAAAACTGGTTTGACGTCAGAACGTATTTTAGACTTTATTCCGTCTTCCCCAGTTGGGTGGCACGTTTCATGCGATCAAGGCGTAATAAGAATACGCCTCTTTTTATGCTGTTTCACTTGGCATTTCAAAGAAAGCGTGTTATCCTGTAACAAGATTTTATTAGTCTAGCCAAATAGCTAGCTTAGGAAGGATAGTGGAGGGGCCCGTAAACAATCAAATGCCGACTGATAATGCCATCGTAGCGACGCCTAGAAGGGGTCGCGCCATAACTGTACGTACGCCAGGTCGCGCTTCGTTTGCCGAAGCGACGACTCGCCCCATGCTTGAAGACCCAACTGAACCAGCAGAAGATGATTTGTTGGACGGTGATGATCTTGAGGATTTAGAGGATGAAGAGGCGGCCCCGCAACATGATGATTCGGAAGAATTGGAAATGTGGATGCGGCAAACTCGCCGAGCTCACCTGCTCACTCCGGGACAAGAAGAGGAACTTGCAAAGCGCGTACAAGCGAAGGATTTGGTGGATAACGGCAAGATTGTTGAAGCCCTCAAGCTTCTCAAGCGCCCTCATGTTGGATACACCGACTTTGATGTAGAAATTCTCCGGCGAGAAGGCCGAGCGGCAAAACAGCACTTGATTGAGTCCAATCTTCGGCTCGTTGTTTCGATCGCCAAGAAGTACAACGCTCGCGGTATTCCGCTTGCTGACCTAATTCAGGAAGGCAATCTCGGATTGATCCGCGCAGTTGAAAAATTTGACTGGAGAAAGGGTTTTAGATTCTCAACGTATGCCACTTGGTGGATTCGTAGAGCAATCGCTCGTGCCATCATTAACCAGGGACGAACAATTCGAATCCCGGTTTATGTTGCCGAACTGATCAATAAAGTTGTTAAGACAGCCTCTCAACTTCAGCAGGAACTTCAACGTGAGCCTACCGAAGAAGAGATATCTGAAAAGGTTGGCCTGTCGATTGACCGTGTTCGCGAGATGATGCGAGTTGCAGTTGAGCCGATTTCGTTGGAAACACCCGTAGGTGAGAAAGACAACAGCTCGATTGGAGACTTCGTTCAATCAACGAACATGCCTAGCCCAGGTGACGTAACTTGGACGCTTATTCGCCGCGAGGAGATTGACGGCATTCTTGGTCGCTTGACTTCACGAGAGCGCGACGTCGTTCGCCTTCGCTTCGGCTTGGATGACGGTCGAACCCGAACCTTGGAAGAAGTCGGAAGTGAACTGAACGTAACCCGCGAGCGAGTTCGCCAAATCGAACTTCGGGCGATGAAGAAGCTCCGCCATATCGGTAATGAACTTGCCGCTCAAGGATTTACTGTAACGCCAAGCCCAGCATAATCCTAGCAACTCGAAACAAGGCCCCGTAGTAACCTACGGGGCCTTATTGTTTTGCCTTGACCAGGATCTCCAATATTTGTTTCGCGGCATCAGGCTGATCCCAAGTTCGGAGGGCCTCGCGGGCATTGTCTCGGGCGGTGGCTGAAGTAATCCAAAGTTGGAGGGCTTCTTCAAGTCGGGCCGCTTGTAAGTCTGGTTGGTTTATTACCGTTGCCGCTCCCATTTCGGCAAACTCTTTGGCGTTTTCGGCCTGATGGTTGGCGTGGGCTTGGGGGTAGGGAATCAGAACGGATGGGATTCCGAATGCGGCTAACTCACTCAATGTCCCTGCTCCCGATCGCCCGACTACCACCGCCGCCTCGGAGTAGGCTTCGGCCATCTCGGCGCTCTCTAAGTAAGCTTTCGGGCGATAGACGGCTCCCAAGCCTAGCTTTTCGTAGCTTGCAAACAGAGGCTCAAAGTGGGACTTTCCCGTCACATGTAACCAACGCAAATCTCCCGTCATTCTGGTTGCAGTTTGAAGTGCCGCTTCGTTTATGGCGGCGGCACCTTGTGAACCGCCCACAACCAAGATTTGCATGGGAAATGCATCCATTGCAAGGGACTTGCTCAAAGCAATGTCCCTGAGTTCTGAACGCACGGGCAAGCCGGTACGCTCGACGTTGCACCCTTCAAAGTGATTCGCGGCAGCATGAAAGGTTGTCGCTATCGTATGGGCGCGCTTTGCTGACAGCAGGTTTGAGCGCCCCGGCACGGCGTTCTGTTCGTGAAGCACAAAGGGAATCCCTAGCATCAACGCGGCTCGGACGACCGGCGCGGAAGAATAACCGCCAGTCGAGAAGAGCACGTCGGGGCGACCTTCTTGTAGGGCTTTTCTGGCCTGAAGGGTGGCTCGCAACAAATTCCCAACGGCCCGTATGCCCTTGAGAGATGGAATCCTGTAAAGCGGCTCCGAAGGAAACCCACGAAAGCTGACGCCGGCCTTTTGGCAGGAGGCTCGCTCTTGACCACGATGAGACCCTAAGTAGGCCACATCATGGTCTTTGGCGATGGCAAACCTAGCTACTTCAAGCGCGGGAAAGACGTGTCCGCCGGTTCCGCCACCCGTTACGACGAGTCGCACGATTCGTTCCCTCCTGGGGTACGGCGCAAAGGGCCGAATTGCAGATGCCAAGCGAAAGCCATAGCGCAGCCAAGCTCGAGCCACCATAACTGATGAAAGGCATCGGGACGCCGATCGCAGGCAAAAGCCCATTGGACATCATGATGTTGAGCGTGGCTTGAAGCCCTATCCATGCCGCAACGCCCGTTATGAAAATGGATCCGAATCGGGTCGTCGCTTTACCGGCTAGCTCAAGCATGCGGAAGACGATAAAGCCGATTAGGCCAAGAACACTAAGCGAACCGAGAATGCCAAACTCCTCACCCACGGTCGCCATAACAAAGTCGGTCGTAGCCGCGGGAAGCACATGCTTCGCGCGCCCGTTGCCGGGCCCTACGCCAATGAATCCGCCCTCGGCAAACCCGAGCTCCGATTGCACGGTTTGATAGCCGGTCGAATCAATGTTTTCGCTATCCCATCGGTGCACGTGGTTTGTAATCCGCGCCATTCGGTATGGTTGGCTCATCGTGAAGGCGATACCGAGCAAGAGCACAGAGGCCGTGCCGAAAATCAGTGCCTTTCGAGAGGCTCCGCCTGCGATGCAAACCGCGAATGCGGCCACTCCAAGAATGAACGCCGTTCCCATGTCAGGTTCGCGCTCAATGATTACCGCCGCGAGCGCCACCCAAAAAATTGGAATCAGCCGTTTTGTATAGGGCACGAAATTTCGGTCAAGGCGATCCAGTAAGTCCTTGCCGGGTTTCCAAGCATAGGGCTTTCGGGTTGCAAACACGGCGGATAGATAGAGAACTGCGGCCAACTTAGCGAACTCTGCCGGTTGGAGCGGGGGCAGACCCGGCAACTTGAACCAGCGATACGCGCCGTTTTGAGGAAACGCGATGCCCGGCACGTGGGGGAGGAAGAGGCTGATAAAGGCGATAATCCAAATGACCTTGGCCCATTTCAACCAAGCATCGGGGTTGACCTTTGAAGCGAACCACGAACCTAACACCGCGAGAGGCAAAGCGATTAGTTGGTTGCGCAGGTCGCTCGGAATCACTCCACGACCATTTGCTATTTCGCGAGGGTAACCCGCATCGAAGATGAAGAAGAGACCGATAAATGTTGCCAGCATCAAGAGCCAAAACAACAAGGGATCTGCGATTCTAACTTTGTTTTTCATTATTGAGCCACTCCTTGGCCATTTTCTTGAACTCTTCGCCACGAGCGACGAAGTCATCGAACTGATCCATGCTTGCGCATCCTGGCGCGAGCATAATCGTTTCTCCGGGGACTGCCTTTTCCGTGGCTGCCCCGAAAGCTTCTTTCATTGTATCAAAGATTTGGACAGATTCGCTCAATTCTTGTGATATTTCTTGTGCATCTCGCCCAAAACAGTAGGCAGTGTGTCCCGTTCGCTCTAAATATTCACTCACGGGTTTGAAATCGTAGTTCTTCTTTATTCCCCCGATTAAGAGGTGTTGTGGCATTACGATTGATGAACTTGAAGCAACAATAGCCTGAGGGTTTGTGCACATCGAGTTGTTAATGATGTCGATCCCGTTTCGATGCCCGACGTGTTCCATTCGATGCGCAAGCCCCTTGAAGCCCTTGAGACCCTGAAGGATCGAATAAGCCCGCTGCGAAGCATCCAAGTGGTCGATGGAATCCATGAAACTCTCAGCGAGCAACGAAGCGTGGCACGCATTGATGAGGTTGTGTTTCTCCTTGAACGGAAGCAGATCGAGAGGTTCGCAGATGCTGAGTTTGAGGGAATGGCTGTCAAAGCTGGCGTCGACTCCAGCACTGCTATAAAATCTCACTCGAGGAAGGCCGGCGCCACGATCTCTTAGGGACTGATTTGTTGGGTAGGTCTGAGTGTCGCCGGCATTGGCGACGATCGTGTCGCCTTCGGCCATGCGATCAAAGAGTTTGCGCTTGGTGGCGGCATATTGATCGAAAGAATCGTAGCGGTTAAGGTGGTCTGGGGAAATATTGGTGATTCCGGCGCACCGTGGTCGAAAGTCTTTAACCCATTCAAGTTGGAAGCTACTGATCTCGGCTACCAGAATTTGGTCGGAAGTTGAGTTCGCGGCGGCTTCGGTAAGGGGGATTTCGTCGTATCCGCTCCCCCAGATGTTGCCGCATAAAACGGCGTTGAGTCCGGCGGCACGAAGCGCGAGGAACGTCATGACGGTTGTTGTACTCTTGCCATTTGTGCCCGTTATGGCGATGATGGGGGCCCTGGCGATGCGATAGGCGAACTCAATCTCTCCGATCACCTCAATGCCTGATCGTGCCGCTTCCACCAGCATTGGCTTCCGCATATCAACGCCGGGGCTTGTTACAAGGGTTTCTATTTCATTGGCCTTATCGCCTCGACCGCGCAAAAAGTAGCTATCCCACCCCGCATGAAATTCGATTCCCTCTTGATTTAGGGTTTTGGCGAGAGGGGCGATTCGCTTGTCATCAACTGGCTTGGAGTCGTAAACAACCGGCTGATCCCCTCGAGCTTTTGTGGCGAGCGCAATAGCCAGCCCGCTTCGCCCAAGACCAAGGATTCCGATCCGTTGGCTCACTGCTTCATCCCGAGCGCAATCGAATACGCGGCAACTGAACAGAGGAGTTGTAAGAGTGCGAACGTCCAAACAACTCGAGACTCCGGCCATCCCTTCTTCTCGAATCCATGATGTATTGGGGTGCTCGGGAACAGGCGTTTGCCCTTGGTCAGCTTGAAGTAAGCCACCTGCATGGGTACAGGCACAAGTTCGGCAATCATCAATAGACTTAGGATCAATATGGGCAACCAACCGACTTGTACATCAGATTTCATGCTCAAGACCGAAATGATTGCACCTAGTACTGCACCCAAGGGCAACGACCCAACATCACCCATAAATATCTTAGCTGGGGGTGCGTTGAATCCAAGAAAGACAAGGGTCGCACCAGCTATGGCTACCATCGGGAGAGCGAGATTCAAATCAACAAAGGTCGTCAATCCTACGATGCCGAGGGTCAATCCTATCCAGATGCTGCCCGAGAGGCCGTCTAACCCATCCGCAAAGTTGTACGCATTCGAAAAGAACAAAATGAGAAAGATGGTCGAGAACCAGTTGAGCCCAAAAGAGGGAAAAATCATTGAAGATGCGATCCCTGAAACGAGGATCTCCAATGCCAGCTTTTGCTTCCACCCGAGCCCGCGCTTTCCTGCCATCATCCTTGGCACAACGAAGTCGTCAACGAATCCAATCATCCCAAATCCAATGAGCAACAAGAGGAACACGTCTAATGTGTGTGCTGATTCGGCTTTTGAACCACCGTGCAACGAAGTTCCAAGGCTGAAGGGTGCTTCACGAAACCGATTTAGCACGAGAGCGATGACTGCACCGGCGAGAATAATCAGTCCCCCCATCGTCGGGGTGCCTTGCTTTGCCTGATGTCCAGGGGGGGCGTGGGGGTCAATTTTCTGCTTGACGTTGTTCCGCAGCCACGAGTAGATTGGCCAGCTGCAAAGGGCTGCACCAGCAACCGCCTGCCAAAAAACCTGGAGCATGTTCTCAAGCATGAATTTCTAAAGTCTCTCCGGCGTGAACTCGAGCACCCTTTCCAACTCAACGCCTCGACTGCCTTTTATCAAAATCGTATCTCCCGCTTTGCGGGTGCTGAGCCACTGTCGCACTTCCTCAAAAGACGATGCGTGGGTTAGGTTCGATGCGCTCATTCCAGATTCAAGAGCACCTTCTATGATCCATAGCGTGGGTCTCCCCCTCGCCCCTCCGGGGG
>JBEBHJ010000009.1:0-73860 GCA_040081075.1 Fimbriimonadaceae bacterium | reverse complement strand
TGTGGAAGATCGCGATGTCCCGCCCCGAACCCATCCCCGTTTACGCCGAAATGGGGAGTGTCAATCCCACTGTTATCTTGCCCGGGAAACTCGCTGATGCCGAAGGGATGGCCAAGACTATGCATGGCAGTCTCACGATGGGGATGGGCCAGTTCTGCACTAAACCCGGCTTGATCATCACGGTCGGCGATTCGGAGGCGTTCGTTTCCAATCTGGCGGGCCTTTTCAGCAACACTGCATTTGGAACAATGCTAACGGATGGAATTGAAGAAGCATACAATGCGGGCGTTGAATCGAGAGCTGCAGGAGTTGCTGAAGTCTCGTCAGGCGGAACTTCAAGGTCGGCAACCCTCCTGACGTGCGATGCGGCCACTTTCAAGTCGAACCCCAACTTAGCGGAAGAAGTGTTTGGCCCATACGCAATCGTCGTACGGTGCCAGTCCGCACAAGAGGCGACGGAACTTGTTGATTCCCTTCAGGGCCAGCTTACCGGCACGATTTTTGGAACAGACTCCGACCTCGAAGATAACTCGGATCTTTTTCATGCTCTTGAACTACGAGTGGGGCGAATCCTGGTCAACCAGGTTCCCACTGGACTGGAAGTCTGTTCGTCAACGGTTCATGGCGGGCCCTTCCCGGCCACAACGGAACCACGTTCAACCAGCGTAGGCACCATGGCAATTCATCGATGGGCGAGGCCGGTGTGCTATCAAAACGTACCAAAGCAGCTCCTGCCCGTGTCCTTGAGAACGGAATAACAATCGGTGTACGTCAAAATGGCATGACACGGATTCAACGTTTCTCCGTCATTCTGGCCATCGGCGCATTGGCGGTTATCACCTTTGCTCAAACCCAATCAAGTTCCGGGACCACTAGTTCTTCAAAGCAAGGTTCCGCTTCTGCCAGCAGCTCAGCCTCCGCACGCAGCAGTGCTTCTGGGTCCCACAACGGCTTTGGGTCTAGCTCGGCAGGCGGTTCGAAGAATGCATCAATCTCAATCGCGCCTCCAACTCATGCCGTGATTTTTACGATCAAGTCTCAGGATTTGATGAAAGCAACGGAAATCCAAGCTAAATGGATGCTCGAAGGTCAGTATTGGCAAATGCAAAAGGGAACGGTTCTGGCTGGACCTTGGCGCGAGCAAGATGGCGGCCTGGTGATTTTGAGCGTCGCAAGCGACCAAGAAGCCGAAAAACTCGTGGACAACTCGCCGGGCATCAAATCAGGGTTTCTGAATGCCGAAACCCGAGCTTGGACCCCGAACGTTACGGGTTCGGCATCTCGCTAGCACCGCTTCGCTCAAACATCCTTTGTTTAATCTGGGTCCGTTTCAGGGGTTTCACGGACCCGTCACAGAACTGCACGAGGGCAATGCCGTCCGAGGACACTTGCTGGTTCATCGTGTCCACTGTGCGCGTTCCGTGATGCCGAAAATCGACGGTCGGGTTTCCGTTCCACTTGTTTAGTGGGTCAATGAAACCGTAATCATAGACGCGTCCGTCGCCGTTACTCCAAGATGGGTTGTAATAGGCACTCGTGGCAAAGGCGATTGTTTGGCTGAGATCATCAAGCGAAGTCATCGAGGCGGGGTGCAAAGCGGCAACAGGATCATCTGTCATATATGCGCTGCTGCCCAAGTAGCCCCAGTTGTATCCAAATCCCGCCTTGTTTCCCTTGTAAGGTGTTGCGGTTTCGTTCGTTGGGTCCTTTGCAAATCTTCCAACATAAGGAGTCAATAATCCCAGCTTCTCGTCAACGATCCCGTCTACTTCCGATCCGTACCAGGCAGTTTTTGCCTCCGTGCCTGCGTAGTAGGGCAACATGAACATGTCGTCATAATCTGCCGCGTAAAGTTGTACGGCGGGCATCAGTTGCCGAATTGCCTGCATCGCATTGTGTTGGGTTGCCGCTGACCGACTTCGGGCGACCACGGGTGCAAACATGGCGAACATCATTGCGAGGATGCTCATCACGATGAGTAACTCAACTAGCGTAAAGGCGGAACGGCGAGAATCTTGACCCATCCTAGTTTTCATGCCTGAATTCTTGGGCAAATCAGCTGTATTGATTACTGGTTTGCGGTAGCCTTACAGGCAATGAAGGTTCTCCCGATTTTAGCGATTTCGATGCTTGTGATTGGCTGTTCACCGAGCGATCCCGAAGCATCCCCACCCCAACCGACTGCGCAAACCACTGCGCCTAGCAACGAACAAGGCGGCGTAACCCCGATGACCACCGCTCCAATCGGTAGCGCTCCGGTATCGGGTTCAGAAAACCTTCAGGGATCGGGAGGCGGCGGTGGAGGCGTGGGCACCGCCGCAAAGTCCATGGCTAAAGGCGTTGCCGGCGGTAATCAGGGGTCTGCACCAGATGGACAAGATGAAGGCGGAGAGTAATGGACTCTGGCGAGTTCTTAGCCCAAATCGCAAGCCAAGCCCAAGATCAGACTAATCGAATGCGGTTGGTCATGGATTCAATAACGGATGAAGTGTTTAACCGGGTTCCGGCGGGCGGCGAATGGACGCCGGGTCAAGTCACCGACCACATGATCATATCAAATACGCCATACCTTGCGGTCATGGAGAAAGCAATTTCCTCGGCTCCGAAATCGGGTTCGGTCCCCGTCAAGCACACTTTCGTCGGAAAGCTCATCTACGCAAATGCAGGACCTGCGGGAAATGTTCCCGCGCCAAAGTCAATGATCCCGCCGCCTCCTCCAACCAAACGCGAACGCGCCAGTTTGTGGTTCGAGCAGATGGAAATCTTTATGAAGCTGGTTGATCGAGCCCGTGAAGTCGATATTAGCGGGATCAAAATCCGAAATCCGATTGTTCCAATATTCCGGATGACGCTTGCGGACTTTTTCAAAATCTTGCAGAGCACACGGAGAGGCATGTTCAACAAATCGAACGACGTTCAAGTTGAATTCATAGATCTCAGGGATAAGTTCTGGTGGACCATTACAGGGCTCTTAGCCACTGCGGCAGCAATAGTCTTGCTCCAATTGCGAGGACTTGAGCCGCCCCCCGATCCTAATGATCCGACCCAAAACAAGCTAATGGCGGCCGAGGTTCTCCGCCGAAATTTGAGAGTAACTTCAGATGCCGCCAATATGCGGGTAGCCAAAGGCGAGTGGGGTCCGCGCCGGGCGAAACGAAAAGTCAGCGAAGCAGCCGCAGAGATGGTGCAACATATCCGAATAGAGAACATTCGGGAAGACGAGGCGTGGGAGTATGGAGAAGTGCTTTGGACGGCCAAGCAGTGGGACAAGGCTGCTGAGGTTCTGGAGTTAGCCGTAAAGAACTCCCGAGGCGAAGAGCGGCGCGTCAACGATCTTCTAAGGTTGGCCCAGTGTTACGTCGCGTTGGAACAAATTGATAAGGGGCTTGCGATGGCGCGTCGAGCCTTGGATGCGAAGTCTCCCGCTTCTGAAGCGCTCATCCCTTCTCTTCTCTTTGAGCTCGTTCCGCTCGCTCAAGATCAGGGTCGCAACGTGGAACTTGCAAACCTCCTCGAAGCCGCGATCCCCGTGTATGATAAGACAACGCTTCAGAAGGGATCCCAGCGCGAACGAGACTTCATTATCGCAAAGCCGCACTTGATTAAGCGTGCCCACTCGATGGCGGCTTGGCTTCGATCCAACCCCAAAGCAGCCGTAACCCTCCAGTAAATCAGGAAACCCCCGATAACTTTACTGGGAGAAAATGAGAATCAGCTTCCGGCATCAATACGATACTTATCTGAGCGACCTCGGTCGTGCCCAAGAGGCATACATCGGGGCCCAACAGAAAGTGTCAAGCGGTCGACGCATCAATAGCATTGGTGATGATCCAACGGGCACTCAAAGCGCGATTAGTATGCGCAATCTCCGGTCAACACTGGGCCAGTTTGGAGCAAACATTGATACGGCAGAAGTCTCGCTGAAGTCTTCCGAAGCATCGCTCACCGAGTTACAGACGCTCATTCGACGCGCTCAAGAACTCGCGAGTCAAGGCGCAAATGCGACAACCAGTCAAGAAGCGCGAAACGGCATGGTTTCCGAGGTTAACGAAATACAAAAGCGAATTCTGAACCTTGCCAACACTCAACTGCCAAATGGCAACTACATCTTTGCGGGACAAAACAGCAGCGCGCAGCCCTTTACTGCTGTCGGCGCCGTTCTTACCTACAACGGTGATTCCAATCAGATTACTGTCGAAGTTGGTCCCAACGAGCAAGTCGCGGCAAATGTTCCGGCCGAGAAAATGGTTAAAGACCTTTGGGATCGAATGGAATCCCTGAAAGCCAATCTCCAGAGTGGAAATGTGTCCGCCCTCGGAAACATTGATCTTGCCGACATCAAGAAATCAGAGACCGATGTTTTGCTAACGCGCGGCACGATTGGTGGCCGCCTCAAGACTTTAGACGAAAACAAGAATACATTGACCCGTCGCATGGATGAGCTGACGGAACAAATCTCGAACGTTGAAGACGTGGACATGTCCGAGGCGATCCTGAACTATAAGCTGGCCGAAACCGCTTACCAAGCTGCAATGCAGTCGGTAAGCATGGGAAGCCGACTTTCTCTAATGGACTTCTTAAGATAACCATGCAACTCACCCAAACACGCTTCGGAACGATTGACTTCGAGTCAGACGACATTTTGAACTTTGATGAAGGACTCGTGGGGTTCCCCCAACTGAGCCAGTTCCTTCTCTTGAATCACAACGAAAACAGCCCGTTCCGTTGGCTTCAATCGATCGATGAACCCGGGCTCGCATTTTTGGTCGCCGACCCGTGGCACTTTGTTGAGGCCTACGAGGTGGAAATTCCTGAAGATACGGTTAACCGGCTTGACTTAACTTTTGAAACACCCCATTCACTTTGGACGACGGTACGAATTCCAGACGGAAACACGCAAGAAATGACCATCAACCTTGCCGCGCCAATCGTCCTTAATTTACGAAATCGCCAAGGAAAGCAGGTTGTGCTTGAGGGCGAAGCGTATAATATTCGTCATCGGGTATTCCAAGTGGTTGAAAGCGAGCGCGAAAAGCAGGTCGCTTAGACTCCTGAATAACTACCGAACGCTAAGGAGGGCGCGGTCCAGATGCTAGTCCTAACAAGAAAACTTCATCAAAGTATCATGATCGGGGAAGGCATCGAGGTGGTGGTCCTCGAAGTTCGCGGCGAGCAGGTTCGCCTCGGAATAAAGGCTCCTCGGGATGTCACAGTCCATCGAAAAGAGATTTTCGAGCAGATTCTCGAAGAAAATGTCGAAGCTTCGCAGATTAAGCCTGAAGACGTGCCCGGCTAACCCCAGTAAACTTAAGGAGTGACTTCGCTCCTTCTCGCTGGCCTTATTGGCCGAACCCAGATCTCTGAAATCGTTTTGCAGCGAGGGCGCGAAGTTGTACCCCTAACCGGAGAGGAGCCGTATCGGTATTGGAGTTGTGAAGATGCAACTCTGGACTCAAGCGATAAGGACGGTAGCCATGGCGGCGATTCAAATCTTGTTAGTGGTCCCGCTTTCACCTTCGCCATCCAGTTTCGCGATCTCAATGTTGCGCTGGGTCCCACTGCGAAGATTAAGTCCGCTTCGCTGACTCTCGGATTGATCCAGGGAACCCCCCAATTAGGATATGTTCGATGGATCAAGAAACCCTGGACAGAGGGGCCCCTTAAGTCGCTCATGGGATTGCTTCGGGGAGGGGAAGACCCGACCGGAGCCGTAAGCTGGCGATCTCGACGGATTGGCTCGATCCCGTGGGCATCGGTTGGCGCATTGGGTGACGCCGACTCGGAGAAAATTGAGGGCCTTTCTTTAGTCAAGGAAAACGACTTGACATATCGGATCGAAGGTCTGGGTCCCACAATGCAACGACAACTCTTGCGGCCCGCAGAGATGCATGGGTTGGTGATCAACTTTAGCTCCGATGTTGACTTCTTAAGTTCAAATGCTTCGATTGATCGTCCCAAACTCGTCTTACAAGTGGAGAAGGGGGAGCCAGTTCGTGGCGCGGATCTCTCTGTTACGATGATTCGGAGAACACCGGAATACCCTCTAACTGGAGCTAAAACTGGTCCGGCCGTTGGAGATCAACTTACCTACACGGCTCATATTAAGAGCGTCGGAGCCGCTGATGCCCCCGCTTTTGATGCTCAATGGATCGTTGATGATGGCGCAACCGACATCGTGAGTGTTTCCGAAGGACTCACAGTCGGGTCCGAAACCCAACTCTCGATCAAACTGCCGGCCCGGCCCAACCTCACCGATCATCGATCGCATACGGTTGCCCTGAGAATCTTTCCTAAGGGGGCAGACGTATGCCGCGGGAACAACCTTCTCGAGGTTGCAGCTAACGGCAAGTCTGTTGAAGTGGTCGCGAGTCCGGCTGATCGTACAAAGTTTGCGAGCCAAATCAACGCTTTGGGCAGCTTCGGTCTAGAAGATTGGGTGCAAACCCAGCTGGGCTTGATCAATGAATCCCTCTTCCGCTATTCAAGGTTTTCGTTCGCTCCAAATGGGGTTCTAGAGAGGCTCCGGCTGCAAAGAATCAGCGATGCGCCTAGCGATACTTGCGACGTGACCATTAACCTTGGCGACATTGTCAGCCCCAAAATTGGTTTTGATCGAGTGTTCGCGATCTTGGTCTTGAAAAAGCTGGGTCTGGTGCCATTCCCGCATTCTGGAGAAAGGTTCCCCGGCATTTTTGGTTATGGCGATACTCGTGCTGAGGTGAATCTGACTTCTGTGGCAACAATGGCGGACGAGCCCTTGTATGATCCGCTCGCTGACCAAGAGCTACTTGAGAAGACGGGTTTGCTCTCGGCGACTGACGTTGGCGCCCTGAACTCCAACGTGCTCTTTCGCGGCGGCCCCTCTGACTACTTGTTTGACTTGCCCACCGTTCTTCTGAGGATCGGCGACAATGCCGGCAACCTTCTTCTTGATTCGACAGTGACGATCACTCAGGTTTCGGAAGGGGCCGAATCGGCTCCAATTTATCAGGGCAAGATCACGTCGGAGCCCTTCTATCTCCCGAGTCAAAAGATTGAGGTAACTGAGAATCCATTGACCGGAAGGAAGTTGGGACCGAACCCATTCGGCAAGATTGATCTCTCTGGCAAGAATGGGCAGTTGAAATTAAAGGTGGAGCGCTTCGGTGCATCGCGCGTTTTTTCGGTGAATCTCTGGCAAATTTTGGCGGCCAAGTATCGGTCTGGGGGCGCGGTGATCATTTCGAAGCGGCTTAACTTGCCGCCATCCCCCGTAAACATGAGCAATCTCGTTACCAGCTTCTCGGCTAAAGACCTTCCTCGTGAGAAAGGAAAGGGCATCGAAGTTGATCTGGGGCGCAACGTAAACATCGGCCTGGTGAAGCTTTCGGGCAAGCTTCAGCCGGGCTTTGAGATTTTCGTTAGCGAAAAGAGCGGCGACATAGGGAAGTCCTACTTTAGAGAGTTGGATTACGACTGGCGCCAAAAGCACCAAAGCTCAGGCGGGCTTGCCGAATACTTTGGTGAGCCAATCAAGGGTCGGTATGTGCGAATTGTGAATCGGCTCGGACTACCCAGCTTGAGTTTGGAGCGTATAGAAATCTATGCTGTCGCTGGTAGTTAGCTTCGCCATGCCCGAAGATCGAGTCGCTTCCGCCTATGCTGAGTGCGTCCCCGCTCTCAAACGGCGAGCGTCCGCTCTGAAGATTTTGTGGCCACCAAGGAAGATTTTTCTGCGCGCCATCAAAGACGAGAAGGTGCTTGAACTCTGGGCTTACAGGGCCGAAAAGAAGGCATATGTTTTGTGGTCGAAGCATCCGATCGCGGCCGCATCGGGAAATCTCGGGCCAAAGCGGGTAATCGGCGACTTGCAGGTGCCGGAAGGCTTGTACCAAGTTGCGGTTTTTAACCCCCAAAGCCGATTTCACCTCTCATTGGGGCTTAACTACCCGAACAAAGCTGACCGGATTCTGGGTGATAGTGAAAACCCTGGTTCTGAGATTTACATCCACGGATCAAGGGTCTCAATTGGATGTCTCGCGATGACCGACCCGGTTATCAAGCCAATTTACGTGCTGGCGAGCGAAGCCCGGCGAGCAGGGCAGAAGACCATCCCGGTACACATCTTTCCGAGCCGCCTTACCAGGGGACGTCAAGGCGAACTATGTAAAGCTCATCCCGAGCACGCCAAATTTTGGACCGAACTTGGACCTTTTTTCAGATTCTTTGAGAAAGAACGGAAGATTCCGGGCTTTAAAATAACGAGCGAGGGCCGCTATGTTTTTGTCGGGCCGTAAAATTTCTGCGCCCAAAAACGCGAATCGTGTTGTAAGATGTAACGGGCAAATTTCAGCGCAGCGCGTTTTGTGACGTTTCTGTGACGGTTTGCTTCGTACAATCATTGTTGTGAGTTGCTCACAAAGGAAAAATATGCGTTTAAACCTAAATAACAAAGTCGTTCTCTTAGGCTCTCTTTCGATGGCCCTTATGATCACCGGATGTGCCGGTTCCGATACAACGGGCGGCCATCTCAGCGCCGCCGCTACCGAAGCAGGCATCACCAAGCGATGCGGTACCGTTGACCTCTCCGCCGAGGAGATGATGCGCGTTGAGTTTGACCTTGCTTCAAACAAATCGGCGAAAGCTCCTTCCGGGCCAATCAATGTTTACTGGCATGTCGTCAAGAGTTCAACGGGCACCGGTGCTGTCACCGCATCACAGATCACGAGTCAGATGAACGTTCTGAACGCGGCTTATGCAAGCCGAGGCATCTCGTTCAATTTGATCAGCACGGACACCACAGTGAACAATACATGGGCGACCGCCCAGCCTGGCACAACGGCTGAGACGCAAATGAAAAATGCCCTCCGCATTGGCACCGCCGATGACTTGAATATCTATTCCAATAACATGGGTGGCGGTTTGCTCGGTTGGGCAACGTTCCCATCTAGCTATGCAAGTCAACCCAAGAAGGATGGCGTTGTGATTCTCTATTCGTCGCTGCCCGGTGGCACCGCCGCTCCTTACAACCTGGGCGATACGGCAACCCACGAGGTTGGCCACTGGATGGGCTTGTACCACACCTTCCAAGGCGGTTGTAGCACGACTGGCGACTCGGTAAGCGATACGCCTCGCGAGAAGAGCGCTGCGTTTGGTTGTCCAACGGGCCGAAACACATGTAGCCAAGCTGGCAACGACCCGATCACCAACTTCATGGATTACACTGATGATTCGTGCATGTTTGAGTTCACCGCTGGTCAAGGCTCGCGCATGAGCTCCCAATGGGATACTTACCGCGCCGGTAAGTAGTCATAAGACAAAGAAGCCCCGGCTCATTGCGAGCCGGGGCTTTGTTGTTTCGAAAGGGTTAGTTGCCGCCCTTCTTAACGTCGCCGTTCTTAGGATTTGCGGCGGTCTTGTTCGTTTCGTCATCCACGATCTTAGCCGTGAGGAAGAAAACAACTTCACTTCGATTCTTCTTTCGAGTAGTCGAGCTGAAGAGTTTGCCGATGAGCGGCAGGTCTTTCAGGATCGGAACACCCGATGTCTCTACTGAGTCAGAATCTTGGATCAAACCACCCATCGCGATGGTGTCTCCATCGTTGAGTACCGCGGTCTGCTGAACAACTCGGATTCCCGTTTGAGGCAGCTGTCCGCCGCCGGGGATATCCGTGAAGCCCTTAAGAATGCTTACGACGGGTCGCATGTCGATCGTGATCTTGCCGTCAGCGCCGATTCGGGGCAGAACCGAAAGTCGAACTCCAACGTTGACCTTGTCGGTTTGAACGGTGATACCGTTTTGGGTTGCCTGGATCTGCTTGATGTAGTTGATGACGTCGCCAACAAAGAGTTCGCTTTGTCGTCCATCCATCGCTAACAGGTTCGGTCGAGCGATCAAGTTCTGATCGGTTACGAGGGCGTCGAGCGCCGCCGTAACACTACCTACATTTCCCTTTCCGAAGTTCAAGGACGAGCCGATTGTTCCAAAGTTGGTGCCGAGGGCTTTGCCAACGTTTGTTACGACGCTGCCAAATGCCAGATCCCATTTGATTCCCTTGGTCTCAGCATCATTCTTATTGATGTCCATGACTCGTAGTTCAAGGGCCACTCGCTTCGGACAAACATCGACTGACTTGAGGTAGCTCAGTGCTGACGCGATTTTGTCCTGGGTGCCACGGAGCACAAGCTTCATGGCATAGGCGCCCTTCTCGAAGTCGTCGTAAGGCTTGATCAAACCTTCATCGCTAACGATCTCATTTGAACTGCCGCCCGTCGTTGCCGAAGAGCCACTTTGGGTCTGGCTGGAAGCGCCGCCACCGCTCACTTCTTGTTGCTTGCTCTGCTCCTTGAACAGACCAGGCGACGAGACTGATGATGGCAAGATCGAAACTTGCAAACCAGGGAACTGGTTCTCAAGCTCTTGCTTTACCGACCTTGGATCAGAGTATCGCAGGTCATAGGTTTGGAAGTTGGCACCATCTGCACCCACTTCATCCAGAGCCTTCAAATCAGCAATGATTCGAGCCACCTCATTTGATCGGCCGTAGAGCGAAATCGCTTGCTCGCTGATCGACGTGATCGGAGTTGCCCGAAGCTCGGTAGTACCGATTTTCGCAAAAGTGCCACCTTCTGACTTGCCTGCGAGGGAAGTCAACAAGAACGAAGCTTTCGTTCCCTTTGTGTAGTAGGTTTCACGAACCATAGCCGTGCTGGTCGGCACTTCTACGCCGAGAGCAAAGCAGATTTGCTCGTCAATCATTCGTACCTGTCGCTCAAGCGAATCAAGCTTGCTGGCTGCGCCGATTACAACAACATAAGTGTCCTTCTTAGACGTGCCTGCAGCCCCGGTTGAAGTGGACAACTTGGTGCCTTCTTGAGTGCCACCTTGCTTTTGATCACCTGCGCCCGAATCCCCAACAACGTCGGTTGAAGAGATGGACAGTTGCTCGCTAGGAAGCACTAACTCAAAACCACCGTTATTTGAATCAAATGGTACAGACTTTAGAATCGCTGCCTTGATTTGAGTTCCTTCACCGCTATAGATCGGTACAACCCGTGTTTCTGAGTTTGCCGAAGCGGGACCAAACCCTCGGAGTACGGCCGAGTTTGCGGCTACTACGTAGGTGTTGTTTCGCTTTGCATAGTGCAAGCTGCTCAACGCGCAGATCAGATTGAGGGCTTCCTCAACCGATACGTTTTGCAACGAAACCGTGACCTGTCCTTTCACATCTGGTGCAGTGACAATATTCACGTTTGCCTGCATGGCAAGGGCTCTAAGGACCTGCACCACATCAGCGTTGGCGAAGTCAAGGTCGATCGATCCGCTTGACGCGCTGCGAGCGAACACAATCTTAGGCTCGCTTTGAACCGTCGTGGCCGGAATCACAACCTTGGCTTGCGTTGCCTTGGGTGTCTTCGCCTTCGGCTCTGCTTTCGGTGCCGGAACCGGCGTTCCATCAAGCGTTACCGGCGAGGCTGCCATCGTGATAAACGAGGGCATTGCCGGTGCCTTAGGCTCAGAGAGTGACATGATCGCTTTAAGACCATCATTGTCACCGGCTTTAGGCTGAACCGTCACCTTCTTTGACTTCTCGATTGGTGATGCCACGGGGGCAGCAACCGGACTCGAGATGATCTCCGGAAGGGACTGAGTGCCTTTAGGGGCAACATTCGTCACGGCGAACTTATCAGTAGCGGGGGCATTAACTGCCAACGTCCACTGACCGTCTACCTGGGTTACATCAATATTGGATTCGGGATTAACCCGAAGGTGGATCCGAACTTTTACAGGCCGAGCTTGATACCAATAGGCTGCAACGGTGCTAACACCGCCCCAATCTACTTTCTCATTCGAAGCCTTTCCGATCAAGCGAGCATCAAACTCCAGCATGTAAGATTTGCCGCCCATAGTGCGGATAATCTTCGGCTGAGCCAGGTCTTCGCCCTTGACCGTGACCTTCAGTCCGTCACCGACCTTATTCGTCTCGAATCCAGTCAGTTTTCCTTCTGCACACGCAACCGACGCGAGGGTCGCTAGCGATAGCCCGAGAAGCATTTTCTTCATTGCTCTTATCTTTCCTTTTGGTGCTGTTGTTTCAGCTCTCATTTTTTCTCCGGGGAATTGCCACCGGCTTTCGCTGGAGCTGCTTCCTCAATAGAAATCGTTTTGACTTTGCCGTTCTTTCGAACGACCATTTTTCCGCGTTGGATACCGATTACCTCGGTGTCTGGGTCGAGTTTGGACCCGACTTTAACGAGTCGCTGTGCGCCACCGGTGTCTGATACGACTACCGCTGGTTGGCGACCGTTGATGACTCCATTCACTTTGTAGGGAACGTCATCAATGCTCGGCATTCCGTTCGCTCCTCCAATTGCGGAGGGGTTTGTGCCACCGCCCTGAACTTCGGGGAGATTAACATTGTCGGGACCTACTGGCCAAGGATTTACTCCGCTACCCAGCCCTGTGCCGCGCGGCTTTGGCCGGTAGGTAGTCGCTGGTCTAGGGGTATAAGGCCTTGGTTGGGGAGGTGCCACTTTTGTCAAGATGGGTGTTTCCATATCCCACGAGGAGCCATTAAATGGATCACGCGGGCTCAACTTCGCCGCCGCTACCAAAAGCGGATCAACGGACATCTCAAGCGCGCCCTCTGCTGGGTCAGTGGTGGCTTTGGGGTCAGTGCTTGGTGGCGCGTTGGGGTCGGTCGTGATAGGAGTTTGCCCTTCACCTGTTGCTGCGTTTGGCTCAGTGCTGCTGACGGTGGTCTTTGGAGTGGTCTCCGAAGCCGTAACCGCTTCCGTATGCTTCTTCGTCGCTTTTGTATCTGCCGCCGGAGCTGGTGCTGGCGCAGAACCGCCCATGAATTGGAACGCTCCAACTCCAAGCATAACTACGGCCAGGGCACTCACGATCAATATCTGTTTCTTGTCTTTCATTAGTTGGTCACCGCCTTGTTGCGACCACTTATATTAATGGTCTTCTCGGCTGGAGCTTCCTCTTTCGTTTCCTTCTTGGCTTCGCCGTCGGTGGCAAAGAGGTAAGCTCGAAGTTCAAACTGGACATCAAGTTGAGGTGCGTTTCCAACCGAAGCAGGGTCTTTCTGTCCGGATTTAGGTTGCATCGAAATCGTTCGAGCCGCCAATATCTTTGGAAACATTTGGAGAGCCTTCAAGAAGTTCATTGCTGACTTGTAGTCACCGCGACAACCAACTTGAATATCTAGCTCGGTATATGGTTTCGACTTTGCCTTGAGGCTTTCACCCTTTTTGGGAGCAGGTGTAGCGCGAGGAACCGGTCGGATTCCCAGCACTTCCACGCCGGCGTCTTTTCCAGCCTTCTCAAGTTCTTTGAGAAGAGTTGGGACGTAGGCAAGTTCAGGCACGCCCTGTTCAAGGTGGGCGAGTTGCAATTTGCTCTGTTCCAGCTTTGACTCGGCTTCGATAACTTCAGCTTTGACCTGTTCGGGGTCCTTCTTCTCCTGCGCAAGCCGCGTCACTTCATTGGAAACTTCGGTGTAGTTCTGGTATTGCATGTAGCACAAACCAGCGCTGACAACGACCGTTAACAGCATCATGATGAGAAATGGTTTTGGATTAGGCTTTTTCACTTACTTCTCCTCCTTTCCTTCGTTGCGCTCTTTCTCTTCCGCCGTATCTTTCAATGCGGCTTCGATTTGGAACTCCAAGAGGTGTCCCGCTGCTACGGGTTTCTCTTGCGAAAACTTAAAGTTCACGGATTCAAGGTCGGGGTCGCCTTGCAAACGCAACTGAAATTCGCCGATTAGTTGCTGTTGCTGGCTCAGGCCACCGAACGTAATCTGGATCGGTTTCTTTGGATCAGTCGCCACAGCTCGTAGCGTCGAGAGCCAGACACGGTCCGGTGTTTGGACTGTTAAATGATCCATAAGCCGATTCCACTTGTCTGTGAGTTCCCGAGCGGCAGTGAGGGTCTCGACCCGAGGAGAAACCTTGCTGTATTCATCGTCGGTGTTCTTGATCCTGGTCAGAAAGGGCTCAAGTTTTTGAGCATGAGTCTCAAGATCTGCCTTTTCGCCGTGAGCACGATCGGTTAGGAAGAGTAAGAACCCGAAGGATCCAACTCCGACTAAGACCGATGCGGCAAACCCCATGAAGAATAGGCGAGCCTTTCCTTCACTCCTTTTGACCTCTTGTCTTTGTTCTCTTATGAGATTAATCAATGGCATAGTTCTTCCACCTTAGGCAGCTTTCGCAAATGGCCGTAGTGCCAAACCGGCCACTACGCCTAACTCAAGTCCCTGTCCGCCCTCTTCGCTCCAATTCGTGAAGGCAGTGTTGTCATAAATTCCCAGGCTCACAGCAGGCATACCAAGCTTGTGGCTGAGATACTCGGCAATGCCTGGAAGTTTCGACCCGCCGCCGCTAAGAACGACCATTTCGACCGCCTTGCCTTGGGGCCCACCTTCGGCACCACCTGATTGGAAATAGTTCAGTGATCGTCGGATTTCTCGGACAAGATCATCAATATGAGGCTGAACAACTCGCAAAGGTGGATTCTCCTTTGGAGTGTCGTCCGTTAACTCACGCAAGTCAAGTTGAGCTTTGCCCGATTCGGCATCGTCATTCGACAGTCGGAAGTAAGTCTTCAGAGCTTCGGTAAGTGTCTGGCCGCCGTGAGGCAGTGATCTTGCCATCGCGAAGACTCCGCCCGCGACGACGCTCAGATTTGTTGCCGCGCCTCCAATGTCTACAAGTGCGATTGTTTTGTTGAGCCACTGACCATTGGGATCGCTTTCGATGAGCGACCGGTAGGCAGCAAACGGTTCAACGTCAACGCATTCGACCTCGAGCCCCGCAAGCTCACAGACCGTGAGCCGGCTTTCAACGGTGTCTTTTGGTGCGGCGACAATGAGAACATCCATCTGTGTTTCATCAACGTCGCCAATGATCTCAAACTCAATGAAGCTGTCTTCGGCGGAGGTCGGCACGTAGCGTCCGGCCTCAAACTTGATGGACTTTCGCAGCGTCGCTTCGTTCATCTTGGGAACTCGCGCTGGTCGTACAACCACGGAACCTCCGCTTACAGCAACAATAGCGCTTGTAGCTCTGATGTCAGATTGCTTCAGCAAGTGCTTCAGCGCTTCGCCAGTGGAAGCGGTGTCAACGACGATGCCGTCCTTTACCGCGTCAGCTGGAGTTAGGCAAGTTCCGTATTTTGAAATCTTAAAGCCCGAAGCTGTTTTTTCAAGTTGGGCGACCTTGATGTTGTGGTGTCCAACGTCAACGCCGACAAATGTGCCCTTGGCAAATGGATTGAGTCCCATAGTTATGCTGCCTCCTTTGTTGTTTGGCTGTACTTCAGCCACTCGTCAATGGTCGCCTTAGCGAATCGCCAACGACCGTCAACTTTAAATCCTGGGATTTCGCCCTTATCCGCCATGGATTCGAGCGAATGCCCACTAATCCGCAGGTAGGAAGCCGCATCACGCACCGTCCATAGAGTGTGCTGATTGGCCGCCACGGCTCGGAATAGATTGCTAAGTTGATCGGGCGTGAGAAGAAGCTCGAGCCGGACAGCCGTTTGCTGCTGGCCAATTACTTCTCCCTGGCTTTGATCAGTGTTGTCGTTCATGTTAGTTTCCTCAGGTTCAAATTCGAAGGGCGAAGCCATCATGGGCTCAGCAGGCTCTTGCACTTGCGGATGCTCCACCACCGGGGCGGTAAGAGGCAAGTGGGAGGCTTTGCGGATGGCGTCGGCGAGGTTCATGCTGCTGTCTCAACTCCCATATAGTCGTTCACAACGTCGTGCATAAAGAAGCCGTCAATCTGCGTGACTTTACGCGCCATTCCAATCAGGAGCGCGTTGTCGGCTAGCTGGCAAATCATTCTTGGGTAACCCTTTGACACCTTGTGCATTTCGTAGATGGCGTCCGGGGAAAATGGGCTGTGCTCGCCCGAGAATCCGGCCACGCGAAGTCGATGCAAGATCATTTCGCCTGTTTCGTGGATATCCAGCGGCTGAATCGTGTGCCGCACTGCCATTCTCTGTTCTAGCGCGGGAACCTTCGCAATCTTTGGACGCAACTCAACCTGACCCAGCAACAGTAGGCTAATCAAGAACTGGTCGTTCATTTGGCAGTTAAGCAAGAGCCGAAGCTCTTCGAACGTACCGGCTGACTTGATAAGATGAGCTTCGTCAACCAGAATCACGACACGTTGCCCGCGGTCGTAGTACGAGAGCAGCGTATTGTGAAGCTCTTGAACGAGAACCTGGCGGTTTCGCGAAGCAACATTCACGTCAAGCTGAGACAGAATCTCTTGCAAAATTTGAATCGGTGTGAGGATCGGATTAACGATGAGTACAATGCGGAACTTGACCGGATCAAGCAAATCAAGTAGTTTGCGGCTGATCGTGGTCTTCCCAAGTCCGATGTCTCCAGATAGTAATCCTGCGCCCTTGTTCCGTGTTATAGCGTAGTGGAGCATCATTAACGCATCTTCGTGAGCACGACTCATAAACAAGAATCGTGGGTCTGGCGTTAAGCTGAATGGCGCTTCGTTTAGTCCCCAATAAGTTTCATGCATAGGTTTTAATCACCCTTTCCCAGGTAAGTTTTCGGGCAATCGAGCGCAAAACCTTAGGCAAATCTTTAGATTTTCAGGAAAATTTCGCTACGAATGACCAACGCGACTGTTCCACGTTGAGAGATCAGAGCAGATCGTGCGAATTGCGGGGTGGGGGAGAACTTACCAGCGAATGATGTTGGCGCCCCAAACAAGTCCGGCACCAAACCCGACCGTAAGAACGCGCATTCCGGGCCTCAAACGGCCCTCTTGGCAAGCCTCGTATAAAGCAAGCGGAATGGAACCGCCGCTCGTGTTTCCGTACTTGTGGACGTTGATAAAGACTTTTTCATCGGGGAGCCCCAATCGCTGAGCGGCCGACTGTATGATTCGTAGGTTGGCTTGGTGAGGAACAAACAAATCAATGTCCTCGGCCGTCAGGTTAAGGTCGGCCATGACTCTCAAGCAGGCGTCGCCCATCGCAATAACTGCAAAGCGATAGACTTCCGCGCCCGCCATGTACATCGTTTTTCGACGAATTAGTGATTCTGGATTGCTAACGGGATATTTCGATCCGCCATACTCGAGATTAATGTGACCCTGACCCGATCCATCGGACAGCAACACGGTCTTTTCGACGCCGCGATCGCCGCCCTCTTGGCCCTCAAGAACTATTGCCCCGCCACCATCGCCAAAGAGGACACAAGTTGCCCGATCCGTGTAGTCAACAATCTTGCTGAGAATGTCGACCCCCACGACCAAAACCTTTCGGCACTGGCCATTTTCAATTAGAGCCGTTGCGGTTGCCAACGAGTAGATAAAACCGGCACAGGCGGCCCCAACATCGAAGGCACCCGCTCTTGTTGCGCCGATATTGTTTTGAATAAGACAGGAGGTCGATGGAAATGGGTAGTCGCCCGTCACTGACCCGACGATGATCATATCCAACTCGCTGGCTTGAACATTAGCCGATGCTAGGGCCTCTAAACTAGCGATGGTTCCCAAGCTGCTGGCGGTTTCATGCGGCTCACAAATTCGCCTCTCTTTGATGCCGGTGCGTTGGGTAATCCATTCATCGCTTGTGTCTACCATGCGTTCCAAGTCGGCATTCGACAAAATTTTTGCTGGAACCGCATGACCAATACCGGTGACAACCGCGCGAATGGGCATATTCAAAGTGATACCTGGTTTGCGCGCTAGTTCGTTTGACCATCCCATTCCCATTTGGCGCAATACCGCAGTATAATGCGTCTTAAGACCAAGGATGGTCCTAAGGAGTAATCAAAGGAATGGCAGCAACGCGAGTTCCCGCGTCGCGAAAGCGGGAGCCTGATCTCTCGCATCGCAAATTCGATATCATCGGCATAGCCACGCTTGCCCTTGCGTTGGTGACGCTTGTGTCCCTGATGCTATCGGGCACGGGGCTGCTTGGCGAGGCAATAGGTGGTGGTTTCCGAGCCCTGTTCGGTCGCGGCTCATGGATTGTCCCCATTTTCTTAGCCTTGCTTGGCGGTGGTTTCATCGCAGGCAAGCGCAAACTTGAAGTAACGCACTTGGGCATCGGGCTCAGCCTGATCTTCCTATCCATCCTCGGCATGCTCGCCCGGTCTCGAAACGGGGACTTCTTTGATTTTGAAGTGATTTCTGGATCGGGGGGCTATGTGGGCGCTATCCTCGGTTGGACATTTGAATCGCTGTTAGGCCGGGCCATGTTTATCGGCCTAGCGGCCCTCGTATTTATCGGGTTGGTTTTGTGCGTGAATGTTCCCCTACGCCACACGCTTGCACGGGCAAAGTCTGCCGCCAGCGAACTGAAGGAAAGAAAGCTCCCTGTTGTCAGCGAAGCTAGGCCGCGGGTTCGGGCCGTGGTTGCTGCAGAAATCGAGGAAGAAGAGGAAACTGCGCCCGTGATTGAGCCTCGCCGCAAGGCCAAGCCGTTGGTTCGGGAATCCATTCCCATGGCAGCGGATGCGCCTGTTCCTGCCGATGGTTATCAACTTCCACCGCTCAGCCTGCTTGTCGATCCTCAAGTTCGTCCAAAGCGATCTGCGCAGGAAATGCAGCGCAACATCGATACTCTGGAGAGCACCTTAGAAGAGTTTGGGATTGATTCGAACGTAGTCGAAGTGGCAACTGGTCCGACCGTCACCCGTTACGAAATATCTCTCGGTCCCGGTATCCGGGTTGCTCGGATAGCTGCGCTCGCCGATAACATCGCCATGAATCTGGCGGCGTCGCACGTACGCGTCGAGGCACCCATTCCCGGCAAATCGGCAATCGGTGTTGAAGTGCCTAACGGAGCCTCAACCATGGTGACCCTGCGCGAAGTTCTGGATACCAAGGAATTCTCTAACCATCCAAGCAAGTTGTTCATAGGATTGGGTCAAGACGTTAGCGGAGTGAACAAGTACGCCGACCTAACGCGCATGCCCCACCTCCTCATCGGTGGTGCGACCAATAGTGGTAAGTCAATCGGCCTCGCCAGCGTGATCATGGGCATTCTTATGCGCTGCACGCCCAAGGACTGCAAGTTCGTTATGATTGACCCCAAGCGGGTTGAGCTAACGCTGTTTGACGGAATCCCCCATCTGCTTTGCCCAGTGATCAAAGACGTTAAGGAAGCTCCCGGAGTGCTCCGGGCAGTTTGGCGCGAAATGGATCGTCGTTATGACGTTCTTAGCGAAAACGGAATGCGCAACATCGACACTTGGAACGCACAAGCCTCATTCCAGGATCGCATGCCCTATATTGGGGTGGTCATAGAGGAGCTGGCCGACTTGATGATCCAGGCCGCTGCCGAAGTTGAAACGTCTATTGTTCGCCTGGCGCAGCTTGCGCGTGCGGTCGGCATCCACTTGGTGATCGCAACGCAAAGGCCGTCGGTTGATGTCATTACGGGGACCATCAAGGCCAACATCCCCTCCCGCCTCGCTTTTTCGGTGAGTTCTCAGATTGATTCCAGAACGATTCTCGATAGCAAAGGAGCTGAGGATCTCATCGGTCGTGGCGATATGCTCTTTCAGCCCATCGACGCTTCCAAGCCCGTGCGCATCCAAGGGTGCTACGTAGCTGAAAAAGAGATTGAAGCGGTTTGCAACTTTTGGCGTGCTCAGGAAAAGCCGAGTTATGTGCTTCAGCCGATTGCTGAGGCAGCCAGTGGACATGATCGTGGAATGGATGACGATGAGATGGATCCGCTCTGGGAAGAGACGGTTCGTTGGGTCGTTGATCGAGGACAAGCCTCGACTTCTATGTTGCAACGAAGGTTTTCGATTGGGTTCCAAAGAGCTTCACGATTGCTAGATCTGATGGAGGAACGTCAAATTGTCGGACCACGAGACGGTCCCCGACCCAGAGAGGTCTTGGTTGACGCCATCGAACTCGAGGCGCTTTTTGGCACCAATATGGTGCCCGTTAACGCGGGTATCCGAAGTGACCTGCTCGACGAGGACCTAGACTAGGGTCGATCTGGCTCGAACAAAGCGTAAAGCTCTTCCGAATGATCCCGAGAAACCAAGGCGACGAGCATGTCGCCCATTCTGAGCTCTGTGTCTCCAGTTACGGCGAGGCCACTCTCTTCGCGGAGAATCCAAATTAGATTCGTCTTCGGTGGCAAAGAAATCTCCCGGATCTTTTTGCCCAATACCGGTGATCGGTGACCAATCTCAACCTCAACAATCTCCAGATGCCCCCGCGCAAGTGCGCCGACCGGTAGCATCACGTCAGGCGAGATCTGCTGTTCAATGAGACTATGGATAATACTGGTCGCACTGACCGTATCATCAATCCCGATCTGTTGGAAGAGCGATTCATGGGCGGGGTCGTTCACTCGCGCTAGTACTCGCTTTACATTCCAAACAACCTTAGCCAACTGGCAAACCACCATGTTGTCTTCGTCTTCACCCGTAACGGCGATCACGACGTCGGCGCGCTCGAATCCGGAATCCTTTTGAGTCGACATCTCGCAACCATCGCCGACAATTACGTTCTCTTCGCCAATGAGTTGAGCGAGCCGCTGCGCTTGCCGAGGATCACGCTCTAGCAACAAGACTTCATGATTGTTTGAGATGAGTTTCTTGGCGAGGTGCAGTCCAACATTGCCACCCCCTACGATGATCATATACATTAGAGGCTGAGCTCCTTCACAAGCGCGTTGTATTCGTCAATCGGAGCATAAGGTTCCGAGGTGAGCCAATCTCTCATCATCCCCGCCGTCAGCGAACTTGGATTGATGCAGAAGAATCCGAGGCGTTGGTAGGCGTCGCTCCGCATCGGATCTGCCACCTTTACGCAGACCCGCTTAACTTCATAGCGTAGCTGCACAATTTGGGCCGCCATTAGGTTGGTGTTATCTCCACGGGTGAGGGCGAAGAACACGTCGGCATCGCGCACACCGGCCCGGTCTAAGATGTCATCGTCTAACCCTGAGCCGATGACAACTTCGCAGTTGTGATCGCGACCCAGGCGGCGAAGTGCGGCCGGATTTTGTTCGATAATGGTCACTTTATGACCGCGAGTTGCGAGTTGAAGGGCCAACGTTGACCCGGTTCTTCCGCAACCAAATATTACAACCTTCATGGGGAACCAGAAATTTACCCGGTATAGAGGGCGGCTAGGCGGTTTCCGAATGTGTTTCTGGGATAAGAACGGAATAAACTGTCGATATGCTTGCTTGCTCAGAACAAACCGGTCTGATCGTCATTGATCTTCAGCCCAGCTTTCTCGCCGCCATCCATGACTCAGAACGAGTGATGCGGCGAGCCGAGTTCTTGGTGCGGGTCGCGAATCTACTCGCAATCCCAGTTTTTGTGACGGAACAATACCCAGATCGAATGGGTGCAACTCACGAAGCATTGTTGCGCCATCTTGGGGCCGCCACGATCGAAGGCAAAATGGTCTTTTCTGCCCTGGGAGCTCCATCATTGGCTTCTTGGCTCGAAGGCAAGACTCAGATCGTGCTTTGCGGGATTGAAACCATGATTTGCGTCAATCAAACCGCCCAACAGCTGTGGGAGTTGGGTCATGAAGTGATGATAGCTGCCGATGCGGTCGGCGGCCGTTCGATTCAGATGCACGAGTTAGGTTTGAGCCGATTAAGCCTAGCAGGATGCGAATTCGCCCACTCGGAAGCGATTGTTTACGAATGGATGAAAACCGCCGAGCATCCGCAATTTCGGGAGGTCTTGAAGCTGGTGAAGGAGTATGCCTGAGCGTCGGATCGTTCTGCGCTTTCTTACAGTGGTCATAGGATTGTGCGACTTATCTTTTGGCACCATCTTGTTGCGGAGCGACCGATGGATTTCGAGAATCCATGAAAACGATGAGATTCCCTATGCAGTGCAACTCGGATATGTATGGTTGTTGATCGTGAGCGCGTTCGCGGGGATCGCCTGCGCCATTCTTCTCCGCAAGAAGGGAATCTTTTCGGCCGGTTACTTTCAAGTTCAGGCTAGTGGGATTGGTTTTATCGTCCTCGGCGGGGGCCAAGGCTCATCCTCTGCGTTTTTGCTCTCGCTGTTCATGTTCCTGGGATGCACAGGGGTTGCACCATTGCTCTCGCGTAGTAATCCTACAAACGATAATAGCGCACCAAACTCGGATACTTCGCGCCCTTGAGAATCGTGTGGGTCGCCTTGAGCAACTTAGTAGCCGTCGCATCTGGCTCACCCGTACCAGGAATTCTTGAAAATTTCGGAAAAAGGTCGCTCATCAGCATCACCACCAAGCGATGACCGGCTTTGAACTCGCGAGCAAAAAGCCAAGGTTTGACCGAAACCTTATACACCTTGCCCGGGGTGATAGACTTTACATTTGTCCCCGTGAATCCGATCCGCATTGCGCCTGGAAGCCCAACCAGGGTGAGATCACCGTTAGGGGCCTCGTCATAAACTAGCGCATGTAAAGCGGCATCTCGGACCGTAGTTTTGAAGTAGACCTCAACTTCCATGGGCCCACCTAGAGTCTGTGGAGTCTTAAACTTCTCAGTTCCATAAAGCAGCGAAGACTGGTTGAAAGAAGAACGCTTTGACGTCAGTTTGGAGTTTCCGCCACTCATATCAAGCGACTTTGGAAGCTTTGGATTTCGAGGATCATAAGAGTAACTATCGCTCCTCGTAGTACCTGGCGCGGCTTGAAGAGTGGCCATTCCGGTGTTTCCATTTGGTTTGCCTCCGCCGAGATAGGATGTCACCAACTTGGCCGATTCTGGGGGCCACGTTGAACTTTCAATCCACTTGTTGGCTCCCGTTACAAAGAACTTAACCCGCGGTTGGGACTCCAGATTCGCCGTTTTCCCTTTTAGAAATGTATCAAAAAACCTTAGGTAAGTTGAATCTAACTCCAAAACGGCGCCTGGGCCGAAATCTTGATCGGCAAACTTGGTCTTGACGTTAAACCCGTGCTCCCAAGGGCCGAAAATGAGCCATTGATTGCCTCCCGCGGCTTTCTGACCAGCGAAATTCATCATGGTCCCGACACCGTCGCCGTCCCAGAATCCGCTGATGTGCATTACTGGAATCTTCACGCCGCGAACTTGATCATTGGTGAATGCCCCTTTCCAATCGCCTAACGTAGGGCGCTTTAGCCAGGAATCATAGAACGGGATATCCTTCTTAAAGAACTTGTCGTCGACTTTGGTGAGCGGAAGGCTCTTGAAAGCTTCTAGCGAGCCAAACCCTTGGGTTGCGGCGGCCATATTCGCTTGTCGGTC
The DNA here is from genome assembly GCA_040081075.1 of Fimbriimonadaceae bacterium. Lineage (GTDB taxonomy): Bacteria > Armatimonadota > Fimbriimonadia > Fimbriimonadales > Fimbriimonadaceae > JANJUB01. The sequence continues at coordinate 50,633 of JBEBHJ010000009.1, read as the reverse complement.
CATCACGATGCGTGCCCACCAAACGTTGCCCAGCAGCATAAAGCAACCGTGATCCCAGGGGATGTTGTGCATCGTGTCGGGAGGGCTCACTTGCGGGATAATGCACTTCAACGCCGGGTGGCCGCTTGCTGCCGCCGCCCACTGAACAAATCCCAGGTAGCTCCCACCGATCATGCCCACGTTACCGTCGCTCCATGGCTGATTCTTAATCCACTCGAGCGTATCATAGCCATCCTGAACCTCGGTGTTAAGGGGGTCCCAGCCGCCTTCGCTATCGCCCCGACCGCGCACATCCTGGCTCACCACCACATAGCCCCGCTTCACAAAGAACTCGTAGCTTGAGAGGGAGGCACTTCTACCGTAAGGAGTCCGGATAAGAATCGTTGGATGCTTGCCATCGCCTTTGGGGCGGGAAATATCGGAAGCGAGCTTCGCGCCATCGCGCATTGGGCTCATCACTTTGGCTTGCGTTATCGTTTCAAATGTTGGTTGGCTAAGCTCGGGAAACTTCGTGAGGGGGTCAACGAACACGCCCTCATAGCCTTTGTTAACCACTTCAAAGAGCTGGGCCGGGACTTTGAAACCGACAGTTCGGCCGTTCTCGAATGCGTATTGCAGTTCAATGCCGTTGATTTTGAGTTTAAAGAGCTCAATTTGAAGATTCCCCTTTGGGGTTGTAACACTCATCGGCGCGGATGCGGTTTCAACCGTTAACGAGGCGAGCGATCCCATCTCCAACACCTTCATCTTCGCCGGACGTTTTAGCTTTACGAACTCCGCAAAGAGGGAATCTGCGAGGGCCATATGATGAGTGGCAAAGAACGCCTTATCGGTAATCGGCAACTTCGGCGGAGTTGGAGCTGGCTTGCCATTTCGCGTTGCTTTAATGCTTCCATCTTTCCACTCATAGCTTCCCGAGGTCGTCCCGGCAGACTCAGAGAAAGAAATTTCTTGTGGCATCCCTTTGCTGTAGCGGATTTTCAAGTGGCTCTTGATGTTTTGTCCGGCAATAGACATCGCGGAGTCGGATTCAAGCGAATCCGCGGTCCTTGTTGTTTTGTTTGAGCCCGCTGCCTTGCCCCCGAAAAGAATATCGCTTTCTACGGTTTGCGCATGGCAAAACGAGGCGGTCGTGAGGATGGCAAGCAGGGCATAAGCACGCATGCCCGAAGTGTATCCGATGCTGAAACCGAGTAATCTCAAGTTCATATGATTCAAGCCAAATGCGCACCCAATTCGGGACTTGAGACCTATCTCCGGACCCACCCCAAAGTCGCGCTGAATGGAGCCTGCGACTCCCCACTCGAGTTCACTCAAGGAAGCTGGAACCGACGGGTCCGAGTTGGCGAGCCCACCGGCTTGTTCGGCTTGACCGAACTCATGGATAACAATCCCATGGTATGTGCCGACGAGCTTTCGGTTCCCGACGCCGCGAGCACTTTGGCGCTGATTGCCCTTGGCCCACTCTTTCGAGCCGGCTTGCTCGTCGAAGCTCCCTCCCTTCTCTACAATTTCCGCGACTTCGATCCCGAAATCGTCGAAGCGTTCCTTGCCGGCGAAGGTTGGGCTCATGGTGCAACCTTTGCCCTGGCCGAAGAAAACTTAGATTCGGTTCTGGCCCTTAGAGCGATCTGCCTCGTGCAAACCGCGAGCGAACTCGGCGACGAGATTGACGAGCAGTACGACGAGTGTTACGGTCGATCTTTCTTCGTTCGGAATGAAGAGAATAGCGAGTGGCATGTGAATCTCGTCAGGGGTTTGCCGCATGCGGCATACAAACTCGGAATCTCGCCTGGATCGCCCCATTCTTTGCTCACGGTGCAGGTAATGGCTGATCGGGACGGCAAATGTGGAGCCAGTCAAATTGTGCACGCGATGAACGTGATGGCGGGGTTTGAGGAATGTCTCGGGATTGCATAACAGAATGCCGCCGATGCCCCCGACTGGTGGAATGGCGCGAACAAGTCGCGCGTGAAAAGCGAGCTTCTTTTGCCGATTGGACTTATTGGGGCAAACCCGTTCCCAATTTTGGCGACCCTGATGCAACGCACCTGATCGTCGGTCTAGCTCCGGCCGCGCATGGAGCAAACCGAACTGGCCGCATGTTCACGGGAGATCGGAGTGGGGATTGGCTCTTTCAGGCCCTCCATAAAGCTGGAGTTGCCCCCCGGGCCACTTCGGAGTCAATTGGGGATGGATTGAAGCTAAAGGACGTGCTCATCACCGCCGTGTGTCACTGCGCTCCACCCGGTAACAAACCCACGGTCGAGGAAATCCGCAACTGCAACCCTTACCTCTCGGAGCTGTTAAAATCACGGGAGTGGAAGAGCATCTTATGCCTAGGTGGGCTCGCTTGGACGGAAGTCGGCAAAGCACTTGGAGTCAAGTTGCCCAAGTTTGAGCATGCGACCGCCGCTCGGGAAAACCCGAAAATCGTCGCCAGCTATCATCCCAGTCAGCAAAACACCTTCACGGGTCGCCTCACCGAAACCATGTTCGATGAGGCGATCCATCTGTGGTTGAACTAGAGTGGTTTCTCGCCAAGCTTGCCGGTTAGGCGTTGAACGCAATAAAACAGAAGTGCGCCGCTGATGGCGATTCCGATGAGGTTCATTGTTTGGCCTTGAATCACTTGGACCACGCTCATAAGAGCATTGAATCCATACAGAGCCGCTCCCGCGATGAATCCCCACTTCTTGCTATTCATGATGCCGTAACCAACAGCGAGTCCGATTGCTCCAGAAATAAGAGTGATGACACCAATGATGACGGCTGCCCCGCCAACCGCTACGGCGGCGGCCGCATTGTCTCCTGATCCACCGGCTTGCCGCTGCCGCTCCAAGGGCACCTACCCCAAGCGCTGCCGTGATTCCGCACACACCGCAGAGCCCGCTCAACACCATGATGACGATTCCGATCGGCTTATCCGATTGCTACGGAGCGCCCGATCCGACCCCACCGCCCATTGTTGGCGGTCGGTAGTACTGACCGGTCGGTTGCGGTGGAACTTGCGGTTCCTGTGTCTCGTTTTCCATGTTCAGCCCCTTTTTGAGCCGCAGAGAGCGGCCTGACATCAAAGACGAAGCCCATTGCCAAAGTTATGCGGATTTGCTTAAGCGTGCAAAAACTGGGTTCAATCCGTCAATTTAGTCTAATGACTGAAAAGGGCTCCGAGTTTGCCAAAAGAGAAGAGTTCATCGCAAAGGTGAAGGCGTTCGAGGCCCAGTCTAAGGCTGATCCCGGAAAATATGTGGCGACGTGTAAATCCCTGGTCAATCTGGGTTACCTGTACATCGTTTTTACGATCCTAGTGATCGTTGCCATGATTGCCGCCTTGGTCTGGTTTACGATTGGCACGGGCAGCATTAACTCGCTCACCATAAAGCTTGTTCTGGTTCTTGGATTCGGAATTTTTGCGATGATCCGAGCCATTTTCACGCGCATTCCAGAACCAAATGATGGAGTGGATGTTTCGAGAGCCGAGGCACCCAAGCTATGGGCGGAGGTCGATGCGATGGCTAAGAGCCTCGGCGCACCTCCCATTCACCAAATTCGAATAACCTACGACTGGAACGCATCGGCATCCCAAACCCCGCGATTCGGGATTGTTGGCCCCTGCCACAACACCCTACGCTACGGACTACCGTTGATGTTGGCGGAAACCCATGACGAAGCGCGTTCGACAATTGCCCATGAGCTTGGCCACTTTGCCGGTGGACATTCCAAGTTTGCGGGCAAGGTGTACCGTATTGTCGAAGTGTGGCAAGCTGCCGCCGCCGGCATGAGTGGGTTCATGGCCAAAATGCTGTTTGGCCCGTTCATCAAGTGGTATCTACCTAAGCTTTGGGCAACCACCTTTCCCTTGCGGCGGCAAGATGAGTACGAAGCCGATGCCGCCGCAACTCGCTTGGCTGGAGCCGAAGCCAACGCCCTGAGCTTGGTGCGGCTCGGAACTCAGTCAAAAGCGGCTTCAAAAGCCGTTGGAAAGGTCTATGAACTCGTAGAAACAACCCCGGTGCCCCCCGCTAACGTCGTTCAGATTACACTCACCGACCTTATTGCGAATATTCCATCGATCGCGCAGTTCTCTGAGAACTTGGAAGAGTCGCTGAAGGAAGAGACGGGCTATGACGACACACATCCGAGCCTTCGTGATCGCCTGAATGCCATTGATGCAAAGTTCGAGGACAAGTCCTGCATCGAGGCTCAGTTTTCCCCAATTGTCTGTGCTGCTCCAGTCCAATCGGCAGCCCAAGTCTTCTTCGGTTCGAACCTGCCCATGATCTCGGAAAACCTCAACCGGCATTGGGCCATCCAGGTTTCGCAAGTTTGGGCGCAGCGGCACCGGATTGTTTCGCCCAAGGCAAAGGAAATTCGTGAAGCCGAAGCGGCTGGCTTGGACACGATTGAGGATGCTCGTCTTTCGGCACTTCTGAGCGAGAGTCTTAATATTCGGGGAGCGCAGCGGTCAGAAGCGATGGGGCGCGAAATGCTGCGTCGCAACCCGGAACATGCTCAGGCCAACCTTCTTTTAGGCTCATTGCTCGCCGATAAGCTCAATCCCGAGGCGATGACTTATCTTGACCTTGCCGCTAAGGACATCAACTTCAGAGCGGACGCCTATGCGATTAGCTCGTATGTTGCCGAAAAACTCGGTGACAAGGCCAAAGCCGCCCAACTCTATGATCTTTCGGCGGACCTTGGCGAGACGGAGCAGAAGCTTTACGCCGAGGGACTAGACGTTGAACACGCTGACCTGCGCTGGTGGCGGCCGGAAGACGATCAGCTGGCAACATGGATCCCGATCTTCCAAAGAAGCAATCACATTTTGGAAGTGTACGGGGTGCGATTCGAATCCAAAATTCGTCCGGGGAAAATGCACTTTTTGATTCTAGTTTTGCCCAAATATCCCGCCGTTACATTGGACGAAGAAGGCCCCGTCAACAACGCCGTCGCCGAGCTGGCGGATATCGACTTTACTTGCCTCGTGCTCCCCAAATCGAACAAGATATGGAAGCGCCTCAAGAAGGTTCAGCACCATCCCATGTGGGCGAGGCCGAAGTAATCATCATGTGAAACCTTGGAGGCGTTGGGCCCGTAACGCTTTGAAACGCCGTGTACCTTAAACGTCCAGATAGTGTTTCGCGCCGGTTTCTCGCGTTGGTGGTGCTGCTGCTCCTGTCCGTGTTGATCATGGTGTTTTCGCTCGCAGTAAAAATGCCGCGTTGGATCGAGGCCGAAATCATCTTGACGGCATGGTGGACCATTTGGATAGGGATTCTCGCGACGTTACTCTATAAGGGACGACAGGTTGAAGATGACTCTGAAGTGACCTATGGCGGAAAGTTTAGCTCGAGCGTCGCCGAGGCAAGTGGTTGTGGGCTAGATGCTGCCGTCGTAGGCTGTGGCGAAGGTTTTGCTGGAGGCTGCGCTGCGATCTTGATCGCTTTGCTCGCTGTTTTGGTTGCCGGATTGTTGGTCGAGTTCGTGCTGCCCGCCCTTGGGTTTCTCTTGTTCATTTCCGTTGGTGGCATGTTTGCACGAGCTGTGAACGATACGCATGGCTGTGACGGCCGATTGGGAAAGTCGCTCCTCTGGGGATGTCTGTGGGCCACGCTCTACATTGGTCCCCTCCTCGCTATCGTTCCTTGGTTGCCGGTGGTGTTTCCCGAACTCAAATGACACAAGAGCCTAATTCAACTTGTTCCTATATGCACCATCCCATCTTCCGCAAGCTGCTCTCGTTCCTTATGGTTGTCCCACTGACGTTAATGACGTTATTGTTCTCGATCTTCATCCATTGGCCCAGATGGCTCGAAACCGAAGCCACACTTGCCGCAACGTGGTTCGTTTGGTTAATCGTGCTTTGCAGGTTGTTGTATCGCGGCGACAAGATCGATACATGCGCTCCGGTAAAGTTGGACTTCAAGCTGACAAGGAAGGCCGCCCGAGCGACGCTAGAGTCGTTTCAATGGGGTTGTGCTTTTGGCGAGATTTTCATTCTCATAATGGTTGTCCTTTTGCTTTTCCTGCTCTTGGCTTTTACGGTTGAGCTCATTCTCCCCGTCCTAGGATTGGTCCTGTTTCTCTCCATTGGTGGCTTGCTCGCTCGCGCTACGAACGATACTCACGATTGCCAGGGACGCCTCGGGCGGTCCGTTTTTTGGGGCACAATCTGGGCCACCCTCTACATCGGCCCCCTGCTCGTTATCGTTCCCTGGCTACCGGCTGTGTTTCCTAAAATGGGCTAGGTCATCTCTTCAAGGGCAGTTCGATCAGGCACCATTAGCTTCACCAAATACAACAGACCCACTATCGCCCCAAACACTACAACAATGGCCGGGCCAGTGGGCCAGTCGCGTTTGTACGACACAATTAGACCGCCCAACGTGCCGAGCAAACTGATCGGCACGGACATGACGATCGCGTGCTTCATTTTGTTGAGCCACAAAAAAGCGCATACTGGCGGCATGACTAGCCAGGTGAACACGACCAACACCCCAGCAATCTTCACCGATGAGGCGACCACGAACGCGAGCAGTCCGTAGAACATCATGTCGACTAGCACGCGCTTGATGCCTGTAGGCACCTCGCCTTGGCCCAGTGAGATCGCGGCGGTCGGCCTCCAAGCGACGATGCCTGCAAGCAAAATCACACCATAGGCCATCGCTGTTTTTGTAACATCGTGATCTTGGACAAAAAGCAAGCTTCCGCTCAGGATATCTTTTAGTTCCTCAACGCCATGCTCAGTGTTCTCAAGCACAATGATCCCAAGGGCGGAGGCGACCACAAAAATGATGCCAATAATCGCCTCATGCGGAACACGGCCCAACTTAAAGCGGGTTAGAGCGATTGCCAGAGCCGTGCCCAAGGCAAAGCTCAACGCCAACCAATAAGCGGTCGGCGATTGAACTTCGTGATGATTTGCAACGGCAATTGCCATTCCCAGAGCGGCCATTTGGGCCACAGCGAGATCTATAAAGATCACCCCTCGACGAACGATGTGAAGTCCAAAAATGCAGTGGACTGGAGACATGACCAACGATGCAACCGTTGGCCACCCCATGATCTTTAAGAACTCTTCCATCTTAACCCTTAATTTCGCTCAGCTTCGAGACGATAACGTCGAAAAGTGAAATGTAGTCGCCAGTGCCAGGCATTTGCCCAACATTTTGGGGGATTACAATCACCTTTGCACCGATTCGGGTAGCTACCAACTGGGCGTGCTTAGTCGCGTAAAAAGACTCCTGGACAATCGCTTTGACCCCATCTGAACTTGCACTCTTGATGACCGAAGATAAGTGTCCCGGCGTCGGCTCAAGACCCGGTTTGGGTTCAAGTTCTTCAACGACTTTGAACTTAAATCGGTTAGCCAAGTAGCTCAAAGAGCGATGGTAAGTGACGATAGGTGTGCCGGCCAAGGGGAGCATCTTTTCGAGCCACCCGCCCAGGTCCTTTGCTGCTCCTGCTTTCGCAATTTCCGATCGGAGATCCCCCGCATTGTGCCATTGCCAAAGCTTCGGTCCCCCAAACTTGCTAACAAGGGCCGAACCAAACATAGCGCTATCGAGCCGATTTTGGAAGTTCTTCAAGTTGCTCTGGTAATCGGCCGTATTCGCTTTGTCGAGCTTTTCAAATCGGGCCGCAATCCCTGCTGCAATCAGGCGCCCGTTGTAAGGGTCTAACCAAACATGGGGATTTCCATAGGGATGGATGTCGCCATCCGCCCGCGTGACTCCACCACTTGGTTTCTCCAGAACGTAGGCAAAATCCGAGGCGTAGATGTGACCGGCAGACCCAACCGCAATGCGGCGGTTCCCGCTTCCATCCAGAATCGGCGGCTCGTATCCAATCTCAAGTTCAAGACCAACAGCAATAAACACGTCCGCACTGGCGGCACGGCTCATATAACTTGGCTTTGCCTCCAAGCGGTGCGGATCTCTCGCGCCGTTGATCAGGCTACTTGCGCTAACGTGGCTGCCTCCGATGGCAGAAGCAATCGAGGCGAGGTCTGATGTGGTTGTGACGACTTTCAAATTTGCTGAAGCCGTGGTGGATAGAGCAGCTAGGGCTGCTATTGCGGAAATAAGAGTAAGTTCTTTCATGGTCAATATTTGTGGGCAGGGTGCGCGCCGATAGCCATCTGGAATTGAAGGCTCAGTGCGTTTCGGTTGGGCATAAAGTTTCCGTTGGCGTGTTGGAACTCGACTCGCCAGTGATGGAACTCTGTTGGTCTAAGGGTCAAGCCAAGCGAATAGGCCTTGTGCTTGTTCGAGGTGCCAGGAACTTCACTGTAGTCAAACTTGATGTAGCCAAACAAGTTAGGTTTCAGTTGATAAGTTGCTGAAGCGAACCCCCCGAAAGCAGATTTTGCACCCGGAAATCCGGGGCGACCCAAGTATGCTTCGCTTTCGATTACAAGGGATTTCCCTGATGTACCAGGTGTCCACTTGTAGACCATATCTGCTGCCCACAACTGCGACCTTTGCCCTCCGCCTCCGCTCGGTCCGTTCGCGTAAGTTGCGCCGAGTTGCATCGACGCATTTTCTCCGAAGTCCATAAACGTTCGGTAGTGACCAACCCAAACGGGGACTCCCGAATGCGCTCCCGCAAACAGCGGTGCATCTGAAGCGTCGAGAGCTTCAATGGTCAACTCATTGAAGCGCTCACCCTTGAAAAGATAACCAAACGAGGCCCCGCCTGCCCGGAGTCCTTCTTCTCCGAGGAAATCGCTGACGATGAGTGGATATTCGAGATAGTTCAGTTGGTCAGCATGGTTGCGCTGAACTCGCCCTATTGCGGCCGCGATCTTACCAAACTTGGCGGAAACTCCCCGGCCCAAGTTTGAATAACGGCCAAAGGCTTCTTCGACCTCGGCGATGGCCTTGCCGTCCTCGGTTGCGAAAGCAATGTAGGCCTCGGCCTTCAGAAAGGGATCTACATCCGCTGCTATGCCAAGTTCGGCTTCCCGCAAGCCGGCGGACTTGTCGTTGGACGGGTTGTTGTCGGATAGGACCGCTCCGAAATTGGTGATCAGACTGATCTGCGGGTTAAACGAGTTCTTGTTCGCTTGCGTTGGTCGACCGAGAGCGGTTGAGTCACCCGGACCGGTCCCCGGTAGTTGCTTAGATTCAGTTTGTTGATGAGAGATGGCGACCATCAATGCGGCCACCAGGTTAGTGCTTAAAATACAAATCATTTATGTGTGCTCCTGAAATATTTGGGCGCAAAAGTGCGCCAAACAACGAGACCCTAAGGGGTTAGTCTATTTCAGGAAACTGGAGGAGCTCGAGGCGCAGCCGGATCCCCGCGTGCGGAAGTGAGGCGGCAGCCCGGGGTTATCCACTTTGTGGGGCTGACGTCAACAACAAGGTCGATGCCTGTCGAACAAGCGAGCGGACGTTGCGCTACATGAGCAACCGAGCGGACCACGGGCAATCGTTCGCTAAGCGATCTGCCCCGTGAGAGCTGCCGCTCGGCCCCGCTTGGGTCTGGGCGTCGAGTGGAAATTGTCGAAAGACAAATGACACAGGAACTCCGATCTGTGTGGTTGTGCCCAATATCCAGCCCGCCGCAGGCCGCCAGAAGGAGGCCAAGACTAAGCCGGAACCAGCGAAAAAGCCGGTGCGTTTGGGTCACATTGGCACTATACCCGCCAAAATACCGAGAATGTTGCTAACTCCCTCCCAGTATGCAATCAACTTGTGAAAATGGTCGGGATGAAAGGATTCGAACCTTCGACCTCTGCGTCCCGAACGCAGCGCTCTACCAAGCTGAGCCACATCCCGATGGCATCGATAAAATTATACGCGACCGAACGGTAGACTCAGGACTCTTTGCAGGACCGCATAAAACGTAAGCTGGAAAAACTGCTGCCCAAGAGCGGAATGGGCAAAGGAATTGCAACGATGGCTGGCGGCAGTGCCATTGGTCAGCTGGCAAGCGTTCTTGCGACCCCCATTCTTTCCCGGCTTTTCACGCGGCCGGAGATGGGTCTGCTCAACACTTATACTTCGATCATTTCGAACTTGGCAATTATCTCCGGCGGGCGATACGAGCAGGCTGTTCCCATTGCCGAAACGGATGAAGAGGCCGCTGGGGCACTGGGCGCCGCCGTCCTGATCACTTTTGCCCTCGCGGCTCTATCAAGTCTTGTTTTGTTCCTTTGGGGCTTACCTCTACTACGGGAGATTAAGGCGGAAGGGATTTACCCCTTTTGCTGGGTGATACCAGTTGGGTTGCTGGCGCAAGGTTTGAACCTAAACATATCCTATTGGGCAACTCGAAGGCGCGCTTTCACAAGCTTGGGCGTGCGCCGCGCCAGTATCGGCCTTTTCACGGTCCTCTTCCAAATGGGTGCGGGAGCGCTCCAGTATGGGGCGGCAGGACTTCTCCTTGGATTTGGCTTGGGACAAGGAGCCGGTGTTGGAACGCTTTTCAGGAACGCTTGGAAGGAAGACTCCCCGATTTTCCGAAGCATAACGCTCTCCAGTATCGTTGCAGCGATGAAGCGGTATAGCAAGTTCCCCATGCTTTCCGTTCCGGCTGCTTTCACGAACTCCCTTGCTCTCAATATCCCAGCCATCCTGATGGGGACCTATTATGGGCAAGCTGCAAACGGTGATTTGGGCCAGGCGATGCGCATCATGGCCTTTCCCGTTAGCTTGGTAGGCGCCGCAGTTGGGCAGGCCTTTTTGGGTACGGCTCCTGAACTTCTGCGTGATTCCCCCAAAGAGGCCCTTGCCCTGTTCAATCGGCTCACCCGCAAGCTCGCAAAAATGAGCCTAGCCATTGTCGCGCTAGGAATTGTTCTCATTTGGCTCACGCCGATCATTTTAGGTGCAAAGTGGGTTGAAGCTGGACCTTATATGGGCCTGCTCGGCTTTGCGGCGGCGTGTCAGTTTGTAACTTCGCCAATCTCACAAATCACGACGATCCTAGAACGTCAGGATCTGCAACTCATCGGCGATGTGCTGAGGTCGGGTCTGATTGCATTGGCGTTTTGGGGCACTCATAGGCTCGGGGCAACGCCGCTGGTAGCGGTGACGGTCTACTCGGCGACGATGGTAATCACTTATCTGGCCTTCTTCGCGATGTACCGATGGCTTCTTGCCGACGCCGTCAAGCGAAGGCTTTCCGAACTGGAGTCGGCTTAGTTCGATCGGGGTTTAGCCGCCCATCGTAAGACGGCCAGGCCCAAAAACGCAGAAGTGAGAGATGCCACCAGAATTGCTCCCTTGGCTGCGTTGATTACGGCAAAGTCGGTAAAGGCTAACTCCGTGACGAAGAGGGACATGGTGAACCCAATCCCGGCCAGTAATCCCGTTCCGAAAAGCTGGGACCATTTCACCCTCGATGGCAAACTCGCGATACCGAGCTTAACCGTCAACCAGCAAGCTAGAACAATTCCGACCGGCTTTCCAACGAGCAAACCAAGTGCAACACCCTGCCCCACATGGCTGGAAAGTCCTTGCGACACGCTATCTGAGACGGGAATGCCGATGTTCGCAAACACAAACAGCGGAATCACCAGATAGACCACCAAAGGGTGGAGTAGGTTCTCAAGCCGAACGAGCGGCGAAATGGTTTCGGTGTCGACCTCGCTGACCGGAATGAACAGGGCAAGCAATACGCCGGCAACCGTTGCGTGGATTCCTGAATGCAAAACGAACCACCAAAGAGCGAGTCCCAAGAGTAAATAGGGCGACAAGTTTCGAACCCGAAAAGCGCGCAATCCGAGCAACCCAAGAGTAACCCCACCCGCCGCCAGGAGCATGGTCGGATTTACGCCTTGACCATAAAATAGGGCAATCACGGCGACCGCCCCCAAGTCATCGGCGATCGCAAGTGCCATCAAAAATGCCTTAAGCGAAAGGGGCACGGCCTTGCCCGCCAGGTTCAGGACGCCAAGTGCAATCGCTATATCCGTGGCCATTGGAATGCCCCAACCTCTGGCTCCGCTGGTTCCCATGTTGAAAGCAACAAAAATGAGCGCAGGGACGATCATGCCGCCAAGGGCACCGGCGATAGGCAAAGCCGCCTTTTTCCAGCCAGCCAGCTCGCCAATTCGAAGCTCTCGTTTAATTTCTAGCCCAACCAAGAGGAAAAAAACAGCCATCAACCCGTCGTTGATCGCCAACTTCATTGTTGCGCCAAAAATGGGTTGATCCACAAGCGCAAAGTAGCTGGCCGAAATGGGAAGATTTGCCCAAAGCAAGGCGACGATGGCCGCGCCAAGCAACATGGCGCTGCTTGATACTTCAACTTTGATAAAGCGAACCAAGGGTTCGATTAGTCTCGCGGGAGTTGTACGGGATGACTTTCGCATTGGCTCAGATTGTTCTACGGAAGATCGAATCAGTCCGTGACTTCGCTGGCCGAAAGGCTAAACTCCATTTGAACCTCGTAAGCTCTTGGCCATGGGAGGAAAATCTTTATGTTTTGGAGGGCATCAATCTCGTATTGCTTGTTTCCGGCAAAGAATCGCTGTCCGAGAAACTGGCTTTGGAACGTGCTTTCCAAGTATTCACGCAGTTTAGTCTGAACGAGTTCGTTTACTGCATCAAAAGCAGGACCGTACGTCTCCTCACGGCTCGCATTGGGGGTCGAATCAATGAGCTGATACGCAAGCGGTCGAACAAACTTGTGATAACAGTAATCGTTCACAAATCGGTGCAGAATGAACTCACGTCGGGCAAGTTCGCGCTGCAAAGGGTCCGAACCCCCTCGGCGAGCCAGGAGATAGACATTTGCCGCCGGAATAACTGTTCCCATTGTGTTTCCCGCCGTATTCCAACCTGCATAAGAAAGCAATCGAATCATCCTATTTTCTTGATTCATTGCGTCGAACAACTCCGGGTCTGAAGTGCCATTTTTGGCCAGATTAATATCGGCAACCGCAACCGGAAATCCCTGATCAACTTCGGAAGTCAAGGACTGAAGAAAGCTCAAGAACGGCTCCTCGCGGCGCTGGGGCGTATTCAGAAAAAGAGCGAAATCATATTCGTTGGTGTTGGCCGGTCGGGAACCGCTGGCCAGGAGCTGATCGCTAAGACTTCTTTCAATCGTTTTGGATTCGTAGTCGGCAACCATCAGCTTCCCAAGGTCATCGCTGAAATTGAGACGGATTCTTGGCACCCAGCTTCTCGCGCGCAGGAGGGCCCGACTAATCAACACATTTGCCAGTTGGTCGACGCCCTCGGCAAAGTAAACCTTTCCAGAAACTTGGCTTGAAACCGCGACGTTTCTCAAGGCTGCCGTTTCAGGAATGTGAGGGCCGTAGGGCTGGGCATCGTCCTGGCCGCAGATAAGATAGTCAAACAACCCTGCTGCGGTTTGTCTGATCAAAAACCCTTGGATTTCGTGATTTCGAGCCCGAATCTGGTCGTACTTCAAAAGTTCTTCTGAAGGAATCTTAGCGAGAAGGTTTTTTAGACTCTGAAGATACTTAGGATCCTTGGTTTGGCGGTATCGCTCTTTGATTTCTGCGAACCTACCCAACGGCAAGCGCCAAGCTGCCGCGGACTTCGTCGCCGTGGGGGTCAGGCGCATCGTTGCGCTCATCCCGTAAAACTTTGTGGCTTTCGCGACCTTTCGGATTTGGGCAAATCGGTTGAGCCGAGCCACGGCTTTGGCTTTGCTTGTCTCAAGGGTCCGCGAGGCGATGAGGCCGCCGTAGCCAATCATGTCCGTGCTCGCAACCACGGCCAAGACGTCTTGGAAATCCTGCTTAGCAAGCCAATCCAAGATCGCATCCGAGTCTCCGGGCTGCGTAAACCTACCGAGTAGGTCCTTCGGCGGCATTTGGATGTCTACGCCAGAAATTCGGCCAATCATCTGGGCAAATTGGCCCGTTGCTGGTCTTCCATCGAGCGGAATCAGGAGAATACGTTCAGCGCGTACAAAACTCGACGCCAAAACTGCCCCAAGAAAGAAACTGATCCGCGTCACCGCTGGAGAAGATACCTTGATGGGAAGCATTTACCAAGAGGAAGACGTTTCGAGAGGTTCGGTGGGAGCGTGAAGATATGGTTGTAAAGTATGATTTGTATGTAAAGTTAGTGTAAACATGGCTTGTGACAAAACGCAGTTTTATGAATCGGTTACAGTGGGCGAGCGAGGCCAGATTGTAATTCCGGCCGAAGCCCGAGCAGATATGAATTTTCAACCAGGAGAAAAATTGTTGGTATTGAAGCATCCGGTCCACCAAGGGCTGGTGGTTTTCAAGATTGGGGCTTTGCAGGGATTTATGGATGAACTTCAGCGAACACTCGACATGGCCCAAGAAATCGCAGACGAGGACACAGCATGACCATCCTATCATTGGCCGCCATCCTTGCGATTCAGGGCGCAAAACTGAGCCTTTCCGATGCGATAAAGCTCGCCGAACAAAATTCGTTTTCAATCCGGGTTGCAAACTCGAATATTGAAAAGGCGAATCAGCGCGCTCGAGAAGCTCGTGGCCAGCTCGGCCCCAAAATCGTCCTTGACGCGAGCTACACAAGGTGGGACAAGGCGCAGACCTCGGATTTCAACGGAAACTCCATCGTCACTCGCCCCGCGGATAGCAAAGATGCGAAACTGACTTTTTCAATGCCTTTCGATATTGCGGGAGTCACCGGGAAGGCAATAAAAGGGTCCCTCCTTAACTTGGAGATAAACCGCGCAAATCTCGACACGGCTCGGAACGATCTTAGCCTCAATGTTAAGCGCGGTTACTTTCAAGTTCTCCAAGCCCAAAATCAACTCGCCGTTGTTCGGGAAGGCGTAGACCGTGCAAAGGAAAAACTTGCTAACGCCGAAGCCGAGTTTAAGGCCGGGACTCGCGCAAAAGTGGATGTCCTGCGGTTTGAAACGGCGGTTAGGCAGGCTGAGAATGATCAACTTCAGGCGGAAAATGCTGTCCAAATCGCCAAGAATTCTTTCAATAACTCGCTCGGACGGCCAATCGAAACGCCACTTGAGCTGGAGTCCGCGACATTCTGGACGCCAACTAATCAATCTGATGAGGATTTGATCAAAATTGCCTCAACTCGACGCCCGGAGGTCAGGGCCCTGAAGCTCCAAACCGAGTTACAAGCCTTCCTCACGAAGGTGGAAGAGCGTGGCAATTTACCTAGCCTCAACCTAAGCGTTCAACACTCGCGCACGTTTGGCCAAACCGGTTTTGGCGGGTCGAGCGGATCTACTTTCGGGGTGCTAGCCCTGAGTTTCCCGCTTTTTGATTCTGGAGTGACTCGAGCGCGGGTCAAGGCAGCTCGGCAAGACGAGGAGCTCGTCAAAATTCAACAAGACCAGATTACGCTTGGGATCTCTCTGGAGGTCCGGCAAGCTCATGCAAACCTTGTAAATGCCGCATCTCGGCTCACAGTTGCGAAAAAATCGGTTGAGTTGGCTCAGGAGACCTTTCGATTGCAAACACTACGATTTCAGAACGGTGAAGGAATTCCGCTGGAAGTGGCGGATGCTAACACCGAACTCACACGCGCCAAGACCAACTTGGTAAGTGCGGAGTATGACTATCTTCGATCGGTCGCCGAACTGGAGCGAGCGATCGGAGGAACGCTCATGGAGGGCATGAATTGAATCAAAGACTGTTGATTTTTGGACTGGCGGCCGCGTTCGCGGTCGGTGGATGCGTAAACCGTGACGCGCAAAAGCAGGGGCAACGAACTCAGAAGATCGTGTCCGATCCAACTCGCGTTGTGGAGGTGAAGCCAGCCACAACCATGACCTTGTTTGAAACCTTGCCGATTACTGGCGAAGTCACGACCTCGGATGACGTTACGGTTGCCGCAAAGATCCCGGGAAGGATTGTTTCCATGCACGTCCGAGATGGGGATGATGTCACCGCGGGCCAAGTCATCGCTTACCTCGATTCCACCAATCAGATGATTCAAATTCGTCAAGCAACGTCACAGGTCGGAGCAGCCCAGAGCCAGCTAAATCAAGCGATTTCTAACGCACGCATCGGACCTAGCCGTTCGGCTGCCGCGGTTGCCCAAGCCCTAGCCCAGCTTCGCTCGGCCCAAGCTCAGTTGCAAAAAGTAGTTCGCGGAGCCAGAGATGAGGAGCGAAAGCAAGCCG
Source organism: Fimbriimonadaceae bacterium (assembly GCA_040081075.1). Taxonomy (GTDB): domain Bacteria; phylum Armatimonadota; class Fimbriimonadia; order Fimbriimonadales; family Fimbriimonadaceae; genus JANJUB01. The sequence continues at coordinate 34,547 of JBEBHJ010000009.1, read as the reverse complement.
ATGCTGCTGTGGCTTCGGCGAAGTCGAACATGGAAACTGCCAAAAAGGAACGAGATCGCCAAGCGACTTTGTATCGCGAGGGCGCATCTAGCCAACAGCGATTTGATCAAGCCGAAAATGCGTTCCAAGCCGCCTTTTCCCAATATGAGCAAGCGATTCAGCAACAAGCTATGACTCGTAATTGGAGCCGCCCTGAAGACATTACCGCCGCCCGTGAGGCAGTTCGGCAGGCAGAAGAGGCCGTCAAATCAGCACGCGCGAATAAGAGTCTTGATGTGTTGCTGAACGATCAAGTCGTGACCGCGCGCGCCAATCTGGAAGGGGCAAGATCGGGACTGAGCTTGGCCCGCCAGAGCCTTGAAGACCTCAAGATTCGCGCTCCGCTATCTGGCCGAGTTCAGGGTAAGCCCGCTCAAGTTGGAACAGTGCTTGGGGCGGGAACACCGGTAGCTCGAATTATTGGAGCCGGGGGAACCTACTTTGAAGGGGAATTTCCGGCCAAAGTCATGGCTCAAATCCGCGCAGGAAACGCTGTCAGTATTAAGATTGACGGTATCGACAATCAGTCCTTCATCGGAACGGTTGTAAGCATCAGCCCTTCGGCAAGCAGCATTGGTCGCTTGTTCAAAGCCCGTGTGAGAATCCCATTCTCAAATATGGTCAAGCCCGGTATGTACGCGCGTGGCGATGTAACGCTGAACACGATTCCTAATGCCACAGTGGTTCCCTCAGGGAGCATCATTCGGCGGGGAGAGAAGGACGTCGTCTTTGTTGCTGTCAGCGGCAAGGCCAAGATGGTTGAGGTGCGACCGGGGATCGCTTCAAAGGGCGTAACCCAAGTTACGGGAATCCAACCGGGGGACAAAATCGTTGTTCGCGGGCAGAGTGACCTTGATGAAGGATCCTCGATCAAGGTGGAGTCAGGAGCTTAATGGGATTAACCCGAATCGCGATTGCGCGACCGGTTTTCATGCTGATGATCATGCTGGTCGTCATGCTCATGGGCATCCTCTCCTATCGAGGAATGCGAGTAGAGCAAAACCCAGAGGTCCAATTTGGTGTTGTATCGGTCGCAACTGTGTACCCTGGCGCGGGCCCTGATGAAGTCAATACGCTGATTTCCAAACCGATCGAAGAAGCTGTTTCCGGGGTTGCCGGAATCCGCGAAGTCACCAGCACCTCCCAAGAGGGCCTTTCGGTGGTTGTTGCCAACTTCGAGATCGGCACTAACATGGATGTCGCGCTGAACGACGCTCGTGGAAAAGTTGACCAAGTTGTGGGACAACTGCCAACTGGAGTCGAGAAACCGACGATCGCAAAAGCTGACTCAAGCACCGAGCCCGTAATGAGCATGACTCTCAGCAGCAAGCGATTGAGCTTGCGCGAGTTACGGGATCTCGCCGATAATACGCTCAAAGATCGATTTGCCCAAATCCCTGGGGTCGCTAGCGTAGAAGTTTCCGGTGGCGAAGTGCGAGAACTTCAAGTTCGGATCAAGAAGGATGCGCTGCTCTCCTACGGGTTAGGCATCATTCCTATTCAACGCGCCATCCAAGCAGCTACCTTGAACGTGCCGAGTGGACGGATGGTGACAGGCACCCAAGAATACGCCGTTCGTGTTCTTGGTGAATTCAAGACGGTTGACGATATCAAGAATACCGTTCTGACTATTTCTGACCCTCAAAACCCCAATGCCAAGGGTAAGGTCATTCGCCTCGGAGATGTCGCTGACGTTGTAGATGGTTCGCGCGAACGCACACAGTTCAGCCGAATCAATGGTCTGGAGACAGTCGCACTTACGATTCAGAAGACGCGAGAAGGAAACGCCGTCGATATCGCGACCGCCATCATGGGCGATGCCAATGCGCCAGAGATAACTGCCGAAAAGGTTGCCGCAAAGGTGGAGAAGTCTGGAAAGGGCTCCTTGAACCTACTTGAGCAACTCCAAAACAAGTATGGCGTCACTTGCCAAGTCACGAGAACTCAAAGTTCGATAATCAAAGACTCTATAGATGATTTGAACTTCTCCCTGTGGTTCGGCATCCTCCTTGTTTCACTCATTGTCTATATCTTCTTGCACAACTTCAGGGGCATGTTGATTGTCGCTATCGCGATTCCGGTTTGTATATTTGCAACTTATATCGTTATGAAGTTGCTTGGCTTTACGATCAACAATCTCTCCATGCTCGCTCTTTCGCTTGCCGTCGGCGTGCTTGTGGATGACGCGATTGTAGTCCTTGAAAACATTTACCGTCACCTTCAAATGGGAGAGGATCCCCGGGAAGCTGCTCTAAACGGTCGAGCAGAAATTGGCTTGGCGGCCATTGCGATTACCCTGGCAGACGTTGTTGTCTTCCTCCCGATCGGAACCATGGGCGGTATCGTGGGTCAGTTCTTCCGTCCGCTTGGAATTGGGTTCGCTGTTTGTGTTCTGATTTCCTTGTTTGTCTCGTTTACGATCACGCCGATGTTAGCGGCTCGCTGGTATCGAAAGGGCGAAAACGTGGAGCACTTTGACAAAGGCTTTGCTGGATGGTTTGAGCGCCGCTTTGACGCATTTAGGGAGTTCTATCGACGCATTCTCGTCTGGGCTCTCAATCACCGCTGGTTTGTTTTTGTGACGGGCAATATCTCGCTCGTGGCGGTTGCGATGGTCATCGTTGGCGGTTTCGTGCCAAAGGAAGCCTTCTTCTTTTCGAAAGGAGATGCTGGCCCCCAACCCGGTCCCGGCTTGATCATGTTGATTTTATCGCTAGCTGTCGGCTTTATCGCATTCGGAATCAACTACTGGCCAAAGAAAGTTCCAGACGGTGCACTTCGGGCAAAAGCGGCGATCGGCGGTATGGCGGTATTTGCTATGTTGCTAACGGCTACGGCGCCGGCAAAATTCATTCAAATGACTTTGGCAGGCGCTGTCTCTTTTTGGGTCATTGCTGGGGTTGTTGCCTTCATCTCGAACTTTTTCTCGCCCCATTTTAAAGCTCGTTTTATGGGTGGTGCTGCTCTGGTGGGCGTCGTTTTCATTGCGGCGATGTTCCTGGGAAGAGGATGGGCTGATTTTAAGGGCGAAGCCATCTTCAAGGGAGGATTCTTCCCGCCCAGCGACGGCGGTCAGGTCAGTGTCTCCATCGAACTACCACCTGGTTCAAACCTCGCGGAAACGACCGCTGTGGTGGAGCGCATCGAGAAGATTTGCCAAGCTCACCCCGAAACGAGATATGTTCGATCTTCGGTCGGATCATCGGGCTCTGGAGCGGCTGGTTTTAGTGTTGCGAGTTCCGGTTCAAACCGCGCCTCTGTTTCGGTGACCCTTAAGGATAAGTTCTCTCCGATGGGTACAGGTGAGCATCGTGGCACCCGAAGAATTGCCGACACCGATGTTGCCGCGCAACTTACCGAGCAGGTCGGTCGACTTGCGGGCGCGAAGGTGACGGTTTCTGCAGCCGGGGGAGTTGGCTTTGGACCGCCAATTCAAATGTCGTTTACGGGTGATGACCGTGAGCTGCTGGTTAAGACCGTTGATAATATCCGGCTCAAACTGCAAAATGGCGCGATTAAGAACGTTATTAATCCTGACGTTTCTTCCAAGCCCGGCAAGCCCGAGGTCAGAGCGATTCCGGATCGAAACCGCCTCGCCGATGTTGGTTTGACGGTTGCCGACCTGGCCGCAACGATGCGCGTTTTATACGAGGGGAACCGTGATACCAAGTTCCGGGTGAGTGGTCAGGAGTACGACGTGCGCGTCATGTTGGACTATGACGACCGCAACGACCCCGAAATGGTCAAGCAAATTCCAATCTCGTTTTATCAAGGCAACCCGGTCTATGTTCCCGATGTGGCGAACTTGGTCCAAGGTGTTGGAGTTGACAAAATTGAGCGGCGAGACCGAGCCGAGGAAGTGCGCCTTACGGCCGATTTGTTGCCTGGTGCAGCCGCGGGTAACGCTCAGGAAGAAATCAAGGCCTATATCAAAGACAATAAGTTGATCCCGGAAGGAGTCATCCAGAAAGACCTCGGTCAGGCTGATTTTCAAGCTCGCGAAGGCGTCTATTTGATAACCGCTCTGCTGATTGGCTTTGTCCTGGTTTACATGCTGCTCGCCGCGTTGTTTGAGAACATGCTCTATCCGCTCATCATCCAGCTCGCGCAGCCTCAGGCGATGGTTGGAGCCTTGCTCGCCTTGATGATAACGGACAAGACCTTCAACATCATCGGATTCATCGGTCTTATCACCCTCGTTGGCCTGGTGGGCAAGAACGCCATTCTTTTGGTGGACTACACGAATACGCTTCGGGCGGAAGGAATGAATCGCGAAGAGGCAATCCTGAAGGCTGGCCCCATTCGATTGCGACCTATCTCGATGACGACGTTGGCCTTGATCTTGGGCATCCTCCCGGTTGCCTTAGCCCTTGGTCGTGGTTCGGAGTTCCGCGAAACAATCGGCATTTCGATCATCGGAGGCATTACACTCTCAACCCTGTTGACTTTGCTCGTAATCCCTTGTTCATACACGATATTCGATGATCTAAGCCAAGTGTTTGTGAATCGTCGCAAGCGAAAACAGGAGCTAAGAGCTCTTGACGAGGAGCAATCGCGAGCCTTGCAAGCATTCCAGGACGAAATCCCAGATGCTTGATCGGTTACGGCATCACTTAGCTTTGAGTGGATTAATTCCTGGCCGAGCCACCGTTGTGGTTGCGTATAGCGGCGGGCCTGATTCGACCTGCCTGCTCCATCTCCTCAAACGACTGGACGTTGATGTAATTGGGGCGCATCTCCACCACGGACAAAGGGCCGAAGCCGATGAAGAGGAGACCCGATGTCGGACGTTTTGCGAAAATCTAGAAATCCCATTCGTAAGCGGGCGTGCTGACGTTCCCCTTATCGCCAAGGATCACAAGATCGGGTTGGAGGAAGCCGGTCGGACCGCTCGATATTCTTTTTTGCGCTCCGTGGCCCATCGCCTGAACGCAAATCTGATTGCGACTGGCCACACCAAGGACGATCACGTTGAGACTGTCCTACTCCACCTCACCCGCGGGAGTGGCCTCGCCGGTCTCGCCGGGATTAGTTCTTCTCGTGATGGCATCATCCGGCCCATCCTCCCATTCACCCGAAGCGAAACGAGAGCCTATTGTTTAGAGCAGGAGCTTTGGACCCACGACGACCCGGCAAACTTCGATGAATCCTTTTCCAGGGTTCGCGTGCGAAGCAACGTCTTGCCCGAACTTAGGCAAATCAATCCGCTTGTTGATGAAGCAGTCGTGCGTCTTGCAAACTTGGCGGACGAAGACAACCGCCTTCTCGATGGCATGGCGGCGGCGGCCCTTGAGCAAGCGGAACGCCCTCTGAACGGTGAACTGCGATTCTTGAGCATGGATTGCGAGGCGGCCTTTGATCGGCGACAGTTAGAATCAATCCCCCCTGCGCTCTATCGCCGGGCTCTGCGCCTCGCAGCAAAGAGCCTTGGTGCTGAACTCACGTACGAGCAATCCCTGATCGTTGGGGTTGGCGACAAGGGAAGTATTACGGCGGAAGGTGAGAACGTGGTTTTGGAATGGGATATCGACTCCATTCATGTGCGAGAATTGGCGACAGACGAACCGTTTCGATACCCGCTGACGATCCCCGGCCAAACCGAGAGCGATGTGTTCGGATGGGTTTTGGAGGCTCGCCAAATTGATTCTTCGATAGATGCTTCCCAAAAAAGAGCGACACTTGATGTCCACTTGGATCGATCGAAACTTAAGGGCGATCTCTACTTTCGCAGTTTCGAAGCCGGCGATAGATTGATGCCGCTTGGCTTCGATCGTGAAAGAAAAGTTGCAGATTTGCTCTCCGAAGCGAAACTTTCTCAAGCCGCACGCAAGCGTTTGCCGATTATCTGTGATATCCTAGGGCCTATCTGGATTCCTGGTGTTTGTATTTCAGAGCGCGTAAGACCCACTCCTCATACGGTGTCGGCATACGCGCTTTCTTTGCGTGCGCTTTAGAAACTCGAAACGACGAGCGCTTCGCAGACGTAAGGGAACTCAGAGTTATGAGTAACGGAGAACTTTTTGAATAAAGGATCAAAAATTTTAGTCGGAGTATTCCTTGGAATACTAGCCATCATCGCGATCGCCAACTGGACCGGTGGAAGTAGCGGAGTAGGTCTTTTTGGCCAAGCTGCACCTAAGGAGTTAACGACCAGCGTTTTTTATGACGAAGTATCAGCTGGCAACGTCCAAGACGCCAAGTGGCAGATGAGCCGCATGGAAGGAACGTTGAAGGATGGCACGAAGTACTTCGCTCAAGTTCCTATTCCCGAATCAGAAGCGGGATCAAAGTTGTCGGCGCTGATGACCGAGAAAAAGGTTCCGTTTAACTACCTAACGGCACCCGCAAGCACGGCAATCACGGGCTTGATCTCATTCATCGCGATTCCCCTTCTGTTTTTAGCCGCCTTCTACTTCCTTTTGATCAAGCCTGCCCAAATGGGGGGCAATCAGGCGATGAATTTTGGTCGCTCCAAGGCCCGCCGAGTAGGTGAGAACACGCCGAAAGTGACTTTCGACGATGTGGCCGGCATCGAAGAAGCGAAGCAGGAACTGTTTGAAATTGTTGATTTCTTGCGCAATACGAAGAAATACACGGCACTTGGCGCTAAGATCCCCCGCGGAATTTTGCTAACTGGCCCTCCCGGAGTCGGCAAAACCTACCTTGCCCGGGCGATTGCAGGTGAGGCTGGAGTTCCTTTCTTCCACATCAGTGGCTCCGATTTTGTAGAAATGTTCGTTGGTGTTGGCGCAGCCCGAGTTCGCGACCTTTTTGAAACGGCTAAGGCTCATCGCCCTTCACTGATCTTTATTGATGAAATTGATGCGGTCGGACGTCAACGCGGTGCCGGTATGGGCGGCGGTCACGACGAACGCGAACAGACCTTGAACCAACTTCTGGTTGAAATGGACGGCTTTGACCCGAACAGCGGAGTCATCATGATCGCCGCGACGAACCGCCCCGACGTTCTGGACCCAGCTTTGCTACGACCGGGCCGTTTTGATCGCCAAATCGTGGTTGATGGGCCTGATGCGCGCGGTCGAGAAGCGATTCTTAAGATTCACGCTAAAGGCAAACCCGTTGAAACGGATGTTGATTTGAGCAAGATTGCCAAGCGAACGATTGGGTTTACCGGGGCTGACCTGGCCAACATGCTCAATGAGGGCGCGCTCCTTGCCGCTCGACGAAACAAGTCTAAAATTGGGCAATCAGAGTTGGAAGAAGCTCTAGACCGAGCCGTAGCAGGACCCGAACGTCGAAGCCGCGTAATCGACCCGAAAGAGCGTGAGGTGATTGCTTATCATGAAGCCGGACACGCCGTGGTGGGTGAATTGCTCACCGATGCTGACCCGGTTCACAAGGTTACGATTTTGCCGCGCGGTATGTCGCTTGGTTCAACCTGGCAAATGCCCGATACGGATAAGTTCTTGGTCTCCAAGGACGAGCTGCAGGATGACATCACGGCCTTGTTGGGTGGTCGAGTTGCCGAAGAAGTTGTGTTCGGCAAAGTTTGGACAGGTGCTTCCAACGATCTTGAAAGGGTGACCCGAATTGCCCGCGCGATGGTTTGCGAGTACGGAATGAGCGAGAAGTTGGGAACGCTTGCCCTTGGGAGACGAGCGCACAATCCGTTCTTGGGCAGAGATTACAATGACGAGCGAAACTACTCGGAGGATATTGCCAAGAGCATTGACGAAGAAGTTCGCGCGATTGTGGATCGTTGCCATGCTCGTGCCAGCGAAATTCTCACTGAAAATCGTTCGAAGCTGGATGCCTGTGTACACGCTCTCCTTGAAAGAGAAACTCTTGACCGAGACGAGTTCCTTATGGTGATGGACGGGCAGTTGCTTCCGCCTTTGCCTGAGCCACCCCCCGAAGCGGCAAACGAACCAGCGGAGTCGACTGAACCAGTCGGCCTATCCGCTACGCGACTAGAGCCGGGACCTAGCCTCGGGTAAATTGTAAGAGTATTGACAAGGGGGGCGGCGATTAAGCATAATCGCCCAATGACCGTAAGCATGGATTTAGAAGCGGTTTACCAAATGGGGTTCCAGTTTCGTTGCGAGGGTCGCTATCGCGAAGCTCGTGAACAGTTGGAGAGGGTGCTGGCCGCCGATCCTAATCATGCGAACGCCCATTGGCAAATGGGACTCATTCAGGGTTTTGAGGGTGATTTTGACGGCTCATTGGCCACCCTGCAAAGAGTAGTCAACCAACATCCGGCCCATAACAATGCACGCTACGACATGGCGATGACCATGATGATGCTTGGAATGTTTGATGAAGCTTGCGATGGCTTCCGAAAGGTCTTAGCCCACGATCCCACCCATGAGGATGCAAAGCGACAGTTGGCATTTTGCCCCTAAAGCGTATCCCCTTCGATTCTGGCGTTCTTGCCGCGGTTGTAGCTGAGCTCCAACCTTGGGTAGGAGCCAAAATTCAGAATGTCTGGCAGATTGATGATCTCACGATAACTCTTGAGCTTTTCCATGGAAGCATAAGTTACCTAAGCATTTCGGCCGACCCAACGTTTCATCGAGTTCACCTCACCGCAACCAAAGGAAGGAATCAGGCTGTTACAACCCCGTTTTTGGCGGCTTGTCGCTCAAATCTTGATTCGACTCGCATCACTTCCTTAGAACAAATCGATGGGGATAGAGTCTTGGATATCGTGGCTGGCCCTGTTCTTTTGCGAGCCGAGCTTATGGGCAAGCATAGCAATCTGATCCTTGTTGATCGAGAGGGCAAAATTGTGGATGCGGCCAAGCGCGTAGGCCCGAGCAAGAGCTCGCGCGTGATCCTGCCCGGTAAGCCATTTTCCCCCCCACCCATTGAACCAGGTCTATCACGATTTGCAAAAGATGTGGGCGACTCCGAGCTCGGCCCCGTTTATGTGCCCGGTTATGGTGCTTATCCGCGCTCGGTTGCGGCTTTGGGATACGCGGAGCTCCGCCGCGAGTCACTAAATGTTGCGTTGGATCAATTCTTCGCGGCCGAGATTCCGCGGCAACAGATTGAGTCACGGCGAGCCTCGCTACTAGGACAACTTAGCCGGCTCCTGAAGGGTCGAGAAGCGGCAATAAGAGAGATCTCAATCGCTGTAGAAAATGGAGATCGTGCGTCCGAAAACCAGCTTAGGGGTGAACTTTTACTTGCTTATGGCGCCCAAATCTCACCAGGGACCACACAATTCGCCACTCTTGGCTATTCGGGTGAGCCAATCACGATTGAAGTTGACCCCGAAAAAACCGCGGTCGAAAATGCAACAACCTACTTTGAACGGGCCAAAAAGGCAAAAAAGCGATTGCCCATCCTAAGGACCCAGCTTGAGCTGATGCAGGAGCAATGCACCGATATTGGTGGTTCTATCCAGAAGTTGGAGAGTGCCGAAACTGTGGCCCAGATTCAAGAAATCTTCGAGCGAGCCCAGGCCAAAAAGTGGCTCCATAAGGCAAATCTGGGTTCGGTTGAAAAGGATGAACGACCTTTTGAGGGCAACCGGATCCGAGAGTATTCGGCACCGCATGGATACCGCGTTTTGGTAGGTGAGAATTCCACCGCGAACGACTATCTCACGCTCCGTGTGGCCAAGCCCGATGATTTCTGGTTGCACGCCCGAGGGCAGCCTTCCGCTCACGCCATTATTCCGACGGCTCGCCATCCAGAAAAGGTACAGCCGGAGGTCATTGCCTTCGCCGCCCGATTGGTTGTGCAGCACAGCCCGATGAAACATTCAACCCATGTGCCGGTTGACTACTGCCTGCGGAAGCACGTACGCAAGCCTCGAGGCAGCAAGATGGGCGCGGTTACCTACAGCCACGAGAAAACCGTCGTCGTGAACTAGCCGTTAAGAGCCTTGGTAAGAGCGGTTACAGCTGCGACGTTGGTGTCTCCACTAAGTTCTTCAAGAACATTAAGGTCGCGCGGTTCCAAGGATTCGGATACCTTTCCGCCCACTGTTAGAGTTTGACCTTCGAGCGCCACCCGACTAATCTCAAGGGCGATTCCTGGTTGCGCCATCTCGATGGCTCGAGCTGCGGCCTGCACCACACCAGTCAGCCCCGGTTCGGTTGAGGCACCGCTGAAAACGCCGTCGCCCCGATTGAGGATGACGGTAGAAACTCCGCCATGGTCTTGAGGATCGGCAAAAACGGCCACAACGCGGTACGATAGGGGTCTGGGCGCGGCCTCCGGACTCGGGGCGCCGATTCCTTTGGCCGCGCTCTTCTGGGCCTGACATGCTTGGCTGGCCTTGTTGATTAAATTATCGATGGTTGCCGCGTAGTGGACGCTTAAACGCTCCTTTTGACGGCGGCCCCCACACAGTCCTACGGAAAAGGCCACTGGCTCTATCCCCTCGCCAATTTCGACCTCGGGCATCCCAGTTTGGAGTTCTTGAGCCAATGCCTCGGTTTCTTCGCGGCTACGCGTGGTTCCAATCGCAAACTCGTCTCCGCCATACCGAACCAAAACGTCGGTCTTAACATCAACTTTTGATTTAAGGAATCGGGAAACCGCGCCAAGGACCTGATCTCCAATAATGTGTCCGTGGGTCTTGTTATAGACCCCGAAATCGTTAAGGTCGATAAACACAATCGTGATTTCTTCTGTGTTGGCGAGGTGATCGGCGCCCCAGCGTCGGAGTTCGTCGCTCCAGGGCAACCCCGTCATAGGGTCGTATGATTTCCCCAACTCGCGGATAAGCACGGACGGAGTCACAAAGCCATGAAACTTGCCGTCTTCGACCACGGCGACCATTTCAAGGTTCTCATTCACGAAACGATCAGCAACTTCGCGGACAAGCGCGCTGCCAGAAACGATGGCGGAAACCGGCCGAGCGAGGCTTTCCACGGTTTGGTTTGGCGCGGCACTTTCGGTCGCCTCAAGTGTGATGTATCCTTTGAACTCTCCGCAATCCAAAACCCCGCACAATCGCAAGTTATGCCCCTTCATCACGAAACCTGCAGTTGTCGCAAGATAACTGGGGTCAACCCAGATCGAAGGCAGGTTAAGATCGCGCAAAATGGTCATAGAATCCTGATTCGAATTGTATCAAGGTTGGCCCCCCCTTCGGCTCCGTAGATTTGCTGGATTCTCGCAAATCGGGTTCGCTTCGACTTACCAAATGACAGTAGACTCAAAGTATGGTGAAGTTGCGCTGGATCGTCTTCGTCGCGATCGCCATTTGCGGGTGCGCACAACCTCGCCTTTCTCCCAAGTTTTCTGTGGCCCTCATTCTAACCGATGCGACGCCAAACAAGATGTGGGATCAGGGGGGATACGAGGGCTTGGCAATGGTCAAGCAACAGTTGGGTTGCGATGTTTTGACGGTTGCCTGTCGAACGTCAGAAGAACGCCAGAAAACGACGCAGGAACTCCTTGACAACGGATACAAGCTTGTCTTACACTTTGGCGCAAGCGAGGCTGGCTCGACGTCAGGAAAGGTCATCGCGGTAGGCGCAGATCGAGGCGTAAGGCTAGTATCCGACGAGGCGTTCTATCTTGCTGGCCTAGCCGCCAAGTCCGTCTCGAAATCCGGTCGTATCGGTTTTGTCAGCCGTAATCCGACGGGAGCTAATGTGCTCGCTGTAAAGAAAGCGGTCGGAGCCGCAAATGTTCTGGTAATGGCTCCTGAAAGCGAGTTTGATGTGGCCAGTTCAGCGGCGGTCCAACGTGCAATTGCGGGTGGAGCAGACGTCATCTTGCAGGATTTACTCACCGGGTATCAAGGTGTTTTTGAATCCTGTGAGGGAAATGGAATCCTCGCGATGGGTTACTTTGCCAATCAAAACGAAGATTCGCCTGCTATCTTAGGAAGTGTGGTCGTGACTCCTGGGCGCGCGTTTCTCGATATCGCCACGAATGTGAAGGAGGGTAAACCGGGAGGAAGGGCGGAATACCGATTCAAAGATGGAGTTTCCTCATTTGTCATCAACCCCGACCAGCGATACCGCGTTCCGGATCCCGTCCTGGCGCGTTTGGTCGAGCTCGAGAAAGGCTTTATGGCTGGTAAGCCATACTAACGGGGGGCGGAAGCCATGCTGATGAAACTGACTCGACGTGTAACTTTTTCCGCAGGGCACCGGTTCTGGATGGCGAATCTGTCGCCCGAGGAAAATCGACAGATTTTTGGGCCTTGGGCGAGCCCGTTCAACCATGGCCACAACTACATTCTTGACGTCACGACCCAAGGGGAAGTAGATCCCAAAACTGGCATGGTGATCAACATCAAAGAGATTGACGAGGTGCTTCAACGTGACATCGTGAGTCAATTTGCCCAACGCAGTATGAACGACGAGATTCCGCACTTTGCCTCCGTTACTCCCTGTCTCGAAAATCTGTTGCTTTACCTGCGAACCGAGCTCCTCGGACTTCCACAGCAAGTGACTCTGACCCACATACGACTTGAGGAAACGCCTACAATTTGGGCCGATCTGAACGTAATAACAAACAAAATGACTTTTTCTCGATCCTACGAATTCGCAGCCGCTCACCGCTTGCATTGTGCCGAACTCAGCGATGAGAAAAACGCCGAGCTGTTTGGCAAATGCAATAACGCCGCGGGTCACGGTCACAACTACGTCTTGGAAGTGTCGGTCACCGGGACTCCCGATCCTCAAACCGGATTCATCATTGATATGTCCGAGCTCGACGCGTCGGTGAATCGGAACATCTTAGAGCGATACGATCACAAGAACCTCAATGTGGATCTGCCGGAGTTTGAGGGCCGAATGACGACTACCGAAACGCTTGCCCAGGAAATTTGGAAGCGCCTGGACGGCGCCGTTCCAGGTCAACTTGAGCGCATCTGCATTCACGAAACGGCGCGGAGCCGCTTCGAGGTTTGCCGTGGCGATTGATTTAGCGATTGTAACGGGCGCGACGAGCGGCATTGGGCGAGCGACCGCAATCGCGCTTGCAAAACGCGGAGTTCAAGTTGCTTTGATAGGTCGCCGTAAAGATGCTCTCGCCCAAGTTCGCGAGCTTTGCCCTGGCTCCCTCGCCTGGGAAGTGGATCTTACGGCTGACGACGCGGTTAAAACTGTCGTTAGCAATGTCAGCAAGTGGATGCCGGAGGCAAAGATCGGGTTAGTCAATGCGGCCGGAATTGCCCAGTTTGGAGACTTTCATAACTCCGAGCCCCGTGCCCAATTGGAAATCAACTTGGTGGCTCCCTTGCAACTGACCGCTTGTGTGATCCCATGCATGTTAGCGCGGCAGTACGGGCGAGTTGTGAGTGTCTCGAGTATCGCGGCCGTCCATGCGTTCCCAGGTGCCGCAACCTATAGCGCCTCGAAAGCAGGATTGCTGGCCGCAACGAAATCCCTGAACGCGGAATATCGGGCTCGGGGAATTTACTTCACAACCGTAATTGTTGGTGCGACTGACACCGAACTATGGGATTCGCAAAGTTTTGTTCCGGATAGGAGCGATATGCTTCGGCCCGAAGTCGTCGGAGACCTTATCGCCGACATTCTCTTCGCTCCCGGAGATCGAGTGCTCGAAGAGATTACGATCATGCCTCCCAAAGGCATATTGTAGTTTTAGATTCCATAGCAGAGCGGATCATTCTCGTCGAAAATGAGCCTTCCCTCAGCCGTTACGAAGCTGCGACCTCTAATCACGGGCAAGATTTGGTTCGAGACAACCGTCACAGATCCTTCAAAAGTGGTACCAATCACGCTCTCCTGAGTCCAAGGCTGGCCCTCACTTATCGTGCCATCTGCGAACAAGCAAGCCATGTGGGCACTGGTGCCGGTGCCGCAAGGCGAACGATCATAAGCGGCTCCGGGGCAAAGTACAAAATTGCGAGAATCAGCTCCCGGGGTTTCAGTTGCTACACAGATTTCGATATGATCTATAACTCCGCCATCGGCTCCCTCAATCCCCGCGTCCCGAATGGCCGCTTGAACTTTAACGGAATACTCCGTCAGTTCGGTTAGGTGACCTGGGTCAACGGGGCAGGGCGAATCGTGGGTGATGAAGAACCAGTTGCCGCCGTAAGCAATGTCTCCCTTAACGGTCGTATTCCCCACACAAACCTCTACATCCTTTTGGTGACGGTAAGAAGCAACATTGTGAACCGCGACCCAGTTATCCTCAAAAATCTCGGCGGTAACACGGCCCACTGGTGTTTCTAAGTCGAGAAGGGTCTCACTATCAACACGCCCTAAGTGGCGTAGGGCTTGGACCACACACATCGTTCCATGCCCACACATTCCAAGCACTCCTGCGTTGTTAAAGAAGATGACCCCCCATTCACTTTGATGGAAACTCGGTTCAAAAACGAGGGCTCCAACCAAAATGTCCGAACCACGCGGCTCCAAGAGAATGCCGCGCCGGAAGTGATCGAAATCCGAAACAAAACGATCACGCCGCTCAGCCATCGTCCCACGTCCGAGATCAAAGGGTGGGTCAATGATGATCCTAGTTGGTTCGCCAGCGGCGTGCGTGTCAATGAAGTGGATATCCAAGTTTAGATTCTGGAGCCTAGTGGCTTTGCTTTGCCAGCACGATCTCAGTTGCCTTTGACTTGTCTTCGAAGCCAAGCTCTCCCTCGATCACCATTTCAGTAAGCATCACCTTGATTTCGCCCACCGCTTTCCCGGGCGGGAGTCCGGTCAATGCCATGATCTCCTCACCGTTGAGGGGGCTCACGAGCTGGCTGGGCGGAGTTTCGATCATCACCGTCTCAATAGCTTCACGAATGGGATTCAAATCGAGAGTTTTACTGCCGGGTTTGAGGGCCGCGCAATCGGCCTCAACCAAGTCCAGGAGAAGATAAGTTAGCCCATCAGTATCGCGAATCAACCGGCGAGTTGCTGGCTTTGAAAGCTCGTGAAAGGTGGCCAAACGCATGTGGTTCTTCACTAAGTTAGTCACCGCTTCGATGGTTTCACCGGGGAATTTTAGTCGCGAAAGAATTTCAGTTGTGCGTTTGGCTCCAACTACTTCATGCGCGAAAAACCGGATCTTGCCGCCTTCGTAGCTCCGTGTTTCAGGTTTGGATACATCATGGAACAGGGCCGCCAAGACCAATACCAACTTATCTGGAGAGGTTTCCGGCAAACTTTCAACCACGAGCAAGGTGTGTTCCCACACATCCAGATGGTGAAATCCACCTTGAAAAAGTCCAACCATCGGCATGAACTCGGGCAAGAACTGCTCAAGCAATCCCAGTTTCAACAAATCTCGCATGGCTCCAACCGCCTTTTGGTTGGGAAGAGTTAACATCTTCGACCACTCGTCCCGAATGCGTTCGGCACTGATGATTTTCAAACGTTCTCGCTCGGCCCAAACGGCTTCATACAGGCCTCGCCCCGGGGTGAGGTCAAGTTGCCACCGGAATCGAACGGCCCGCAGCATACGCAGGGGGTCATCAGAGAACAGTTTCACCGGATCATCCGGGGCGGCCAGGATCCGCGCGCTGAGGTCGGAAACAGCAACTCCCAGCGGGTCAATCAGCTGGCCCGAGTGTAGGTTTCTAAGCAAGGTGTTGATCGTGAAATCACGACGTTTGGCATCCTCATCCAACGAGGCTGGTTCGACAATTGGTTTTCGACTCTCTTCAAGGTAATTTTCGCGCCGAGCGGTTACGAGTTCGACGGGAAATCCTTCGATTTGAACCATAGCGGTGCCAAATCGCGGGTAGGTTACGGGCGGTATAGAGGAGAGCCCTTGTTCCCAAATCCAATCGGCAAGCGCCACCGCGTCTCCCGTGATAACGAGATCAAAATCGGTTTTTGGTTCGAGGCCGAGGAGTTCATCGCGAACGCAACCCCCGACTAAGAAGATCTTGTTCTCATATTCGCTTCCTCGCGTCGCCTCTGCCAATCGGAGCAGGGCAGGGTGGTTCACTGCGAGTTCCTCCCAGTAGACTACTCCGGTGCGAGTGTTTTTCTCTGCCGGTGAAGCGTCTGGGGATGCCTATGCTACCGCCTTGTCAAAGCAGCTGAGGCATTTAGACCCAGAAGTTGAGTTGGAAGGTATTGGAGGAGCGACCCTTAAAGAGTTTGGAGCAACGCTGTACGCGGATTCATCGCATTGGGGTGCAATCAGCATATCCCAGTCAGTCAAGATTGGTTTTCGAGTTCTTTTCGGGATGCGGCAAGCCGCCAAGGAATTCAAGCGAGGGAAGCCAGGGGTCTTCGTTCCGATTGATTTCGGGTTTGCCAACATTAGAATGTCACGCCTGGCCAAGGCAAGCGGTTGGAAAGTTATATACTTCGTCCCACCTCGGAGTTGGGGGAAGACGCATCAGGGCAAAGACTTGCCTTTTGTGACCGATGAAATCGTGACGCCATTCTCTTGGTCGGCTGAAATCTTGAACAAAATGGGTGCGAAAGCCCACTGGTTTGGGCATCCTATGCTCGACCTGGCGGTCGGTCCTGCGAGGAGTGCAGCGCGAAAAGGGATAGCGGTCCTGCCTGGCAGCCGGCTTCATGAGATTCGTGAGAATCTGCCCGTTATTGCTAGATCACTTTCCGCCGAGCCCGTTGAGTTTGCGGTCGCGCCGAATTGGTCTGTTCAGCAACTGCAAGATCTCTGGGCGAAGTTCGCGCCGGAACGAAGGGAGGATGTTTTTACAGAACACGATGTGTTTGGCGTCCTGGATCGGGCCGTGGTCGCGATTGTTTGTAGTGGTACAGCAACGCTTCAAGCCGCGATCATGGACTGCCCGCAAATCGTAATTTACCGGGTTTCCAAAATTGTTGAGTTGGAAGGCAGGCTCACCGGCATCATGAAGAAGATAAAGTTCTTCTCCCTGCCGAATATCTTTTTGGATCGTGAAGTCGTGCCGGAGTTAATCCAACATGGAGCAACGCCCCAGGCGATCTCTAAGCACATCGCGGGTCTAGAAGCCGATTCGACCGCGCAGTTGGCCGGGTACGCAGAAATTCGGGCGATGCTCGGTAAACCCGGAGCCATCACCAAAACCGCCGAACGGATTATCGAGTTGGGGCGATCTTAAACGTTTCGTAAGTCGGAGATACAGTTATGGGCTCTAGCTTGATACTCTCCACTTCGGCAGGGCCATCTTGGATTAACTTTATGAACGCGTCAATATGAGCGGAATCTGCATGTTGAACGTAGGCTTTCACCGAACCATCAGAGCAATTCCAAACTTCGCCGGTGATTCGAAAAATACGCGCGCTCCGCTCAATAAAGGCGCGAAAGCCCACTCCTTGGACTTTTCCTTTCATCTCAACGAGAATCGTGATCATGGGTCGCTAGTAAGCACCAAGCCTTGGCGTGAAATCCGTTGTCGGAGTAACCCGACGGCAGTAAGCGGCCATGAGCCTGGCGCAATCCTCTACATCAACTAGCGAAAGCAACTCGCAGGGCGTGTGCATGTAGCGCAGTGCTACGCCCATGATTCCGACCGCCATTCCGTCGCGGTTCAGCTGCATTGCATTGCCATCGGTTCCGGTTCCACCAGCGGCAACGTCAACTTGGAACGGAATCTGATCCTCTCGGCCGGCGTCGCAAATCATTTTGAACACGACGGGGTTGGCGTTGGCACCACGCATAACACTAGGCCCTTTTCCAACATCAAGCTGTCCGTAGCGCGATTTGGCGAGCCCAGGATAGTCAATAGCGTGATTCACATCAACCGCAATTCCGCTCTGAGCGGCGATGCCAAAAGCCGACGTACGAGCTCCGCGAAGGCCTATCTCCTCTTGGACGGTTGCGACCGCATAGACCCCGACATTGGGGTCAAGGCCGCCCTCTTCCTTGAGCAATCGCAAACATTCCGCCACAATGAATGAGCCCATTTTGTTGTCAAAACCGCGCGCGACGGCCCGATCACCAAGGAGCTCTTGGTATTCCCATTGGTACGTGGCGCAGTCACCCAAGGAGATGAGGGCTTCCGCTTCGGCTCGATTGGCGGCTCCAATATCAATCCAATAATCCTTAACTTCAGGCTTCTTCTTTCGCTCTTCATCTTCAAGCAGGTGAATGGCCTTTCGCCCGATTACACCGGCAACTTTCTCCTTGCCGTGAACCCAAACGCGTTGCCCCACGATGATGGCGCTATCGTGACCACCGATGGTGCTGAAGTAAAGCATGCCCTGATCATCAATATAGTGAACAATGAAGCCAATCTCATCCATGTGCCCCGCTAGCATGATCCGATGCTCGGCTTCGGGATTTAGGATAGACCACACGTTGCCGTGGACATCGGTGTGAATCTTATCGGCAAACCCCTTGGTGTACTGCCGATAAACCTCAGCGGCCCGCTCCTCAAAGCCAGACGGGGAGGGCGTGTTGACGATTTCTTTAAAAAAGGCAAGGGATTCTGCGCGCATGCGGCTTAGTTTTACCCAGTTCTTTGGACCCTCTAAGCGTTCACCCTCTAAAATATGGATCACAATAGAACGTAGTGGCATTTGATCCCATTTCCACGGATGAGAAAATCGTGAATCCGGTTCGAGAAGCGGACCCGGATATGTCGCTTTTTCGCGGCTTCATGTTCTTCAGCGTGGCTTCGATCATTTTGTTCTTTGTTCAACTTTGGCCCTTCTTTGTGGTGTATGATTTGCACATTCAGGCGAACTTGATGAGGGCCACGATGATGAGCCTGATTCCAACGGCAGTGGTTGGGGTTATTCTCGCTCGGTTTGGCGGCATTCCGGGCGCGACTGCGTTTGTGACGGGGGCCATGATTGGAGCCGTCTTCTTGCTCTTGCGGATGGGTCAAGTGGTCGGGATGGCCGGTCAGGGCACGAACGCCCAACTGGAGTACTCACCGGCAATGGGATGGGCGATTCCTTTAGGATGGGTGCTGGTAGCGTGGACCCTCACGGCCCTTCTGGTTCCTCGAAAGCATTATCGGGTTTAGTTGGGGCTTCGTGTTCGGTGGCTTTGCTTTCGGAAGTTCGGTCCGAGCTTCCGAACTTCCCCCAAACCCTTCAACGAACTCACAACGAGCCCACAACTTACATATAGAACCTCACCCCGCCGCACGAACATCGCCGACCCTCTCCCTCGGAAGGGCGAGGGTATCGTAACCGAACTCCCTGCTTCCAATATGCCACGGGAACAAACATCCCGCGGCTACGGCAATTTTAACGAATCAACCCCGAACGCACCTACCCAAGCGGTGCAAATAGATCTACGATGTTCCCGTCGGGATCGATCACTTGGGCGTAGCGCTGTCCCCAGAATGCATCCCAAGGTTCTTTGTGAGAGGCGTAACCTGCTTCAATAATCTCGGCGTATTTGGCATCAACTCCAGCGGGATCGTCGCATAAGAACGCCAGGCCAATTCTCTGGCCGACTGGTTGCACCCAATCTGGCTCCATTGAGAGAATCATGCTCAGATCGTTGATGGAGACTCTCATTCCACCCCTCGTTTCCACTTCAATATAGGGCCCCTCTTCTCCCGTTGGGAAATCCAATCCGAGCAAGCGGTAAAAGGCGGCGGTCGCCTTCATATCAGAGGCGACGAGGCCAATCATGTCAATCACGGGCGTCATACCGCCAGTTTACTCGGCAGTGAGACCCAGCAGACGGGTAACTTGGTGGTTAGGTTATGGGTAAGTTTCTCCCTTGTTTTAAGGCTTACGACGTTCGCGGCGTTGTACCGGATGAGCTCAATCCAGAGATTGCATATGCGATCGGGCGGGCGTTTGTGGAGCAAACCGGCGCGAAAGTCGTTTGCGTAGGTTACGACATTCGGCTCTCTGGCCCCGAACTTTGCGCATCTTTAAGTCGAGGGCTAAACGACGCTGGAGCGAACGTCATCCAACTGGGCCTCATTGGCACCGAGATGGTCTACTTCGCCACGGCTGCTTATGGCTACGACGGCGGAATCATGATCACTGCGAGCCATAACCCCCCGCAGTACAACGGCATGAAGATGGTGCGTGCTGAAAGCCGGCCCATCTCAAGCGACACCGGACTCTTGGCCATTGAAGAACACACTTCGGCCCTTTTAGCTTCGCCAGAGGCCCCAACCGGGCAAGGAACGGTCGAAAGCAAAGACTGCTATGCCGATTTCGTTAAGCACTTGCTTGGCATCGTGTCTGCCGATGAGCTTAAGCCGCTCAATATCTTGGCTGATCCTGGCAACGGCGCTGCCGGCTTGGCGATGGATAAATTGTGTGCAACTCTTCCTCTGAATATTGAACGAATGAGGTGGGAGGCGGACGGAAACTTCCCCAATGGCGTGCCCAACCCCATCTTAGAAGAATCGAGGGAAATGACGGAGGCGCGCCTTAAAGAAGGCGGTTTCGATTTTGGCGTCGCTTGGGATGGAGACTATGACCGCTGTTTCTTCTTCGACGAAAAGGGCAACTTCATCGAGGGCTATTACATCGTCGGGTTATTGGCCCAAGCGATCTTGGCGGTTGACCCGAACCACACGATTATCTATGACCCACGGTTGATGTGGAACACGCTGGATATAGTCAATCATTGTGGTGGTCGAGCGGTTGTATGCAAAAGCGGGCACGCTTTTATAAAGGAAAAAATGCGAGCCGAAGACGCAACTTACGGCGGCGAGATGAGCGCCCATCACTATTTCAAGGATCATTGGTATTGCGACAGCGGCATGATCCCGTTCCTCCTGATCGCTCGACTTGTATCGAAAACTGGCCGTTCCCTCGGTGATTTGGTCTCGGAAATGGTAAGCAATTACCCGTGCTCGGGAGAAGTGAACTCTACCGTGGCGGACGTCAGTTCCACGTTGGCCAGAGTCGAACAGGCCTACCCCGGCGGAGAAATTGACCGTATCGATGGTCTTTCGATCAGTTTTTCAAACTGGCGATTCAATTTGCGGGGATCAAACACCGAACCTGTGATTAGGCTGAATGTGGAATCGCGCGGAGACGAAAACCTCATGAAGCAGAAGACCGCGGAATTGCTCGCGCTTATTCGGGCTTAATGATGTGGATCGCCACCAAATCTCGGTGCCAAGAGATCGATCGGCTCGCCCAATCAGAATTCGGAATCGCACAATCGGACCTGATGGAGGCCGCCGGGCAGTCCGTATTCAACGTAGTTTGCGAGTGGATTCCGATAGGGAGGCGCCTCGCAGTTGTTTGTGGAAAGGGCAAAAACGGCGCCGACGGGTTCGTCGTGGCACGCCTCGCTCGGCAAGCCGGATATGCGGTGACGTGCTTGGTTGGAGCATCGGAACTCGAATTGAACGATGCTGCGGCAAATCAACTCAAGCGACTTCGGCGAGTTGGTGTCGAGCCGATCTTCTGTGATCGTCCCGGATTTTTTGAAACGCTTGACGAATATCTAAATCAGGATCTTATCGTTGACGCGCTGCTTGGGACCGGAGCCGACGGACTTGTCCGGGAGCCTTACAAGACCTTGATTGAAGCCATGAATCGGTCCGTTGCCGAAATCGTATGCGTTGATATTCCGAGTGGTCTAGCTTGTGATACCGGCGAACCGCTTGGAATCTGCATCAATGCGAGCGAAACGGTTACGTTTGGGCTTCCAAACCCATTCCTCTTTCAGGGCCAAGGGCAAGAGATGACGGGCGTTTGGAGTGTTGCAGATATCGGATTCCCGCAAGACTTGCTAGCCGAGCCAACCGATGCCGAGCTTCTCACCGAGGTCGCACACTTGCTACCGAAGCGTGCCGTTGCGAGCCATAAAGGAAGCAACGGGTCGCTCATCATTATCGCGGGAAGCAGCGATATGCGGGGGGCGGCGGTTTTAGCAGCGCGAGCGGCTTTGAGAGCAGGAATAGGCCTAGTTACCGTGGCCTCCATCGAATCGGTGTTGGCGGCGGTTGCGGCTCACTGTCCCGAAGCCACTTTAATGGGCCAATCCGCCGACTTGATTAGGTCGCGGCTTGATCGGTATGACGCAGCGATATTTGGTCCCGGCCTTTCGACCGATCCCCACGCCGAAGCTCTCCTGCGTGATCTTTGGGCGGATTGGGACTTGCCTTGCGTGGTTGATGCTGACGCGCTTAACCTAGTGGCATCGGGCGTTCCCCTTCCGACCGCCAAATGCGTCCTCACCCCCCATCCTGGCGAAATGGCTCGGCTCATGCCCGGTGAGTCTGATACTCGATTTGGCTTGGCCAAGAAGGCTGCGGCTAAGTTTAACAACGTGATCGTGCTAAAGGGAGCGTACACTTTGATTGCTACCCACGGCGAGGCTGTGGCGGTTAACACGTGCGGCAATTCAGGCATGGCGACCGCGGGAATGGGAGATGTGCTTTCGGGGGTCATTGGCACGTTATTGGCGCAAGGCTTGAGTTGTTCGGATGCGGCAAAGTTGGGTGTTTTCTGGCACGCAAAGGCGGGGGATGCTTGCCGTGATAAGATTGGAAGCGTTGGATTTACGGCAATGGAAGTGGCTGATGCGCTTGTCGGTGCACGAAACATGTCACCTGAATAGAAGCTCGAAACTGCGAGTCAAAGCCGATCGACCTTCTTGCACGCTCACATCTCGACCCGTTTCGAGGGTGAGACTGGTTACCCCATAACCTTGGATACCGCAGGGAACGATCAACTCAAACGGCTTCAAGTCGTTGTTACAGTTCAAAGCGATTCCGTGGATTGAGACCCAACGTTTTACTTTGATCCCGATTGCCGCAACCTTACGATCCTCCACCCAAACTCCCGTGTGAGGTGCAAACCGCCGCCCCTGAACTCCGAAAGTTTGTAAGGTTTGAATCAACACCTCTTCAAGATTGCGCAGCCATTTGTGCAGGTCTTTCCCGTGCCGACCTAAATCAAAAATGGGATAGGCAACGATCTGTCCCGGCCCGTGGAAAGTCACGTCTCCCCCGCGGTCTGTTGAGATTAGTTCAATCCCAAGGGCCCCTATCTCTTCCCTCGATTTCAACAAGTTCTCCTCGTGAAAGCTTGCCCCAAGGGTGAGAACAGGTGGATGTTCGACGAAAACCAAGGTATCGGGGCCGCCCTGACTCACTCCCTCCGCAATCTGAAGTTGTCGATCCCAGGCATCGCGATAACCCAATCGGCCCAGATCAAGAACTTCAAACATGGTCAAAGTTAACCTCGTGTTCCGCCAATATTGGCTTCGTATGCTTGGATATCTTGGATCCACTCCGCACCCGCCACGCCTGCGCGATCACAAAGCTCATTCCACGCCGCTCCAAAAGGCAATGTTTTTGTTTCCTCTAACAGGGCCAGTTTCTCCGCGAACCTCCCCTCAAGCTCAAGTTGCTTCAGTTGCGAAACGGGCTCTAACAACGCCGCAAGCATCGCCTTTCGAGTTGCGCGAATGCCGATTACGTAAGCGGCAACTCGGTTTATGCTCGCATCAAAGAAATCAAGGGCAATCTTCACACGGTTCAACGAAGCACCTCGATTCAACTCGGCAAAAACGGCCCGCAAATTGTCGTCAAACAGAACTACGTGATCGCTATCCCAACGCATCGGGCGGCTCACGTGTAACAACAAGTCATCTTGAAACTGCAGCAGCGCCGAGAGCTTGTCGTGGATCGTTTCCGTGGGGTGAAAGTGTCCCATATCAAGGCAAAGAAGGGCGTTGGATTGGCTGGCGTACTGGGCGTAAAATTCAAACGAACCAACTACGTAGTCTTCTGATCCCAAACCAAACAGCTTGCTTTCAACAGCATCAACGACACCGGGGATCGGGACGGACAGAACTTCATCGAGGGCTGACCTTAGCCGCGCGCGGGGGGCCCACCGGTCAATCGGGTTATCCTTCGCGCCGTCCGGAATCCAATGATTGATCACGCAGTCAGAGTTTTGAGCCTCGGCAAAGGCTTTGGCTATCCGGCGACAAGCTTTGCCGTGCCTAATCCAAAAGCCTTGTATATCACGATTCTGGCTGGAGAGTGTAAAACCCTCTTTGGCATAAGGATGGGCGAAGTAGGTTGGATTGAAGTCGAGTCCCAATCGTTGCCCCGCCGCCCATTCTATCCAGTTAGAAAAGTGGTCGGGTTCCAACTCATCCCTGGGGACGGAGGTAGCACCCGTCTCTGCATACATTGCATGGAGGTTCAGCCGATGCGAGCCTGGTACTCGATCCAAAACCCACTCCAAGTCCGCGCGTATCTCATCTCCGCTTCGTGCTCGGCCCGGATGCCCACCCGTGGCCAGGATTCCGCCTGAATCCGACGCATCACTTTTGGCTTCTAAGCCGACAACATCATCTGCTTGCCAGCAATGAATTGAGATCGGAACATTGATGCAAGTTTGAATGACATGATCTACATCTATCCCGTAATCTTCATAAAACCTGCGAGCGTCTTGCATCCATCGCATTTTGACTCAAAGGAGACAATTTCTGAATTATGTGGAAAAGTCTTGGATTTTCCGCAAGCTACGCGTATAATGGGGCACTGGAACGATTGGGCGCAACGGTCCAGATGGAGTCAAATATGCGAAAACTTTTCCTTCTTGCGACAGTCTCGCTTTTGCCAGGGATGTCCTTAGCTCAATACACCTTTAGTTCCCTCTTACCCACTGTGGCCCATGACCAATCATTCGGCCTGGCGATTGACGGGACTGGTCAAGCGGGCTACTGTGTTGACACAAGTTTCGTGTCCCGAGCCAGCATTTGGCAAAACACAGGGGCGTCACTAGTGGATTTGCATCCAAGTGGATTCTTCCTGTCCCAAGCGACGGGCTGCAGCGGCACGAGTCAAGTTGGATTCGGAATGGACTCCAGCTTTTCCATCCGAGCGCTTTTATGGTCAGGAACGGCCGCTTCGGCGGTTGACCTTACTCCGGCGGGTGCGTTGTCGGCTTTTTGCACGGGTGTCAGTGGCAGTGAACAGGTCGGCTTTGCCGATTTTGGTTCTGGGTCCCGAGCGATCGTGTGGAATGGAACGGCCGCAAGTTTTCAGGACATCACTCCATCAGGGGCGTCGGCAGCAACAGTGTTGTGCACTTCCGGTGGAACCCAAGGTGGCTGGTCTAACATCACCGGCGATAACCACGCGACGATATGGAGCGGCTCGGCGGTTTCCGCCAGCGACATTCATCCCGCTGCATACACTGTATCGCAAGTTTCGGCAACAGACGGAAACACACACGGTGGCTTCGCAATTTTGGGCGGTGTAGAACGCGCGGCGTTCTGGGGCACATCGGGATTTGTTGACCTTCATCCCGCCGGCTATCAACAAAGCGCGGTGAGAGGGGTCTCATCAACGAAACAGGCGGGTTATGGCCTCGATGCGGGTGGCGTTAGCCACGCATTGGTTTGGTCTGGAACTGCTGCAAGCGTTGTCGATCTCAATCAATTCCTGCCGATTGGCTATACCGGAGCCCAGGCTTTGGGGATGGATGATAATGGAAACATTGTGGGTGTCGCATTTGGTGGAACATCCAGCGGACAGGCTGAAGCTGTCGTGTGGAATCCAGTGCTTCTCTATCAGTTCATCGGATTCTTGAATCCCATCAATGATCCGGCTGTTCCCGAAAGCGTGTTCAAACGGAACGCAACCGTTCCCCTAAAGTTCAAACTCAAGGATAGTAATGGCGTGAATGTTCCCGATGTCGTAGCGATTGTATCGCTTGTGAAATTGGGCGCCGTTGAGTCGCCCGTGAACGAGGAACTCTTCACCGGACCATGCGATCCGGGCGTCACGTTCGACTACAACTCCTACACCCAAACTTACCATTTCAATATGAGGACGAGCCACCTTCAAGCGAAGAAGAGATACCGCGTAACCGCCACGCTCTCTAATGGCCAAACTCATTCTGTTACGTTCAGTCTGAAGTAAGCGAGGCGAAGTTAGGTAGCCTCTTGGCATGAGTTCCCAAGAGGCTAGTTCCCCAAAGCCGATGATGGATCGGGTCATCTTGCGTCGGGTTATCGGCTTGTTCGCTCCCCATAAGCGCGAGGTTTTCTTTACCCTTATCGCCGTTGCTGTCGGCGTGCTTCTTGGAATTTTGCCCGCATTTTTTGTGCAAGTTTTGATTGACGAAGGACTCCAAAAGCAGAACCTGGGAGTGCTGGCGACCTACTCCGTCTTCATGCTTTTTTCAGTGCTGGCGGGAGCAGGTGTTACGCTACTCTACGGCTATTGGAGCGTGGTCATTGGGCAGAAGATCATGTGCGACATGCGGCAAAACCTCTTTGCTCACTTGCAACAAATGTCGCTAAGATTCTTCACCGCAACCCGCACCGGCGAAATCCAATCGCGACTGCTGAGTGATGTCGCCGGAGTCCAAACTGTGGTGAGTTCGACCATCACGGATCAAGTCTCGAACTTAGGAATCGTTGTATCTTGCCTCATCGCCATGTTCTGGATGGATTGGCGATTGACCTTGCTGAGCATCGGTATGATCCCAATCTTTGCGGTCATTGGCCGCCGCGTCGGAGACTATGCGCGCGTGGTTCGAACCGGCACCCAAGAACAAACGGCGGAAGTGAACTCGGCGCTACAAGAGAGCCTGTCCGTTTCCGGAATTCTGCTGACCAAAACCACCGGACGCTCCGACATCATTCTCTCTCGCTTTTCCGAGGAAAACAAGAAGTTGGCGGGCTGGCAAATCAAATCCGCCGTTGTGATGTACCTGTTTTTTGGGATGATCCGGCTGATCACGCAGCTTGCGCCAACTCTGGTGTATTGGCTTGCGGGTTACTTGATGATCAGACAAGGAGACAAGTCGATCACGGTTGGATTGCTCGTGGCATTTACGGGCCTCCAAACTCGAATGTTCTTTCCCCTGACCGGCTTGATGGGGGCGCAAGTTGAAATCATGGGTTCGTTCGCCCTGTTCCAGCGCATATTCGACTACTTTGACATGGAACTCGATATCAAAGAAAAGCCTGATGCGGTTGCCCTTGTTCCATCCGAGGTGAAGGGCCAAATCGAGTTTAGAAATGTGGGATTTGCCTACGAGAAAGAAGCGGGAATGACCCTCGAAGGCTTGAGCTTTGTTGCCGAACCGGGCAAGTTGGTTGCTCTTGTTGGTCCATCGGGAGCGGGAAAGACTACGCTTACCTACTTAATCCCGCGCTTATATGATCCCGATGAAGGACAAGTGCTTCTGGATGGAATGGATGTTCGCGACTTGAAGCTTGCCAATTTGGGGGAAATGGTCGGCGCCGTAACTCAGGAAACCTATCTGCTCCACACGACTATCAAGGACAACCTACAGGTGGCCAAGCCCGACGCCACCCACGAGGAACTCGTTGCTGCTTGCCGAGCGGCCGCCATTCACGAACACATTGATAGCTTGCCCGATGGGTACGACACGATTGTGGGCGAGCGCGGATATAAACTGTCAGGCGGCGAGAAACAGCGAATTGCTATTGCCCGTGCGATCCTAAAAAACCCCCGAATATTGATCCTTGACGAGGCAACCTCGGCCCTCGATACCCATTCCGAGCGGTTTATCCAAGCGTCGCTTTCGGAGCTAATGAAGGGACGTACAACGTTCGCAATCGCCCACCGCCTCTCAACCATCCTATCTGCGGATTTGATTTTGGTGCTTGAGGACGGTCGCATAGTGGAACGTGGCACTCACCATGAGCTACTTGACCTCGGTGGCCTTTATTCGAGGTTATACAACGATCAATTCTTGGACGAACAAGTAGAAACGGTGCCCGTGAGCTGAACGGCCCTCCAGAAACTTACACTTTTGGGCCACAATTAGAGAAGCGGAGAGATGGCAGAGCGGTTTAATGCGGCAGTCTTGAAAACTGTTGAGGGTAAGACCTCCGGGGGTTCGAATCCCTCTCTCTCCTCCAGCTTCCTTGTTTAGTTCAGAATAACCCACTGAGCGTGGTCGATTGAGGTTCCCCAAACTCTAGGCAGAGTCGGCGAAGTCGACGTAATCGACAGTTTTGCCTTCACTTGTCCCGTGCTCTGATTGATGAACCGGTCGAGATTCCCCGTCGCTTCAACTACTACGACCGCATCGCTTGTTGCCCCGGCGCGAGTGTCTACCGCTTCATATTGATTACTGAGAACGTTAAAAAGCGAGATCGTTTGATTCAAACCGCCCACGCTTATGCGGTTTTCGAGCTTAAAGCGGAACCTGGTTGGGTGCAGAATTGTCGTCGATCCGGTGACTTCAATCTGAATTGGCGGTTCGGTGCGGTTTAAGGTAGGGTCGTTATTGCCGGAGTAGGTCAAGTTCTCGCTCCACGCCACATCGGCAACGCTTCCAACTGGGTTCAGGCCCCTCACGAGGGCAACGGTAGACGGTGCGATCGCCTCGGGGGCCGGGATGCGCAGATAGTAGATGTCTTCTTCGCCATTGAACGTGCCGCAGTAGGCAACATGTGCGCCGCCATTATCAGAAACTAGGCCCAAATAGTCGCCCATTTTGTTTTGATTGGGATAACCCAGCCCATGGTTAAACGCGGGCGAGACCTGGGTATTCGGGAGCCACGTGTCCCCACCATCAAATGAACACGTGTAGTAGAGAGCCGAAAATTGGTTAGCAGCATTGGCCCGGGTGTCGTTCCAAACCGCATCGATTCTGCCGTTCGGGGCAATGGACATGGCGGCCATCCAATGATATCGGGTGGTGCCAGCCGGATCATCATTTAGCTTTTTAGGAGTGGACCACGTTAAACCACCATTGGTGCTGCGAACGAACTTGACGTCCGATGGATTGGTGGCATTAGTTCGCACCGAACTGAGCATGTAGATATTCCCGCCTTGGGGCGAGGTTGACTTGTCGGTGGAGATACTAACTTGGCCCATGAGTCCGGCCGGATTAACGGGGACATTTACGCCGACCGATCCACCCAAACTGAGCGTGACGGATCGATCAAATGTCGGGGTCATTGACGAAAACTTGGCATTTGAGGAGCGCACGAAAAAGAAGTTCGATCCACCATTCGAACCGCCGATATACAGGTCGCCGTTCGAAGCAATATCCAAAACACCCCATACGGGCTGCAAGGGGATATTGATCGGGTCCATCCAGTTCAAGCCTGCGTTTGTTGTTCGCGAGAACTGTCGTCCTCCGTAGTTGTTTCCGGCCGTGCTCCAAATCTGATAGATGTTTCCGTGGCCAACTCCGCCGGTCTTATCAACAATCATCCACTGTTTGTCGCCGCCAGTCGCTGGACCGACGAGACTCCAGGTTGCTCCCTGATTAAACGAACTATACAGATCGTCAAAGAAGGAGCTTTGCAGACTCAGATAATAAAAATCGCCCGAGCTCGTGACATCCAACACGGGGTCGCTTCGAAAAACTCCCGGTTGGAGGTTGCCCGGAAACGTCCAATCGTGGCCACCGTTTAGGGTGTGGGCCCAACCTGCCTGTCGGAAGTTGCTGGTCACATTATCGAATTGCCGCCAACCGATCGCCATGCGGTTAGGGTTGGTCGGATCCACCGCAATTGAAGGCTCGTTAGCCGCGTCACTCAAGATATTGAAGCCGCTGGAGTTCACATTTGCCTGGTAGCTTGTGTAGTTTCCGAACGTGATGACACTCTGCGGAGAGAATCGAAGCTTGCGAGGCGGAGCGGGTGGATCCGATCCACGCTCTAACTCCTCAACTTCCGGACCAAATCGCTGAGCGGTGGCCAGCAAAGCCAGTCCGCTCAATCCCAAAACCGAAAACAGCCTCAAATTCATCATGCGACGTTACCCACTTTGATGACGGGTTTGGCCCCGCGGGATTGCATAGAAGCTAGTAAAAATCTGGGGTGCTTGGTCCGGGTAAAACAAGAGCTAGGGAGTTTTCTGAGCTAACCGCTGCGCACCTTCCCATGCCTTCGCGATATCTGCCACAAGCAATGAATACCCTCCATCGTTGGTTTGCGTTTGAAGACGCAAAATATACGACGGGTGGAGTGTTGCGATGGCGGTTTTGGCGTAGTCGCAGGGGAAGTATTTCCCTCGTTCTGCTGTTATCTTGAAGTCCTTTCGAATTAAGTTTTTGGCACTGGGTGCGCCCACGCAAAGAATTACCCGCGGAGCGATAATCGCAAGTTGGGGCACAAGCCATTCGCGGCACGCATCTACTTCATCAGGAAAGGGAGCACGATTGACGGGCTTCCCCGTTGACCAATCGCAAGCGCGGCATTTGACCGTGTTACAGATGTAAACATCTTGGCGCGTGAGATTGTTTTCAGCAAGCGCTTTATCTAAAAGTTGCCCGGCTTTCCCCACGAAGGGGCGACCAGTTTCATCCTCTTTGTCGCCCGGGCCTTCTCCGACGAGAACAAGAGGCGAGGCGGGATTCCCCTCTCCAAAGACCACGTTTCTTCGGCGCTCCGCGAGGCTGCAGTTTCTGCATACCGCCGCTCGGCTTGCCAGCTGTTCAAGCTCGGTCATCGCTTAGAGCGTCAAACCGCCATCAACTACAAGCACTTGACCCGTAATGTAGCTCGCCTCGGACGAGGCCAAGAAAAGCACGGCGGGTGCAATGTCTTCGGGGGCTCCAAGCCGCCCGGCCGGCGCATTTTTGGCAACAAAATCTTTGAACTCCTGCGGCAGATCGTCGGTCATATCGGTTTGAATATAACCCGGTGCGACCGCGTTGCAGGTGATTCCGCGCGAGCCGAACTCTTTAGCTGTGGACATCGTGAGGCCAAGCAATCCAGCTTTTGCCGCCGCATAATTCGCCTGTCCAGCCGCTCCGCCCAGGCCAACCACGCTCGAAATATTGATGATCCGACCGTAGCGAGCCTTCATCATGAGTTTGGAAGCCGCTCGCGTTGTGTTAAAAGAACCCTTGAGATTGACGGCGATAACCCGATCCCAATCCTCATCTTTCATCCGTAGAATTAGAGTGTCCCGGGTGATTCCGGCATTGTTGACCAATACCGAGGGCGTACCCATTTGGGCGACAATCGCTTCGAACATCGCATCCACTGAACCTGAATCCGAAACGTCGCACGCAAAAGCCGTCCCTCCAATCTCGTCGGCGGTGGCTTGGGCACCTTCCAGCGTCGTCGCAACCGCCGCGACCTTTGCACCTCGTTGGGCGAAGGCAATCGCGATTGCTTTGCCAATGCCCCGACTCGCACCCGTCACGATAACAACTTGATTTTCAAAAGTCATGCTCCACCTCCCGCAAATGCGCTTAGGCTGGCCGAATCAAAAACGGCGGCCGTTTGAACTTCTTTGCTTACGCGTCGCACCAATCCGCCCAAAACTTCACCCACACCGCATTCCACAAAACGCGTGGCCCCCGCTGCCATCATGGCTTCAACGCTTTCGGTCCATCGCACGGGGCTACGCAACTGTTCCTCCAGCAGAGCGGGCCACTCGCCGGGGTCGGTTACAGCCTGGGCCGTAACGTTAGCATAGACCGGAGCCTTGCCCTGCATAAAGGTGACCACCCGTAGCCGCTCGCCCATCGCGACCGCCGAGGCGTTCATAAGGGGACTGTGAAAGGCTCCGCTCACGTTAAGGGGCAAAACTCGCTTGGCACCGAGTTCTGAGGCAAGCGCACTAGCCCGGGCAACGGCGGCGGTATCACCGCTGATCACCATCTGCCCAGGGCAGTTATCGTTGGCGATCACCACCACTTCGGTTTCGGTCGAAGCCGATTTGCAGGCGGCTTCAAGCCCGGCGCGGTCCAAACCCAATACGGCGGCCATGGTTCCCGGACGGTCGGCACCGCTTGCCGCCATAAGTTCTCCGCGCTTTAGAACCAGCCGAGCTCCCTCGGTAATCGAAATCCATCCTCCCGCGGCGAGGGCGGCGTACTCTCCCACACTATGCCCGGCAAACATATCCGCGCGTACTCCTTCTGAAACGAGAGCCACATAAGCGGCAACTCCGCACGAGTAAAGCGCCATCTGAGCGTTTTCGGTTCGTCGTAAGGTGTCCTCGTCCGAGTTAAAACAAAGAGCGGGGATGTTAACGCCGGCCGCATCGGAAATTTCTTCAAAAACCGCTCGAACCGCGACGTGATCATCAAAAAGGGATTGGCCCATTCCGGGCTTTTGGGAACCCTGACCGGGGAAAACTGCTGCAAGCATGGCTTAAAGTTACCTGCTTTGGGGCGCGGGTTCCACCGTCTTGCCCACGCCGTTATAGAAAACAATCCATCCTGTACCTACGATGAGCGCCACGACCACTTTCACCGGCTGGGGAACGGAGGGACTAAAGCTAAAAAACCCTTCAAACGGAGCCGCCAAGAACATGAGGACAACGCCGCCGCCTAGCATCACAATGCCATCTTTTGCCGCATCACGCAAGGCATCGGCCCTCCGACGTTGACCTGGGAAAATGAGGGCCCAGGCCAAAACGTATCCAGCTGCCCCCGCTATGAAAATGCCTTGTATTTCGGTAACGCCGTGGGGCGCGATGGACGAAAGGAGGAAACCGAGCTTTCCAACTGAGTTCATTTCATGTCCAAGTGAACCGAGTTGGCGTCCATTTTCCCATAACAGAATGGTGGTAGCGATCCCGAAGGAGCCCGCGGCTACACCGCCCGTGATCACCGAAACGAACGGGTTATGTGCGGCGTAAAACCCGGTCATCAAAACGGATTCCGAGCCGGATCGCTCTTTCATATTCCCGTCTTTCCAGCCGTCAAACAGCTCTTCTTCGCCTTTAGCGATGAGGTAGGGCCGAAGGTCGGGGCGCACGGTTAAGATCGCATGGCTGAAAAGAGCTGCGGCAAAAAACACGGCCATCGAGCCCACAACAAACCACTTTCGCCGCCTAACGACTTGGGCATAAGTGGCAATCGCACCCCCAATGCTACGAAAGACCCCCGGACGGGTCGGGCGATAAAGCGCCATATAAGCCCGACCCACAAGGTCGTTCAGAAACTCAATAAGCTGGAGATTCCCCGATTGGGTACGCGCCTGAGCGAGATCACTTGAAGCTTTTCGGTAGAGCGAAATCAGCTCCCGCAGTTCCTCTTGTTGAAGGTTCTTAGGGCTCGCATCCGCCTTATCGCAAAGGACATGAAGCCGCTTCCACTCCGGCTCACGCTGCTGCACAAAGGCGACTTCATTCATTGCAACCTGATGTTACCGGGTCCGGCCTTGCGTCATCACAAAAGCTCACTTAGGCAATGATCTAGAAAATTGGAGGCAAGGAAACAATCTCTCCTTGCCAACAACATGCTCGAAGTTAACGCGGTCTGGACTCGCGGGCTTTTACTTGATCAGGCGTCATCTGATTTGCCCGGCTCTTTGATTCAGCCTCAGCCGACATGGTGGGATCATTTGGACCGGGATCGCTTGCGCAACCCATGACCCCAACCACTATCGCAAGCAAGGCAAATGCCCGTGCTAGTTTGGTGACCAAGCTCTTCCCCAAAACGGCCAGAGGTCTTTTTCGTCCATCTTGGCGCAGTATTCGTTATAGGTGTTTGCCTCAGTTTGCGAGGGGGTATCCACGTAGTAGCCCACGAACTTCTCCCGGCCAAACTTTGCCGCATGACCATCGGCATAAGCACCCGGAAAACGTGGGCCTGGATATTGTCGGCGTGCATCCCAGATGAGCTGATACCAACTCCAGTCGGCGGCATACCGATCCATCGTTGGCCAAGCCGCATCAATGGCGTAGAACCGCATCCAACTCCAAGGCAAGTTTGCGTAACGAGTTGGAGCGACCGCGAGTCTCTTGGCTGAGTCTTCAAATGAAGTCATTGATCGGTAAGCCGGGGGCACATTCCAATCGATATTCGTGCAACCTGTACCACCCCAGTGCCTGGAGTAACCATCTGTGTTCAAACTCAGATTCGTGATCCATTGCCACTTGTAAACGTATCCGGGAAAGAATGGATCGGGAATATCGTCACCGGCAACGTCTGGCAACGTCTTATCGAAGAAAATCTCACGGTTCTTCACGTAGGGATAAATCCGACCAACCCACGTATCGGTTGAAAGGTACGAGGTTCCGTATTCGGGAACGACGTAATCATCGTAGTCTCCAGAGTACATGTGCAAACCGAGGGCGATTTGTTTTAGGCCAGAGGTTGTTGAAGTCACTTTGGCCGCGGTCTTCGCCTGAGCAAAGACCGGGAACAGAATTGCCGCTAAGATAGCAATGATCGCGATGACTACGAGGAGCTCGATGAGCGTAAAGGCGCGTTTCACTTGCGACCTCGCAGAGATCGTCGTCGCAGAATGGCACCAACTCCGAGAGCGAGCGCACTGAGTGTGGCGGGCTCTGGAACTGGGGAGCCAGCTCCGCCTAATGCGCTGATTTCAGCGGCGGAGAGGGTCGTGTCGTAAAAGGCAAGCTGGCTGATTTGGCCCGCGCCGCTGTCGCCGTCGTTGTCGCCAAAAATGTCGACTGTCTTCGTTGCTGTTGCCGTGCTATAAAAGGCCCATCGGCCGTCCAATGCGTCCATTGCGTTGGTTTGTTGGAGCACGCCATTCACCATAGCTTTTCATCTGCAAAACGCCCGCCGTGCTGTCCACCGTTACGGCGAGGCGGTTCCATTCGTTTCGGGTGAAGAGTCCGGCGTAACTGCCGCTGATTCCTAGCTTGCTGTCGCTATTGCGAATGAAGAGGTCGCCGTCGTTTGAGTTGGTCGCGTTCGTATTGAAGATCGAAACCCAGTCTCCCGCGCTCGTGATCTTGACATCCATGAGAATCGTGTATTTGTTCACATACTCCGCGCTCCCACCGTTCGGCCCCATTCCATGAG
>JBEBHJ010000058.1:0-24925 GCA_040081075.1 Fimbriimonadaceae bacterium | reverse complement strand
GTCTAGCGAATGTGCCGAGACCGGGCCGACCGAAGCGATGGAAGGGGCCCGAGGTTGGCCCGCTGCTTTTAGCCGTTCGCTCTGGCGACGCCATTTCGGTTTTGGACCGTGCCGGATGGGTTGTGCCGGATGTGCTCAAAACTGAAGTCGGCGAGGCGTAAGAAAGCAAGTGGGGCGGCCTTGGGAAGGTTATCCATCCGAGGAAGTTGCCCGGCTCGGCGCTGAGCGGTCTTTAGGTTGCTGAGTGAGGTTTGGCAAGTATGGGCCCGTTAGCGTCGGATGTTTGTGCCGCGATATAAGGGAGCCTCCACTTGCGAACCGGGTCGTTGGGATCGCTTGCCGACCAGCTTGTCTCGGCGTCATAAGTCCCAATTATCATTGAAAGAGTTTTTGATGTTTGTGCAAAAACCTTTGGCGGAGCCCTTGCTGATAATTGCACTTATGATCGCCGATTACTTTGCTAAACCTCTCCCGACGCGCGAATGTCCCACTCCGGTGGGGCGTGAGTGTGTCGTCTCAATCGCCGAAGGCGAAGCCGCGGAGCGGCTGAGCCAAAGGAGTCTGAGTCAAGCGGCGAAGCCTTCCGCAAGGGTGATATCTATATTTCGGTAAAAGAAGCTCGCGATAGGTTAGACTGTCAGCAACAAGGGACCTTGCAGCGAGCGCAGATACGCTCCCAAACTCGGCTTCCCGATGGAGAAGTACGTGTCGCGACTGACAGAGTTAATTGCCCGCGCGAAAGCGACTGACCCCCAACTTGGGGCTGATCTTGAGGCAGAGTATAAGGCACTCACTTCACGCCGGGCGTTTGGGTTGAACTTTGAGCGGCACCGACCCGAAGCGGTCGAGTTGCCGGGGCGACCAATTCGGCGAGGGGACAAGGTTCGGGTCTTGCCACCGCGTGGTTCGACCAAGAAGGGCGATCAAAGGCTATGGGTGGTCAAGAGCATTCGTCGCGAAACTGCGGACCTCTATCTAGTGGACGATCCCGACACTGAAACTTCTGGAGCGATGTCTGACTTAGTAGTCGTTGCCGAGTTCCGCGACCCGATCTTTCCGGGGCTCATCAGCACAGGAAAGGTGGAACGCGGCGGCGACAAGCCGTATCATACCGTTATCAATGGGGAGAACTTTCATGCGCTGAAGGCGCTAACGTATACCCATCGCGGTAAGGTTGACGCGATCTACATTGATCCTCCTTACAACACAGGGGCGAAGGACTGGAAATACAACAATGACTATGTCGATTCTGAAGACAACTATCGCCACTCAAAGTGGCTGGCCTTCATGGAGCGTCGGCTAAGACTCGCTCAGGAGTTGCTTAATCCCTTGGACTCGGCTTTGATCGTTACGATCGACGAAAAAGAATACTTGCGCCTAGGGTTGTTGTTAGAGCAAGTTTTTCCTGAAGCTAGAATCCAGATGATCACCGTTGTAATCGCGCCGCAAGGATCTGAAAGGGGTGGCCAGTTTTCACGGGTCGAGGAGTACCTGTTTTTCGTAATGCTGGGTGCCTCAGAAATTGCGCGATTAGGGGATAGCATGCTGGATACATCAACTGGCAGCGGGGGGAAACCAGCGGTCTGGGACAGCCTCCTTCGCCGAGGAACCGAAGCGACTCGGTCAGACCGAGAAAGTATGTTCTATCCCGTTTATCTAAAACGTGATAGAACTATTCATAGTGTCGGAGACCCGCTGGGACCTGGGGTAAATAGGAAAGAAGTTGAGCCTCCAGAAGGCACTACACCTTGTTGGCCAATCCGTAGCGACGGCTCAGAGGGGAGATGGCAGGTGTCACCCAGTCGTCTCAGGGAACTCCTCGAACTCGGCTACGCCGGAGCTGGTCGGTTACGTAAGGATGGCACTGCCGCTATTCGATACATGAAGGCGGGGGCAATTGCGAAATTGGCACTTGCGCCCGAAGATGAAGCTGTCTTTTCCCCCCGGGCCGTTTGGAATCGACCAAGCCATAACGCGAGTGTATATGGCTCGACGCTGCTGAGGGCATTCATTCCCGGACGGAAGTTCCCCTTCCCTAAGTCGCTATACGCCGTTGAGGACGCGTTGAGGTTCTTGGTAAAGGGTAAGGAGGATGCCGTCATAGTCGATTTCTTTTCGGGGTCTGGAACGACGGCACACGCGGTGATGAGGCTTAACCAGCAAGACGGTGGGAGGCGGCAGGCGATCATGGTGACCAATAACGAGGTGGCTGCCGCCGAACAAGCCGATCTCCAGCGGCTGAGCCTACGCCCAGGCGATACTGACTGGGAAAAGTGGGGGATATGCGATTGGATCACCAAGCCTCGGGTTGAGGCGGTAATCACAGGCAAAACTCCAAATGGGGAACCGATCAAGGGTGACTACAAGTTCACTGATGAGTTTCCGATGGCGGAGGGCTTTGAAGAGAACGCGGAGTTCTTTACACTGACTTATGAGAGCCCGATTGCGGTGGGTCACGCGCTTGCATTCGAGCGAATTGCACCCCTGCTTTGGATCCGGGCGGGCAGTCAAGGGCCCAGAATCGATAAGCTACCGGCCACGGGCTGGGAAGTGGTCGAAACCTACGGACTTCTCGTTGATCTTGACCAGGCGACAGATTTCGTTGGGGCAGTTACCGGGACCAGCGCGAGCCTAGCTTATATTGTAACTGACGACGACCGCCGTTTCGAGGCAGTCTCCCAGAGGCTACCTGAAGGAGTGGAGCCCGTGAGGCTGTATGAGTCTTACCTTTCGAACTTCGCGTTTGCGAGCGGGGATTAAGCCATGAAGTTTACGCTCAAAGACTATCAAGAAGACGCGGTCCGCGACGTGCTCAGGAATATGCGGAAAGCTCGAGAGCGGTGGCATGAATCCGATCCGGAGAGAGTATCTTTTTCCCTTACGGCGACGACGGGCGCGGGAAAGACGGTCATGGCGGCAGCAGTCTTTGAGGCGCTGTTCCACGGCGACGAGAACTACGATTTTGAGCCGGATCGAGGCGCGGTTGTCATCTGGTTCAGTGATGACCCTTCTCTGAACGAGCAGACTCGCTTCCGCCTCATGGAAGCGTCGGACCGCATTCATCATGGCGATCTGGTCGTTGTGGACAGCAAGTTCCAGTTAGAGAAGTTTCGGTCCGGGAAGGTTTACTTCTTGAACACCCAGAAGCTGGGTAAGCACAGCCTGTTGGTTCGGGGGCACGATTCTTCCGATCCTTCGTTCGAGGGGATGAAACCAGACAACCGACAAACGACAATCTGGGACACGATTCAAAACACGATTGACGACCCGAACTTGACACTGTATCTTGTCCTTGACGAAGCCCACCGAGGCATGGGGCAAACGACCGAGGTCAAAGCTGAGCGGTCCACGATTGTGAAGCGGCTCATCAACGGCGATAAAGGCATTCCAGCAATGCCGATTGTTTGGGGAATTTCCGCCACGATAGAGAGGTTCAAGACCGCCATGAAGGAAGCGGACGGTCGAAGCACTCTGCCCGACATAGTTGTGGATTCCGCCAAAGTTCAGGAGTCTGGCCTTCTTAAGGACACGATCATTCTTGACGTTCCCAACGAGGTTGGACTTTTCGACACCGTATTGGTCCGGCGGGCGGCGGACAAGTTGAAGGAATCAACCGCGGCATGGGCGGCCTATTCATTGGAGCAGGGCCTATCTCACACGGTCCGACCTCTGATGGTGTTGCAAGTGCCCAACACACCCGATCACGATGAGATTGGCCGAGCGATTGATACGATTCGGGAACGATGTCCAGATTTGGGATACGATTCCTTCGCGCACGTCTTTGGGGATCACACGAAGCAGACCTTTGGTGGTCACACCGTGGATCACATCTCTCCTGAGCGCGTTCAGGACGCGACCCATATTCGGGTCCTGATTGCCAAAGACGCTATCAGCACGGGTTGGGATTGCCCCCGCGCTGAGGTTATGGTCTCGTTCCGGCCCGCAAAGGATCGAACCCACATCACTCAGCTTCTTGGCCGAATGGTTAGAACTCCTTTAGCCCGCCGGGTTCCCGGAAATGATCGCCTAAACTCCGTGAACTGCTTGCTCCCGTTCTTCGATCTTACGACCGTCGAGGAAGTGGCAGATTCCCTCATGAAGGGCGGGGAAGGCGGCGACACCGCGCCGCCAATCCAAAGAGTACTGATCAACCCAAGGGAACTTAAGCCAAACCCGGCAATTTCGGCGGCAGTTTGGGACAAGTTCACTTCTCTACCTTCTCAGAGCCTTCCCCGCAAGGCGGCAAAGCCAGTGAAAAGGCTAACCGCCCTCGCCCACGAATTGGCAGCAGACGGCCTCAAGAAGGACGCCGGGAAGCTTGCCCATGCGGAGTTGCATAAGGTGCTCGATGCTGCGAAGACTCGCTATGCGGTCGAGATCGCTGCTCGAAGGGCCGAGGTTTACCGCGTGGAGGGCAAGAGCCTCAAGACTGGCCTATTTGGTGAGGACCGAACCTTCGCCGACTTCGTTGAATTGGCTGATCGCCGGGTGATCGAGGACGCGTATCGGCGGGCGGCGCGCGGACTTGGAGCAGACCTAGCCAAGTCTTACGTGAAGCACGTTGCCGGTCAGTCGACCGATGAGGACGACTACTTGATGGCTGAGGCGGATATTGCCGCACTCGGGCTCGTGCCCGATGTTAAGGAGGACTTGGAACGTGAAGCCGAAAAGCTTGCCAATAACTGGCTTCAGGCCAACAGAGTTCCCATTAAAGACTTGGGCGACGAACGACAGGATGTGTATCGCGGGGTTCAAGCGATGAGCGTTGAGCCCCAAGACATTGGCCTGATGAAGCCAAAGGCGACGATTGAGGCACATTCAGCGAAACATGACCAGGGACAAGTCGTGGAGCTGCCGAGCTATGAAAACCATCTGATGTGCGATGCGGAAGGCAAGTATCCGGCTGACATGAATGAGGCGGAGAAAACTGTGCTCGGTACTGAGATGGGGCGATCGGGATATCAGGGGTGGTATCGGAACCCTGCCCGTCCCAGCCAGGATTCTTTGGGGATCGCGTATTCGGTTGGGGATCAGTACAAGACGCTAAGGCCAGACTTCATCTTCTTTTCCGAGTCTCCAGATGGCAGGATAGTCGCAGACCTGGTCGACCCTCACGGGGCTTACCTAGCAGACGCGTTACCTAAGCTGAAAGGAATGGCGGACTTTGCTGAGCGATTGGGACATCATTTCCGAAGGATCGAGGTCGTCGAGAAGGTCGGCGAGGAGTATCGGGTGCTGGATTTAAAGGACGCGGGCGTCCGGGCCGCAGTAGCGGCGGCTGATAATGCGAAGGCGCTGTATGAATCGTCAATCTCGTCGGATTATGCTTAGATTCAGTTAGTCGTTGCGCTCCGCTGACTACAGCGGCTCAGTTCGCCCGTGACGATTCATGAGGCAAACCGAGCCGGGTGTCATGGTTGCGCAAACCGTCACAACATCTTCAACGTGGTTTACGAGCCACTTTGCCTTCTGCCAACGGTTCATGTGATCGAAGAACTCGCCAACGAGAATGACCTTGGCCCGCATGGCCTTGAGATCGTTCACGGTGAATCCTCGGGTTCGCTCGTTTCGGTCCCATGTGACGATGCAGAACTCAGCCCGAACGGCACGTGGAATCCAATCGGTATCGGCCAATCCGCTCCATCTCATCCGAACGATGTGCTGAAAGTGGGCAAGGCGAGATTCGGTTGCGATAAACCCTACTTGCCCATTGGAGAAGTTCTCGTCAAAGAGAATCTTCAGGCCGCTAACCGCCACAAGCCCTCATACCGGATGGCCGCGGAAATCTGCGCTTCAGGCAGGTCGTAGTATTCCGCCACCGATTTTATGTCTTCCTCTTGCTCCCACATGGAGTAAACCAATCTCGTCGGGATGGCTCGCTCTGATACGACGGGCTCCCCACCGCGTCGATCCTTATCGAGGTAAACGACCTTCTTAAACTCCGGAATATTGTATCGCCCAACCGTTTCCTGTCTGAGTTCGATGTGAGGCACCAGCTTCTCGGCATAGTCAGCGACGAGCTGACCAATATCGGCTCGCTTGAGGAACCCATCGGCGGTCTTGGTTAAGAGTTGGCGACCATGCACCAGGATGTCACTCCTGGAGAAGGGATACTCTCCAACCTCTTTGGCAAGAGCTTCGGCGGTTCCCCTGATCTGAGGCAACTTCACCCCGAGGGCGATGTATTGCTTAACGAACATCAGCTCCCAAAGTTCGAGAAAAGTGAGGATGCGATATTGGCGAGAGGTCTGGAGCACGGGCCGCGACTCGCCGACACCGTGCTTGCGCGGAAAGGTATAGCCGTCTGCCCAACGGGAGACGCGCTGGGGAGCGACACAAAGAATATTGGCAGCCTCCCGGTAGGAATAAATGCCGTTCCTCAGCCCCGGCTCGTTGTCTTTCACGATTCTATTTTATACCCAGAAGGGGGGGCACTCATCATCAGGTGAGCCTTTCAGCGTTTCTAGCGTCGCAGGAGATCAAGTATTTGCCACATCACCTTGCAATCCACTTCGTTGTAATCCCGAATCTCTGCCATGAGCTTGCGCTCGGATTCCGGCAAGCAAAGCTCACTGACCGGAACGCGTTGCTCAAGGGCCTGACGGTAGCACCACCATGCTCCGGCCATGGCTCCGAGGCCGTCGGTTGGGCCATCGGCCCATTCGGTTTCGATGAGGCCGTGCCTTCGCAGGTTTTTGGCGATGGCTTTTAGGCCGAAGCCCCAAGCGCCTTCGACTACCACGGGTTGGGCTCGGAAGACGTTCTTCCAAAGGTCGTACCATTTTAGCTGTGCGAGCCTCTCATCTGACAAGCGGGCGAGGGCTGAGTTGTAAGCGGCTTGGGCAACGCTGACCTCGGCATAGGACCAGTGATATAGGGTCGCCTGCTCGCAATCGGGGGCGAGGCGGGTTCGGACCGCATCCATGTGAAGCATCCAATCATTAATCACCTTGCGCTCTCCTGTTTCATCCAGAGTTTCTGCGATGAAGCATTCGAACTGCCACTCTCCGTTCTCTTCATGCCCGCATCCGATCATGAAGATAGCGGGGTAGCCGCCTTTCTCGGGCAGAGAAGTCATGTCGTCATCGAGGTCGCTGACGGTTTCGAAGTCCACATAGAACTCCATGCCTTGCCTTGTTCCCCAATCCTCGCGTCCGGCGGTGATCGTTTCGGGGCGGACGACGGGACCGGTTTTGAGGTTGACATCAAGGATCGCCTCTAAGATGCGGGCTTGCTCATCTTTAAGGCCGCAGGTCTGCCCGTTAACGCGGGGATCAGTGTAGCGGGTGATTCCATTCAAATGGGCGGCGTCGCGTTTGGTGC
This sequence comes from Fimbriimonadaceae bacterium, assembly GCA_040081075.1. Taxonomy (GTDB): domain Bacteria; phylum Armatimonadota; class Fimbriimonadia; order Fimbriimonadales; family Fimbriimonadaceae; genus JANJUB01. The sequence goes on along the minus strand of JBEBHJ010000058.1, from coordinate 17,602 downwards.
CGCCCACCTGCCACAGCAAGGTCAGGCATTCTTGAGCGCGGGCGATTTCCTGTTTGGCCTTTCGCCAAGGGGCGTCGTTTTGGTGGCTCATGTCTGGCCGAAGCTCTTTGCTGCTTGGGTTCGGCGCGACCTCCCAATTTGCACCGTTCGACGTGACTTCGCGAAGCCAGTCGAGAGCGTCTAAGGCCTTTTGAGTCCAGTCAATGCTATCTGCTTTCCACTGAGGCTGAGGGAATGTAACTCGACCAAGCTTATCGAAGGCGTTGCTACTGCGTTCTTTGGTTGTTCGCCAACCCCGGCCTAAGAGAAACGCTACATTCGGATCGTATCCCTGTGCCCTAGATAACATGTAGTTGTAGAGGGCGAGTTGGGCTTTGTAGAACTCTTGAGACCCATTGTTCGCTATCTCTCCGGCGGCGTTCAGGTCGATGGTGGTGAACTTGATGTCTACGGCGATGTGGTGCGTGGGTGCCCCGCTCTCCGAGTATGTGTTGGCTGCAATGCGATTAAGGACATCGGATCGGACAAGCAGGTCAGGTTTGCCGATAACTCCAAGTTCATCGTCAATAAGCACAGCGTGGCGAATGATCTCGGTTCCGGCTCGAAGTAGTTGCTTGGTTTCGTTAACGGAGTCAACCGTGGGTGAGCCTTCTTCGGACGGGGTAACCGTTTGAACGTCGGCGATTGTGCGGAGCCGCTCAACGATGGCATCCTCAAATTCCTGGCCTTTGCCTCTGATGAACTTCAGAAAGTCACATTGCGGTAGGTATGCGTCGCGGTGTGTATCTGGCTCAAATCCATTGTCGCGACCGTACAGTTCGAGCCAATCAATAATCGAGTCGCCAGAAATGTGGGCGCGGATGTTGGAAGTCCAGAGGAGATTGTTCATCCGCCAACTTCCTGGGATGCTATCGAACGCAAACCGCAGTCAGTTCGGGAGCATTGTCAGTTTGAGAGCTTTGAACCTTTGAGTCACGTTTGAAATCAAGCTTGATTTTGAAATCAGTGTGGGTGGGCGCAACTGGCATTGGCAAGCCTTTCGATGCCAGGTGTGCCTTATAACGATTTAGGTTTTCATTAAAGCGTGTGCGAGCTTCCTCTTCGGTATCTCCCTGCGCGACCACGCCATCCAAGGCGGGATGACATGCGAAATACACCGTCTTGCCGCCAATCTCTTCAGGTTGGATTGTTGGTTTCCACGACCTGTTCGTTATTTTGAGCATCATCATAGATTTTCGGGTTCCTTGGGATTTTCCTGCACGGTAATTCTTTCTTTGAGTTTCTTAATTATCTTTACGGCCGCAACTGCGTATCCTGTCGCAAGGTCGCCGCTGGATTTTGAAACATAACACACAAGATCGGAATGATCAGGGTGAGTGTATTCGATATCTTTGCCAGATGTATCACTTTCAAACCCGAATTGTGAAAAGAGTTTCTTAAAATCTGACGATTTCCAGCCCGTCTTGGTTCGGCACATTGCGTCAAAGAGTTTGTCTCCCTTATTAGACATCTGGGGGCCTCATAACGATTATTGTTCGCGTTGTAACATGTTCGCCGACCTTAAGCTGAAACTCGTGAGGGCCAAACTCGTTGAAAGTCAGCGAGTCGATACCATAGGCAAAACAGAGCTGAGAAAGTGGGGCATCGGCGGGTACCTCTAACTCGCCGGTTATCGCCATAAGCTCTCGGTTCTCAGGATCGAGAATCTTCAAAGAAGCAGTTTGCGTGGTGCCTTGATCACTCGGTTCGATATTCACCTGATAGCATGCGTAAAACCTCCGCAGCAGAGCAGGCACACTACTTACCTTAACCGTTGAGAACAAACCCATTAGGGAAACTTTGCCTTCGTTCGAAACGTTGTGGTAATCGCAGAGCAGAAAGTAGTCAGTTGTCATGAGGTTGTTCCGCAGGTGAGTCTATGCGATCTTACCGGAGAGAAACCTGTTTCGCCTTGCCTTTCGATAGCGCGCGCGTCTGTCAGCGGAGGCGACCCAGTTGCCTAGCGTTCCCCACTGGTGTAACACTATCGAAACGGGCCTCCTGCCGGAAGGTTGGTGGTAGCTACGATTCTGTGAATCATAAGCAAGACCGAGGCACTTTCGACAATAGAATGCCCATTCCGTGATTGCGTAGTACAAGGTCATTCTAGGCTTGTTGCAGCCCGGACACCTCCAATACCACCTACGCCCCCCAAAGTTGCAGGGATGGGCTTGTAGGCTTATTGTTTGGGTGTTTTTCTTGCCATAGGTGAACAAGCCGGTGATAGTTAGATCAAGGCGCTGGGCATCGAGGTCGAAGGTGCCTTCAAACGTCGGCCACAGTCCGTTGAACAGATAACACTCGGAGAAGTGCTTGCCGGTCGTTTTGTAGTTATGTACGAGGGTGTCGGCGTTGATCTTTAGTTGGTGTTCTAGGATGTCACGATTCACGGGCTTTAAGACGGTCGTTTGACCGAGGTTTGAGCAAGGGATTTCGGTAGTGGTGTCGTTTTTTTGTGTACTCACCCGTGTACTCACCAGAGTGCATTATGATGGAAGGGGCGGACGATTTGAAACGGCGCGGAGTAGATTTTGAACCTACGCGGAGAAGTTTTAGGGGTTGGTGGAAGGTGCCAAGTGGGACTCTTAATCAGCGGGTCGAAGGTTCGAGTCCTTCACGGTCCACCAGGTTTTAGGTTCAAAATGGCTCCTTCTGGGGGCTTTTTTGTTGCCTGATTGTTGGTTTGACAGTAACTTTGACAGTTAAACGTCTTTCTTTGGCTTAGCATTCCCTCGTCTGGGTCTGCGGTAGATTTCTTCTTTCGGGGCTTGGATTGTGGGGCCGTTGGGGCGGGTTATTTTGGGGTTTAGTATGTGGTCCCGGGCGGCGATTGCGTCTTTCTTGAACTTAGCCAAGCTTTTGTAAGCTGCGGTTTCGGTCTTTTGAGATGATAGACTTGGCGCGAACTCCCTATTCCACTCTTCGAAGAGCGGTTGCCAATAGGTTGGGCTGTAGTCGGGATGCGCCTCATTGACGGGGTAGAAGGTCTGGGTAAATACAACTCGCGCTAGTTGAACGCTCTTGGGGCTGAGCTCGCGATGACAGGGTAGCATTTGTTCCCTTGCGTGTTCGATAGTCCTGATGAGTTTCGGCCCGGACGCTCGCGACGCTCCATCGCCTTTGGACATGGTGCCCACAAGTGCATCGGTGAGCACATCGGCAACCTCGAAATCAGGCGGAGCTTACAAGCCCTTTGTTCAAGATACCCGCTGGCTCAGACCCTAGATACAGAACCCCATTGGCGGCCCCAACTAGCCCTTCGCGGTTTGAGTCAACTTCTGGTCGATTATGGTGCGCCAAATCTAGCAAAGGGTTAGGTTGCTCGACTTTTTGATTTAATTGCATCCCTGGCAAAACACGATTTAAGGAATATGCGAGCCGCTTAATAGCGTCATCGGATTCAGGCAGTTGCCTGCGTGAAATTGAAGGACATGTGGCATTTCAGGAAAAACATCAGCCGGACTGCGTTGCTGCAGCAGCCAGTCGGGTAGCCAGCCGAGAGGAATCGTCCAGTAAAGTTTTGTCTCCGCCAACATGAATGTACACATTGGGCAGTCCGGCTATTTCCGCCCAGGGTGGTGCTACGTAGGGAGACCGAGGGTTTTATCCTACCAAATACATTTCGGCCATCCTTCTGAGTGATTTAGCACTTACCATCAAGTCAACGTCGGGCTTGCTAGTTCATCGACTCACCCATAGCTCCAGATCGACCCAGGGAGACAGCGCGCTGCCAGCAGGTGCTGGTAAATCTGCGTGGCGAGTCGCCAAAAAGTAGGGCGATCACCAGCGCTCCGCCAGCTGAATCACCTCAAACAGCGATGCCCAGGCCAGTGAATGGTTGCTCTAATAACCACCTATAGGCGGCAACTCAGTCTTCGAGTGCTGAAGGGTGAGGGTGTTCAGGAGCTAGCCGATAGTCAATTGAAGGGCCCCCGGCATCCAGCGGCTGCCGTGATATGCCCTACCAGCTTACTGTGGCTGTTGCTGGACCCATTATGCATCCTCTTCCATGATGAAACAGCAACACCCAGTCTTTGTCGGCACCTGGCGCATTAACCCATTGAGCCCGAAGTTCCGCCGATTTGGACGTGAGAAAAGGCTACACCCGCAGGATCAGCCGTTAAGGACGCGACCGATTCTGCCCCCGCTCTTATGCTTTCAAGTGTTGGGTTGTCACCAAAGATTTGAGAGACAAACTGCTGTATCAGTGACTTGATATTCTTAGCTTGCTCGCTTACCATCGACTTGTTCCGTCCCAGAATTTGACTTCTGCGCGAGTTATACCGTATGCCGATCTGCTCACATTGTCGGGGCCCCCGCCGGTGGGGTTTGTCCAACCCTCCTGGGTCAATTTTTGGGGCTCCCTTTATTCGATGCCTCACAAACGGCGGGCAAAGTCTTCTTGATCCTGCGCTCTGACAGCCACGGCAAGGTCAGCTCCGCGTGATGCTCAGTGCCGATGATTTTAGACGAAACTGGGCTCGTCACGCGCACCTCAACGAGTTCTCTTTCAGGCAAATTTACCAGTTTGCCATGATGCGGTGTTAACCAAGCTCAAGTCGCTCCGTTTAGAGTAAGAGTGGGACTAGTGTAGCTCCTTAATCTGAAACCTGGAGAATTTGATGAAACGACAGCGAAAATTGATTTGGATATTGTTGGCATGCTCTACAGTTGCTTTAGCGCGCATATGTCAAGCAGACGATGTGAAGCGGCCAGACGGGGACAGCAGCGCTTTTTGGCAGCTAACCTTTGTAAAGGGTCTGGCCCAGGTTCAGGCACCAGCAATCCCTAACGGTCAGAGAGATCAGACGGGCAGCACAACAGGAGGGTCGGGCGGCTCCGGCGAATCCGGCGGAGCCAGCCCAAGTGCAGAAGGAGGCATAGCATCGGATGACGACCCACCCGCACCAACCACCGATCCTCTGGTCAAAGCTTTGCAGGATGCGGTTCCCGGTGCGCTTGTTACACGCATTAACGATACTGGGTTAATGATTCGAGGGCGCCAAGCCACAGTTGATGCAGTCGTTGGTCTGCTCGCTAAGTACATTGACGTTCCTCCCTCACAGGTCAAGGTAGAACTATTTGCATTTCAGGTTAACGAGAAGCTACACCTAGCGAATAAGCTGGCTCCTAGCATGGAGTTGGTCAAAACCGGTCTTGGCAGCGTCCGGTCTTATCAGCAGAAGATGCTCGCACTCATTAGTTCATTTGTAGGCTCCCAACCTTTGGTTGCTGACTGGGGAAATCCTTCTGCTCCAGAGAGCTTGAAACTCGTTGATTTGGGACGGGAACTCGCCACGCTTGGAATGATTGACGGAACTCGAAATGACCTACCTCAGACAATCCTTAGCAACTTTGTTGCTGCAAAGATCAGGCCCAAAACCCTTATCGAGACTTTGCTCTACTCCTCTGCCATATCAGGCAAGGACATCAATATCAAGCTAACCGATGCTATTTCCAAGGGTTTATGCACGCAGATTTCCGCGGACATTGATGAGCTGGATAAGCAAATCGCCGCTAAAGGAACTCGCGGCGATGTCAAACGTCAGCTGGGACATCTTAGGCGCCTGTATTCGACCATCCTCGACAGAGCCTCAAACGGCCGCGCCTTTAAGAATACGATTGGCTATTACCAAGGCGACGGGACCGGAGATGTCGAGGTCATAGCGCGCTTTCTCAGCGCGTGGAACAGTGGTAGCGGATTTCAACTGCGCTCTCGAAGCTTTGTGATTGACCTACTGGTCCAACAGATTTCAAATGCGATTCACGAGGACATGGATGCCCTGTTTCAAAATCCTTCCATGGAATGGGCGAGGAGCATACTGCTTGAGAACGGTGGCACCGGAGTTAACTACCTAGGACACATTTCTGTATCTGGCACAAGCCGAGAACCAATTTCATACATGGGCATGGCTTCGAGCGTGCGAAAGCAGGTGACCTATGGCTCACTCGCCGACATCGGCAAGCCAGCAACCGGAACAACTGAAGCATCAACAACTCCGAAAAGCGGTCTCGGAAATCTGACCACCAATTCGTTTGCGGGAAGCGTTTCACCTCAACTTGACTTACTATTCACGATCCTAGAAAGCCAAAAGGAATCGTATTACACTATCGCACCCGGCTTGAGCCTTGGGGTTCGACCCACAGTTATGGCAGATGGTTCGACCGCCAATCTAGATATCCAGGTGATTAGTGCGGTTTCGGCCTCCGACGAGGATAGCAACGCAAAAATCACCTCGCGATTCGACACGATTCAGGTGTCGCCACTGACAACAAAAGTCCAAGTTTCAGCCTTTGATATGTTTGGCCTCTCCACGTTTGGCATGGACACGGCAACCCGGGGCAATCCGCGTTGGGAGATACCGGGGCTATCCAGTTTGCCTATCTTCGGCAATATGTTTAAGGGGCCAAGCTCACCAGATCGTCGACATCAGGAGCTCGTGATGTTTGCTAGCGTCATGATTGTGCCGAGAGCTCTAGACCTCACTGCTCGGCGATAGTGATTGACGACCAATGTCAACTAAGCGAGTGCTGAATTTTGGAGAGCCGGTGGGTATTCCCACCCCCGACTCGCACGACGATAGTGCGCTCTCGAGCCGGGGAGATCGAATCGATGGTCGATTTTCACGATGCTACTTCTTGATCCCGTTCCTTGATGAAGAGTTCTTTGTTTCAAGGAAGCGGACTGTTCTAGACGACGACTCATCGGAACGGCCTTGTTCACACTTTTGGAAATCATATGAGTTGCTCAGGCGACATGTTCAAGATGGAGACCGAAAGGTTGACGATATTGTCGTCTTCACCCATGGCTGGCACCGCAATCTATATGGTGGCGTTGCCGCATATGACCGTCTCGTTTCGATATTCCTTCAACTGTATGGCAGGGTTGATAGCGAAGGGAACAGGAAATTGGACCCTCTGAATGACTCAAGCACCCCCCTTTTTCTCGGATTGCACTATCACTCTGACCCAGGATTAAACTCATGGACTGACTATGGTGGGCGTCGCAATAGAGACGATTTTCTCTTGCGGGTTCAGCAAGTCATCGAGCCAATGGCCAACAAGGTTGACGCATCGGCCATGATGACGTCGGATTTTGAAACGGCGTTTGAACTATTCCAAAAGCTATGCGCCCCAGATGTTGATCCGGTCTCAGAGGGGTTAAGACGAGATGCTGAAAGGTTGCCACTGAGCGGCTACCGCCTCAAAGGGACCCAAAGTGAAAACAGGTCACCACTGTCACGAGAGCTTGAGGTTTTGACAGTGGCCTGGAGCTGCTTCCATGAGGCAGAGCAAACCGTCGCCACTTCGGAACAGACGGTTTTGCCCAGACGCTTCATCGGAACATTGGCGTGGCTGACCACAGTTGGCACTGTCATGCTGTCGCTGGTTCCTTTAACCTTGGTTGCTTCTCAGATATTGAAGGCATTCAATACTGGGCTCCTCAGCACCTCGCGATTACCACTCTTTTTGCAAAGCGCAATTACAAGAATAAGTGAGGGCTTTACACAGCTGTGCAACGCGGTCGGGGATATTCCACGGGTTGGCACCACATTAGAACTTCTGTTGCCATATTTTTTTCTTTATTTGCTGCTTTGGCTGTCCCTAACAGCGGCTGTACTAAGGAACCGAGAACGAACTTTTGTTGACGGTCAAGGAGTTGGCGAGGAGAGCGAATCGCGTGAGCTAAGAATTTCACGCCAACGACGTGGCATTCGCTTTCTCGGAAACGTATGCTACATTCCGCTTCAGATTGTACATATCCTTCCCATTGTCTGTTATGTCTTGATTTCCCCTATATTCACGACTCGAGAATTCACGGTTATTGCTGCAACTGTCCTTGGGCTAGTAATGTTGTCCGGAGATTCTCCTGAACTATGGGTCCAGCTCGGCATCGGTGCAGGCATCGTCTTAAGTATCGCTGCGACCTACTACGTTCGACACCAAATGGCTCCCGAGAGAAGTGGGGCAAGGGGTGCAGCACCCATTCCAAGACGGGACCGGGAGCGGGTGGCCGCATACGTTTACCGCCTGTTTGAGGGAATTCGGGGGAGCCTCGTATGGTTCGCAATGCTCCCGATCAAACTCGCCCGACAGAGCGCCCGAGCGGAGCAGTCGCTGAGAAATCTATGGGACGTTGTTGAGACTCAACTAGCCTTTTGGTCTATGGCTCGAAAGGCGGCTGATGTTGGAGAATTTGCGGCACGTTTCCTTGCCCAACTCTTTAAGGATTGTGACCGTAACCTGAAGGGGGCACGCATTCATTTGGTGGGCCACTCCCACGGTGGAATTGTCACGGTTAATCTTGCCAAATGGCTATCCTACGCAATCCGTGCCCACGGGCTTGGCTGGAAACGCAGAATGGTTGAACTAAATGATGAGGCAAGGGCCGACAGTTCTTTTGAAGTACTAAAACAGGAACGCGTAGCACTGTGGCGTTCTGAGATCTGCGAGCAACGAGAACTGCTCAACTTTGAACCAACGTTGGACGGTCACTTACTAAACGTTGTCACAGTCAACGGAGCTTACATGACCAACTGGTTCGAAGGTGAGGATGTCGCAGTAGCGGGGATAGAAGGCGCGATCGGTTGTTGCTTTAGCAAATACGATACGGCTAACAATTTTTGGTATCCGCTGGCAAACATGGGAAGAATGTCGGCCGGGTCGGTGGGACATTGGATCCGTAAACAGCGATCGCCTATTGTGGGCGAGCCACTTCCGTCTATCGCTTTAACTACAGCATCAAAGGGAGACGTAGACGGGAAGGTCGACATGGTTCGGCGACTAGACTTCGTTGGTGATAACCCGGAAAAGGTTAAGTTTCTCAATATAGATTGCAGTCGCTTTGTGTTCAAGGGAAGCGTTCTTCCGCAAGGAGCACACGTCGACATTTACAAAAAAGACGTGGTTGCTACAATCTGGCGAGCTTTTCATTTTGGCAATTGGCGTGCTGACCAAAGTGATAAGAAATGAAACTGTGGCAAGCAGCGACAAAGCAATACAGATTTCTTCCTCCTTTGCCGTTTGTTGGCGACAGTCCGGGATCGATCGTGGGTTCATATGTTTGTTTTTGCAAGCTCAAAGCTGGGCAACTGTAGCAGCTATGAATACACTCAAACAACCACAAGCTGCGGTAGATCCTGCTCTCCCTACTGGAGACTTGCCTCCACCGTCACCGAAGATGTCGGGGTTCTGGGCACGCGAACTGGCAGAGCGGTCAATACCGTTGACGCCGCCGGAAAGTCATGGGGCACGACCTTCCTACATGAGGAAGGGCTAGTCAGCAGCGTTTCGTATAAGGCCACTCCGACTTCGAGTTCCATCCCTTGTTGCAACTTAAACCTATGGAACGACGGAAATCGAAGAGGCAATGCCGCGCACCGTCGTCGATGAGCTAGACGGTGTTACCCAAGAAATTGAGTATTACTCCTCCGGCGCGCGAACTTGGGCAGGTGCTCAGCATCACCGTAACGAAGGGCTCGACAGCCTATTCAACGGAATATGGATATACGGGCCGCAAGACAGCAGGAGTGGGTAGTTTCACGATGCCGAAATGGTACTTATCCCTACCTATGCTCAGATTACACGCCTGTCGGCTCACCCACCAGTACCTCGCTAGCATTTCAAACGGTGATCAAAGAAATTCCTGAGGGAGAGCACTTGGTCCGACACTGATGAACATTTTCGTTTCTCAAATGGCGGACACCTCGAAGAAATGAGTGGCTACGCGTCCATCTGATGCTATCGGTAGATACCAGCACGATAAGCGTCCGGGCACTTGATCGAGGATTTTGGCAATACGTCGGCTTATCACATATGTTGTATTCTAGATGAATGCTTGCAAAGTTGAAAGGAGCGGTCACAGGATGGATCGCCGATCAGCAGCAATCCGGCCAGAAGAAATCTAATTTGCGTGGATATGCGGATGCATTGGGGAGGATGCTCATGGATATGAGTTTGAGCCCCCAGGAGGTTGCCGCCTTACAAGCTCAGCAAAGATCGTTGGGGCTTGACCAACTATCGATCATGCAGATACACCGAGATGCCTTTACTCACGTGAGTCGGTTTGTTCTAGAGGATGGCGTGGTCACTGCCCAAGAATTACAAGCATTGGGCGACCTTGGAAATACCCTGGGCTTAGGTTGGCGCGACTTGCCTCTGCAACACCAGCGGACTTATTATATTGCGCACACGTGTATGCAGATACAGAATGGCCAACTACCGTCACTTCCAGCTGGTTCAACAAGGATTCGTGAAAGTCCAGGGGAAGTTGTCCACGTTGAGGTAACGGCCCAGATTCTGGACGAACGTGTCGTTTCCCGAGAGTTTATTGGAGGCAGTTCTGGGGTCAGCATGCGGATTTGCAAAGGCGTTTCGTATCGCTTTGGTTCGACACGGGGTCGGTCAATACCTGTCACTGCGATTGTTCCAGTTGATCAAGGCGTCCTCTCGATCACGAGCCTGCGCGTTGCGTTTATGGGCACGAAGAAGAGTTTCTCTGTTGATTGGCCCAAAGTTTTGTCGGCTGAACCAATGTCAGACGGTGTTCACCTGACATTCCAGTCTCGTTCAAAATCTGCCCTTGTTCAATATCTTGACTTGGCAAATGCCGAGGTCCTAAACTCTCTCCTGGGATATTACATGAGCTGATTGTTGAGGATAATCTCACACCTTGACCGCTGGTAGATTGTATACTACTCAGGAGTATATGCTTATGCCAAGAAATAGCGGTAAAAATAGCGGTCAACTAGTTAAGCAGCCTCACGGTGGGGCTTTGCTTACCGGCGGGGTTAGCGGACATCGCGGGGCGGGTGGGAGACCACCAAACCGAATCCGTATGGCGATACTTCAGGAAGGTTGGAGTGTGTTTCCTGAGATAGTCAAGATAGCGCGGGGAGAGAGTTCCACCGGGCAAACTGTTCATCCCTCGCAACAGATTTCGGCTTGGAAGGCAATGATGGATCTTTCGTTACCCAAGGTGGTTGAGGAGTGCAAGGTGACGACGGAAGCGGCTCATGTTTTTAAGGCGGCGGCGATCGTGTTCTCGCGATACTTCCCTATAGAAGATGTGCCTAGATTATTGGATGAGATGGGGGCCGAGTTGGATACCGAATGGCCAAAGACAGGGGGTTAGAAATGAGCAAAACTAGCGGTGAAACTAGCGGTGAGTTGGTTAGGCAGCGACATGGCGGCGCGTTGTTGAAAGGGGGCGTTCCAGGGCATCAGGGAGGAGGCGGCAGACCGCCGAGTATGGTTCGGGCGGCTTTGCTTGCTAAAGGTTGGGATGCCTTGCCCGAGATCGAGGGGATTATGAAGGGGGAGAGTTCGACGGGGCAGGTCGTTTCTCCGGCTCAACAAGTGGCGGCTTGGAAAGCGATGATGGAGCTATCGTTGCCGAAGATAACGGAACAGTTCACCGCGACGGTTGATGCGGTTGAAATAATGAAGGTGATGGGGACGGTTCTTGAGAGATACTTACCTCGTAACCAGATTGCTGATGTCATAAGAGAAATTGGCGAGCAAGTTAAGTCTGGGCATGGTTCAGGAGACTGATCTAAGTTCAAGAATCCAGGCCTTGAAGCGATGGTAAAACCGCTCGGCATGTACGATCAACCAATCATGCTGATCTTTCCATGTATCTTCTTCCATAGGATCGAGGTCATACCGCTCAAGCGCACAATACGCGGTCATCCTGCCTTGGCTTACGTGCCACTTGAGTTGGCCCAGCTCCTCCTCAATTTCTTCCTGTTTTTCCCTTAGTAGTTCGAGTCTGGCCGGTGCGGTTGTGCCGTTGAAGCCCATGGAAACACCTAGAGTTGTTGGCCTTCGCTTTGTGTAAGTGTTTATGCCGATGCCTTGGGTGTTAAAAGGGGAAAAGGGCATCCAGTTATCGGCGAAGGGCTTGACGGGCTTTAGCGGCCCTTGCCGCAATTGAAGTGTTTCCGCAAATGCGGTCCAATAGCGCAATTGTGTTTGCTTGGTTGCAGACTCGGCGAGGGAGTCGGAGGCGGTTGTTACCTGCTTGGTCCAACTGTTCGGTCGAGAGACGACTTTCAGTTTCGGAGCATAAGGTGAATCGCCAATCTTCCAGAGCTCGACTTCTATGCCAAAGAAGTTCATGCCCTCGCGGGTGGATCGGTTAAGCCAATCGAGGCAGGCCCGATGCTCATCGGCAAACGCGGCGGCGACCCAGACAATGGTTACGGCATCGAGCCCGGCAGCATAGGTTAACACTTGCCCAAGGTGCTTGTGATCGGTTCTCTCGACCTGGTTCTCGATGAGAACGAAGTGGTCGGACTCGGGTGTTTTGCACAGGATGTCGGCGGAGAAGATGCCAACCTTCTGTTCAACTGCAACCAGCTCCAACTGCATTTCGATTGCTTCGCCGACCAGTTGCAAGTTTTGTGATAGCCAAGGGGTGAAATCTTTTGCTTCGTGTTGCCATCCCTCTCTTAGCGGAACGCTTTTCAGCGAAGCAAACTTCGGTACATTCTGTTCTTCACTCATCCAGATATTCTAGCGTCATTCTTTCGGCCTCATGATTCGCTCAAGGGCATCGGTGATCGGTCTTACAGCATCGGGGACAGCGTGACCGTAGATGTTTGCGGTTAGGGCGATTTGGCTGTGTCCGAGCAAGTCGCTTACTAGGTGCAAGGGCATGCCATCGGCCAATGCTAGGGTTGCGGCGGTGTGGCGTAGCTTATGGAAACTGAGACTTGGAATCTCGGCTTGTTCCATTAGATAGTGGAGCCGGTCGTTTGCGAACTTTGGGTCAATGGGCCTGCCATCGAGGTTAAGGAAAACGAGGTTTAGAGGGTTTGTGGGGCCGTTTGAGAGGCTATTTTGGGTTTGCATGAGTTGGTAGGCCCTTTGCTCTCGAAGCGCTTTCAAAACGGTCTTAGGGATTCCGATTAGGCGGTATCCGCTTTCGGACTTTGTTCGCTTCAGAGTGAGGGTGCCATCTATGCGTTGGAGCTGGCCTCGAATCGTGATCGCTTCATCATCCCAAAGAACGTCATCCCATGTTAGGCCGGTGGCTTCGCCGATTCGGAGCCCAATGTGAAGGGTTAGCACGATTAGCCGGTCGATGGGGTGATCTCCGGTTTGGGCGAGGAGCTTGCTTGCTTGCTCGGCCGTGAGGTATTTGGCTTTGCGTTGCGGTCGTTTTGGAAGGTCGATGCGCTTGGCGATATTCTCGGCGACTAGACCATCTTTGAATGCCCTTGTTAGGGCGCTTCCAAGGGTTGCTCTGATTCCCCTAAGGGTGTCGTAGCTGAGTTGCTTCTCGATTGGTTCGGGGTTCTTGTTCTCTGGGGTAGGTTTGGGTGTAACGAGATAGGGCTTGGCTTTGTCGTTGATCATCTTTTGGACCATTGGCGCGGTGAGCCTGCGGAGCGGGGTTCGACCGAGAGTCGGTTCGATGTGATTTTTGATCATGCCTTCATAGTAGGCGATGGTTTTGGGTTCTTTGTAGGGTCTGACATTGAGATCCATCCACTCATCGAGAAACTGTTTTAGGGTTTTGTCTTTGCCCTTGGGGACGTGGGCTCCGGCTTTGTGTTTAGCTCTTACGCTTTGGGCGGCGTCTTCGGCTTCGCGTTCGGTCTTGCAGATTCCTTGGGCTCGCTCGGGGTTTCCGCTTGGAAGTATGCCGATGTTTACTGACCATCCCCATCTTCCGTCCTTGCGTTTCCAAGCGGAGTATCCACGATTTTTGCGCGTTCGTTTCTTGGTCGTTTCCATACCTGTATTATGACAGTTATTTTGACAGTTAAGACGAGATTTTGACAGTAACTTTCAGAGACTTCGTGAGACAGTTGTTGTTGTGTTTAGGTTCAAACAGAGACGTTATGAGAGGGTGTGAGACGAGATACTTCTTAACTCTTAATCAGCGGGTCGAAGGTTCGAGTCCTTCACTGTCCACCAAGTTTTAGGTTCAAAATGGCTCCCGATGGGGGCTTTTTTGTTGTCTGGTCTTCTGAAGCACTATCCGCCTGGGGGATTCAATATTGATTGCCGTTGAACAGTTCTGGGTATCGGCGCTTGATGAGTGCCTGCTCTCCTGTCGTCAGTTGCCCCAGAGACGTGGGTGAATCCTGTGGACGGACACCCTTTTGGTTAAGGCGGTTAAATAGGCTCCAGTTGCGGCTGTGCTGACCAGATACAGGATCGCTTGGTTCTTGTGCGGGCAGATCATAGCGGGTGAAGTCAATGAGTTTTTCAGGTTCGCCATCTCTCCAGTTTCTCAAAAAGGCCATCCGAAAATCCTTATTCATGAACCAGCGGATTTCCATCTCTGCATCGGACCCGCCGATGCCAGAACCCCGTTGGACAAACCGATAATTGAGCTTGTCATTGTTCGGATATTGCGCCCGCCAAATCAGCCCAAACTCTCCCTGAGTAACGCATTTCGCTTCTGGCCAACGGCGTCTCATCTCGTTTAGCCAGATCGAAAGGCCGTCCATTCCATTTCGTCCGCCGTACCCATAGATCTTACGGCCTTCCACCAAACCCAGCTCCCAGATGCACGTTACCCATGCAAAATTGTTGAGCGAAAACCCGGTGTCAAAATGGGCTGCTGTTGTGGCAAGCATGGCCCGTGATCCTAGCTCATCTCCCATCCGGAGCAAAGTTTCAATCGGCCCCACCCCTTGCCTGCTGCCGCAGCGGATGCCGTTGATCATTCGAGCGACGGGATAGCGTGCGCACAAGAAATCCACCGTCCATCCGTCGAGGTTTACGCAATCGATCAGGTCCCTTTTAGATTGAGCTGGTTTGCAGAAATGCTCGCTCGACGGATAGTACGGATAGCTGATGGAACCCTCGCCGTCGCCGTTGTCAACTGCGTATTGGCTCCAAATATTGCCTTGGCAAACTCGAATGCCCTCCTTTTCGGCCAGATACTGCAGGTTCTTGGCGGAAAGGAATCCCGCGATTACACACTTGGGCCGATAACCACCGCCGACCATCTCAGAGACCATTTGCAACCCATCATGCAGGTCGCGATTCACTTGTTCGCGTGTGTTGTACATGTTGGCAAAATAGCCGCCCGGAACAAAGGTAATCTCGTCGCCAAACCGCTTGTGAAACTCAACAACCAACCGTCTTAATGCGACGTAGTTGGGGCGCTGATCTTTAAGCGCTAGCCAACTAAAACCCCAAGTAATCCTTGCTCCGGGCCAGCCCCGCTCTACCGTTTCACGAAAAGTTCGGGCTTCCGTCGGCGTGTGCAGGCTCGATTCATCGGGTCCTTCCGCGGTGTCACGTGACATCTCGATCTGGCGTACGCGAACAATGGTGTTAAACGTGAAGAAACGATTTCCCAACAGCTTGAGGGGCGGTCCGGCGCTAGTCGCGGCCAGCGAAACGTCTGAGCCCCGGACCGAAGCAGCCACTAACAGCAAGAGTCCAAGTGCAATGAGAGTCTTCATGGAGTTTGCCATGCTCGAAACCTAGCCCTTTAGCTTGATCCCTGCTTTCTTTAGGCCGGCTTCCAGCGCCTTCTCATTCCCCGAGCCAACAACTACTTCCACGATCTTGCCATCCCGCCCAATGATGTACATCGTGGGGATTCCACTTACCTTGTATTTGCTGCTCGCAATACTCTTCTTCATGTCGCTCTCAGCCGCATCATAGGCGAAAGTAAAGTTGTACTTCGTTCCCGAATTGGTTTTGATCCACTGATCAAAAGGAGCTTTTGAATCCCACACGTTCAAGCTCAGAACAACCACTCCTTGATCCTTGATGCCTTGATAAATTTTCTCGAGACCAGGCATCGAGGCTTGGCAAGGGCCGCACCAAGTGGCCCAGAAATCCAACAAAACAACCTTGCCCTTGAACTGACCCAAGCTGATCGGCTTACCGGTTGGGTCTGCAGCCGTGAAATCTGGTGCGGAAGTTCCTGGTTTCAGCAGAGGTTCTTGAAGCGACGGCTCTTGCGGAGCAGCCTTCGTTTCGGTTGGGGCGGTTGACGGGATAAGAATGAGTTCCGATCCACTGATGTTGGGCACGCCATCCCACCACTGGTCGTTCACCTTAAAGGGTGCGTTGAGCATAAAGTGCTCAGCAAACATAAGCTTGCCTCCATTCACCTCTTTTTGGAAGCCCTTGTAAAGGCCGTCACCATCTAGGTCAATCATCAGGTGAACGGTGCCACGGGTCCGATCGGTCTTCTTTGGCACAGTAAAGAGCCCGTCGCTGGCGTCCTCGGCTAAGAGAATGTTGTAAGTTTTGGTGCCTAACTCAAGCTTGCCCGAACGCGCCGTAACCTTGGTGTAGCCCAGCCGATTGGCCCCCTGTGTGTGATAGACGAACAAACTATAAGATCCCGCTTCGCTCTCTTGAATAGCCGAACCCCACGACGCGTGAACTGTAATAATCCCCGAATGTTGGACAATACCACTATCGTCTGGCTTAGATTCATCCCACTTTCCTGCCCCATCATTAGACAAATCACCGTCTTGATTTGAATCAACATAGATGTATTCTTTGTTGTCTGAAGCGCTATCAACCGCAAAGTAGGTCACGTTCTTTGGGCCGTTGCCAACGCGAAAAGCGCCGTAAACCGGGGTGCCTTGATAGGCGGGCTCTTTCGAAATGAAGCCTGGTTTCTCTTTGATAAGCACGCACCCAGAAGGCATATAACCCATCATGTTCGCCCGCATAAAATCCATGGTCATGACCTTCGGAGCCAAGTCGAGTGAAAGCTTTATCGGCTTCTGATCCTGAATCGTCGCCAGGGCACTCGTACCCAGGGCAGCAACCATTAAGCTAAGGAAGTTCGTCATGAACTCACTTTACCAGGCGTTGATCGGCTCTAGTCTATGTTACGGGATTGTCGAAGGACATTCACGTCAGCCCGTTGCTATCCTTCAACCGTTCAAGTTCTCCAGCGAAGTGATCAGCAGTTTCTTGGCTGATCTTGCCGCGCGCCAAAGACCCTCGAACAAAAGCAATTCCATCTTCATATTCCCTTCTGACTTTGTCCGGATCACGGGGTTCGGACTCTATCGGTATCTGATTGAATACTGCCACCGCTTTCGCGACTATGTCGGTTAGGATCGAGTGATCTTCACCAGTCTTCTTCTCCACAAATTCCCTAAGACTGACCGATGCCTCCATCCACAGTTTGGCTAATGCATCTCGAATCTCTTCCGGCGTTCCTTCAACTATCTCGCGGCCTATCTTTATGTCTATTCCTGCGATCACGCCTCGATACAAACTGCGCCTCCCGATCCCAGATTTGATTTCGCGGTCAGGTTCCAAGAGTGAGCCCCAAATAATCGTGAAAAATGAATAATAGGGTCTGCCCACAATACGCTTATGGGCGCAGGAGATCAGCCGGCACAGCGTACGCTCGATCGACTGGCCGCAAGCACCCCACTCGGGCCCATGAGTGATTCCGGCACACCCCACCAAGCCCAAATCCAGGTTTCCGTAAAGATCTGTGTCCGTTGCTATCTCAAGGCACCTCGTCAAACGGATCTTGATTTGCGGCAGCTGCGCGTCCTCGCGCCATACACTGCCCCGTTTGCTGATTTATTCCGTTCATGGTGGTTGCTTC
>JBEBHJ010000140.1:0-1833 GCA_040081075.1 Fimbriimonadaceae bacterium | reverse complement strand
AAAGGCCTGCATGGCGTAATAGTCCCTCGCGGTGACCGGATCGAACTTGTGGTCGTGGCACCGCGCACAGCCGACGCTCAGCCCGAGGAAAGTCTGGCTGATGTTGTTCACGATCTCATCGAGCGCATCCTGCCGGGCGAGACGTTTGGAGGGCTCATCCTTGCCGATTTGCCCCGGCAACAACACCGAGGCAGTGACCAGGAACCCCGTGGCCGCATCCTCCCCCATGGCATCGCCGACAATCTGCTCCTGGATAAAGCGGTCGTAGGGTTTGTCCGCGTTGAAGG
Organism: Fimbriimonadaceae bacterium; assembly: GCA_040081075.1. Taxonomy (GTDB): domain Bacteria; phylum Armatimonadota; class Fimbriimonadia; order Fimbriimonadales; family Fimbriimonadaceae; genus JANJUB01. The sequence continues at coordinate 1,546 of JBEBHJ010000140.1, read as the reverse complement.
CGCGGATCACGTAATCCCGATACGGCCAGGCATTGGGGCGCTCCGTGTTCACCTCGAAACCGTGGGTGTCCGCATAACGCACCACATCCAGCCAGTGCTGCGCCCAGCGCTCGCCGTATCGCGGCGACGCCAGTAATCGCTCCACTGCGGCGGCGTAGTTCGGCCCGGGTTGCTCCAGAAAAGCCCCGACCTCCTCCGGTGTGGGTGGCAAGCCGGTCAAATCGAGCGTCACCCGGCGCAGCCACTGGGTCGACCCGGCTGGCAACGAACGGCGCAGACCGTTTTCATCAAGTTTGGCGTCGATAAAGGAATCAATTGTGTGCCGACCCGCCGAGATGTTGAGGGGCTTGAAACTCCAGTGGTCTCGTTTGTCTATCAGCTTCACGCGGTCCACTCCGTCCGGCCAGATCGCGCCTTCGTTGACCCAACGCGTCAGCGTGTCGATTTCTGCGGCTAAAAGGCGGCCCTTCGGCGGCATCACCTCGTCCTCATCATTTGAAGTAACGAGATGAATAAGCGAGCTTTCCTGCGCCTTTCCCGGCATGATATTTGGCCCCTCGTTGTCACCGCCCTTCAACGCCATCTCCTTCACGTCGAGCCTGAGTCCGGACTTCTGCTTTTTCTCCCCGTGACACTCGTAACAGTGTTTTTCAAAAATAGGCCGCACCTCGTGTACAAAGTCAACTGGCACTGCGGAAAGGTTCGCGGTGAACCCCAGCGCGGCGATAAACACGGTAATAGTACGAACCAAAGACTTGCTCATAGAAAACTATCAATGAAAGGGATTTCCCCCCTTCAAACAAGGCACGCACCTCCGTGTCGCTCATTATGGAAACTTTCGCATGAGCTGCCTCATTGTGACCCAACAGGGTATAATCGGCGACCCAACAGGGTATGATTGACGCGGAGGAACGCAGAGGATTTGTGGCGGAGTTAATGTAAATACATCTGCGGTTCTCTGCAATCTCTGCGGTTAAAAGTGAAGCCCCCCCGCAAAAAAGCCTTCCCGTTTCTGGGAAGGCTTTCTTGGTTTGAATACCTCTCTCAACAGTGGGATTAAGCGGCGTTGATGTCATCTTCTTCGCTGTCAATGAAATCGGCGGCGACGGGTGCGGGAAGATGCCGTGGGGTTGAAATCAGCCCTTTATTTCTTCCACTTACCTCATTTTGCCGGTTGAGAATTCTCGAATCCAGGTCTCTTTTCTCCAGCCATCGTTTGGGTGAGTAACTCGGAGTAGGGTCGGAAATAGTTGATCGTTTGGTGTTAATAATGGCTATCAACTATCAACTATCAACTGAAGACCATCAACTCCCAAGGACAGAACATCAGAGGTGGGCGTTTGTGTTTCCTTGTTTGGTGAGAGTAGGCAAACTTTCCCTTGGATAAATCGGTTATTGGGGCGGTGACAATCAACGGCGTGGGTAGGTTTTGTGGGTTGCGTTGAGAATCGCGGTATTGGTTTCGGAATAGCGACAGCAGAGGGGTTCATAGCCGAGAAGCTTCCCAAATTTCGTTTTTTATCAGGCGGTTGGCACACAACGCGCT
>JBEBHJ010000057.1:0-25667 GCA_040081075.1 Fimbriimonadaceae bacterium | reverse complement strand
AACACGAGAAACCCAAGATGCGTTCCTCGAGATGTCGTGAGCCCCGTTACCGGGGCTCACGATGATAATCTACTTTCTTCGTCGCCTCAAGAGTGCGGCAACTCCGAGGCCAAGAACGGCCATCGAGGCCGGCTCTGGAACAGAACTAAACTCAGCGCTCATCGCGTTGAAGCCATTGAGCCCGGAAACGTTCACGGTGTTCAACAGCGTTCCGGTTTTTGAAAACTGAAACAGGGTTCCGGCGGTTCCAAAAGCGCCTGTCAGCCAGAGAGTATTATCAGCCCGATCGAGGGCCAGGCCATAGCCAGCGCCGTCCAAGAATCCAAAAGAGAAGCCGCCGAGCAATGCTCCCGACGTTGAGTAGTGCATGATGCCATCGCTACCACTAACATTCTTCGCAATCCAGAGAGTGTCGTCGGTGTTGTCGTATGTTATGCCTGAACTTCGATCAGCGGGTGCCCAAACCTTTGAGCCACCGGCCCAGTTTGAACTCGCTTGAATAACCGCAAATTCAGGTGACCCAAAATCATTGTGCGCTACGGACCACGTTCGATTGCCATCCGATGCCCCATCGTAGGTGTCAACAAAGCCAGGGTTTGTATTGCCGAACGAGCCAATGAATCCTCCGGACAAGCTATATTCATTCCCCGTATCTCCTGAATTTCGGCCATAACTCCGGATCGTCGATCCGATAGCAAGAGCAAAGTCGCCTGCTTGAGCCCGGTTGAACATCCCCGTTACTACTCCACCCTGAACAATCGCCGTCCGAGAAGAGTTAAAGTCCGAAACGTAAAGAGCACTTACCTGGGCCGATGCCATTGTGGGCAACACGCAAGCCGCTAACGCGATCAATATCTGTCTTTTCATAAGTCCTCCAACTGGAATTTCCAGTTACCTTGCATTGTACGACATGCCAGGCAATACTGCCAACTGCGAGACGTCCAATTACCGTAAAATTGCGAGGTAACGCTGCCCCTAGGCCAAGTCAAAAACAAGAAACTCCGAATCCGTTCCCGCCTCGAACGTGAGCACGGTTTCAAAGGAAACTGCTGCCCCATCCCCTCTTGCAATCGATTCTCCGTTGAGGGCTATCTCACCATCAGCAACCTGGACCCAAGCAAATCTTCCCTCTGAAATCTCTAAAGTCTGAGCTTGACCAGATGGGAGACGGCAGGCATACATGGAGGCATCTTGGTTGATTTTCATCGACCCATCCCGACCTTCATGACTACAAATCAAAACAAGATTTCCGGAATCGAGATCGGGGAAAGCGCGATCCTCGTAGGTTGGCTCTAGGGCTTGGGATTCGGGCATGATCCAAATTTGCAAGAGTCGGCATGACTCTGTTTGGCTCGCGTTCGCCTCAGCGTGCATGAGCCCACGCCCAGCACTCATCCTTTGGATAACTCCCGGCCGGATTGTCGCGCCGTTTCCCATACTGTCCCTGTGAGCAAGCTCACCATCGAGCATGTAGGTGACGATTTCCATGTCGCGGTGCGGGTGCATCCCGAACCCTTGGCCGGCACCGATAATGTCATCGTTAATCACTCGCAGACTTCGAAAGCTCATGAAGTTGCGGTCAAAATGGTCGCCAAAGGAAAAGGTGTGCCAGCTATCAAGCCAGGCAATTTCGGTATGGAAGCGATCGTTTGCTTTACGGATTGCAATCATAATTTGTCTAATTCTACGTCTAATCGCCCTTTTCGGTGAGTTTGATCGCAAGAAGGCTTACACATCTAAGCACTCCATAGCCGGCAAAGTAGATCACAACCTGATGAAACGGATGCAACAATACGTTCTCGCTTCTGCTGCCGGAGTCACATAGAATGAAGGCGAGCATGCCCGCAAAAAACGTGATCCCCGCCGAAAGCAAGTGAGACCACCACCTGTTGCGCCAGATAAGTAAAGCCGAACCAACAAGGAGTGCAGCCATTGCTCCGTCACCAAAAACAACAAAGAACCCCGCCGAAACGGCGAGCGCCACAACTACTAACCAATCAACAAAACGTAAAGACTCAAAGATCAAACTTGATCCCTTGAGCAAGGGCAGGCTTTTCCGTGCCGTAATAGGTGGTCGAAGTCTGTCGGCGCATATAAGCTTTCCAACTATCCGAGCCCGATTCTCTTCCGCCGCCAGTCTCTTTCTCACCACCAAAAGCGCCGCCAATCTCGGCTCCGCTCGTGCCGATATTCACATTGGCGATTCCGCAATCTGAGTTCTGTTTGAAATACTCGGCTTCACGCAAGTCCGTCGTCATGATCGCCGAGCTCAGTCCTTGAGGAACTTCGTTGTGAATCTCCATCGCTTCTTCCAGTGAATCATAAGGGAGAATGTAGGTCAAGGGGGCGAAGGTTTCTTCGTGAATGCAATCGACATGGCCACTCAGTTTTACGAGTGCAGGGTGAACGTAGAACCCACCTGAACTCTGAATTCTCTGTCCCCCGACAATCTCCACCGCATGGGGTCGAACCAGTTCAATCGCTCGCTGCATGCCGTCAAACGCCAACTCGTCAATGAGCGGTCCTACCAGCGTTGTCGATTCCAATGGGCTTCCAACTTTTGTGCTGCCAATCTGCAAGATAGCGGTCTTGAGCGACTCAAAAACCTTGTCAAAAATCGATCTGTGGACAATAACTCGTCGAGTGCTTGTGCATCGCTGTCCAGCCGTTCCGACCGACCCAAAGAGGATGGAAGGAATGGCAACCCCCAGATCAGCCGAAGGGGTGACGATGATGGCGTTGTTGCCCCCTAGCTCCAGCAACGATCGGCCAAAGCGAGCCGCAACCTTGGGACCAATCGCTCGCCCCATGCGACAGGAGCCCGTGGCGCTGATCAAAGGCACCCTTGCATCATCCACTATCTGGCTGCCTTGAGCAGCCGCTCCGATAATGATCTGAGAAAGATGAGCCGGAGCTTGCGGGAAATCGGCGCAAACCTCGTCAAACAATGCCTGGCATGCCAGAGCGGTCAACGGTGTCTTCTCGGATGGTTTCCATAAGCAAGAATCACCGCAAACCAACGCCAAAGCCGCATTCCATGCCCAAACCGCAACGGGAAAATTGAAGGCGCTGATGATTCCAACCGGGCCAAGCGGCAACCAGTTCTCCTGCATTGAGTGCTTTGGTCGCTCGCTGGCAATGGTTAAGCCGTAAAGCTGCCTCGATATTCCAACTGCGAAGTCGCAAATATCGATCATTTCCTGGACTTCGCCCCGACCTTCCTCAAGAATCTTGCCGCACTCAATGGTGACCAGGGTCGATAAGTCTTCTTTGTGCTCTCTCAGCTTGTCGCCGAATCGCCGGACAAGTTCGCCTCGAATTGGGCCTGGTACGTCGCGCCACTGCTTAAAAGCGACCACGGATTGAGCAATCTTGCGATCAATTTCGTCTGCTGAATCCATTCGAAGGGAGACGATCAATGTGCCATCAATCGGAGAAAAAACGGGCAATTCAGAACCCGCAAAAGAGTCTAGCTTTGGAATCAGCCGGGTGGCAACAGAAAAGAAGTCACTCATGAACCATAGGTGTACCAGTCTGCGCACCGAGCGTGCGCGGCCTAGCGTCCTCGCACCGGTATCCTACCGATATGGATCGTCAACGTTTCTCCAATATCGCCCATACGCGATGCGAATTCGCCTCCCCCATCTCGGAGTGGAAAGCATGTCAAATCATGGATAAGCTCACCATCAAAAAGGGAAACTTATTGCTGGACATCGGTTGCGGGTTCGGAGCTTGGACGAACTTGGCGGCCGAACTTTATGGGTGCAAAGGAACAGGAATCGACCACAATCCCGAGGCAATAAAGCGGGCCAAAGCAAAAGGAACAAGCGTCAAATATCACGTTGTCAATGCCAACGAGCTCGATCCCATTCAATACGACGGAATTCTTTGCATAGGCTCAACCCACGCCCTTGGCGGACTCGAGGGCACTCTCGAGTTTTGCCGAACACGCTTGAAACCCGGCGCTAAACTTTTGATCGGCGAGGGATTTTGGGCCAAGAAGCCTGAGGCGGCATATCTTGAAAAGCTTGGCGGTTCCGACGACCAATTTTCAACTCACGCCGAAAACGCCCTCCGAATCACGAATGCCGGCTACCGCCTCTGGTACTCCTCCGCTTCGAGTCAGGATGATTGGGATGAATATGAGGGGCGATATCGCTACTCGATCGTCGAGTGGTGCGAGAACAACCCAAGCGATCCAGAGGCTTCCGACTACCTTGCTCGGAGCGACAGTTGGTATGATGCCTATCTTCGATGGGGGAGAGAGACGCTTGGCTTCGGGTTTTACGTTGCCTCGCTCGATACGTCACAATTGAAGTAGATGCCCGATACGCCGCTCGTTGACATTCAAGCCACCCCCGATGTTCGCAATATCTCAATAGATAAGGTTGGAGTGCGCTCTGTTAAGCACCCGATTGCCGTTCTCGATAGGGAGCATGAGCTTCAACACACCATCGGCGATTTCACGCTCACGGTTGAGCTCCCCAAGGAGTTCAAGGGCACCCATATGAGCCGCTTCCTTACCGTTCTAAACGAGCATCACGGGGAGGTGAGCGTCAAAGCGATCCCCGAGATCATTTTGCGGCTCAAAGAACGGTTGAACGCCGAGCGCGCCGACCTCGAGGTTTCGTTTCCCTTCTTCATCAGCAAGCCAGCACCGGTCACGAAGCAGGTTGGCATGATGCAATACGATTGCACTTTCACGGCGAACTGCGCCGATGATTTCGTGATGAAGGTTGTGGTACCGGTGACAACCCTGTGCCCGTGCTCAAAAGAAATCAGCGCCTACGGAGCTCACAATCAAAGGGGTTACGTTACGGTTCGGATCCGGTTTAACGAAATGATATGGCTGGAAGAGGTTATCGAGATCGTTGAAAAGTGCGGTTCAGCTCCTCTCTACCCCGTGCTAAAGCGCCCCGACGAGAAGTTTGTGACCGAACAAGCCTACGACAATCCCCGATTTGTCGAAGACATGGTTCGAGAGGTTTCCCTCGCCTTTGAAGCAGAAAATCGGATTACGTGGTACGAGATCGAAGTGGAAAACCACGAGTCGATTCACGCCCACAATGCCTACGCAACGCTCGTAAGAAGTAAGTCACCGCAGTTGTAGCGCTTACTGTCAGAGGTTCTTATGACGGTGCAAAAAACGACTTGGTATTTTGCCGGTCCCACGCCATCATATGTTCGGGCTCAAGCGAATCATCTGGGCCCAAGGAACTCAAATATGACAACGACCAAAGAAGTTACCGATTGCATTGCCACGCTACAGTCCTGCGCAAAGGTTTGTCGGGAGAATGCTGCGGCCTGCGAAACCAAAGGGCACATGGATTCATGCGTAAAGCTTTGCAATCAATGCGCTGACGCGTGCGAAATGCATGGGGCAAACCTTACGGCTGGCGACCACTCGGCGACAGCCTCAACCATAAAGGCTTGCAATGCTTGCGCAGACGAGTGCGAGAAATCAGCCTCCGCGATGGATTCATGTAAGAGCTGTGCCAATGAATGCACAAAGTGCGTGCAAGCCTGTGAAAATACGAAAGTTGCAGTCGCTTAGCGGTTGCCTATGACTATGCCTGCGGCCGGGTGGGATCTCGGCCGCACTCAATTGCTCACCAGTGACCGGGGCCCTATTCCATCCTTTTGACCTGAAATCCACGCTTGATCGGGTCCACATTCAGGTCGATAAGATCGGTTTTGAACGTGGTTCTAGGTAGCCGAGCGAACATTTCACAACCCCAAAAGGTGACATTCAGGTTTCGTTCACCTTAGCCTTGGAAACTACTATCACGCCGACCTAATGCGGCGAAATTGGAGACTCAAATGAAATTCAGCACAAAAGCTTTCGCCATTGGAGTTGTCTTACTTTCAACTGGAGCGTTCCTCGCCCAGCGAGCAATCGGCTCAGATCATGCCGACACTCGCGAGGTGGTTTCGCAACCCGGATCAGACATCAGTGATGTCTATATGTTTGAAAGCAAAGAGAACCCTGACAACTACGTTCTCGCCATGAATGTAAACCCCCTCATCGCCCGCGGTGCCGGTGGATCAGCATCCTTCGACACGAATGTTCTGTATCAGTTCAAACTGGACTTGGATCAGAACGGAGTCGAAGACCGCGTTATCCAAGTGACTTTTGAAGGCACTGGCGCGGCGCAAAAAGTTAAAGTTGCGGGCCCTGCAGCCCCGAACGAAATCAGCACTTCAAACACGCTGATCGCGCCTTATGCGACCAAGGGCACAATCAACGCAACCTTCAGCCCGATTCCCGGAATGAAGGTATTCGCCGGTGCCCGAGAAGACTCATTCTTCTTTGACCTTGAGCAGTTCTTCACCATTCTGCCAGATCGTGGCGTTCCCCCCGGATTGACCACTCCCCCCGCTGATCCAAACATGCCGATGGCCGCTACGTGGCGAGCACCTGGCACCGCGGTGGACTTCTTGTCAAACGGCGGATTCAACGTCCTGTCGATCGTCATCGAACTGCCCAAGACGCAGTTGCTTAAATAGGAGATTGATGAACATGAAAAAACTTAGCTTATTATCAATCGCGGCCGGTCTTGCCCTCGTTGGCTGCGCTGGCTCCGGATCTAACGTGGTCACATCAAGCGGCAAAATCGGACTCTGGACAACAACAAATGTCAAGAGTGGCGCAGTCTATGTTCAACAAGATCGCCTCGCCAACCCGGTTGTAAACGAAGTGTTTGCAACATTTGCAAATAACCGCCACAAGGTCAACAACACGATCGCTCCGACCAAAGACAAGGATGAACTTGCCAATGACATTCAGAGCTTTATGACTCGTGCTGCCGGTCGCTCACAGGCTACAACGGATGTTATCAAGGCAATCTTCAACCGAGACATCATGATTGCTGATCTCAGTAAGCCCGGCAGAGGCGCCTATCTGGGTGTTCAAACCGGTGGGGCCACCGGTAGCATGGGCGGCGGCCGGGAGCTTACTGATGACGTCGTTGACATCTCTCTAGGAGCTGTCTTCGGCACGACCGTAAGTGCGCTTGGTCTAGCGCCTGATGATGGTAAGGCGATTCCCGCTCTTACCAGCGACAACGTCGGTCCCGGCGGAAAGCGCTTCACAAGCACTTTCCCTTACTTAGGCGCCCCGCGCTAAGTTCATAACAGGGGCAGGTTCGCCTGCCCCTATAAAAGGATTCTCACCATGAAAAAACTCATCTTTCTCGCGCTGGTCGTGACCGTCTGCGGATGTGCATCAAACAAGACGGTAACTTCAAATTCGTCAAAGGAGCTGTATAAGTCAAGGCTGTCAACCGTCCCACTCAATTCTGATCAGCTCATCGCTTTCAACGAGGAACGCGTAAAGAATGACCCTCAAGGCGCAATCGGTCTCGCCATGCTCTCTGAGGCATACCTCGCGAAAGCCCGTGAGCGGGACGATACAAAGTCTGCAATAAAGGCAGAAGCGGCCGCGCGACGATCACTGACGGCACGCAGGAAGAACAATTCCCGGGCCGCAACACGACTCGCCCAGAGTCTGCTTGAACAACACAGGTTTGCAGAAGGATTGGAAGCGGCAAAGCTTGCCGTGTCCCTCGAACCGGATTCTCCAGGGCCACTTCGACTTAAGGCAGACATCCTCTTAGAGCTAGGTCGATACGAAGAGTTCAAACAAATGCTAGCTCAGCTACCCGCCGAAGACGAACCGAGCACGGCGGCTATGATGGCTCGATGGTGCCTCGTCAACGGTGAGAACGATCGCGCCGTTGCCCTCATGAGAGGCGCTACTCAGAAGGTCGCCCAAATCGAATCTCTACCGCCCCAAACTGCGTCCTGGTTTTTCACAAAATCGGGCGATGTGTTGGTCCGAACCGGTGAGCCCGTTCAAGCCGCTAAGCAATACCATGAAGCGCTAAGGCGGTTCCCCAAGGACTATCGCGCCATAGCCGGCCTCGCCCGGGCCCACGCGGAACTGGGAGAGTGGGTAGACAGCATCAAGTGGGGTGAGTCCACCCTCGAAATCGCCAAAATGACCAACGTGATGGGTTTGCTTGTTGATGCCTACGCCAAGACGAACCAAATCGAGAAATCCAAAGCCATGATGGCAAGAATCGACCAGGAAAACGCCGAATCTCGCAAGGGTATGGGCGCCGCTCATGGCGAAGCCGTTGCAAAGAAGCATGGTCACACGCACGATCGCCTCTATGCCATGTATCTTGCGGACCAGTTGAAGGACCTACGTTTAGCCCATCACATCGCCGAAGAAGACCTACAAAATCGACAGGACATTTACGCCTACGATGCCTTTGCTTGGACCACCTACCTTTATTACAAACACACTCCCGCAAAGGTGACTGGGGAAGGAGACTTCCTTCTCTTCGAGGCGAAACGAGCAATGAAGAAGGCCATGGCAACGGGCTGTAAGGAACCCGAGCTCTTGAAACACGCCCAGGTTATTCTCAACGCAAAACCTAATAGCCAGTAACGTCAAGCTTGGTGTAAACGCCGATGTCCGTGACGTATTTGTAATCGCGAATAGACGACGCTGCCTCGGGCTGAGCAAACTTGCTCAACCCGTAGGCGGCGGCATCTTGCGTATGCACGAGAACTCTATCCACCTGCATGCTCCCGCGCGGATTAACGTGGGTCAGATAGCGTTTAAGCACTGGAATCGCCTTCGGATTTCGCGAGTTACCCAAGTCCATGACAATGGCAAACAAGAGCCCTTCGCTGTTCGAGCCTTGCATACGCGCGGCTTGATCCATGTACGCAATAGCCTCGTCTGTGCCTATCGAGGTCAGGGCCGAACTCGCGTCTCTTAAATTTCTCGCCCGAAGCAGAAAGCCCATCGTTCGACAAGATTCCGGCGGCGCCCAGCCGGCTAAGAATCGCGCCAAATACATATCTGCGTTCCGCCCCTGAGCGTCAATCCTCTTGCTCAACGAGACCGCCAGCTGTGGGTCTTTGAATCCCTTTAACTCTCGCCCGGAGTACCACATGCGGTTCACATGCTTCAAGAGTAGCTTCTCGCGATCAGGATCCTTGAGCTTTATCAATGCAATCACCGCCTGCGGCTTTGCATCGCCAAATTTGTCGTTCACCCGTCGCTTCAGAGCGTCGCGATTTCCTTGCGACTCATAGTGACTGACCGGAAACTCGCGCTCCCTGCGTGCCTTTGCTCCCACATCTCGCGCGTCTTCGTAGCTCTCATAAGCGGCCCTCACTCGCGGATCGCTCATCTTTTTCCAAGGTAGCGCCTCGCTGACATCCATCAGGCGATCCCGCTTGGAGAGTTCCTGAACAGCAATCTTAACCACTTCCTCCCCCCCAATCGAAGCCAGCGCCTCCCGAGACTTGATTGATTCAGTCCAGTTTCCCTTCGAGGCGTTCAGAATCTTGATGAGCTCGGGCATGACACTAGGCTCGCGCATTTGCGCCATCGCGTCAAGATAGGCACTTAAAACAAAACTATCTGATCCGTTGGATTTGTAAGTCGCTACAAACGCTCTAAACCCGGCAACGAGACTTGCCCGAACCTCGGGGTTATGCGTCATTGGCGTCAGCGCACGAATGGCATCATAAACCCGATAATCCTTCCCATAGCTCTCGTAGTCGGCTAGGACTCCCCTCAAGTAAGTGGAATCACCCGACTTCAACAAGTCACGCCGTGCCTTTTCGGGAATCCTACCTTTACCCGTCGCATACTGGTTGGCTCCGACCTTCTGAAGGCCCGATAAGTTGGAATACGCCGAGTTGAGCCGATAGAGGGCTCGTGGCACAAACAGAGAGCCAACGAGCAGGACCGGGACTGAACCAACCTTCAAGATAAGCAGCCCACTTCGCTTTTGTCGATTGTCTTCGATCATGCCGAGGAGGCCCGAAAGCACAACGCCAACCGTTACCCCATCAATCACTGCCGCAACCCAAAGAAGGGAGCTCAATCCGCTCACCTCGCGATCTCCCATCATCGCCAACAGGCGAACCGGACAAAAACCAGCCCCGAGCAGGAAGCCCCATGGAAACACAAACTTTACCGACCCTTTCTTGATCGCAAACGCATACGCCGCCGCCATCGGAATTGCGAGCAGCGCTCCTCCGACGAGCGCTGCAGCCAAAACAAAAACTATCTGCTCTGATGCAATATGGCCACCCATCGTTGCCATTGCAATCATAACTTGCCCAGCCGCAAAGGGTGCGACCGCCAGGTAACACAGAACCCCGCGCGCCGGGGCATCGTTACCCTTGAGGCTCAGATAGAAAAAAGCCGCCACCGCTACAACGAGGAACACAAGGCACGGCATGACTAGCACATTATGTCTGGTTTACAAGCGTAAAACCGAACAAATCACTCCTCTTTCGCCTCACGTCTCAGTCGGCCCTTCACTCAAAGCAATTGAGCTGTGGCTCTGATTTTTTAGCGAGATACTCTTTCGAGCGATGGTATTTGCCCAACCGCTGATTGTCGTGGTTATTGCATTCAACCAGATATTTTCCTTTCTGATACTACGATGACTTCCTCGGCGATGACCCCTTGCCCGTCGGCTTTATACGAACTTCAACTGCGCAAAACGAGGACTGAGTAGGGTTCGCTAAGCGCCTGGTGATGAGATTTGCTTCCTAGCCGCAAGCGTTCAAAGAAGCCGTGACCTTGTGCTCCCATAATGAGCAACTCTGCTTGGGAGTCGGTCATTGCCCTTTTGATTCCGATATGCGGGTTGTCCGCATCGACGACGACCTTTGAGAGCACACAGACCGGGTCCAGCGTTTGGGCCACCGCCTGGTTCAGCTCGACCAACTTCTCCTGAATCCATATTGGAGACTCGTGGGCGAGGCTGGGAAGGCCCCGTACCAGCAATGCGGCAACCCCGCTATCGATTTCGTTTGCAGTGTAAACGGTTAGCTCGCTAATACCTGTCGGGGCAAGCGATAACAGTTCATCAATGCAAAAATCCATGTACTTGGAGTGATCAGTCGCGAGGAGAGCCACGACGGGTCCGGTCTTGGGATGATTGGTCTTCACGACCAAAACGCTTTGCTTGGCTCCGGCAAGAACTCCCTTCGCTGTGCTTCCGTACATCGTTGATTCCCAGAAGCCCTTTATCGAAGACCGCACGACAATCAAGTCACACTCGTTGGCATCGGCATATTCGATTAAGACACGCGCAGGGTCACCCCAGGCCAGATGAGTTGCGGGCGTGTACCCCTTTTCCTGCGCTGCCGCTTCCGCTAATTTTAGAGCCGATTCACCTCGTGACTTTAGGTCATCGTAAATCGTCGTGATCGGATGAATAGCGGCTAACTCCGGAAAGGACCCATCTGGCAACACGGACTCAACACAATGAAGAAGATGTGCCTCCACTGGCTCGGACCAAAGGCGACCAACCAGATCTAGGGCGGTTTGCCAAGCACCGTCGGTATCAATCCCAATAAGAACCCTCATGCCCTATTCTACGCCTGATGTTCAAAACATGATCATGACAACCATCATGCGATGAATAAAGTTGCCCGAGTTTTCTATCCACCCTTCTTGAGCTTTGATTGATACTTCTCGCGGAACTTCCTCACTTTGGGGTCAATGATGGCCGAACAGTAGCCCGCGTTCATGGACGCTCGCTCTGCTTCAGAGGCCCTCTCGTACTTCGCAAAGTAATCTTGATGATATTCTTCGGCGAGATAAAACTTACCCAGCGGCTCAATCGTTGTCGTGATTGGATTGGACCAGATTTTTTCCTTAGTGATCTCGGCGATAACTTCCTCTGCCAGGGCCATCTCGGCTGAGTTCGTATAGAAAACTGCGGACCGATATTGCGTCCCCGAGTCTGGACCCTGCCGATTCAATGTAGTTGGATCGTGCACGACAAAGAAGAGTTTAAGCATATCCTTGGCCGTGGCAACCTTCGGGTCAAAGGTGATCTTAACCACTTCCGCGTGACCCGTGCTCCCGCTACAAACTTCGTTATAGGTAGGGTTTTCGGTTTTTCCTCCGGCGTAGCCGGATTCAGCTGAAATGACGCTCTTTAAGTCGTCGAAAAGTGCTTCGATGCACCAAAAGCATCCGCCGGCAACAACTATGGACTGTGGTTTTGGGTCTACTGGCATTTCCATGGGTTTTATAAAGCTGCTCATGAGAGCCGCACTGATTATTCCGATAAGCATCATGTTCACTTTCGCTAATGTCGGTCGCCCTCATATTGTTCCCGAAATCCGCTTGGCGGTACCATCTGGCCTATGCCCGAGCTTGCCGAACTCATCGCCGCCGAACTGCCCGATCTGATCAACATACGTCATGATCTCCACCGCCATCCCGAACTCGCCTTTAACGAGGCGAGAACAAGTGGTGTGGTGCAAGAGCAACTCGCTCAGCTCGGTATTCAGCACAAGGCAGGTCTGGCCAAGGGAACGGGCGTGCTCGGATTCCTCCCGGCCACAGGTGTTGCGCGCCAAACCGTAGCGCTTAGAGCAGATATGGACGCATTGCCGATCCTAGAAAATACAGGTTGCGAATACGCCTCGCAAACTCCCGGCAAGATGCACGCCTGCGGTCATGACGGTCACACGACGGTCTTGCTAGGGGCCGCACGTGTACTTTCAAAACTTGAGGAGCGGCCAAACAATGTTCTGTTCGTCTTCCAGCCCGCGGAAGAGGATGGCGGTGGGGGTCAATTCATGGTGCAAGAAGGGGTCCTCAATGGATCAGTTTTGGGTCCTAAAGCAGACGTGATTTTTGGATTGCACGGCTATCCCGGAATGACCGTCGGCGGAGTCGGGACTCGCACCGGCCCGATGATGGCCGCGACCGACATGTTTAAGATTGTTGTGCGGGGCCGGGGCGGACACGCCGCGATGCCGCACACCGGTGTTGATCCTATTTTGATGGCTTCGCACCTCGTGGTTGCCCTGCAGTCGATCTCCTCGCGAAATGTCAGTCCGCTGGATTCGGTGGTGTGCACCGTAGCCATGTTCCACTCCGGCACGGCTACAAACATCATTCCCGACACAGTTGAGCTCCAAGGGACGATTAGAACCTTGCGCGCCGAAACTCGATCATTCGCAGAGCAAAGGTTGCGATCAATTACTGAAAACCTCTCCCAAGCCTTTGGTGGATCAGCCGAGATCACATTCACAAACGGTTACCCCGTGACCAGTAACGACGCGGCCGCCGCAGACCGCTTTAGGGCGACAGTTGAGAATTTGCAACCCGACGTCGAACCAACCATGGGAGCGGAAGACTTCAGCTACTACGGTTTAGAAATTCCGGCATGCTTTTTCTGGCTAGGCCTTGTTCCTCCAGGGCAAACGTCGTATCCAAACCTGCACGCGCCGGAGTTTGATTTCAACGACGCGGCAATTCCGGTTGGGGTGAAGGCGATGTGCCAGTTGGCTTTGAGCTAGATACTCAAGGTTTGGGCACTTCATTCAGCGTATACCAAGCCTCATAAGACCAAGGATTCTCGCCCTTGGCACTCTTGAGGTCTACCAGCCTGAACTGATACACGAAGCCCTTCTTTAGCGGCATCGTCAGTTCAATCTCGTTCGATGCCAGAAGCCTCGCGCCAGTTGGCAGGAACCGCTCCACATCCAACTTGGGACCGCCATAGAACTCCCGTGGCGCATAGCGGAAACTTGTCATCTCAAAGTTACTAGCGCCTATCCTCGAAACCGGCTCGGTGAACTTCACGCGGAAGCCAGTTGGTGAGACCTTGATCGAAAGCATTTCGAACGCTGATTTGCCGGTGAACGCTAAACGCTGCAGTCCAAACCGATGGTTTTGATGATTCCAGTTTCCGTTGCTGCCGATCCCACCAATGTAAAGCTTATGATCGGGTCCCCAGGCCAGGCGGTTGACTCCGGCTTCGAGACCCTGAGTGAACCGAAATGCGGCTCCTTGGTAAACGCCATTGACCTTTTCGACGTTCATCCTTTGAATGCCGCCATAAGTAACATCCCCAAAGAACATTTGCCCTTTAAACGGACCCTCGTTGACCAAAACTGGCTCGCTGGGTGAGTTGGAGATTTCTCCGTGCGGCAGCCAAACGACGGGTGGATCGGCGGGCAGCTCTGGCTTCATCTCGCTCGGTTTTGGTGTAGAGTCTGGTCCAGGAGCGAGTTGGTGCCCATAGAAACCACCTCTTTTCACATGATTGATTCGCGAGCAAGGCAGCCAGGAACCCTGGTTATCGGAAACGAACATTTCGCCATCTACGCCGAGCCCCATGCCATTTGGCGTCCGCAGTCCATTAGCAAAAACTGACCATTTCCCCGTCGATTTCTCGATTTCTAAAATCGAGCCGGGCACATTTGGAATCGGGAATGCCTGCTCAGATCCTGGGTTATAGTAAGTCCACCCACCTCGCAACGGAACCGAAGTGGCTAAATAGAGTTTGTTGCCACGTGGTACAAGGTTGAACGTGAATTCATGGTAATTTTGCGATGCTGGCCAACCGCTCGCAATCGCCTCAAACTGGTCCGCTTTACCATCCTTGTCGTTATCGCGCAGTCGAGTGATCTCTCCTTTTTGGGTCACCCAGAGATCCCCATCGAGGTAGGCAATCCCCAGCGGCTCGCCGAGTCCTTCGGCGAAAAGTTTAACTTTAACTTGCCCGCTAGATGAGTTCAGTCCTTCGACAATGTAAACAGCCCCGACCTGATCCCAAGTACAAATCGCCGAACGCCCATCCGGCAAGAAGCACATTCCGCCAATTTGAGGCTTGAAGTTCTCGGGGCGGAAGGTCTCTAGCCGATACGACGGATGAACCCCAGCCACCGGCCGCCCGTCACCGGGGGCTCGCCTGTCGATTTCGAGGAAATGCCGTTTGATGCCAGGTGAAACGACGAAGGTTTGCCCGGCCTCAGACAAAAACGCTGATGGCGGAACAATGGAGAAATCAGAATCTCCGGGCTTTTGCCACTCCAGTTTTAGATTGAACTTGCCTGTGTTTTCATAGAACTTCAAATCAAATGGAATCCGCTCGGATTGTAATTCAGCCGTGTTCTGGTCAACAAACCCGGTTCCACGTTCGGTGTTCAAGACCTCACGGCCATTTATCGAAAGCGTCGCCCCGTCATCACATGTAAGCCTAATCCGGTAACGCCCCGCGGTCTCTACTTTCAGCCAGCCGAAGGCTCGCCCAACAAAGGTGTCCTCCAGTTTGCCTTCTTGACCTTCGAAGCCGTCTTTGAGGTCGATTTGGGGGACAATTGAGTAGATGTTGGGAGTCTGTCCCTCCACCACGGTTGGCATCTTGTCGAGCTTTCCGTCAACATCCCAAACCCACACTGTTGCGCCAGAAGTGAATCCGGTTTGTAAGATCATCGCACCGATGAGGCTACTTAACAACTGCCGACCCCCAACCGTCATAGTGCCCGCCGTACTTCTTAGCAAGCCCCATGAGTTGAACTCTTACGGCTTCCACGTTTGCAGGCGTCGGGTAGATAAGCGCCCGAACTTCGCAGAGCCAATAATGACCATGTGGGCTTGTGGTTGAAACCAGCTCCTTTGGGAGGGCTAGTTTGAACTCCCGGGCCGTCTCCCCGTTAGGAAAAATCAACGTGAGATCAATCGGGTGAGGTTTTGAAAGGTCAGAACCGGCTGCTCTCAATTGAGACAGGACGTGAACATCAGTGGCAGCATAGTCCCTCGGATTCTGGGCTGGAAACTTCCTATTCGTTGGCTTTAGCTTCCAACTGAAATAGGCGATCATCAAGCCTATCCAAACAACCATTACCCAAAATATTGTTGTCATCTTAGTGCGATCCTCCTCCGACGGGTTGAAGTTTTGGCTTAAAGAGTCCGTTCCAAATCGCGTTCTTGGCGGTCAAATTAATCAGAAACTGCCGCGCCTTCTCCGCGTCTTCCCGTTTCATTTGAACTGAGATTCTCGGCCCCACCGCGCGCCAACTTTCTGACCACCCCCCGCCGATCCTCTCGGGGCGGAACTCTATTGGAGTCACAACTGAATTGGAAACAAGGTCAAACCGAACCACGACTCCCTTTGTTTGCTTGATCAGTTCATAACCTCGATATCGAACCGAAAGGGGCTGACCAGTCGACGAAAACCACACGGGGCGATCACCATAGACGCGCATGTTCCTGAGTGACTTTCCACCCTCACCGGTTACCTTGACCTGAGTTTTCGGGGCCGCAAACTCGATCCGCTTGAAGTTCCACTGCCATTCCTTCTCGCTCTCCACGTGCGTGGCGGATTCGAACCACTGTTTTGTGCTACCGTCGCCAATCAGGTCAACCCGAAATCGATTCTTTCTCCCAGTTTCATCGAAGGCAAAGAAAATTCGTTGCCACCCGCGGGTGTCAAAAACGGGGCTCAAGAGGTATCCGTTGGCGGGAAATTGCCAGACTTCATCTACCTTGGCAACACCGTAGGGCGTCCAATCCGCTGTTGCCGGCAAGATTGCATTCGGAGCCTGATAAAGGATCTCGCCGACTGAGCGAGAGTTTTCCTGGCTAAAGTCCCAAACCTTTCCGCGAAAGTCAATATCGCCCTTCCACACTTTGTAGACTCCACACGTTTCCGGATTGAAGGCCATCCATAAGTGGTCTCCTAACGCAAAGACAAGCATGCGAGTGCGATCTTCGAATATGCAACGAAACACCCAAGGATCGCGTCCCCGACCGTCTACTCCCGGTCTGAGAACAGGAACGATCGGCTCTTGCTGCTGATGAGCGAGGAGAAGGGCGAGCATGGAGTGATTATGACTCCGACCGCTCGCGATATTGCACGGCTTCACTCAAGTGAACTTTCTGAATTTCATCAAGGCCCGCCAAATCGGCGATCGTCCGAGAAACCTTTAGGAGCCGATCAAACACTCGGGCGGATAGGTTCATTTTCTGCATGACTTGGCGCATAAATGCCGTGCATTCATCGTCCAAAACAATGAGCTCACGAATTTCGCGAGGGGTCATCTTTGCGTTGACTCGCCCGGGTCCAAGACGCTTAGTTTGTCGTACACGAGCCGCTGTTACCCGCTCACGAATCGAAACCGATGCTTCACCCGGTTGCATTCCGAGAAGTTCCTCGGCCTTAAGTCGCGGAACTTCAATTTGAATGTCAATCCGGTCCAAAAGAGGGCCGCTGATTTTAGAGGTGTACCGACCGCAAACTGAAGGCGAACTCACGCATTTTTGTTCGGGCAAGCCCTTGAAACCGCAAGGACAAGGATTCATTGCCCCGACTAGGATGCACTCGGCCGGAAAGGTGATCGAAGCTTGAACCCGCGAAACCGTGACCACCGAATCTTCTAACGGCTGTCGCAAGGCTTCCAACACCTGACGGTCAAATTCAGGCATTTCATCTAGAAAGAGCACGCCCTTGTGGCCCATGCTGACCTCACCTGGCTTCGGATTCTTGCCACCTCCGACCAACGCAGCATGGCTTGCGCTGTGGTGGGGCGAACGAAATGGACGCTGCCAAATCAAACCTTGCCGACCCTCGCCGCGCCCGGATGCACTGTAAATGCGAGTGACATCAATAGCTTCTTCAATGCTTAGCGGGGGCAAGATTGTTGGCAACCGCCGGGCCAACATCGTCTTGCCCGATCCGGGCGGCCCGCACATTAAGACGTTGTGTCCCCCGGCAGCAGCGATCTCGAGCGCGCGGATCGCTTGGCGTTGGCCTTTTACATCGCTAAAGTCGAACGGATATTCGATTTCAGAAAAATCGGGCGGTCCAGAATGAACCACCGGCTCAAATGGGGCTCCGTTCAGAAGCGCGACGCAGTCCGTGAGGGTCTCAATACCGTACACCTCGATCCCCGGGGCCACGGACGCCTCAGCTGCATTTTCAACTGGCAGCACGAGCCGCCTAAATCCTTGCTCGGCCGCCATCAAGGCAATACTCACTGCCCCATCGATCGGCCGCAACTTTCCGTCCAAGCCGAGTTCGCCCAAGATCATCGTGTCTTCCAACTCGGAAATGGGTACTTGACCGTTTGATGCAAGCACCGCACATGCGATGGGGAGGTCAAGAAGAGGCCCTTCCTTCCGAACATCTCCTGGAGCTAAATTGACAACAACCAGCTGATTTGGGAAATCTAGCTGGCTGTTTTTGATGGCGCTTTTAACACGAACCTTGCTATCCGCCACCGCCTGATCTGGCAAACCGACCATGAGGAACGACTGCTCGCCGGGTGGGCGGTGGTCAATTTCTATGATAACAGGCAGTGCTTCAATCCCAATAAGCGTTGCGCCATGAGCTTTCGGGACCATCGTAGGGTGTTTTACCCGATGCTCAGCTTAACCGCCGGATCCACCCATCTTCTTGGCGGTTGGTTTCTTGTTTTCTCGGCAATGATCGCAGATTTTCAGATTTCGCTTATAGGCGGCGCTAATCGAAATTTGCTCAACATCCTTGGCATTTTTCAGCCCTGGGCAATTCTTCATCTTGTGATACTTCGTTCCGGTCTTGGTGACCCAAACCATTTTGGTAGGCATTGAAGTCGCCGACTTGTGAGTTGTTGAAGGCTTTCCCTTTGCCTGCGTGGTCTTAGTTTGTGAAAACGCAGAACCAACCAATGTGAGAGCCAGAACCGCGATGAGAACTTGTTTCATGATCAACAGTAAGAACGGATCACGATGGAAAAGGGTTCCGCTCTGCGCCCAAATTTGGGATCCCTCCAGGACTCGGAGCTGCATCAGCAAACGACGGGTGGGGCTACAATCCTAGTTGTTTGGAACCCACGAAACTCTTCTATACGTTTGGCAACCACATGCACTGGGTGGATATGCAGTGGTTGTGGGGCTATCACGTGCTGCCGGGGTCAGTACGGGACATGATTCACTTGTGCCGCGAAGCCGGGGTGAAGGGGTGTGTCAACTTCGACGGAATCGGTTACGAAAAACTCGCGGCAGAAGATCCGGAGGCGCTGCTTGAGTTAAGGCAAGCGGTTCAGGAAGGGATTATTGAGCCCGTCGGTTGTTCGTATGGGCAGCCCTACGGGTTGTTTCATGGCGGCGAATCGAACATTCGGCAACTGATTTATGGAGCGCGGGCGGTTAGGAGGCTCTTGGGGGTTTGGCCGAAGACCTTTTGGGAAGAGGAGTTTTACTTCTTCCCCCAGTTGCCGCAGATGTTGAAGAGCTGTGGGTTTACCGGCGCCTCGCTCTTTTTTCAATGGACGTGGCACACGCCGGAAGTTCCCTTTGAAGAGTCGCCCGTGATCTGGTGGGAAGGGCTGGACGGTTCGCGGATTTTGACGGCGACGCGGAACAAACTGAACTTGCATCAATGGCCGGAGGACATGGACGTGGTGCTCAAGGAGTTGGCATCCGGGCTCGGGCGGGACGCTCAAACCACTGTCCCTTTCATTCAACAATGGTTGGAGTTGATGCCCTCGCCGGATTGGATGTGCCGAAGCGAACTTATCCTGCCCAAGCTCAAAGAGCTGCTGAGTGATCCGAGGTTTGAAGTGACGCCGGTCACGCTGGGAGAGTATCTCCACACCCGTGGCTTGGGCGTCCCGCCTGAGGGTGCAGTTGAGGGGGAGGGGGCTTCCGGACAGGGGCGAGACGCTCCTGAAAACCTTGGGCGGGGCGCCCGAGCCACAGGCTTGGTTCCGGTTCGGAACTACTCGATGGATCAAGTTTGGCATGGGTTGACCTTGGGGAAGAACGGGGATGCCGCTCCTCGGAGTAGCCACCAAGGGGAGGTTAGCATCACGTCCATGGAGGCCATTAGCGCCACGTTGGGCCTGTTTGGCCGCCCCTATGCGGATTGGGATGTCTACCCAGTTTGGGAAACTGAGGAAGCCTGGAGGAACTTGCTCGCCGCGCAACACCACGACAATCATGAATGTGAAGGGTTGTGTGGTCACGTTGCGGAGTCCCTCTATTCCGCAAGCTCGATGCTAGCTGATCCGGGACAATCGCGGATAGAGTTCCTCTCGAAGATGATTCCATTGGAGGCAGGTGAAGTCCTGGTCTTCAACCCGATGGGGTGGCCCCGAAATTTCAGCGGCACCCAAGTTCCGGCCTTTGGCTATGCAGTTTGTCCCTCTTTGGAGGGTGTGAACTGGATTCAAGCCGACGATGGTTGGATCGCATCGAGCAACCTTTCTTCTGTCCACCTTGACACGAATCTAAGTCGCTTGAGATTGAGCGGCGAACATCACGATATCTCGTTACGAATCCCGCAGGCAAGCTTTACCCGAGACGGGGCGAGTGTGGTCTGTGATACTCCCACGCTTTGTGCTGTTGACTCGGAGACGGTTGAGTGGTCAGCTGATGCAAACCATGACACACATTTTTGGTGCCGGTTGGATCCGCGGTTCCAAGCGATTGACCTTGTGGCGAGCGTTGAACCACATCCGACCAATGACCCGGGCCTGACCGCGGCGCTACGCGTGCACTTTAGGGGCTGGCCAGTTGATCAAGTCTATGCCGACACACCCTATGGAGTTGCGATGGTGCAGCCCGGTGTTGCGGGTCGACGCAAGTATCCCCAAGGTGATTGGATGACCTCACCACAGTGGTTTGAGGAAATTGCAGGTCACTTTACTTCTCAGTCTTTTGTAGACTTTTTGAGGGAGGATGGATCCGGAGTTTTGCTCGTGCATGATGGATCGCAGCAGTGGTTGTTTGAGGAAGGCGGTTTGGCGAACATAATTGGAGCCGTTGACCCGTGGGACGAACATAAGGCTGACCCGAATGGGCGCGTTCGCTATGCCCTCTTTCCACACGGTGCGATCGGCAACGCTGAGCGATGGAAGCTGGGCAGAGAGCTCTTCGGATTGTTCCAAAGCGTTGGAAGCACTCACTTTCAAACTGTTCGCTGCACCAAGAGTCAGTCTGGGAGTCGACCGCGGGTCTTCGCGCCACTAGCGATTGCCAACCCCAACGTTGTCATAACCGCCTTCTATCGTGAAGCCGAAGACTACGCGGGGAAGCATGTTGAAAACTATGCCGGGTTAGGCATGGGTTACCCCTACATCATTCGGCTCGTTGAGTTTGATGGGTTGGAGAGTGAGGTTGAGCTCACCGTCGTGGGGCCGGTCGCGGCGGTTTACAAGACTAATCTGTTGGGGCAAATTGAGGAAGCCGTGGCCCATGAGTTCTCGCATAACGAAGGCAAGTTCTCATACGAGAAAGTCACCTTCAACATGCGCGCGCACGAGATCGCCACGCTTTATCTCGACATCGTTCCGGGACGCAAGCAGACGCGGGATTTGGATGCGAAGCGGGAGATTTGGGCTACGATCCACCGCACCGAAATCGAACCTTAAGGCCGGTTCGTCTTTTAGGTTGTGGCACGCCCCAATTTGAGTGCGGTGGTCGCGAGCTTGGTTCCGAAATCGGTTGAATGCCTCCGGGATTACAGCTGGTCGAAGTTCTTTCAAGACCTCGTCGCGGGTATCACCGTGGGTTTGGTTGCCTTGCCGTTGGCGATGGCGTTTGCCATTTCTTCCGGGGTTTTGCCTCAAGCTGGCATCTACTGCGCAATTGTTGCCGGATTTTTGATCTCGGCTTTTGGGGGTTCCCGAACTCAGATCGGCGGGCCAACAGGGGCTTTCGTGGTTGTTGTCGCGGGAATTGTTGAGAAGCACGGAATCGACGGACTCTTCATGACCACGATGATCGCCGGAGTCTTCCTGATGATTCTGGGCGTGACGGGATTGGGAACAGCCGTCAAATTTATCCCGAGACCAGTTGTGATTGGATTTACCAATGGCATTGCGGTGCTCATCGCGAGCACCCAGATCAAAGATTTCTTTGGATTGAATATCGCGCATGTGCCGGGCGAATTCATTGGTCGGATGGATACCATCTTTAATAATTTCAGTTCGATTGATGCGCAATCAACCGGGCTCGCGATGATGATGCTCGCGCTCATAATCTTGTTCACCACCTTCGTAAAGCGAGTGCCAGGGGCGATTGTGGCTATGCTCCTAGGCACATTGCTGGTCTGGATTCTCAAGATTCCCGTGGATACGATCGAAACTCGATTTGGCGGGATTCCTTCGGGGGCGCCGGCAATTCACATTCCTAATTTCCGCGCGGAACTGATCCTGCCGCTAATGTCTTCCATCATTACGGTCACCATGCTTGGAGCGATCGAGTCGTTGCTTTCGGCGGTGGTTTCGGACCGAATGAGTGGGGACAAACACAACCCAAACATGGAGTTGTTTGCCCAAGGAATTGCCAACATAGTTTCCCCACTCTTCGGCGGATTACCGGCGACGGGGGCGATAGCTAGAACGGCGACAAACGTGAGATCAGGAGCGAGAACGCCCATGGCGGGGATGATTCATGCCGTTGTCTTACTGATCATTCTCCTGGTGGGAGCAGAATATGCCAAGTTGATACCGCTCTGCGTCCTCTCCGCGATTCTGTTTGTGGTGGCTTACAACATGGGGGAGTGGCGCGAGATTCCCGAGATCATCCGGCTCGGAAGAGCTCCAACAGCGGTTTGGCTCATCACGTTCATGCTGACCGTATTTGCTGATCTGACCGTGGCAGTTGAGGCGGGGATGATTCTGGCCTGTTTACTGTTTGTGGGCCGAATCACAGCAACCACTCGGGTTGAGCGAATCACTCCCGAGGATATTGAGAGTGCGGACGAGCATAGCTTGCAGACGAACGAGCTTCCAGAAGGCGTTGCGATCTATCGGATTCACGGGCCGTTTATGTTTGGTTCAACGGATAAATTGGATGTGATTGAGCGAGATCTGGAGGATTTGCCGAAGGTTGTGATGTTGCGCCTGCGCGACATGAACGCCATGGATACCACAGGAATCAAGGCGATCGAGCACATCGGGGCGGTCCTCAAGCGTTCCAATCGATATCTCCTCATATGCGGCTTGAGAGGGCAACCCTTAGAGCTTTTTGAACGAGCCCATCTCGGAAAAATTCTCGGGGAGGAAAATGTCCTGCCGAGTTTGAGAGCCGGGATACAGAGAGCCAGCGCACTTCTTGCGTCAGAAGTGCGTCCAATCTCATCAAACGTCGATTAGCGTCTCTCTAAAACCTCAAGCTAAGAAGGTGCTTCAAAGTGTCTTAATCTTGATGTTTCGAAAAGCCACCTTGCCGTGATCGCCTTGAATGCCGATTCGCCCCATCTTTAACTTCGCGAAATCTGGCCACTCATTAAACTTGCTTTTCTTAACCCTGGCCCAAAAGTCTTCGCTGTCGATCACAAACTCATAATATCGAACCCCATTGACTTCAGTCCAGCACTTGTCCTTGGCGATATGAATGCGGAAGTGGTTCCATTCTCCGGCCGGTTTGGATGCTGGTGTCTTGGTGGAGTAGAGTTCGTACAAGAACCCTGAAATTTGAGCACCCGGTTGTGAGCTTTCGTAGATTTGAATCTCCGGTCCGCTGTGCCAACTGGCCTCCCCGGTGTCAGCTACCCTAAACAAGATTCCGCTGTTCTGACCAGGCTGCATGTTGAACTCGAGTTGCAGTTCAAACCACTCATATTTATCCGCCGTAACAATATCTCCAGCTCTGCCTGGGTCCAAAATCGTAAATGTTCCGTCCTTCACGCCCCATCCCGAGCTTATCGTGTCGGATTTGAAGTTCTGCCAACCCTTAGTTGATGTGCCATCAAACAGAAGTTTCCAGCCTTCATTCTTCTCAGCTTTGCTAAGTGTGTTGATATCTTGGGGCAGTGCGGTGGCGGCAAAAAGGGCAAACGCTTGAATCATCATCGTTATGCTACTTCATTTTGGCGTCGAAACTCGTCATAATGTTCGTAGCCCATCGGGGCGAGTTTCTTTGGAGGTAGCAAAAAATATGAAAACGAACGCCTATTGCCCTGCCCGCTCCTCCATCTGGGATTGTCAACGTTAGTCGTTCGTGAGCTTGTTGGAGGTTATCGTCACTTCCACTTAAAAGATAGCAAGCTTCACCATGAAAGAACGAATCTCTCAAAAACTCAAAAACCAACTCGCCGAATTGGGCGACGAACAAATTTCTCAACTCTATCAAAAGGCTAAAGAGATGCGCAAACGATCCAGCGATCGTGGCGACTCCATCGAACTTTGGATCGAACGCATTCTGAGCAAAGAGCAGCGGCTGCTCGACCGTGCCACTGACATGGTAGAAGCCAAGATCAGCGGCGTTTATCCTAAGGAAGTCGGTGTCCTCATAAACGGGGTGGCTCATTCGGCCCAAGTTGGCACCAAATCGGTGATCGTCGGCGACTCCGTCACCGTCGGCCGTGTCGAAGACCAACTATTCGTTGTGTCAGTCCAACCTCGAGTGACAAAGCTCTCCCGCCCCGATGTTCAAGATCCTCGAAAGGAACGCCTGATTGTTGCCAACGTAGACGTCGTGATGATCGTCGTATCAGTCGTCAGCCCTCCCCTGCATCCAAGGCTCATTGATCGTTATCTCATCGCCGTGCAAAACGGCGGAGCCTCGCCTGTAATTTGTGTCAAC
Organism: Fimbriimonadaceae bacterium; assembly: GCA_040081075.1. Taxonomy (GTDB): domain Bacteria; phylum Armatimonadota; class Fimbriimonadia; order Fimbriimonadales; family Fimbriimonadaceae; genus JANJUB01. The sequence goes on along the minus strand of JBEBHJ010000057.1, from coordinate 1,303 downwards.
AAACTCGACCTCCTTGAAGATGAAACTGAACTCGAGGTTCTGGAACCGTTTCGCCAAATCGGGCTCCCCGTTTTCCTTTGCTCCACGAAGACCGGACGCGGAATCCAAGAACTTCGGGCCAGCGTGGCCGGAAAAATGGTTGCGTTTGTTGGCCACTCCGGGGTCGGCAAGTCTTCGTTGATCAATGCGTTTGCGCCAGAACTCGGACTAAAAACGGGGGAAACGAGTGCTGTCTACGGTCGCGGCACGCACACCACAACGGTCAGCTCTCTCCACCAACTTTCTGATGGGATGACGCTCGTGGATACGCCCGGCATTCGATCTTTTGGATTGTGGGAGGTATCTCAAACAGAAATCGAGCGGTCCTTCCCCGAAATTGCGGGAGTTACGTGCCGGTTTAATGACTGCCGGCACGAGTCCGAACCTGGATGTGGGATTCAGGCGGCGATCGAGGCGGGCACGATAAGCCCAGATCGTTTCCAAGCTTACATGCGACTGTTGGAAGAAGTTGGAGTTGCTAGCTAGTTGGAAACCGCGCTTCATGATAAGTCATGTGGGATTCCATGAGTCGCAGATAATCATCGGCGGAGGCTAAGCCAAAGAAGAACAAGAACTTGCAAAAAGGATCTTTAGGGTTTTCGACTTTTTCCAGAAAACCCTTCAGGTCGGCTCTGGAAGTCGCCCACTTTTGGTCGGCCTCATCCACGTTCGTAGTCCCTTTCGGAATCATATAACCCACCGTTGCTATTGCCTTCGTGGGTTGCTCCATACTGGCGACCGTCTTGCGGAAGATGAAGGTCATTTTCGGGGTCTTGCCTTTTAGGCTGGAAGGAGGCGTTTTGCGCAGAAAGGCAACGTTGCTATCTTCAGCCAAAAAGAAGTGCATTAAGACTTCGGCCGGCGAGAATTCCTTTGGGCTCGGCTTAGCTTGCTGCTTCTCGGGAGACAGAGCGCGTACCCGGGCGACGAGCGCTTGTCGTCTCTCTTCGAGTTTATTAAAACGTGATTCGATTTCGGCGTTCATATTGCGCGCATGTTACCGCGTTTGGGCTAAGAGTCAATGCTGGCCACAGGGCGTCATAAGCCAAAAGCGATTCTTGGCTTATGAAGGGTGCTTATGGAGTAGGCTCTACCTAGCCACCCGAAGCCACTGCTGTTGCTTCGCCCGCTACTGGCTTCCAAATGAGACGGTCGGGTTCTGGGCAATGAATCGGGTTAGGGACTTGGAACGTTGCCTCCCCCAGAAGTTCTCGCTTCTTCCCCCACACCGGAATCTTAATCGTCAGCGGACCAGATTGAGTTC
>JBEBHJ010000056.1:0-25738 GCA_040081075.1 Fimbriimonadaceae bacterium | reverse complement strand
TTCTCAAATCGCGCAGCCACCTTATCCATGCCCTTAGGCTCAAAGCGCACGCGCGCCGATGACAGTTGGGTTCCTAAAAATCGCATCATTTCTACCTCTGCTTGCAAATTCGCATCGGTCTTCATCGCCGCATCCATCTCAGCTACCTCGCCTGCCGAAAGCTCGCCGTCAACATATGCCTTGATTTGATCGCGCAAACTCATCTCTCCACCTCGCTAACAGTCTTTCTTAACTGCCGAAATGCCTCATGCAAACGCGATTTCACCGTCCCCGCCGGGATGCCAAGCACGAGGGCGGTTTCATCGTAAGTCAAGCCATCAAGCTCGTGAAGCATGACGACCTCGAGATGAACGGGTGAAAGCTTGCGCAAACCGCACGCCAACTCGACCCCGAGCACAATCTCCGTTTCGCTCTTACTCGCATCCGGCAAGTGCCAGATTTGATCAAGCTGAATATCGCGCCGCTTCTTTCGCGCCATGTTGCGGCAGATGTTGAAAGCGATCCCGATCAGCCACGTTCTTAAGGCGCAGGCGGGATCATATCTTTGGATCGTTTTGTAAGCCATGATGAAGGTCTCCTGGGCGGCATCTTCGGCCAGATCTGGTCCGAGGCGGCGAGCGCAGAAAGCATAGACCGAACCGAAATGCTCGGTCACGATCCTCGCCATCGCGGCGCGGTCCCCATTGGCCACCCTGGTCGTCAAGTCGTCCATATTGGATTTGCCCTACTTCATGTCATCAAGCGCTTATTCTGTTCGGATAAATTCATTTAGACGTTACATCCGCAGCGGCTAGCTAATCCTCGCCAATCGGCACTCGCTCGAATGTAAAAACCGTTTCGAGCCTATCGGTATCAGCCTCGCTCAGAAGTTGGAACGAGAGGCTGGTCGCTTTCCGGTTAAGCCCGGTTAACTCAAGTGTCAGCGACGTTCGTTCGCCCGAGTTGCTCGAGTTCGCAATCGGACTCGCAACCACATTCCCCAAGTTGTCGACCACCCGGACCTCGCGGTTACTGAAGCCGTTGTAAGAGAAGCCGCTGTAGGCTATGGTTGCGAACAGGCATTTTTCGGAGGGTGAACTGGTAATCGTCCTTCCCCAGTGAACACCATCAACATCCAGTTTATATCCCGCAGCTGATTCCGACAGGCGAGCAGTCGGAAACTTCTGTAGATTGATCGGAATGGAAACAACTGGCTTGCCCCAAGGTGAAACCGTGACTCGCAAGTCGTAACTGCGAGCCCATTTCGGCGGGAAAGTTCGGAAATGAAATTCGGCTGCCGAACCCTTAGGTATTTCTCGCAGGGCATGCGCTGGATGTGCATTCCATCCGTCAACCGAAATGAGCGGACCAATTTTGCCGTTCGTCTCAATGTGGCGAAGATCCAGAACGCTCGCAAGTTCGCTTGAATCTAGAGTCCTCAACCTTAGGGTCCTTTCAGAGAGCAGAGTGATCTCGATTCCATCCCGAACGTGCGTTACTGGAAACTTAGCTGTTGGGGGCAGAAACGCGCCATAAAACCAGATGATCAGGAAGATCACGAGAGCGCGGGTACAACCCGCAATCCAACCACGAAACCTCCACCAACGCTTACGACCGCAAGGCCACCCACGACGATCCAGGGATATTCGTGGTAGTTGCCAAAATAGGCGTAAGTGGGGAGCCATGAGGCAAGTAGCGCCATTCCGAGCCCTGCGCTCGCGGTTTTTCGATTCTGAAGACTATTCTCCTGGTGCACGGAAGCAACCGATAAGAGTGCACCTAGGATAGAGCTTCCCCAAATAACAACCCATGCTGGGTTAAATTCAGGCGGGTTAGAGATGCCTACTCCCGACAGGGCCGCAAGAATCAGTCCCCAGAACGCCGCAACAACTGAAACGTTGCTGAACGGGTGAACCAAGCTAACCGGGTATTCGCACTTCATCCCATCTTATGTTACGCTCGCAGCGTATGGAATGGATCGCCGTGGCCCGTCGACTCCTCTTAATATAGAGCCATCGGCATGATGACGCAGAAGTAACCGTCGTCATCGCCGTTCTTAAAGATCGCGGGGCGAGAGCTTTCGGTCATTTCCACCTTAACGCCGGGGCCATTTAGAGGCGAGAGCGCATCCAAAATGAATCGACCGTTAAAGGCGATCTCGACATCGCCGTTTGCTGGCACCATTGCGACTTCTTCCTTGGCTTCGCCCTTCTCGTCTGAGCGCGCCGAAAGCAACAACGTATCGCCGTTCCCAGCAAGTCGGACCCGATTCGCATTATCGCGCGCCAAAATCATAACACGCTTCACTCTTTCCTCAAGCTGGTCCTTCTCGATTTGCCAGACTCGCGTGCTCTCCGAAGGAACCACTCGCTCCCAGTTGGGATAGGGGCCGTTGAGGAGCTGGGAAATAACACGAGCGCCGCCCGCTTCCACGCCAAGTCTTCCGCCACCAAACGAAATCGTGATCTCTTGATCATCACCCGCAGGCAAGCCCTTAATCGCTTTCAAAGCGCGATCAGGGATCACGGCTGAGAACGAAGTGCCGCCGCCGCTGTGGGCAAGCTTTCGAACCGCCAAGCGGTGTGTATCGGTGGCTACCAAGGTGAGTTCGCTTCCGTCGTACTGGAACAACACGCCTGTCAAAACCGGACGGTGGTTATCAGTTGAAACCGCAAAAATGACCGAATCAACCGCCTTGCGGAAGTCGCCCATTTTGATTGTTAGGTCAGAATCGCCACCAAAAGCAGGTGGCTCGGGAAAATCGCTTGCATCAAGCGTGAGCATCCGGTATTCGGATGCTCCTTGCTTGAGCAACATACCTTGAGTATCAGAAGTTTGAAGATGGATGTCGCCGTCGGGTAGCGTGCTCACCAAATCAAAAATCAGTTTTGATTGGGCGCAAATCGACCCAGGCTCATCTACCATGCACGCAAAAGTGCGCTCAACCCACATTTCGCCATCGCAACCCAAGATCCTAATGCCGGCGTCACCAGCATCAATCTTCAAGTTTTGCAAAATGGGCATGGGCGAGCGACCGATAGCAGCGGCATTCGCCGAGCTAATCGCTTCGAACAGTTCTCTTCTTGGACAATCTATCTTCAACTTCTGGCCTCAGTCACCCCTGGATGGGGAGGTAATACTGAAGGTGAGCGGGATCGGGAGAGCGCTGTTGCATCTCAACTCCTCGGGCGTACACCTTCATCAGGATGCGCTGATAGGATTCCTCTGTGAATTCAGGCTCAGGTGTGCTCTTTAGAGCATCAACCGTTAGCCTTAAGGAAGCCATATCGGCGGCTAGTTCGGGATCAGCGAGTGATGCTGATTCAAGTTCTGCATTTAGCTCATCCGTGAGCTCGTGGCCCGCATAAAGGTCCACTAGTTTCTTATATGTTTCTGTCATTTCCTCATCTCCAAGGTTCCGCCTAGCTTGTCCCTGAGGGCCCGTCGACCGCGATACAGCCTTGATTTCAGGGCTGGAACGCTAATCTTGAGAACTTCGGCGGCTTCGCGAGCGGGCATATCCTCTAAATCGCAGAGGACAAGCGGATCGCGATATTCTGTGGGTAGGTCTTTGAGCGCCTGTTGAACCGTGATCCTCAGGGTCGAGCGCTCTTCGCCTCCCGAGTAATGGGCGTCGGCCGGCAACTCCAAAAGTTTGTGTTGCCGAAGCTTATCAATGCAAAGATTCCGGGCGATGCGAAAAATCCACGTGCGAAACGCGCCATCGGCCCGCAACTCGCTTGCGCGGCGCAGAACTCGAAGGAAGGTTTCAGCGGTAGCATCTTCAGCATCCGACCGGTTGCCGAGCATTCGAAACGTGTATCGGAAAATCCGTTCTCCGTACAGTTCGTACAGGCCACCAAGCGCGCTGGTATCGCCCTTAGCAAGGGCGGTGAGCCAGCGTTTTTCGGCCAGTGAATCCTGTAGCTCGTCATTAGGCATAGGAAAGACGAACGCATCGTATCAATTGATGCGCGCCCCTTATTCTACTCGCTTCCGGTGGCAGACTTCGGAAGATTGAGACTTGGCACGGTTCGAAACTCAGTTGGAGGGAATACCGACCATCGGAATGCCAAATTCTTGGGGGGCAGTGAAGCGCGCTAAAACGCATGGAAAAGACCGATAAACTTCCTCCATGAAGTTCAAAGTGATCACAGAAACTTGGGCAGCAATCGGGATTTGTTTTGCACATTCCAGCGCTTCCACGCTGTAGCCATGCCAAAGCTACCCGTCGTGAGTGGGCGCGAGGCGCGAAGAGATTTTGAGAAAGCGGGATGGGTGTTTGGGGAAGCCATATGATCCTGGGCTGGTCTAACGCACCGGGAATGCTCTCGATCCCCGATCATCGCGAACTTGACACGGGCTTCTGCGTGGTCTCATCGTGATTCTGGGATTTCGGTTGAGGAGGTTCTCGGCTTCTGTAGGTTAACGAAATGGGGAACGCTGATTCCACTTTGAGTCAGCTCTGCCTTGTTCCAAAGGCCACCCTGAATTCGAATTGACAGTCGCCCCGTATTGAAACGGTGCCTCTAAGGGCTCGTCATTTTTTGTTTCTGTTTGTTTCTGCCTCAGTTCTAGGCTAATATGTAAGTTCCCCTATCAAGGATGTGAACTTATGAAACGTTATGCCCTGCTCGCTTCGATCGCCGCCATCGGTGGCACCATGGCCTACCAAGGTTCGGTGAGCCTACAGGCCACGACTCCCGGTTCCCCGCAAAATGGACACTCGAACATTTCGGGCACCTCCAAAGCCGGTTTCTTTTTAGGGAACGGGAGCTTGCTCACGAACCTTAATGCGAGTGCCTTGAACACCGGCATCATTACCCTCACCGGAACCAGTCCGACCTATATCATCCGGGGGAGCAATGCTTCTTCGGCTTCCAGCGCCAGCGGCGTAATTGGAATTGCCACGAGCACCACCGGGGCAACTTATGGTGGTTGGTTTGAGGCTAAGAGTACGAGCGGCCGGGCTTTGTTTGGCTACGCCAGCTCAACCACCGGCGCAACCTATGGCACCTACGCTCAGAACAATAGCGATGCGGGTCGAGCCTCTTTTGGGTTAGCCACTTCGCTCACCGGCGTAACCTACGGCGGCTTTTTCTCCAGCCAAAGCGTAGATGGGCGAGGCGTCTATGGCCAAGCGACCGCTGGCACCGGAACGACTTACGGTGTCTACGGTAAGGCTATCAGCCCAACGGGTTTTGGCGTTTTTAGCGAAGGCAATCTCGGTGTTACGGGTGTCATCGGAGGGAACGGCGCGGGCATCACGAACATGAATGCGTCGGCATTGGCAACGGGAACGATTGGCGATTCCCTACTTTCGGCGAACGTTGCCATGCGCAACGCGCCGAACGATTTTGTGGGCAACAACACCTTCACTAATAACGGCATAGGGGCGGTTGTGCAAGTGACTGGCTCTGGTTTCAGTTCTCCCGGGATTCTGTCCAATGTGTCGGGTTCAAACTCGATTGGCCTGAGCGGGATTGGATCGGGTTCCGGGAGCACGGGAGTGAGGGGTAACGGCGAGACGGGAGGCACTTTCTTAGGCATTACGGGTGTTTATGGACAGGGCAACTACGGCGTCAGCGGCAATTCCAATTCTCCAAGCGGCACCGGAGTTTCAGGGACAGCCATGAGTTCGGGAGTCACTTACGGCGGCAGCTTTTTCGCCGACAGCCCAACTGGATTCGGAGTCAAGGGCGAAAACCTAGGCGCGGGCGGTACTGGCATTTTTGGCACGGCAAGTGGCCAAGACTCAAATGGAGTGTTGGGAGTAGCCAGCGGATTTTCAAGCGCGGCCGTCAGGGCAGTCAACTCTTCTCCGGATGGCTATGGCGTTGTAGCGGCCAACGAGTTTGGTTTGGCGCTACTCGCGATCGGCAAATCACTGTTTGACGGGAACGTCAGCGTAGGCGGGCGGCACAACCCTATCTTCCCCATTGATTTTGCCGATACACTCGGCGACAAAATCAGTCTCTGGGGATCCAGCCCAAGTAGTCACTATGGCATGGGAATCCAAGGAAGCCAGTTCCAGTTGTTCACGGCAACGCCCACCGACTACTTTTCCCTTGGATCGGGCGGAAGTGGATCATTCGCCGAGGTTTTCCGATTGTCACCCGCCAGCGCTCACCTCCAGTTCCGCCCCACGGGGGTGGACTCAGCCTCACAAATGACAACGCCTTACGATTTCCTCTTCGACCACGACCGCGATAATGACAATACCGACTCGTGGATAAGAATCTACACCAACGCGAATTCGATTGAGCAAATGCGGGTTGAAGATGGCGACGAGGCGCCCGCTAGGTTCGATGGCACCGTGAACGCGAACGGCATTGACTTCGCCGAAGGGTTTAAGATCTTTGACACCAGCTTACAGCCCGGCGAACTCGTCATCAATTCCGGTTCGAACTGGCAGTTCGTCACCAGGTCGAGCGTGCCGTACCAAACCGGTGTGATCGGCGTAGTTTCAACAAAACCCGCGTTCGTGGCGGGAATGAGCTTCAATGCCGAAGACGAGATCGACCCTGAACTCACCCGAGATCGCAACAGCGCCTTGCTACGTGGTGACGTAAAGCTCGCCAAAGAACTTACGAAGCAAATGGCGGCAAAGGTCAAAGAAGCCTATCGCCCGATTGCAATGATGGGGCGCGTTCCGGTTCGGGTCACAGGAGCCGTACGTCCCGGCGATCATCTCACGGCATCGGCGATTCCCGGTTGTGCGATGGCCATGACCCAACCTGGCCACTCGATTGGCATTGCGCTCGAAACCAGTAGCGGCGGACTTCGCTCAATCATGGTGATGATCCAGCCGGGCTATTTCGGCGGAGCCGTTTCCGCGGCAGGCACCAACTCTGGCGGGCTCAAGGCGTTGAAATCCGAAGTAGATGAACTCCGGGCCGAGAACCGAGAGCTCCGCGACCGTCTAGATCGGCTCGAACGGCTGGTTCTGGCAAACAAGCGCTGAGTCTATCAAGAGCCGGGAACGCTCCCGGATGTGTGTTTAACCTAAAGATGCGAGCTTCCCGAAATCTCGTCATACCTGACCACATATAGTTCAGATCAAAGTCATCATCGGCCTGATGCCCTAATCTAGCGCCGTACCGTTTGGTCCGACTCCCTCATTGAAGCAGGGGTCCACTATAAACACCCAACACACAGCATGTGATATACATCACACACTGTGACGTCGCGCCGGGGGATGATGAGGTTAGCCCTTTGGGCAGGAATAACACAAATGAAACTCACACTATCCATCCTCTCGCTTGCGATTATCGCAACAACGTTCGCCTCGCCCGGCTCAAACTGGATCGTGGCGACCCAGCCCGCCCCGGTCATCCAGTCCTATTTCTGGGATTACACAGAGGGACAATCTGTCGTTACCAACATGCGCCAGTCCTCTGTTAGCGGAAACACCACGAATCGAATTCACGACCTTGACTACGGAACCAATGGAACGCTGTATGCGGCCGGAAAATTTGGCAACGCCCAAACGAACCAGTTCTTCGAAGGCGCATACATCGTAAACCCGGGGACCGGGCTGATGTCTCAGATCGCTTCGTTCGGCCTCATGGCCGAGGGTGATATGTCGTTCGATCCCCTCTTGAACCGGCTTGTCGTGATCGGAAAAGGCGCGGGGATCACATCGGCCTACCAAGTTGACCTCGCCAATGCCAATGCGGTATCAACGCTGTGGACATCCACCGCATTCGACGATGTATCCGGTGTCGCTTTCGATTCGCTAGGGAACGGATTCCTGGTGGACTCGCACGTCAATACCGGAGGCGTGTCGGAGCTCTTCTCGTTCAACAACTCGGGTGCAAATTCGATTGGATCATTGGGCATCGGCCTCGGCCCGGCTCTGGGAATGGATTTCGACGGGAATGATCAGCTGCATTTGTTGGGAATCAGCGGGAATCTCTACCATGTAAACGGGCTATCGCCGGCCCTTGTTGACAACATCTCGAATCCGCTTGGCCATCAATACACTGGCCTGGCCTATGCGCCCGTACCCGAACCTTCCACGATGGCAGCGCTTGCGGTAGCGGGGATCGGATTCCTGCGCCGCCGTCGCCGCGTTTCCCGCTGATTCAAGGTTAGGTTCAGTTAGCCCCAGTTCCCACCTCGGCCCTGTCGCACCAGCGCGAGGGGCCGAGGGCATCATCCCGCTCACCGGCTGATACAGGGCACGAAACATCCCTAGCCTACCCCTTCGACCATGGAGACTTTAGGCAGCCACGCGCCCTCGCGGTATGCACTGTCGATTAGATCACGTGTGGCGCCGATCCGTCATTCATGATTTACCCTAACAAAACGAGTTTACTCCCGATTCCAATCTGCGCCATACGGCCAAGCCTGCTCCGCCCTTAGCGGAGGGGCGTCGTATGGCGCGAGTGCGCTTAGCTCACTGAAACATCTTAAACCACCGACGTTCCGTTGTAAGTAGTCGGATTGCCATTCCCGTCGTAAACATTCGTGCCGGGAGTCGCCAACTGGTTGTTGGCGTTGTAGGTTCGGGAGTTGTTCTTAAACGTCGTCGGGTTGCTTAAGGCGGCGAGAGACAGGGAAGCCAAGTTGAAAACCAACGCAAGCGACAAGAGAACCGCCAACACCCGCCCATACTTCGGATTCTACCAGCGCCATACGGCGAAGGAGTGTCGTATGGCGCGATGTGCGCGTAGCTCACCGAAAGTCGAAAGGCACGCACTAGACCATCCTGAAAAATCGGCCCGTATCACTGAGTCAAGTTGTGCCTGTTAGCCTAGGGCCTGAGCACCTCTAGTGGTGCGTTAATATCGTAAAAACCTTCTTCCCAATTCGTTGCTTTCAGATAGCTTAGAAATCGGAAGAGGCAACCTTTCTGCCCATCAGACAAGCCTGAAAAACGCAGTCCCAGCGGGAACTCATTGGTCCCCTGGGTCAAAAAAACCATTGCGGTTTGCACCCCTATATTTGGGTCAACCGGCTCCTTCGAGAGAAGTAGTTTCATAACGCCACGAGGATTGACTCGAGGTCTTTTGGAGGCAACTCGTAAAGCTGGTCCGCAAGTGCCTCAATTTCGCCTTCAGCAACAGGAAACCAACTGGCAATATCAATCTCTTCTACTCTCAATATGACCTCACAAATCACGGTTGAATTAGAGTGGCGAGCCGCTTGCGGCAGCTCCGTTCATAATGCTAGCAGGGGCGCGATTAATGGCGCTAAAGCGGGTGTAGCGACACCTCCTGAAAACACTTTAAGGCAGCTGCGCGTCCTCGCGCCATACACTGCCCCGTTTGCTGATTTATTCCGTTCATGGTGGTTGCTTCCTCCGAACTCAAGCCGGGCTGTATGGCGCTCAGCCGACCAGCACTGCTAGGGTCATTCCCACTCTCCCATCGCTTCATTATTCCCGACTCATCCCGTCAAAAGGCAATCCTCAAACGACCCTCCCAACCTCCACCGGCACGATTCATGAGTTCTCTGGAGTTTGCTTGTCGGCTGAGCGCCACACACCCAAAGGGAGTGTGTGGCGCGAGTGCCCGGAGCTCACTGAAAGCCTACAGGGCTAGCTTCATGGCTTCAGTCTCTATATCGTTAAGATCGTAAAGCAAAATTGTGGCCCTCTGCGGAGGATGCTCGACCGCAATCGTGCCGTGGCCGTATCTGCTGAACTGAAGGGTAACTTCTTCCGCAGGAATCACGCACGCCACTAATCGCACATGATCGAGCCAGAACAAGATGACGTTGTGCCCCACTGGCCAAGGGCTTCGAGCTGGAAATCCCGCCGATCCAAAGTTCAGAAGGATTTTCTCTAGTGCCCATCGCGCTCGATAAGTGCCATCCTTGAGTCGCCCATATGCAGATGGATCATACTTCTCAGCGATTTTGTGAGACAACGCTTTCCAAACTTCCATCGCCTCGTCTTCATCCACAAACGCCGCTGATGGAGAAATCTCTTTCACCTTGGCCATGTGTCTTTTGATGTTCTTGCCCACGGGTCCCTTTCCAACTAGATTCCTCGGGTGAGCTCCGCGCACCTCGTGCCACATTCGCAATGTGGCTCCAAAACTCCCTCTCGACACGCGCTCGTAGTTCAGCCAAATACATCTCACGATTTCACCGTTCTCCCTTTGCTTACCTACTAGCAAGCGGAGTTTACACGAGGAGCCACATTGCGAATGTGGCACGACCAATCAATGTGGCGCGAGGTGCGTGGAGCTCACGAAGATTGTGCGTAAGACCCGTGTAATACCCATCGAACCTGCGTACTGTGAGGGTGCTGCGTTTAGGCGTATCTAGTAGGCTCGGGCAAAGACGACGCGGCGCTCGCTGGGGCGGCCGGTTAGGACACACTTTCCAGGTTTTGCGTCATCGGGATGCAGAGGCTCTAGGGGAATGGCGCGAATAGTCGCCTTGGTTTTCTCGGCGATTTGGTCTTCGGTCTCGGATGTTCCATCCCAGTGCGCGACCACGAATCCGCAACCGCCTTCCGAAGCGAACGCCGCTTCAAATTCTTCCCACGAATCCACTCGCACGGTGTTCGCTTCACGCTCGGCGAGAGCGCGTTCGAACAAGCCGTTCTGCATGGCGTCGAGCTGGGCGAGCACAAAATCGCCAACATCCTCCAGCGAAACGGTTGACTTTTCGCCAGTATCACGGCGGGCAACAATGCAAGTTCCGGCCTCCAAGTCTCGAGGTCCAAGCTCGACTCTTAGGCATGCGCCTTTGAGTTCCCAGTCGTTAAACTTAAAGCCGGGAGTTTCCTTTTCGCGCTTATCCACTTTCACGCGGATGGGCATGTTGTTGTAGTTATGATTTCGAAGGGCCTCGGCGAGCTGATCGGCCTTGGCGTAGGTAGCCACGCGAGCCTCTTCGTCGCGTCCCATTGGCAGCAAAACCACTTGAATCGGGGCGATCTTTGGTGGAACAACGAGACCCTTATCATCCGAATGCACCATGATCATCGTTCCGATGAGTCGCGTTGAAACGCCCCACGAGGTTGCGTAGACATGGTCGAGTTTGCCTTCGGCGGTTTGGAAGGTGACATCGAACGCTTTGGCAAAGTTCTGACCTAAGTGGTGAGAAGTCCCGGCCTGAATCGCCTTCCTTTCTTGAGAAAGACCCTCAATACAGTAGGTGTGGTCGGCCCCGGCAAACTTTTCATTCTCCGATTTGAGGCCAGTAATGACGGGAACAGCCATCCATTCTTCTGAGAATCGGCGATAGATCTCGAGAATCGTCAGGGCTTCTTGCTCGGCTTCCTCGAAGGTGGCATGAGCGGTGTGCCCTTCTTGCCACAAGAACTCGGCAGTTCTGAGGAAGAGGCGAGTTCGAAGTTCCCATCGCACGACGTTCGCCCACTGGTTGATGAGCAGCGGCAAGTCGCGGTACGACTGAATCCACTTGCCGTACATGTGCCAAATCATGGTTTCGCTCGTCGGCCGTACGATGAGTTCTTCTTCGAGTTTGGCCTCGGGATCAGGAATCAGGCCCGGTCCGTTTGGATTCTCCTTGAGGCGATGGTGGGTAACCACTGCGCATTCCTTTGCAAATCCAGCCACATGTTCGGCTTCCTTTTCGAAGAACGACTTTGGAATAAAGAGCGGGAAATAGGCATTTTGGTGTCCCGTAGCCTTAAACATATCGTCGAGGCCGCGTTGCATCAGCTCCCAAATGGCATAACCGTTCGGACGAATCGCCATGCATCCGCGTACCGGGGTGTAATCGGCCAACTCTGCTCGTTGAACGAGTTCGTTGTACCAGTCGCTGTAATCTTCGCTGCGCGGAGTAATGCCAAGCTTGCTCATTTGAAGGTCAATTGTGGCAGAGTTGCGCTCTTCCTAGGGACCTTCCGCCCGGGCCATCAGCAAGCAGACCATGGACAAACCGAACCCAGCCACTCCACCAAGCATTAGGAGGCCGGTCAGAATCTCGTTCATGCCCATTCCCGCATGTCCGCCCGTAGGGGCTAGGAGCCGAGGCTGAACGTAGGGCAAAAGGCCGAGGGTTTGAAAGGCGACTCCAACCGTCAGCGCAACTCCCAACGTGCGGATTGCAAACCGCCGACCTTGGAATCGAACGAATACGAGGCCAGTAAAGAGCAAAGCTGGCCCCAGAACTCCCCAGTTGCCCATTTTGGGAGTTTGGATTTCATTGAATCCACTGTTGGTTACCAGGTCATAAGCTAAGAAAGCTCCGCTCACCGCCATGAGCAGCCCAATCGCAACGTAGGCGAGTTTCATCCGCCGCTACTATCGGGGACAGGCTTCTTGGCGTTCTTTGGCTTTACCAGGGCACGCTTTTTGAGGAAAGGCTCAAACCCTTTAGCCGCTCCCTCAATCAAGGCGGTTTGGATTTCTTGGGTGACTTGTTTGTCGGATGGTCCGGGACGGCCAACCGTTCGCTTGTAGCTCGCCGAAGACTTCTCGAAAATAAACTTGCCAGATCGAACTTCAAAGAGGTTGACTTCAAAAGTCACGGTCGTAGCGAGTTGAGTGCCGGGGGCGATTGCGCCGGAGGCCGTTTGAATCGTGCCCTCCTCTGTTTGAACCTTCAGCACGTTTATGGTCGCGATGTAAGTCGGCTTGAGCTGCTTTCCCATCGCCACAAAACGGTCCTTTGTCCAGTTCGCCGGACTTGCAACATCCACATTGTTTTGCGCGGCATACGCGTCTGTCATGGCTGAAGTAAGCACGTTGATGCTTCTTTCTTCAAATGCTTTCAGCAACCCTCCGCGAGCAAGTAACCGATTGATTTTTGCGCTGTCCTCGTTCATTTCTGCACTAAATGCTACGGGCAAGACGAGCACGGTCTCGGGCCTTGATGGGACGGGTTCGATCACCGAGATTGCGGGCTCAACGTTGGGCTTGCAACCCAGTGCCATGGTAAGAAACAACATGAAAGGAAACATAGATTTCAACTCTCCTAGTATAGGACGATCCGCGGCGTGTTGTGTTTCAGGGGCCCAGGCTATTGACTTCGGGCAATCTTACAGGTAGCATCGTGTCGCTCCCTTATGTCCAAGAAGCTCGTAATCGTAGAATCACCCGCGAAGGCTCGCACCATCAAGGGGTTCTTGGGCTCAGATTACACGGTTGAAGCCAGTATTGGTCACATTCGAGACTTGGCGGAGAATAAGGCGTCTCTTCCCAAAGAGTTCCAAAAAGCTTGGTGGGCAGATTATTCGGTCGATGTTGACAACGATTTTGATCCTAAGTATGTCGTTCCCAAAGAAAAGGCTGAGCAAGTTCGCAAACTCAAGAAAGCCATGGAAGGGGTGGATACCCTCGTGCTCGCAACTGATGAAGACCGAGAAGGGGAAAGCATATCGTGGCACTTGCTCGAGGTCCTGAAACCCAAAAAGGGGCTCGCGGTTCAGCGTATCGCTTTTCACGAAATCACAAAGGACGCCATCAAGCATGCGCTTGATAACCCGCGCCAGATTGACCAAGACCTCGTTCGAGCACAAGAAGCCCGCCGTATTCTTGATCGGCTGTATGGATACACGCTTTCGCCCGTCTTGTGGCGTCTAGGCAAGGGCCGCGGACTGAGCGCAGGACGCGTACAGTCTCCCGCCGTGAAGCTGATCGTAGAGCGCGAGTTGGAGCGTCGCGCGTTCCGGAATGCCACCTACTGGGACTTGCTCGCTTCGCTTGATTCTGGCAAAGGCACGCTTCAGGCTGGACTCGTTGAAGTTGGCGGAAAGCGCATCGCGGCTGGAAAAGATGATTTTGACTCTGCTACGGGTGAACTCAAAGGGAAAAATAAGGTTTTGCTCAACGAGGAAACCGCTAAGGCTCTCTCCGAAAGTGCATTAAAATCGGCGCCCTGGCTAGTTACAGATGTTGAAACCCACCCCGAGCAGCGTCGCCCCTATCCACCTTTCATGACCTCTTCCCTGCAACAGGAAGCCAACCGAAAACTTGGATTTAGTGCAGATCGAACCATGCAAGTTGCACAGAATCTTTACGAGGGTATTGATGCAAGTGGATTCCAAGGCGGTCTCATCACGTATATGCGAACCGACTCGCTTAACCTCAGTTCGCAAGCCGTGGGTCAGGCACGAGATCTGATTCAAGAGCGTTACGGGCCTGAGTTTCTTCCGGCCAAGCCAAACAAGTACACGAGCAAAGTGAACAACGCCCAAGAGGCACACGAAGCAGTCCGGCCAACGGAAGTTTCTCGCACGCCCGAGATGGTGGCAAAGGCACTTTCGAATCCACGCTACGTGGACCACATCAAGCTTTACGAGCTCATTTGGAAGCGAACGGTCGCCTCCCAAATGAAGCCCGCCGAACTTAAAATCACCACGGCAAAAATCGAGGTTGAAGCTGCCCAACCACTCGGATTCTCCGCGAGCGGAAAGCAGATCGAGTTTCCCGGATTCTTGAGAGCTTACGTGGAAGGGTCTGACGATCCCGAGGCCGCACTTGAAGACCAAGAGCGGATCCTCCCGCCGTTAAAGGTCGGTATGGAGCTCAAGGCAACCCAAGTTGAAGCGCGAAAGCACGAAACAAAACCCCCGGCCCGATATACCGATGCATCATTGGTCAAGGCACTCGAAGAACGTGGTATTGGTCGCCCTTCAACTTATGCCGCCACAATTCGAACCATCGTTGACCGGGAATACGTTCGCAAGAAGGGGAAAGAACTGATTCCAACATTCATGGCCTTTCTTGTGACCTCGGTGCTTGATCAGCATTTCTCGGAGTTTTCCGACCTTGGCTTCACCGCCGAAATGGACCGCGAGCTAGATGAAATCGCCAGCGGAAAGGAAGATTGGAAGAAATATCTTAAGGCATTCTTTATCGGCACCGAAGCGACTCCCGGATTGAAGCCGCTGGTGGATGAGCGAAAGTCAAACATTCGCCGACCAGTGTTCGAGGTTTCAGATGGCATCACCGTTAACTTTGGCAAGAATGGATTTTATTTATTAGAGGGAGAGTTGCCGCCTCTTGGCGCGGAAACGGAAGCGTGGACGGGTAAATCTGCCTCGGTCCCGGAAGATATTGCTCCCGCCGATCTCACCGAAGAAGTCGCCCGCAAGTTGCTCGCCGAGAAAGCGAGCGGCCCATCTTCGGCCGGCATCGACCCCGTTACGGGTCGACGGTTGCTCATTAAGAACCGAGGTGGCTATTATCTCGAAGCGGAGCGAACGCCCGAAGAAGTCGCAGCCAAAGAGAAGCCGCGCTGGATTTCGGTCCCGCCAGGTGTCAACCCCACTGATCTCGATGTGGCAACCCTTGATGCCCTCTGTTACCTACCCAAATCATTAGGAAAATCTGACGGCGAAGAAGTCTTTGTGAAAATGGGGAAATACGGCGCCTATGTTGAAAAGGGAACCGAACGCCGGACAATAGAAGATTGGAAAGTTGCTCTTAGCCTAACGATGGATATGGCCCTTGCAGCCCTCGCCGAACCTAAGACTCAAGGTCGCGTTGCCAGAGGAGCCAAGCCTTCATCGATGAAGGAGTTTGGTCAGTTGGAAGGAGCTGAGGGGCCGGTTTTGCTCATGTCGGGCCGCTTCGGACCCTATGTAACCGATGGCACAACCAACGCCACGCTGCCGCGCACAATTTCGCCTGAAGATCTCACCCCCGAGCAAGCTATGGAACTTATAAACAAGAAGCGAGAAGCTGGCCCAAGCGTGAAGAAGCGATTCGTGAAGCGCAAGAAGAAGTAGTTAGCTCGGCTTCCTCAGCTCCCGAAAAAAAACATGGCCCGACAAGGATTTTCCTCAGTCGGGCCATGTTTCGAGGAAGCACGATTAGCGCTTGCGGCGACGAAGCAGTGCAGCCACGCCAAGACCTAAAGCCGCCATCGTTGCGGGCTCAGGAACGGAGTTGTAGCTGAAGTCATCGTATACAAATGTGGAAGCGTTGCTGATTTCTGTTAGAACGACCTTCGATATGTTCGTGTTGCTGCTGAACGTTAGCGAACCCCATTGACCAGCAGCGGTTTGCAATACTGAGCCGCCGATGAACGTGTTGGAACTATCGAACGCCGTTAGGGCGAAGATAGCAGCATTAAATCCACCCGAAGCAAAAACGCCAACATTGTTCACGTTCACTGAGAAATTAATCTGCTCAGGATCAAATGGGTGACCACCATTGAGCATTTCGACCACGCTCGTACCATTGCGATTGAACGCGAGGAAATTGCGTCCCGACAGAGCATTTACGCCGAAGTTGCCAGATTGATCCAAAATGGCTCCACCATCGTTTGGTCCTGGACCGCTAAAAATCGCACCTACGCCCGCATACTCATTTCGCAATGGGTTAGCGCTATTGAAAACGCTCGGAGCGGCGCCAAACTCATCAAATGTTATTGTTACCGCAGAACCCAGGCTCGAAACCACGACCAAACCGGCCGAAATCATCCATTTATTCATATCAATCCTCCGCACACTTTTCGTGTAACCATCATTGTACGATACGTTTCGCCGCGCATGGTTAAGATTCGGAAAACAATTCAGATAATGCCAGCAATTTTGCTAGCGAAGTGGCATTTGCAACAGTGTGTTATCATGCAGTGTGCGACCTCCGCTGCTCATTGTTGATGGCGACAATCTAACCCATCGCGCCTATCACACCTCGCCAAAATCCATTGTGGCTCCCGATGGCACTCCCGTGAATGCGATCGTTGGCTTCTTCAGCATCCTCGCTAAACTATGGGCAACCGAGCCGCCAAGTGCCGTGTTCGTAGCATGGGATACGCTCGGAATGGACACATATCGTAGCAAGCTCTTGCCCGCGTACCAAACCGGGCGGATATTCGAACCATCAATTGTCACCCAGCTCAACATGCTTCCAGAAATCTGCCGGTCATTCGGTTTCGGAGTTGGAAAGCAAGCCGGATTCGAAGCGGACGATATCATGGCCACCGCTGCCTTGCAATCCAGCGAATCTGTATTGCTTTACACGACTGACAAGGACTCCTACCAGTTGGTCGATGAGCGCATAAACGTGTTAGCCCCACAAAGAGGAGGCAAACCACCCACCCATATCGGCCCTGCTCAAGTCGTCGAAATCCTGGGAGTTCTTCCGGAGCAAGTCGCGGATTTCAAAGCCCTCGCTGGTGACCCATCCGATAAGATCCCCGGGGCCAAAGGAATCGGCCCGAAAACCGCCGCTTCCCTGCTTCTGCAACACGGTTCGCTTGAGGAAGTGCTGAAAACTTGGTCAAGGCCCGACGAAGTCGAGTTGCTTCGCATGTACAAAGAAATCGTTCTCATGCGCCCGAGCGCAATCATAGAGCTTCCCGATGAGAAGCCTGATTGGAGAGCCGGTGCGGAAGTGCTCAGAACGCTGGGTGCAAACAACCTCGCCACCAGAGTTTCTGAACTCTCCTAAGCGTCTAAGTCTTTGCTTTGGTGATCGAGATCACCTTGTACTTCAGGTCGCCATGGGGTTCAACGCCGGTGGGCGTGATGACCATTGATGACGAGTTATCGTCGCCAAACCGCGGATAAACGTCTATCGTGACAACTTCACCCGTTGCGAATGTGGCCACAACCCTGTAAGTTCCTAGGAATTCTCCAATATAAAACGTGGGCTCAACTTCATGACCATCATAGAGCATTGAAGCCGCAGGTGGACGGCTGATGATCAAGTAGGCCGGATCAAACTTCAAGCATTGGTAGGGCGCAACACAGCAACAACCAAAGAAGACCAAAAGCAGAACAACTCGGACAAAGAGCTCTTGTCGTGGGGAATCTTCGCCAGGGTCATTCAGGTTAGGGGACTTCAAGGTTGCCTCTATCGGAACCTCATGCCCAATTGTGCCCTAGCGCAGCTTCCACAATTCATAGAGCAACACCGCTTGCCCACCATGGTAGGCGTCATGCTCTACCACGTGAGCGACAATCCAGCGCAACGTGTAGGACGCACGGGTTCCTTGAAACGACTGATCTGAGGCGATGTTCTTGATCGCTTGAATTGAACGGGCGCGAATCCGACGATGGAGGTCAAAGTACCACTCGATTGGTTCCGCAGGGGGAGTTGGCCACTTCACGTTATCTTGGTCAGTCTCGTTGACAAGCAACTGTTGCAGCTCTTCCGGGGTTCGCTCAAGTTTCGCGGCAACCTCTTCAAACCAATACGCTTCGCAATCTGCCATGTGCAAAAAGATCGCGCCGATGCTGTGAAAATCTGGAGCCGGTTGCCAACAAATGGCTTCGACCGAAGGCTCTTCTAGGTTTTCCTGCCATTCGCGAGTGCTATCTTCTAACGCAGCGAGCAAGAGCCCAATCTCTGGATCGAAACCAGCAATCGGAGCAACATCATAGTGAATCATCTCGACGGGTTTTACCCGAGGACAGTGAAACCCACGCCAGGATAGCGATTGCGCCAGCCATAACCCCAGCACAATCAATCATCCAGTCGGTAAATCGCGCGCCACGCGCCGGAACCATGATTTGGTGGAGTTCATCGGTGGCGGCATAAACAATGGAAATGAGGGCCGGAACCCACACTGGCCTCGGCTTAAGCCATCGCCATAAGAGAAACGTCAAGAGCGCAAACTCGAATACGTGATAGCCCTTAACAAAGACCCACCACCATCGGCTCCAAAAATGGGCAAACCCGGGCTCCGTGATTGATCCGGGCGCAGTGGAAGCAACTGCATGCACGAAAGACCGGCTTTGCACCACTGTGCTTGAAGTTACGAAAATGCAACCGGCCCAGAGGAGTGCCCACCACCCGTTGCGGCGTTTCATCAGAACCACTTTACCGATTTATAAAAGCGTTAACGTGCAAACAAGATTCCGTTAAGACGCCTAATCCCTAATCTCTCATTAATAAACCTGGTTGATCATGTTTCGAGCGCCCAACGCGGCGCGAGAGGATATCAATGAAAAAAGCTTTTACACTTATTGAATTGCTCGTCGTGATTGCGATTATCGCAATCTTGGCGGCAATCTTGTTCCCAGTCTTTGCTCAGGCTAAAACCGCTGCAAAAGCGTCAGCCGACCTTTCCAATTTGAAGCAAATCGGAGTTTCACTTCAACTTTATCTCGCTGACGCCGACGACGTATATGGTCAAGCCTACTACTACAACAACGACAACGACTCATCGGGTGGTTACACTCAGTGGTCAGGCGCGATTCAGCCTTACACGAAGAACCTGCAAATCTTCATCAGCCCTCTCGATCCAACCGGCGGTTTGGCTCCAACCAACTTCATTGGCAACAACCTGGGCTACGGTGCCCCTCCCGGACAGGTTACACAGTTCAACCTCCAAGATAACCAAGCTCCTCGATTGAGCTATGTGGCTAACGGTCTCGTTTTCGCCCGAAAGCGACGATCCATTGACCCCATGAATGTCATCTCAGCCACGAGCATGGATGAGGTCGCGCGAACCATCGCTTTGGCCCACATGACGAGCTACCCAACATGTATCAACGATAGCTCCACGGCTTCTGGCGTTTCCTTCAAAACCCACCGTTCAATGAACTCGATCAAGCTTGCAAGCGGTGACCGATTCCAGGGTGAAGCTCCCGTTGAAGTCGGCAATCCGTTCTACTACACAGTTACTCCTGCCGAAGCTCAAGCTCGATGGGACAACTGTAAACTGGGAACCGATTCAACTCCAACCAACCTCAAGTTCCACATCGGCTACATCTCGCCCGATCGTGTGAAGAAGGGTGCGAACTATACGTTCTGCGACACCCACGCGAAATACTCGCGACCTGAGCAAACTCTCCGACCAGACGCCTACATGTGGGGCACTCGCGCCTACACCGCGGGCGGCGGCGAAATCCGCGATCCATTGACAGGCTTGCCTGTACGATAAGGTTAGACCGACCTAACACAAGAGCCCTCCACGATTTTCGTGGAGGGCTTTTCTTTGTTTGTGGTCGCCCGCTTCCAGCCAATGCTCACGACCAAGCTGATAACATAACGGAGCCACAACGATTGCAGTTGCAAGCAAAGTGTCCAGGCCCGAAGGGTCGGCAAGAATATAGCCCAGGGCAACGCCCTGGGTAGAAGGGCAGTTCCCAAAGCCCTGAGGGGGCGAAACGTGGGCTTGTAACTGGAGTGGCGTGCACCTAGTGGTCCTAACGCAGTCAAGCCAATGGCTTCCGTCGTCGCCACATCTTCGCGACGCCAAAAGCGATCACCGCCGTCACGACACCTCCAATCGCCCATGTTTCAATCGGGATCGGCGGCATTTCGGGCTGTGGGCCCGTGAAGTGGAAGTAAATGTCCGCCGTGCAATCTTCATGGGGGAACGACTTGTCCCGGAACAGCGACACGGTTGCCCCTCGCGGCAATGAACTGAGTTTCAACTGCCCCTGCAGATTCCGCGCAAATCCACCGTAGAGCGGAGCGGATTTGCCATCCTTATAGAAGGAGCCTGATCGAGTCGCCTCCTCGTATTCACCGGGGCCTACGAAGAAAACCTGCAATCCCTCATTGGCATTTCCCTCTTTTGGGATGTTGTCCGTTGGCACGTAGTAAGGATTGAAAGGTTGGTCGGTTTTGAAGGACATTTTAACCAACCCCGTCTCCGCCTTTCCGGAATCAGCCAGAACCTTGAATGCGGTGAAATACCAACCCTTCTTGATATAGAAATCGGTCCACTTTTCAATGCTCGGCGACGTCGCGTATCCGCGTGCCTTCATCCACTTAGCCAGGCCACTCGCATCCGTGGCTTTGAGAACGGTAGCTTCATAGCCGGCAACCTTGGTTACCGAAACAACCTGCACCGTTCCGGCTGGAGATCCTGCGGATTCGGTTCCCTTGGTTTCGTTCGCTTCCTTTACTCGCATTTTGCCGTAGTAATCGTTCATACCATCCACTAAGGTCTTGAATGCGTCAGGGTCGACTTCCTCAAGCTTCGGCTCGCTCGGAGTAGGCGCGATGAAGCCAAGGTCTTTGGCTGCGGTTGAGAACTTTGCCTTGCGGATGAAGTGTTCTGTCTTCGTATCCGCATCCCAAACAATAATGTTTGCTTGACCGCTAAACTCAACCACGGCTTGTGAAAACGTCACGCCACAACAGGCCGCCGCAATTGCGGCCGATAATACGAACCCGCTGAATACCCAAATCCGCGCTTTCATATGCTTATTGTACGATGATTAACACGAAATTTTGCGCGAAAACTTGATCAAGCTCCGAATCACCGCCGTGATCGCAACAACTATTGCCCCGAAGAAGAACACGAAGAAAACCGTGTTCTGCGAGATTGGGACACGCGGTTGATCACCCGTTCGAGAGAAGAAGACGTCATCACCCGGGGTTGACGACGGAAACCTGGAATCCTCAAATACGGTGATTGTCGCACTTTGGGGCAAGCCCACAAGTCTCAACTCTGATTTCACATTCTCCGCTGCTTGATCCTCCAAGGGCGCCTCACCGGTTTGGCGGAGTTCCGCCGGTCCATGAACCGGGGAATATCGCCCGTTCCCAATAAAATACAGTTGCAATCCATCGTTGGCCGAGGCGGTATCCGGGAAGTTCTCTTTGGGTACGTAATAGGGGTTGAATGGCCGGTCCGTGGTGAAGGACATCTTCACCAAACCGGTCTCGCCCGTGCCAGATGAGGAATCGACCTTGAAAGCGGTCAGGAGCCATCCCTTCTTGATATAAAAATCGGTCCAACGCGCAATTTCGGGCGAACTAGCATAACCGTTGGTTTTCATCCATAGGCTCAAGGCGTTGGGATCGTTTGCTTTCAAGGTCGTGGCGACGTATCCGGCGACGGCAACTTCTTGGATGACTTCAACGGGTCCATCAGAAGCCGTTGCTGCACCCCTACAACCAAATTGACTCTCCCCCACTTTTCTTCGGAACGAATCAACCGCGCCCGCAAGTGACCCAAAAACCTTATCATCCACCTCCTCAAGTTTCGGAACAGACGGAGTAGGCGCAATAAACCCCAGGTCCTTGGCATCTGACCTGAACTTGGCGTGGCGAATGAAATGCTCGGTTTTCGTAGTATCGTCCCAAACGATGATGTTCCGCTGGCCGGCAAACTTAACAACTTTCTGGGTGAATACCAGCGCACAACACGCAAGCCCAAGCGTGGCAACGGACAAAAAAACGCCAACAGCTGCCCAGCGAGCGGTCCGCCTTAATGCATGCTTCGAACTCATCATTTGCTCCGGCTCAAGCTCAACTTTATCGCTATTAGGGCAACGATCACGATCAGTAACCCGCCGAGCACCTTTCCAAGAGTGAGGCCACCTTCAGCAGACCCATCTGAATCGGACTGAGGGGGAAACACCGGCTGAGGTCCAGATTGTTTGAAGTACACATCATCGGTCACCCCAGCCCGAGGAAAGCCCGTATCTCTAAATAGGGAGACCGTGGTTTTCGGTGGAAGCGAAGAGAGCTTCAAGTGCTTTTGGAGGTCCTTGGCGTAAGCATCAGTAAGGGGTGTCGCCGAATAAAACGTCAAATTGTTTGCAGGAACAGTCATGGCCTCATACGTGCCAGGGCCAACGAAGTAAACGAGCAACCCCTCTCCTGCGTGCTTACCAATGTTGCCCGAAGGAACATAGTAAGGGTTGAACGGTTGATCCGTCTTAAAACTGAGCTTCACTAGCCCAGTTTTCGCGCCTCCTAAAGTCGCTGAAACCCTAAAAAGGGTGAGATACCACTTCTTCTTGATATAAAACTCTGTCCAAGTTTGAACCGAAGGAGTTGAAACAAACCCGTGGGTTTTCATCCACGTACCCAATCCTCCCGCATCTGAAGCTTTAACCGTAACTGCCTCAAACCCGGCAACGTTCGCTGCCTGAATCACTTCAACCGTGGACGCCGCTGCGGCGGTGGCGCCTGCCTTGTAGCCCTGTTTCCGATGTTCTTCCGTCCACAACCGTTCAAATTCAACAATCGCCGCCGTGATCACATCGAAAGCGGCGGGGTCAACTTCTTCCATCTTCGGGACCGAAGGAGTTGGAGCGATAAAGCCCAGATCGGAAGCGTCGGTCTTAAATGTTGCGTCGCGGATGAAGTGTTCAGTTTTGGATTCGGGATCCCAAACGATGATGTTCTTTTGATCCATCATCTCAACTAACTTGCCATCAATCGTGACGCAGCTACACGCCACAGCCGCCGCGCAACTCGCCCCAAATCCCAAAAAGAAACCCGTCCGCAACCTCATTTTCTGTTCCTCCAAAGTAAGACACCGCCCAGCACCACAAGCACCGCCGCAACAACCGGGATAATCGGGAAGGGCTCGCTCGGATTCTCTGATCCATCAGCGTTTTCGGACGCAATGCCTACAGAAGGTGCTTTTGGCCACTCTGGCTTCGGTCCGCTTTGCTCAAAGTAGAGGTCATCTTGGGCTCCATTTGGAAACGTGCTATCCGTAAAAGCCGCTACGGTCGCATCTTTGGGCAAATTGGCGAGTCTGAGCTGGCTTTTCAAATCGGTCGAATCTTCGGGTCGCAACGGCGCGGCTACGGACATTTTGAAACTCGCGTGGTCGCCTTCTGGCGAGTAGATGCCAGTTGAAACGAAGTAGAGGGCCAAGCCTTCCCGCTGATCAGCGGCGGGCAAATTGTCGGCTGGAACGAAGTACGGATTGAAGGGTCTTTCGGTCTTAAACGACATCTTCACCAAGCCTGTTTCTGCGCGACCGTCCGTCACGTTCACCTTGAACGCGGTGAAATACCAGCCCTTCTGAATGTAAAAGTCCGTCCAGGATTGAATCGCAGGAGTTGAAACAAACCCGCTCTGTTTCATCCATTCCGCGAGCCCCTTTGCATCCGAAGCCCTCAAGGTCACCGCATTGTAACCGGCAACCTCGACATTTTGAATAACGTCAATTTTAGAAGCCGGTGTTTCCGTATCCATTGCTGCTGACTTGTTCATACCAGCAACGTGAAAGTCCTCAACCAGTGATTCGAGAGTTGTGAAGGCCTTTGCGTCCACTTCTTCCAACTTTGGAACGGACGGCGTGGGCGCAACAAAGCCCAAGTCCGTCGCCCGTGTTGCAAATTTCGCATTCCGGATGAAATGCTCGGTCTTTGTATCCGGCTCCCAAACAATGATGTTTTCTTGTTTCATCATTTTCGCAAGCTCGGCGTGCGTGACGATGCAACAGGCCATCGCGCCGCCTGCAAGCATGGCTCCTGCCGCGAGCGAAGAGCCTAACCGAGTCACAGGTTGCCCCCGTCGAAACGAACGACCGGCGAAGACAGTTGGGCGAAGTAAGCGGAAGAAAACAACGTCGTCACAACGGGCTCGAAGAACACGTCATCCGAAGATTCGCGGGGGAATCCTTTGTCCGCCATTAAAGTTAGCATGGGCATCTTTGGCACCCAACCCAACTTCAGTTGAGTTCGAAGTTTGTATTTCAAAACGTTCGAAATCGGAACAACCTCAAGTGTCCTCAGGGCCGTTCGAGCATCGGTTGGATCGTAGACTTGATCGGCCACAAAGTAAATCGCCAGCCCCGTTCCCTCGTGGGCTTCAGGAATATTATCAGCCGGAACATAGTAGGGGTTAAAGGGAACGTCGGTTTGAAAGGTCAGTTTCACCAAGCCGGTTTCGGCCCGCCCCGCCTCCGCATCCACCTTGAAAGCGGTGAGGTACCACTTCTTCGCGATATAGAAATCCGTCCAATTTTGTATCGGGCGCGTCGTGTGGTAACCGTTCTCGCGCATCCACTCGGCCAATCCCGACGCGCTCGCGGCTTTGACAGTGGTTGCTACGTAGCCGCCGACTTTTTTGATTTGGACGACTTCTACCCCTGGGGCTCCGGCGGTGGCTCCACGTCCTCTTCCCTTGAGCTGGTTATCGAAAAGATCGTGATGTTCTTTGATTGCCGCTTCCAGGGTCTCAAAGGCAGCCGGATCAACCTGCTCCAGTTTGGGCACAGTTGGAGTGGGCGTGATGAAGCCGAAGTCCTTTCCCTTAGCCTTAAAGCGGGCACTTCGCACAAATGCCTCGGTCTTGTTCTCTGCGTTCCACACAATGATATTGCGCTGATCTAAGAACTTCACAACTTCCCCTTTAGGGCTTACTCCACAGCAGGCAAATGCGTGGGCCGTCAATGGGGCCAAACATCCAATCCAAAAGGTTCTCGCTCTCATGTTTCGATTATACGATGTAGGTTTCACAAATGTACCGATTACGGGTAAACATGAGGGGTGGATGTTTGGGAGGAATTCGTAGGATGAGCGAGACCAACGCAAGGCTCGAGCGACTCCTGCAACTGCTTGAACAATTGCTGGAGTTGAAACGGGGACGTGCCGTGCTGGCGCAAGAGCAAATGCAGAAGTTCCGCGCAGCGATGGAAACAAGCATTCCGCGGGACGTTGAGGACCTTAAATCTCGAACGTTTGAAGCCCAAGATGACCGCATGAGGGAGCTAAACGAGCTTGCCGAAGCTTCGCAAACAAATATGCGCGATCGAATGGACGAGCTTAAGCGAGTGGCCGACGAGCGCCATGAGGCCGAAATCGCTTTTCGCAACCGAATGGTGGAGATTATGGAAACCCAAACATCCTTGCTCCAACAGATTACCGAGAGACTTGATGCTAATGATTCCCGGTAGCGGGATATACTCTTAAGCGTCAAATCCCCATGATCTCTGCACTTGCCGCGCTACTAGTTCCTGCCATGCCACCCCTTGATCACTTTGTCGAAAAAATCCCCAATTCCCTCGTAAGTTTTAAGATGATTAAGATTCCGGCGGGTTCGGTTGAAATCCGGGGCAAAGTTGTGGAGCTGAAACAGTTCGCAATAGGCGAAACCGAAGTGACTTGGGATGCTTATGATATTTATGCGTACCGCTTGGATCTCAGCGATGCCGAGAACTCCAAGGG
>JBEBHJ010000008.1:0-76484 GCA_040081075.1 Fimbriimonadaceae bacterium | reverse complement strand
CCGGGCCGACCAAAGCCTGGAAGGGGCCCGAGGTTGGCCTGCTGCTTTTAGCCGCTCGTTTGGTGCGCCAGTTTGGGCGTGATCGAAGGCTTTGGTGCTGTTGGTGGCTGTTAATGAATCGAGGAGGCGTTAAGAAAGCAAGTGGGGCGGCCTTGGGAGGGAATCCATGCGAGGGAGTTGCCCGGCTCGACGCTGAGCGGTCTTTAGGTTGGTTCGTGAGGTTTGGCAAGTATGGGCCCGTTAGCGTCGGATGTTTGTGCCGCGATATAAGGGAGCCTCCACTTGCGAACCGGGTGATAGGGACTTTTGCAGACTAGCTTGTCTCGACGTCATAACACCCGATTATCATTGAAAGTGTTTTGGATGTTTGTGCCAAAACCTTTGGCGGAGCCCTTGCTGATAATCGCTGTTATGAACGTCGACCCCTTGCTAAACCTCTCCCAACGAGCGAATGTCCCACTCCGGTGGGGCGTGAGCTTGTTGTCTCAATCGCCGAAGGCGAAGCCGCGAAGCGGCTGAGGGAAGTGCCGTCGAGATTTCAAACGCCAAAGACCTCTGGTGCCAGTCTTCTCAATCTTGCCGTCCCGCCAACCTCGCGAGCGCCAGAGTTCTTTGCCTATAGGAGCATTTTAGGTTTAAAACGTTCAAAGAGCCTGCTCCCATCGCTAGGCAGCGCCACCGCCAAGCAATCGCAAAGCAAGCGGAATGGTGCACGCCCCGTATGATCGAGGGAAAGAGCATTGGGACTTTGTGGAGGTGTGAGCCTGATTATAGGGGCGACACAATCGTTATTCCGATGGTATTGATACGTGGGGGAGCGGAAGATGCTCACCAAGTGGAAATCGAAAAATGGCATTCGGTGCATCTGCATGTCCCGCACCCTTTGTTAGCACCCCCGAAGGAGTCAAAGGCTCGTGAAAATTGTGGGCGAAATAGGTGCCATGGATAAAGGTGGATCCTCCGAAATCACTACTGGCCCCGCTGTCCCCAGGTTGGAAGGTCCGGTGCGCGTTAAAGGACATAATCCAAGTTAGCGCGTGCCCATCATCTATTTTGTCTAACTTCGTCGGAATCTCATTCGACTGGCCAAACCAATCCTCAAAGGAAAAATTAACCTGATCGCTTTGCAGTCGCCAGTTAGCCTTGGTTTTGAGTATTGCTATGGTGATTGTTTGATCGAGAATGTTTGGATCCAGGAGTGCCCCACCCACTTCCTTTGGCTTGCCATCAGGGGCGAAAGTCCGCTCGCCCTTAAATTGTTTACCTCCAAGCTCTTTGGAGATACCTAACAGTTTGGCCATGCGAATGTCTCCGCTGTCCGGGTATTGCAAGCCATAGCTCCATCGCCAGTGGCAATGCAAGGCGTAAAACGCGCCAGGCGCGCTTGGTAACTCCGGGATGAAATACTCCCCCACCTTAAGGCCAAGTAGGTAAACACTTTGCTTACGCCCTGGCCAGAAGTGCACTGTATCCCAAGTCAGAAAATTGGTGTCGCTTGCATTGAACGGAGCGGTCTTCCTCGCCGAAAAATTGGGCTTTCCATGATACAGGCCCCTTGTTAACAGCTCGTAGGTGAGTGGTTTTTCAATATCAACGAATGGAACGCGTGCTGCGATAAACGCGTCTTCCTGACGCACAGGAACTGGCAGTAACTCACCTAAGACTCCCGATATTGCTCGCGGTGTTCCATCATAGAGTCGTTCGAAATCTCGGGATGCAAGCGCAAGGCATTGAGTTTCATCCAACGGCATGCCAGAATGCGGAGTAGTCATCGCCAAGTCCATCGTAACGTCGATTCGGACACTTTGAATCTCCTCACTATTCGTCCGAAAGGACACGAGCGGGATGAGCCGAGCTGCGTTCAACACGCCACCGGGTTCGTGTCCAGGCTCGCTTGAATACGGGCCAAATCCAAAGGTAACTTCTATATCTAGGATACTTTGCGCTATCTGTTTAAGGATGTCAGCCTGTTCTTGTTCACTCAGTTGCCTCTCTGCGTTGATCATGTCAAACAGGCGGATCCACCAAGCCGAAGTTACTCTGTACAGGAGGCGGATGTAGTTCTGGTGAATCCCGTAGTGAGTAAAAAAAAAGTTGTTGCGCCTGTTCGCATCTGGAACCCAAGCCGACAGAACCGACGCTAGTGCACTGACTTTGTGTAGCTTCTGAGCGGGTACATCCGCTCGAATTAACATCAGATCTGTTTTTAGGTCAATGGGTGAACAGAGTAGATCTATGGTGTCATGTTTGACCACTTGAACTCTGAACATGGTCAGTGCAATTCGGCTCGCTAATGCATGGGCCTCATGACTAACGTTGAGAACCTCAGGAGCCGGAAGTTCTTTGGAATCCTCGTCCCACGGAACCTGCATTGCCCATCGATTGTCTTCGAGGAAGATGCTCGTGAGTTTGGGTGAATCGCTCATTTTTAAGTGACCAGGCCGGCTCTCTTATCCGTGGGTGCAGCTGAAGACATTGAGCTGTAAAACTGCCTCACACTCGTCAACAGGATTCCTGTGGACTTTGACTCGGCTAGTATGGCCACTTCGCACGCTCCGATCGGTAATATATGGGGCCCAGGACCAATCATCGGGTCCGAGATCTTGAGTTGCCCAGGGAAGTTACTCTGACGAAACAAGACTTCAAGTTGGAAAGTCCAGTCTCGTATGCGGGAACCCAGGACTGAAACTACAAGCTGAATACGAGCATCCGATCTGGTTTCGAGAACGTTTAGTACGGGGCTGTTAATGGTCGCGCTTTGGACGTGAACATGGTGGCCATCAAATTGAACGTGCCCTGGCACCATGAAGTTACAACCTGGAACGGGCCGGGAATATGCCACGATTGGAGCGTTCTCACCTCCGCCAGGATGGGAGTGCCCGTTAGATTTAGGCTCAATGGGACTATACCGGAGCGGGATTGAGCGCTTTGCCAAAGCTGGAAAACGGGCATTGTAAACGATTGGTGCCAAGTCTCCTGTGAGTCGAATCTCAACTGTGTGACCGTAGCCCAGAATTTTGCCTTTGTCGCTGCCTGAGTCAATGTGGACAGAGAACGGCGCAATAATATGGTGAGGTTTTCCGACAAGATGCGGCATGTGGGCTAGACCAACAAGAGCCGCCTTGGTGTCCGGATCTTCTATGGGCTTTATATCGACTGCCATGACCCTAAAGTGTTGTTCCTTGTTGCTGAGTTCGTGGAGTTTCAAAGCAATCTCATTCTTTATGGCTGTCGCCTTGTCCTTGATCTCTGCCAGCTGGTCGGAGCTTGGAGTGGTGACGTCATTCTTAGGAGTACCGAAAAGCAACTCCTTGTCAACCGCGTAAAGCTCCCCTTGGCGTGAAAGGCGACATTCAGACGTCTTGTCGTTCATCTTAAGGACTGCCAGCACGGCCTGCTCAATAGCCAACTTCAACTTCTGATCTTCCGTCAGATCCGCTAGAACATATCCGCGCAAGGTCTCAGCCATGATGGTCTTCGTCCGCATGCTCGTCATCTGGGGTCGGTGGAACTGGTGGCGTCGGAGGCGGGGCTGGTAATCCAATAATTTGCGATGAATTGCGGCCGCCGGTAATCACCGGCATAGTTGGTTCATCATTAACATCGTGGGTATTCACGCAACCCGAACCGCATTGGAGGATGACCAAGCTGGTTGGAACACGAACTTCCCACTCGACCGGTAGGCCGGTCTTGGGATCAAGAACGTCCACGGCAGTGTTGAGGTCCTCGTATCCGCCTAGCAGCGGTGGCGCCGAATAGCCGCCCCATACCTTGCCAAACTCATAGAAATACATAAACGCGCTTTCCATTCCGGCCTCAAGCGGCACCACCACACGAGCCATACCGGCTTGGAGGAACTTTTCAAACAGAGGATCATCGTCGCTGTAACCAGAGTTTGTTGGCCAGTCGCAAACGTTTGACCAGTAGTATGGATACAACTGGTAGACCATGATTTTCCAATCAATGACACTCTCAAAGAAATTCGCTAGCCGGCCTATGTGGCAAACATCGCTATCAGATCGATGCATCGGAACGGTGTGAGTTTCTGGGTCGGAAATGTTCTGCCCTTCATGACAATGGCCGCAAGGAGCCTCGGCCTTTTGGCAGTTCAACCAAAAACGCTCCTGACAGCAAAGAGCAGAGATCACGGCTTTCTTGATTTCTCGCTCAATATATTCTCGGTTCAACGCGGGGTTCCGCTTACCGGCAACAATGGCACTTTCCGCTCGCTGTGCCTCCGCTTCTTCGGCCACCATCTTTCGATAGCCTTCAAGTAGTTTATTGTAGGTGGCTATCTGCCACGCTTTATATGTAGATGCCTTTCGCTTGCACTTTACACTTATTGTCACCGTCGTTGCCCTGGTCCAGGCGCTGCGGGCAACGCCGATTGTCTTTTCGATAGCACTGGTTAGCTGCTGATAGCCGGAATAATCTGGAGCAAATCCGCCGTACCATATCTCTTGATTGTCAATCAACACCGTGCCGCTCCCAAGCCCACCTCCGACGTTATGCCAGAGGCCCAGAACTGAAAACTCAACCGCTTTGTACCCATCAGGTACGGCGAGGTCGTTGTGGGCTGCGCAGACCAGGTCGCTGGGTGGCTCAACATCGGCGTATGCTTTGGAGAGATACATGTGGAGTTGGGGAGGGGTTTCAATCGTAATCCCATATTCGGTAACCGCATCCAGATAGGTCAACTCATTCACGTCTGAGGGCCCGTCGATCGCAAAGTCGTTAAGCTTCTTAACGGAACTACCACCCTTTGCCATGTCGTGCTCTCGGAGGAAAAGAGCCGGATTTTCGATAACGCAATCAAGAGACATCCTGACTCCATAATTTTTCAGTCTCGCCTTGTAGACTTTGGTCAACCATCGGTAAACGCCGACGAAACTGTTCGTGTTTCCGCGGTTGTCTAGGCCATGAGTGTTAATCTCCTCGAATTCTTGTAATTTCTTGGATGCCCGCTCTTCATGAACGCGACTCACAACCCTCTCTAGTGCTCGATCAGTCACCGTACGAGCAATGGTCTTGCTTGATTCCATAGTCTGGCTCTGGCTCTGCGTAGAACCCATCCCAAAGCTTGATTCAAGGGACACAGGTCCATAAGCCGCCGAGAGCTTCATGCCAAACTTCGTTTCGGACTCCTTCTCAACTACGTCCTTTACGGATTGCTGCATCTCGTTTTTTGTGGTGGACTGGGTGTCACGCTCATTTGTGGACTCGACCTCGGTTGAACTCATAAAGCTCTCCTCGTACCGATCGAGCCTTCGCGTCTTGCGTTCTTTATACTGCCCAGGCAGTAGGTTTTCGATGTGGGCTATTTCTTCGGGATCATATCGATCCAATGTCTGTTCAGCCCGGTAGAAATTTGCTTTCCCACCGACACTAACTGTGCAGAGTGTATTACAGTATGGAGGAATGAACCGCTCCGGCCGTGGCAACTGTAACCCGCTTAACATGTCCCTGTAAGTGAGTTTTACACGCAGACTTAACTTCTTCTCAGCGAGTTCAAAGTTGACGCTACCATCCATCCCGAGACTCTTAAGTTCCTTTCGCAACTCATTCGAGATCAACGGATGGGATGTTTCAAAGTGAGTAGAGACCGGATGCGGAGTGACTTTGTCTGCAGACGGGGCGATCGATTCGGAGGCCATCGATAGCTTAGAGCTCTGCCTACTTTTGGGTGATGGTTTTGTTTTTTTCGGCTCCTGCAGCAGTATCTGATTCGAAATTTCCAGTAGCTCCTCCCTTGCCAAACTTGCCGTTTTGTAGCGTGTAACGTGCTCGTTCTGGAGTTTCCCAGCGGCGTCTTGGTCTGGTTGCTTGGGAGCCTTGGGGTCGTCCAGCTTGCGGAAGCCCCCAGTCGAGTGGATCACGATTGCATACTCGGTGACTCCGTGGATCACTTCATCGCTTAAATCTGGCTCTTGTTTCGCAAGCCGCATTAAGTGCATCGCTCTTAGGAGATGTTCTAAGGGTAGCGACTCCTTTCCACCCTTCTGAACTTCCAATGCGTACCCATCCCAAGTGGATGCTTCACTCATTGGGGTCGGGTGACTCAACTCACTGAGTAGTTTGCGAATTTCTGTCAGGTCACGAGCTTTGCCTATTGGCCACATCGCGCCAGCCAGCCGTTGTACATCCTTCGTGTCGTCCTGAGTTAGGTTGGCTTTGGCCTCGGCCTTAGAACTCGGATTAATCCCGGCAATAGGCTCTCCTGTCGGCATTTTTGTTGCTGTTAGGACTCGGTAAGGCAACCCCGCCGGAGGCGTGATAATTTTGGAACGCCGCTCCTCAAACGCCCTTGCCTCAGTGCCAGTGTATGTTACGAACTTGAAAAGTTCTTCAGCCATATCGATCTCCTTCTACAATCAAAGCGTAGGCTACCATGATAATCCCACGATTTGCGAGGTTTAGCATTGAACATCCCTAACGGATCTCCTGAAGTTTCATGCCGTCTCATTCGCCGAAGGCGAAGCCGCGAAGCGGCTGAGCAATGCCGGAGTGGTGGCTAGCGGGGATGCTTCAAGGTTCGTTGTGGCGGCTCTAGCTGTGCGCGGAATCCGGGCGATGCTAGCCCTTGCTTATCGCTCTTCGTCCAACGTCAGAAATTTCCCAGGTTCCCCTTTTTGAATCGTTTCGCATAAGCCCTTCTTCTACCAGCGTGTTGCGCATCCAGGCGACGGTGTTACGCCAGCGGAGAAGCGTGGGGTCGGATGGGAGGGGTTCGTGGTCGTATTCGTTCAGGATGCCACTCATCTTCTGACCGACCAGGTCGGTCACCTGTTGAGTCGAGCCTTTGCCTCCGAGTTCGATAAGCGCCTCCAGGAGTGGCGCACGATAGAGCTCATCGCGGGTGCGCAAGCCGCGATTTAGGCGACCAAGATCGCGTTTTGTAACGGGTTCAATAGGATTCGGTTTCGGGATTGGTTCGGGGTGCATTTGAAGCCACTCGGCGCGAAGTGCGCGAACCTTACTTTGAAAGGTAGCGCATCGCCGGGCGCGAAGCAGCAGCGATTCCACTTGCTCATGCCGACCGTTCTCGAAGGCATCGGCCCCTTCGCGGTTTAGGCTGTCGGCGATCTCCTCAATTTCTTCGAGGAGGAGTTCAAAGGCTGTGGGCACATTTAGGTTATTCATCGGTTTCATTTCCAATCTAGCTTGGTTAGTGGTAGAAAGGCCACTTTGAAAAGGTGGCCAGAAACAGAGTTGCTTCGCGGTCGGGGAGGGCCGAGTGGCAACTCATCGTTCTTCGTCCTGTTCGCCGACTAGGCCCATCCGGAATCTTGAGTCGTAGTTTCGAATAAAGCTCAACTCGGCTTCATCCAAGTCGAAGTGTGCGGCGAGGACTGCATCTATTTTGTCAATGGTCGGCTTGCAATACTGGACGCGGTATTCGAAGATTGTCCCGTTAGCTCGCTTGTCGTATCGCTCAACCCTTGTCTCAACGAGTCTACTCATTAGTTCACTGTTTAGAGTAGCAAGCATAGAACGATTGTTCGCAGACATGAGATCAAGCCCAAAAGGAAAGTTCCTCAGGTGCCACATCCCAAGATGCCAACAATCCGAAATCGAGTGGTAGAACCAATAGAATAGCGAGCTGTTTAGGCTTGCGACAAGAAGAGATTGGTCATCCATTGGCACCGACACGGTCTTATAAGATTTAAGAGCTGCACGGAAAGGTTGGAAGCTTGTCGGGAACAGCCAATAAGTTTCTCCGTAGTCCTTTAGCCAA
This sequence comes from Fimbriimonadaceae bacterium, assembly GCA_040081075.1. Lineage (GTDB taxonomy): Bacteria > Armatimonadota > Fimbriimonadia > Fimbriimonadales > Fimbriimonadaceae > JANJUB01. Next base: position 68,749 of record JBEBHJ010000008.1, on the reverse strand, counting down.
ATGGAGGCATCGCCCATTCCGAGGCGGTTGTAGGCCTTGAAACCGCAGAGTTTGCCCAGAATCGCATGTTCCATTGCATTCGATAGTTTGGGGTGGATGCCGTCAATGTTCCAAGTAGGGCGTGTTGAGAACTCTAGAGTTCCTTTGAAGAGGGCCTCAGGCGAGTCAGTTCGAATGTATCTGCTGACGTAGCGCGATTCCGAATCGAAGGTACCTTTTGCACCCATACAGATAGAAACACGCTGCGAAATCCCATCAAAGAGGGATTGTGGACGGATGGCGTGGTTGGTAACCCATGTTCGATCCAACGCATTGCAAAAGGCATCCATTAGCGGGCTGTATTCCCTTATTGACGTGAAGCTCATGGGCACAATCAAGCCAAGGCGACCATTTCCGCCTAAGAGGTGTAGTGAGCGAACAAAGCATGGAGCAGATAGGTTGCCAGTTTGAAGGGTCAAACTCGCTGGAATCGCGTACTTGACCTCCTTTGGCGATATCTCAACATACGGGGGATTACCGATGATCACCTCGAACCCTCCGGCAGCCTCGACCGACGGGAACTGTAACATCCAGTGTAGGGGATGGTGGATCAGTTTAAAGCCAGCCTTGGTTACTTTATCTGCCACAAGACTGCCCGTCCTGTAAAGTCGCCACAGGTCTTCGTCAAGGTCTGGACGGACAGTGTCGACGGCTACCAAGACCTGCTCTTTTGTGATCGGGATTCCTGGCCATTGTCCAAGTTGCTGTTGTCTCCAAGCCTTCAAAACCCTGCCGTACTCCTCGATTAGGTGTATCAAGCGAGAGTGATCCTTCTCGAATGCAAAGGCTGAAGTGCCAAGTTCAACAGCTTCCCAAAGTCGATCTATGTCTGCAATGCTCGTGTAGCCTACGAGCGTGTTGCCAGCCAGGATGTTGAAGTCTATGTCGGGCAGCGGTTCGACTCCGAAGTTGTCCTTGGAGTCGTCGCGGTCCACAGTGGCGATAAGGGTTAGGAATAAGCGGAGCTTGCAGATTTCGACCGCTTCTTCCATGATGTCCACGCCAAACAAGTTGTTGACGATGATGGACTTCTTGATGAAGTATTCGGCGCTGGGGTGGTGCTTGATGCGTTCGACTTCGGCGCGCAGGTCGGCTATGGTTTTGCTTTCGTCGGGGGTGGTTTGGACAAAATCGGCGAAGGTGCTTTGATCAATGTCGAGGTCGTCGAAATGGAGGCGTCCTGCCCAGTTCGTAATGTCGGGCGCACTCCCGGTGGCTTTGCCGATTAAGTAGCCCATACGGCTTAAGCAGGCGTTGTAGAGGGGATATAGGATAAGAAGGGCCTCGAAGAGGAACGCTCCTGATCCGCACGTTGGGTCGAGCACAGTGATCTGTTGGAGACCCTTGAAGTAGAACGCGTGCAAGACTTCGGGGTCTTGGATGTTCTTGACGAAATCAAGAGCGAGGCCCTCGATGTCGAGGTTATAGGTGATGAAATCATCTATTCCTTGTATCTTCTCGGCATCGAAGTCGTTTAGGATGCTCTCGTATCGTTTCCGGCGTTGTTCAAGCTCATAAGCGGTTTCGGTGGGTAGATGTTCTTCTTGTTTTACGCTTGGATAGACATACCGGTCTATGCCTTCGCCGTCGCTGATTCCTCTACCTTCATTCAAAAGGTTAACATGGGGGCCGATGGGTAGGGGTCGAACTGCCTGAGTTCCTTTCGTTCCGGTTTCGGCGAGCATATCGAATAGCCGGGGGATGATTGTGTTTCGGCAGATATATCCGGTGATGTCTTCCTTGGTGTAGTAAGCTCCCATTTGCTTTTGGTTGATGTACTTCTCGAAGATGTAACCGAGAATGTGGGGCGAGATGTGGTTTTCGTTCTCGACCTTATCTTCGTCGAGGGTCCATCGCCATTTGTCGAAGTAGGTGAACCATTTCTTGAACTCGGAATCGGGGATCTTGGTTTGGTCAGGGAACACTCCCTTCTCTACGGCCCCGCGGTTGATGCCAAGTTTGTCTTCGATGGTATGTACCGTGAATAAGCCCCCATCGAGGTAGAGCACGTCTTTGAAGGTCTCCTCGAAGCGCCCGCGTTGGCCTTGCCGTTCGCCAAGGCCAAAGAAGCTAAGTGGGAGTAAGAAGTGAGCGTAAAACGTGTCGGGGCCGTTTGCCTTTGCATTTGCATTTAGGTTGTTCGTTAGGAACTGTGTATCGCCGGGAAGAAAGCCTTTGCCGCCAAGGAAGTAGATAAACATGAGGCGGTTGAGCAAGACGGAGCAATACCAATCTCGCTTGGACTCATCCTCGATCCAATCTAGGAAGTTGACGAAATCTTTCCGTTGGTCGTTGAACTCCTTAAAGAACTTCTTGGTGACCTTCTCGGCAAGTAGGGCTTGATTCACTCTGGCGGTTACATCGGTTATGGTTGCGGTTTCGGATTCTTCGAGGGAGAATGAAAGGTTCTGTACTCGCCTTGCAAGGTGTTCGACACCGTGACCAGCGAAGTAAGGGGTTTCGCTGGTTCCTTTTGACTTGCCGCCTTCGCGTTTGGGGATTTGCCAGGCTTGACGTTTTAGATCACGGTCGGTAAAGATGATTAGGTGTTCGTGGTGGAGCTTCTCGATCTGACGGCCAATGTGTTTTCGTTCGGCGGAGCTCGGGAAGGGCTGACCGGCGGCGGGACGGCAGAGGAAGGCGACGAGGCCGCGCTTCTCGGCGACGCCTTCGACCTCGAAGTATTGGCCGGAGACTTCGAATGTGTGTTTGGCTCGGTAGTTATCCCAAAGTAGGTGTTGGTGAACAACTCTTGGAACTTGAACTCTTTGAGGCATTGGCGGATTTCTTTCATGGTTAGATTTTCGTGGCTTAACGCTTAGGGGCTTTCTTTGTGATTAGCTCGACAACCTCGCCCAAATCTCCCACTACGGTGATTGTAACTGGTTTAGTCGGCATGTCTGCGTCGTGAACTGGGGGCGAGTAGGGTTCAGGAACAATCTGGGCATAATCACAATATGTGTATCCGTAGATCGTGCCACATGAGCGACCGGAACGTTGGCTGATGTGATCAGAAGTGTCTGGGTTAAGTTCATCCCTTGACGGGTACACGAAGCCCTGCGCAAGGAGTTCGTTTCCGATGTGCCTCAGCTTTCTAGATGCACGTAAATCAATTTGGCGAGCGCGCTCCCTCGTTATTCCAAGGGTCGCCCCGACCTCTTCAAGAGTACGTGTTTTTCCATCATCGAGCCCAAATCGAAGTCTGATGACATCAATCTCACGACGGGTAAGGCGTGCGAGGATAGATTCGAGAGGCTCCCTATCTAAAAACTGAGGAAATATAGCCGGATAAAAACAACCTAACTCGTCTCCGACTAGCTCATCGCTTGACCAAGCGTCTATGCGGACACAATCTGTGGTGTCAAGCAGGAGTTGGAGTGTTTGCCAATGCTGTTGCGACAGTCCTAAGCAACTCTGAATCTCGCTGGAGGTTGGTTGGCGCATTAGGTGCTGGGTGAGTTTGTCCACCGTCAAATCAAACTTCCTAATGATTGGACCGAAGTCGCTTTCTACATAGAATGGGATTGCGTAAGGTCTAATGTGAACCGTAAGTTCGCGGTCGATTGTTCGCTGAACCCAGAGTGAGGCGATAGACATAAACCTTGGGGTTTGTTCGGGCTTGTAAAGCCTGATTGCGCTTAGTAGTCCTTGGATACCGTCGCTGACGACATCGGCTAGCTCAACTCGACCGGCAAGGTGCTTTCTCTTGTAGGTTCTGAGGCCAATCTTAAGGGGGATGTAAAGGTGGCTCTTGAAGATCTGAAGTTTCGCTGACTCTGATCCGGTGCGAGCCAACTCGAAGAGTGTTGCTTCTTCGTCTCGGTCTAGACCTCGGTGTTCATCGGCAATGGCGGCAAGCTCGGGAAGCCCATTGCCAAACTCTTCGAATGTCTCGGCAGTTTGTCGTGTCCGGTCGAAGACTCGTTTGTGGCGTTGATATGTAAAGGCTTGACGGAGGCGACGGCTCACTTCTACGGTTGAGATTCCCCTTGTTCGCTCGGTCATATCGAAGTGAAGGGAACTCAGCTTTTGGGCGAATACGACCGCTCCTGCACGCGTGCTTGTTCGGTGCTCAAAGAACTGTAGCTCACCTGCAACTCTGGATACGAACTGCCAAACTTGCTCGCTTTCATCTCGACACGAGTAGACCACGATAGGCTCGTAGTAGAGCCGACTGACCTTGCGCCCAATGTCGCAACGGCGAAGGTAGTCGGGCATACTGCGTTCAGTTGGCATGACAAAGCTGAAAACGACCTGTCCTGCGAGTTGCGCAATGCCTTTTAGCAGGATCTGCTGTGTGAGTGTTAAGCGCAAGCGTTCATCAAGGGTGAAGAAGCGCTTTCTGAACTGACCGGGTACGGATAGCGAAAAAGTGAGTCGGTTTGAAAACCTGTCCCAGTTCAGCAGCTCGATGAAGAGGCGTTCGAAGTCTCGCTCAAGTAGGGCTGTGGCGCAGGTGTCAGAGTTCACTTGCTACCTCACTGGACTAGGTGACCAACCCAAGGGAACAAATGATTTTGGGTTCCCGGCGTTCGAAGTCCTCAGAGATAATGCAAAGGCGTTCTTCGGCTCGAAGGGACATACACAGTTCGGCGAGAGCTTCATCGGAGATTCCGGTTTTTAGTTGACGGTTTAACGTGTCGGTGGCTTGTTGCCGTAAGGGATAGCGGAAGATGTCGTCAATTGCTCGTAGCAATTCATCGGTAGCAAGCAATGTGCCTTCCACACGGTCGGCATAGCCCTTTAGTCGCTCGTAGGTGCGATACCTTGCTCCGGAAGGTCGTCCCAGTTGGCCGCCGACACTGGCTTCTTCTTCGACCATGCGCTCGACGCCTTTGCGAACAATATCGTGATGATTATTGGCTTTGCGTTTAGCAGGAGTTCCGGGTTCGCATTCGGCAGCTCTAAGGACCGCTAGAGGTGATTCCGAAACGAGTTCCCCGGTTTGATCAACCCATGCTAAGGCGTCGTTACCATCGGCGGCTCTCATGTAGATCAACGCACCGCCGGGTTTCTGGGGGGTTTGTTCGTGATCCTTCGCGCTGAAGACAACGTCGGGCATGTCCTCTATGGTGGCTTTGAGGGATGGGTCGGCGTCGATTGCGTTCTTCCAGATCTGGAACGCGAGGGATGAGAGGTCTACTTCGGCGTCGGTGTCGTTGTCGAGGATTCCGGTCTTTTCGTTGTAGAGATCGCGGTAGCGTCCATCAACGATGAGGTCCTCAAAGAATAGCTCATCGGCTCCGACCACTTCGTTGTTTTCGGTTAGACGTTGGCGGACACGATCGCGCAGATTGATGATCCGATCAACCCCATCCATAGGATAGAAACTGTAGCAAATGATTTCTTCGTGCTTTTGTCCGATTCGGTCAACGCGACCGGCTCTCTGGATCAGGCGGATGATTGCCCATGGCAGATCGAAATTGACGATGATGTAGGCGTCTTGGAGGTTTTGACCCTCGCTTAGCACGTCGGTAGCGATCAATACACGAAGTTCATCTTCGGGTTTGACGGACTCGCGTTTGTTGTTGCTGACGGGGCTGAATCGTTGGGCGAGTTTAGTTGGGTCGTCGCTTTGCCCGGTTACACCCTCTAGGCTTGTCATGCCTCGGCGCTTCAACTCATCGGTTAGATACTTGACCGTGTCGGCAAACTGGGTGAAGATGAGAACCTTGTCGTTCTTGTGAGTCGTGGTCAACAATTCGAAAAGCTTCGCGAGTTTCTTATCGTCGGCGGGGTTCCATGTTCCATGTTCCTCTAGGATAGTTGTAAGGGAATCTGAGTCGGCTTGCAGGTCTCCTTTGAGGCGATTCGAGAACAGTGGGGGGCGTAGCCACGTTAGGCGGCGTTTGTAGCGGGTTGAATAGAGTTCGTACACTTCTTTAGCTCGGGCTCGAAACTCGGCTTCTGTGGTCATTGGAACGTGAATCTTGGGCTCTTCGACCTCGACCTGTTCTTCGCTGTCTTGATCAAAGATGCTCCGGGTGTCGTCCGTGTCGGCGTCCAATGATTGGGGGTCGAGCATCGAGGGATCGGTCGTTCCTATTGGCACCGGGAGTCCAGCATCGAGGGCGTAAAGGTAGATGTAGTTTCTTAGGATGTGACGCTCAACGGATTGGACAAAAGCAAGGCCGCTGCTTTCGAGTCGTTTGAAGAGGTTTGTCCGGCAGAATCCCATCAGTCGCTTTCCGGCGTTGCTTAGATTCTTGATCATGATCGCTTCGGCGTTCGTGGGGGGAAGGTCGGGGTCTACGGCGATATAGTTTCCAAGGCCATAGCGGGGTAAGTGGAGGGCATTAACCTTGTTTACAATCGTCTGATTGAATAGTCGAGCGTAAGGGTCTACACCATCGGTTTCGCTGATCTGGAACTTGATTGTTCTGGGAATCCTTTCTGGAAAGAACGTGTGGGTACCATCGGCGAGGATGAGATACTTTCTTCCGGTGTCTTCGTCGGTATGGGCGTAGTTTTCCTTAATGAATCCTCTGGTTCTTCTAACCATGTAGAGGCGCATTAACTCCCGCCAATCATCGGCGTAAGGGCTCATTTCAAAAGCGGCGAGACTTCTAAGGGGGCATTGGTGGACGGCTTGGAACTTGACCTCTCCAATCTCCTTGATGTACTTGTCGGGGCGGATTCCAAGGTCCTGAGTTTCGGGAACGAACAAGCGAAGCTGGGAGCCAAGGTCTGTATAGTTTTTGTTATAAGGAGTTGCGCTTAAGAGAATGCATCGGCAGTCATTTTTGTTTATGTATTCGTGTATCGCTTTGTATCGGCTCCCGTTGCGATTCCTTAGGTTGTGGCTTTCGTCGAGGATCACTAAGCGGTAGCGCTTTAGGGCGGGCAGGTCTTGACTGGCTCTTGTAACGGATACGACCTTTGCTCTTAGCCTGTATTCGTAAGCGTAATCTTCCCACATCGCGACGAGATTTTTTGGGCAGAGGATAAGGGTCTCTGAGCCGTGATCATCCTCGAAGATTTTCGCTATCGCGGTAGCCATTAATGTTTTGCCAAGTCCGACAACGTCTCCGAGAATGACTCCTCTCCTTCGGTCGTTGTTTAGGTGATGGGCGGCGATCTTTACAGCTGCAACTTGGAAGTCAAAGAGTTTGTTTCCGAAGTCCTTCGGAATACGAAATTCGGAAACGCCAACTCGGGCTTCATGGGCTAAGTGAAACGCAATCTTTAGATAAATGTGATAGGGCGGGATAGGGATTGGTCGTGCCCAACTTTGCTCAATGATGTCGGCGAGTTCTTCTGATATGTCGAGGCACCATCTATCGTTCCAGCGGTCTTCAAACCATTTGGCAAGCTTTCGGGATGCGTCGTCGTCGAGGACATCAACGTTGAGCTCGTATTGTTGCATCAAGCCGGAGAAGGTTAGATTTGAGCTGCCAACATAACCTACAACCTCAGAACCGGGAACGTCTCGGTGGACTAAGTAAAGCTTGGCGTGGAGGCTGTTCTTTAGGAAGAGTCGAACAACTAGCTTTCCGGCGCGTAGTTGGCGGGCTAAGCGTTGGAGGTTGGCCTCGTCGAGGTCGCTAGGGGCTCCGATAGTGAGCTGATCGCGAAACTGTTCGGCCATCCGCTTTTTGAGTTGAATCGCTTTGGCGGAATCGAGGCCATCTTCTCGGATGAGACTGTATTCGTGTCTTACTTCGTCATCGGGAAGTAGGTGCATTCCGATAAGAAGTCGGGCTTTGCTTTGACCCTCTCCCGTGAATCGGTCGTCAACGACTCGGCCCAAACGGTTCCATCCTCGAAGGTTGAAGTAACCAACGCAAAAGTCGGCTCGCGTTGCTGTGCCAAGCATCTCTTCTAAGGAAGGTAAGAAGGGTAACTCTATGTTGTCGAAGATGCGAGGCAAGGGAACGGGATTCTACCGATTTTCGATTGTTGTTACCTGAACGGGCGAAAAACGCCTGTGTGACGATTCTAGCGGTCTCTAAATGGTGTTTCTGGTCGTATACTAGGTGGGAGTATTACGATATGTCAATAAATAGCGGTGAAAATAGCGGTCAGCTCGTTAAGCAGCCTCATGGTGGGGCTTTGCTTACTGGTGGGGTAAATGGGCATAAGGGCGGACCCGGACGGCCTCCTAGCATGATACGGACGGCTTTGCTTGAGAAAGGCTGGAATGCCTTGCCTGAGATCGAGGGCATTATGAAGGGGGAGAGCTCGACGGGGCAGGTCGTTTCACCGGCTCAACAAGTCGCAGCTTGGAAAGCGATGATGGAGCTGTCGCTTCCGAAGATCACGGAGCAGTTCACGGCGAACGTCGAGGTAGCTGACGTATTTGAGGCGCTTGGAGTTGTGTTATGCAGGCGCATGGAGCGGAAGGAGGTGGCAGAGATTATTCGGGAGATTGGGGCAGAGGTGACTAGCACCAAAAATCGGTATTGAACTCGAATTCTTTTATACTTGTTTTTATACTTGCACCCTTTTCAAAGGCGTCCATAGGTTCCAAGTTGAACCTAAAAATGGACGCTTTTGAGTCTATGCCGATGTTTTGTAAACAGCGGGTCGCGGGTTCGAATCCTGTCTTCGGCTCCAGTTCTTTATGAAACTGGCTTAAGCCTGACCAAGTTGATACGCAGGGCCAGGTGATCAGGCCCCCGCGCGAGCTCGGCACGCCGTTCATTTTTTGTTATAGACTCTCCCTGATGGCGCGGTATGGCGGGGGGTGGCAGGCGATCTCTTATACTTTCCGTAAGGGACGCCAAGTTGGGTTTCTGAAATTGTGGCGCGCGATGCGGGCCAAAAATGCGTGCAAAACCTGCGCCCTGGGAATGGGCGGCCAACAGGGCGGAATGGTAAACGAAGCGGGACATTTTCCCGAAGTTTGCAAAAAGTCGTTGCAAGCAATGGTTGGCGATATGCAGGGCAGGGTCAGCCCGGAATTTTTTCAGAAATACTCTCTTGCTGAACTGGCGGGATTGAGCTCGCTTGAACTTGAAGCATGCGGTCGTCTTGCCGAACCTGTTGTTGCCCGTGATGGGGACACCCACTATCGCGCTGTTTCTTGGGAAGAGGCACTCGAATTAGTCGCTCGGCGACTCAATGCGACGTCACCGGATCGAGCATTCTTCTATGCGAGCGGACGGAGTTCAAATGAAGCCGGATTCTTGCTTCAACTTCTAGCCCGATGCTACGGCACCAATCACGTGAGCAACTGCTCTTACTACTGTCATCAAGCCAGCGGCGTGGGCCTAAGCGAGTCAATTGGAACAGGTACCGCGACCGTTAACCTCGAAGACCTAGAGGTTTGCGACTTCCTATTCCTCATCGGGGGTAATCCGGCTTCAAATCATCCTCGCCTGATGACATCCTTAGCGAAGCTACGCGAACGGGGCGGCACGATTGTCGTTGTGAATCCGATTCGCGAGCCCGGTTTGGTTGAGTTTCGTGTGCCGTCTAAGTTGAAATCCATGCTGTTCGGTTCGCCGATCGCTTCGCACTATGCGCAAGTTTCGATTGGCGGGGACATCGCGTTTTGTATCGGAGTTAGTAAGGCTTTGCTTGAGATGCCAGAATGCCTTGATCGCGCCTTCATCGAACACTCTACCGAACAGTTTGAGCAAGTTGAGAGCCAACTGAAGGCGATGACGTGGGAGGAACTTGAGGCCACCAGTGGCATAAGTCGAATCCAAATGGCAGAAATCGCAGCCGCTTATGCAACGAGCGAGCGGGCAATCTTTGCGTGGACGATGGGCATTACACATCACGAGCATGGCGTCGCAAACGTGCAGTGGATCACCAATCTTGCCCTCTTGCGCGGCATGGTTGGTAAGCCGGGCGCAGGTCTCATGCCGATTCGGGGTCACAGCAACGTGCAAGGACTCGGCACATTAGGAGTTTCGCCCGAAGTAAAGCAATCGGTTTTGGACCGACTCTCCGAACAGGGGGTTTTGACCCCGTCTTGGCCCGGGTACGACACGATGGCGGCCATGGAGGCCTGTGAACGCGGCGAAATGGATTTTGGCCTGTGTTTGGGTGGAAACCTCTTCGGAGCAAATCCAGACTCTCGCTTTGCCGGCAAGTCCCTTTCTGCACTTGAAACACTTGTATACCTCAGCACTTCGCTCAATACTGGTCATGTTCGGGGACGAGGAAAAACCACCATTATTCTTCCGGTTTGTGCACGCGACGAAGAAGATCAAATCACCACGCAAGAATCAATGTTCAGCTTGGTTCGATTCAGCGAAGGCGGACCCAAGCGCCATGCACAAACTCGAACGGAGGTCTCGATTATTGCCTCCCTGGGCGAAAGTCTGAAGAAGCCCGGGCTAAACTGGGCCGAACTCAGCAATCACGACGAAATCCGTAAGTTCATCGCAAAAATCATCCCAACACTGGGGGCCATTCAGGAAAAGGTGGAGTTTCAGATTCCGGGGAGACGCCTCGCAGGCGCATCGTTTGACACTCCAACCGGTCGAGCGCTGTTTAAGCCCCACCCAATTCCCGAGTTAGCTCCCCTTGCCGATAGCGAGTTTCGCCTCATGACGATCCGCTCTGAGGGGCAGTTCAACACGGTCGTCTACGAGGAGCACGATCTTTATCGCAATCAGACCTCGCGAGACATCATCATGCTTAACCCCATTGATATTGCTCGCCTTGGTCTCAAAGAGGATCAGCCGGTCCAGGTTCGAAACGCAGTGGGCGAGATGGTGGTAATGGTTCGCGCGCTGGATATTGCCGCGGGATGCGCAGCGATGTATTATCCTGAAGCCAACGAACTGGTGCCGAGGACTCTAGACCCGCGTTCGAAGACCCCGGCTTTCAAAAATGCGACCGTGACGATTGCCGCATGGAATGGGAAGCTTGCTGGTCGTGAGTCCATATTGAGCGCCTCGCCCAAGGATCGGCTCAATGCATGTTGAGGCCGTACTCCTCACCGGCGGTAGGAGCTCGCGAATGGGGATGGACAAAGCAAGCTTAAGAATCCACGGCGAGACAATGGTTGACCGGATTGGGCGGCTCTTGGGCGAAGTTGGCGTGCCACTAACCATTTTAGGCCCCCAAGGTAAGCCAGACTCTCAACCCCTAGCGGGGCCCCTAGTTGCTCTCAGCGAGTTTAGCCCGACGGCCCCATCCGTTCTTGTGGTTTCTTGCGACATTCCGGGGTTTAACCCCCGGTTGGTTGAGTTTCTCCACCGCCAAAAAGGCGATTTCGATGCGGCGATTCCAAACTTGGAAGGGCGATTGCAACCCCTTTGCGGCTTGTACTCAAGCAACGCATTTCAGGACGCGAGCGCATTGGTAAGACAGGGAGAAACCCGGGTTATGCGATGGCTAGAGTGCCTCAGAGTGAAAGCGATCGAACCTGAAAATTTTGTGCGAGCCGGGCTTGATCCAGACTGCGCAAGGGGAGCAAATACCCGCGCAGAGTGGGAAGCTTTAACGCTTAATAGGCAGTAACACCGTGCACGCGGAGTCCCGCGTAGGTATTGCTCGCCTTCAACACAATTTTCGAGACATTTCCGCGGGTTGTCAGCGGAATCTTGATCAGAGAAAGGCTGCCATTTCGTGTTGAAACGGTCGCCCGTGGGTCGCCCGACGATCGAACATCGGATCCGTAAAGGAGCCTTCGAGTGGTTGACTTGCCTTTCGCGTCTACCACGGTAATTTCCGCGACCATATCGCGATCCTGGCACTGAATAGCGGTATCAACCGCAAACGCGACCACTCGACCACTTAGCCCTTGAGGGGAGACAGTAACCATGGCCGACTCTCGGGCCGTGTTGGGGGAGATAATAGAAATCAAGGCGATCGGCGATCCCACCCGAAAGTTGACGTCGCCAATGGCCTGCGACCGGAAGCCCGGGAGGGCGGTTCCGGGAGAGATATTGATCGGGCTTGGCTGTCCGAAGAAAAGTCTTGAAAAAACTTGGCCTGCGTCGTAGGGCAACTCGCTCGCTCGTTCGGATCGATTTGACCATGCGTAATCGGCGGCATGAACGTAAGCCGCAAACTGTTTGAACTCACTCAGTACGGCTTGCTCATCGGATTGATAGCCGGCCCAAGTTGTTTGTAGGTAGCCCGATCCAGATTGATAGCAGGCATCGCAGAACCCCTTGATATTATCGGGATTGAACCAACCACTGCCAACCGTATAGAGGCCGATGCTGCGAAACAGATTAATAGACCAAAGGAACTTGTCGGCTCGGGGATAGTTGCGATAGTGCCAATCGGCAACGATGGCATTTTTGGGGATCGCGTTTCGGCGTTGCATGGCTTCAAAGCTGTTGTCACCCAACGCCGCATCAATCGCTTGGCCGGGGGCTAACCCCTTATCGCCCCAAAGCATCGGCACAGCCTGGTGCTTAACGGCGATCGAGTTCAATATAGGCCAAGATTTCTGCCAAATTTGGGTGGATAGCGTGGGATCATCTGGCATTCCACGAATATCAAACTCGTCCATCCCGAAGTGCATCACTTTTGGTTTCAAGAGTTCGGCGGCCTCGTCCCAAAGCTTCCCTAGTGCCACCGCTGCTCCAGGTTTTCGAGGGTCGATAGTAAACGGATAATCGGGATTGACGGCGAGATCTAAATTCTGCTTATTCTCAAAGAACCAACTCATATGACCGAGGCTTTGGATGAGCGGAATCGGTTCAATCCCGAGTTGTCGATACATATCGAACGTTGCCCGCAAATCTTCGCGCGAGTTGAATTGGGCCGTCGCGATCTTGGGAAACGAAGCCCACTTGGTTCGTTCGCATTGTAGAAGGACTCGGTTGAATTTGAGCGGAGCGAGAACCCGATTTGCCAGTTTTGTATGAAAAGCTTTGATATCTGGCCCCCCAAACAAGTGGACGCCGCGCCAGTTAATCGAGGGCCAATCGCGCAATGAGCCACACGGAAGGCTAAGCTTTCCGTTTTTGACGAAGGCCAGGAATCCTAATGTGCGAACCGCATGACGCAAGCCGATCTCATCTTGCCCCAATAGGACGACCGCCTCGGGCGTGACCTTAACTTCGTAGCCCTCCGGGCCGAGCCCAAGGTTTTGCACGCGCATCATGATATTGCCGCGGTAGTTTTGCGCGGCGCTCAAATTGGGATTATCCCAATGCAAGTGGATTGAATCAACCAACTCATCCGCAACCTTAAAGTAGGCGTCGCTTACGTCAATTTGAAGCTGGTCCGGAACAGTGAACGTGGTTTCCCGATTGAATAGGGCTTGTTTCGGCCTGGGAATGAGGGGCCACTCCGTGTTATCTGGCACCACCGCCTCTGCCAGCCGATCACCATCAAGTGAGACTTCCCTTGCGACCGTTTCGAACATGTTTGGGCTGAAACTAACCTCCAACTCCGATGTAAACGGCTGATTGGGATAAAGCGTCAGATCGGTTTGACCCAGCCAAAGTAGTTCATTGCCATTGGCCCAGGGTTGTTCATACCCTCGGGCATCGAAGAGCGTCCAATCGGGCGTCGCTCCCTTCACCGAAAGCTTGCCCGCGGAGGATTGGAGTTCGAACTCCTTCGTGACGGAACCGAGTCTGCGTTCCTCCACACTTCCTTCCTGTTTAGGGCTGAGAGGGAGACCGCGCCATTCCCCTCCGACCCTGATTGCGCCGCCCAAGAAGGGTCTTGCCCAAATTTGACCCAGGGACCAATCGGCTTTGACCGGATTCGACCCTGTCCACTTGAGCGTGAAGGTTACGCGGAAACCAGTTTCTGTCCTCGTATAGGTTTGATTGCCAGTGGCAAGGCCATTTGGGCTCGTGAACTTTGCCGCGATTCCTCCATTCGGCAGTTTCTCAACTTGCTGATCATTTGACCCGGAAGCAAACTGTGATTTTGATGTGTTGGGATCAACAATTTGGATTTGGCTTCCTCGAATGAGTGGAACGCCGTTGAATGAGGCAGTAAGGCCCGCACGATTGCGATAATCGAACTCGATTGGGGGTGTTTCCATCACGTCCGACCTTAGAGCGGCAACGGCGATTAAGGCAAGCATGAAGGCTAATTATGGCTCAAAAAGCTAATAGTGAGAGGAGGGCTCGCAACTGAGCAAGGGCTTTTGCATCCTTCACTTTTTGGGTCTCTAGCAAGCCACGGGCCGCGTCGATTGACACTTCCTCAAATGTGATTTCTTGGCCGGGGCGAATCTGGGCTAACCGATTGTGATCAACGGTTGCCACTACCGCCACTTTGGGATAGCCGCCCAAAGTGGGTCCGTCGGGACCAATGATAATGGGAATTCCTTCGGGCGTAACCTGAATAGCCCCCACGCATTGAGGCTCGCTGGGGAACTCTTTGGATGCCCTCAGCGACGGGCATGTGGCCAACTTCAACCCAACCCGATCAAGATGGGTTGATGCATGATAGCGAAGCCGCAAAAAAGCGGGGAAATCGAGATGCTCGGCATGAGGTCCGGCTATAACTCGAAGCGGGGCGGCGGCGATCGACTCGGGTTGCTCAAACACTTGCTCTGCTTTCAAAACTCGGCCAGGGTAGAACGCGACGTAACTTCGAACGCCGACCTCGGGAAATCCCAAACGCAAGGTGAGGCCGGGGTGCACCGGATAAATGCCATTCGCCGAAATGCTTTTGTCACCTAGTTGGGCGGGACGCCTCGCCCCCGCCATGGCGATGCAACCGGATTGAGCCGCTTCAAGCTCTGCTCCGAAATATCCGATCTCAAACGTGTCAATCTCGCAGCCCAATACCTGGGCTCGAGCAAACGACTCGCGGTCAAATGGTCCGCCCGGAGGCACTCCGAATCGACGCAACGGGGCGCCATCGGGCAAAAGTCGAAACGAACCGGGCGGCAGTTTTGTCGGCATCATACGCCGATCTGGTATCCGCTGTCAATGAGGGTTTGAGTCACCAGGTCTGCAAACTGCAAGCATTGCGGGTTATCGCCGTGGAGGCAAATCGAATCAACCTTGGTTGCCAGATCTAAGACCTGGTATCGAATTTCATCGGGGTCTTCTAGAATCGCTCCACTATCGCTGCGACTAACAAGCGTTCCGTCCTGAGAATAGCGGCGATCGGCAAAGCCCTCGGTGATGATCATGCCATCGAGGGTGTCGATAACGGGGCTGGTAGGGAGAAGCATCGCGGGGAGCCCATAGTCGCGCACGATCACACGTAATTCGCACCTGAAATCGCATGGGCCGTGAAGGGCACCGGATAGCAAGTTGTACCACGCCCCGTGGGGCTTAACGTAGTCGGCATCACACGCTTCTAGGAACCGATCCACTTGGGCAATCAGGGAAGGGTCACGGGTGATTGATGGAGGCGGAATGCGCCGCCCCATCCCCTCGCGATCACCAAAGCCAGGATGCGCGCCAATCCGCTTGCCCGCTGACAGACACATTTCTATGGTCTCCTGAGTGTGTTCCCAGCTGCCCGCATGCTCCCCACAACAAATGTTTACCGACGTCGCATAACTCAAAAGTTCGCGATCATAGGGGAAACCTTCGCCAATGTCTACGTTAAGATCAATTTTTTTCAATGCGCTCTCCCTCCATTTTGCGATATTCAGCCGCCGAAATTGAATAGAAGTTGATCTGATCTCCCGCCTTTATTGGAAAATAGTCTTCACCGACAATTTCAAGGGGAGTGAGACCAATGAGATTCCAACCGCCCGGCGTTTCGGCAGGATAGATCGCAGTTTGGCGACCCGTAATCGCAATCGCCCCCCGCGGAACCTTCAAGCGTGGATTGCTACGCCGAGGAAGCCCTGAAATTCGTGGATCCAGATAACCCAGATACGGGAACCCTGGACAAAAACCGAGCGCAAAACAGGTGTAAGTGGATCCAGTATGAAGCGAAACTAGCTCGGACTCGGAAACACCCAGCGCCCGGGCCGCCTCCGCAAAATCGGGCCCCTGCTCGTAGCAAACCGGAACGCGATGAATGACGACTGATCTCTCGACTGGTTTCAGACCAGACAGGGCCTCGATATCCAAGGCAAAATCCTCCGGATGAACGTAGAGCCCAACCGTTTCGTAGGCAGGAACCGCCTCAATCAGGCCGGGCGGGGGGTGAGCATTCAGCGCGTCGGCGAGTTCCCATGCGGGTTGATCAAGGTTGCGCAGAACAAAAGCTGAATCCCCAAGTGGATGGATGGTCATCATGGACTACTTTGCAAATAGGACGGCAGCAAGGAAGTAATTTGCGACGTAAATCAACACCATGGAAATCACGACCGTGTGCGTGGTTGCTTTACCAACCCCAACCGCTCCCTCTTTGGTTCGAAGCCCCTGTTGGCAGGCCACAAGCGAAATAATCAATCCAAAGATGGGGGCTTTAAGCACACCTCCGACGAAATCCCATGGTTCCATAAACTGCTGCATGGATTGAACAAAGACTGACGACGGAACTCCGCCAAGTCCGGCGACGAGCCACCCACCGAAAACGGCCGAGTAGATGCCGACCAAAGCTAAAACCGGAAGCATGGTGATGCTGGCAAGGACACGCGGGACGACCAAGAAGCTGGTTGGATGGACGCTAAGCATACGAAGCGCGTCGACTTGCTCAGTAACGGCCATGCTTCCGATTTGGGCGGCCATCGCAGAGCCACACCGGGCAGCAACCATAATGCCCGCCAAAACCGGCCCCATCTCTCGGGCCGCCGCCAGGGCTACAGTCGCTCCAACGAACGTGCCGCCCCCGTAGCGAGTTAGAAACTGGGTGCTGTAAAGAGCCAACACGGCGCCGGAAAAAAAGTTAGTGAGAGCAACGATTGGCACGGATGAAACACCGACAAAGGCCATTTGCTCGATGGTTTCTCGGGCTTCGAAGGGGCGGCGGAACATCCGTTTGCCGCAATCCGCCAGGATCAGCGTGATTTCGCCCACAAATGTAAGCGAGTTCAGCAACGGATTTGTTTTCGCAGCCACCCCAAGAGACTACCTAGGAGAGCCCGTGGTCCATCTTCACGTGCGACCGCATCATTCGTAACGCGTGGTCCGCCAACGGAATCATATTGACGCAGTCTTCACGATTGTAAGAAACCAATCTTTCCAAAATTCCAGATTGACCCCGAAGGTGGCGTCGCCACATCAAGACCGCATCATAGCCAGTTAGCCCATCGGTTTCCTCACTTCTTTGAATGTCGAACTGCTTTTCAATTTTCTTGAGCCCGCCTCTGACTCCAAGGCCACGAAACAGCGGGCAAAGATCAACGTGGATTTGATCAAGTTGGATGTGGCTGAAGTGCTTTTCAATCACCGGGATATCGAAGCCGGTTCCAAAGAAGGTCACGATCACCGAGTATCGACTGATGGCGTCGCGGAACGACTCAAGGTTTTCTCCTTTTATGAAACATCGGAAACCTTCAGCATCGGCTAGCCCCACCATGGTGATGTTGTCCGGCTCAGCAGTTCCATTTGTTTCGATGTCAAGGTAAGCCGTTGCATCCGGAAACGCATCAAGTGCTCGCCAAGCGTGACGCTGGCGGAGTTTCTGGCGGAAATGTTGATGCACGCCGGAAACCAGGGCATTTCGAGAGCGCTCGATTTCTCTCACTACACTATCGCGAGAAGCAGACCCCGTCTTAAAAGATCGGGGGTCGAAGAGGAAGTCGTCCCAAGTTTTGGCCCCTTGTTCCCAGAGCGTTCTTTCGGTTAGGAAACCCACCCCCGGAGCATGAATAAACGATCGCTCCAGGGTCGTCGTCGAACTAGCCACCACCGCGCGTCGGTTTGGTCTTCATGAAGTCAGCCGGTGGAAGTTTCGTCTCAATTCCACTCGTATACCAAATGTTTTTGGCTGGCAATGACTTGTACCAATAGAAACCGGTGTTGAGATCTTTGTCGAACTCTCCAAACAGCCTAACAGCGCCTTCGCCTGTGAAAGTTGCCTTCATATTTTCACCGAACCACTGCAGGCCACGCCACGTTCCAACCAGTTCCATACCACCGGCACCGAAATAGGCTACTCGACCCTCCCGGTCGTATTCCTTCTTGACATTTCCGGTCACCGTTACGTTGCCGTCAAGTCCTGAGACAAGAACCGTGCCCTTGAATGTAAACGAAAACTTCCCACGACCATTGAGCACCTTAAAGCTGCCCAGAGTGGTTTCAAGGTACATCGTGTCATCGGTTGGTCTCAAAACATCGGCTTTTGGGGTGGCCGCCGGAGTGGCCTGAGGCTTGCCGCCGGCCTGTGCAATGGCAAAAACGATTGCACTAATCGTTGACAAAATAAAAATTAATCTAAGCGCACGCATAGGAGTTCCACTAACTAAAACGCAATTATGGTCGATTCAGAGCCCATTGCGGCGGTTTTCCTCGAAAATTTCGTACAAAATAGATAAGATGTTGCTCAAAGGCCCCCTCGTTTCCGCTGGAGTTGCCCTGCTATCGGTTGTCGGATTGGCAGTTGTTTTCGTGATGAATGCATCGCCCTATGCAACGGTAAAGGAAGCGCTCAACCAGAAGTCGGACGGAATTCACGTGGTCGGCGAGATTGTTCCGGGTTCGCTAAAGCAGAACTTGGTGGAACGTTCAATCGAGTTCGTATTGAAAGACGAAACGGGAACGATGCCAGTGAGATATGTTGGTCCACCGCAGGCAAACCTGAAGACTACGCCAAAAGTGGTTGCGATCGGTAGCATTCAAAACGGCCAGCTAGTTTCCAAGCAGATGTTGGTCAAGTGCCCGAGCAAGTACGAAGCTGAAAAGAAAGGTGGGTAGTTGGAACACTCCAAAATCGACCTGCCCATAACGCCTAGTTGGGCGCTTTTTCTTGGTGAGAAACTCGGAGCCGGCCTCGTTTTGTTCGGAGTTGCCTGCTTTGCACTGGCTTTCTTACAGCAAGTGAGCGGAAAACAGCTAAAGATTCCTTTTTTTGCGCTTGGCTGTATCGCGATATTCGGCACCTTTTTTAGCCTCGCAACTCTCTTTGTGACCGATCAGTTTGCCTACGAGTACGTGTTCAAGCATTCGGAGAAGGTCAATCAAACTCCCTATAAGATCGCCGCAGTTTGGTCTGGTCAGCAAGGAAGTTTCCTTCTCTGGGCGACCGCCTCCGCTATCTTCGCGTTACTTGCTCTGAGAAGTGTAGGTGAATACCGGCGAGGCTTCTTGGCGACGGTGTCGCTGTTTTTAGGTTCGCTCATGGCGATTCTGAATTACGAAACACCCTTTGGAGTTGGTCGCTTTAACGGGATTGCATACATTCCGCCCGATGGAAACGGCTTGGCTCCATCCCTCAATAACTATTGGGTTGTGATTCACCCTCCGACGATCTTCCTTGGATTTGGCTCGCTCATAGTGCTTTTTGGGTTCGCGGTTTCTGCTCTGATCAGGAAGGACTACGAAGATTGGGTTCCACGAGCGCGTCCTTGGGCCATGGTATCACTCAGCATTCTCGGCCTGGGGCTTTGCATGGGCGGCTTTTGGGCATACGAGACCCTGGGATGGGGCGGTTTCTGGATGTGGGATCCGGTTGAAAACGTGAGCTTTGTTCCTTGGATAATGGTCGTTGTTCTTGTTCACGGGTTGATCGTTCAGGTGACCAAAAAGAAGTGGGCGATTACGAACTTGCTTTTAGCTGGGCTTCCATTCTTAGCGTTTGTTTACGGTACATTTCTGACTCGGGCTGGTTTCCTTGCTGATGTCAGCGTTCACAGCTTTGCGACCATGGAGAAGAGTGCCCACAAGGTGCTTCTGATCTTGCTCTGGACGACCCTTTTAGGTTTTCTTGGACTGTGGATTTGGCGAGCAGCAACTACAAAGTCCACACCGAAGCCGGCTCCAAGCCCGCGCGAGAACGGCTATGTCGCCGGCATGGTGATGCTGTCTTTGATGGCGGTGGCGACGGCAGTTGGAATGAGCGTTCCACTGTTTCAAGCCTTAAGGGGTCAAACCGTTAAGGTTGTTGAAGAGCATCTTTACCACGTCGTTCTCTCTTGGTTTTTTGTGCCGATCATGCTGCTTATGGCGGTTGTCCCGTTCTTGGCTTGGCGCTCTATGACCCTCCGTGAGTTCGTCAATCGAATTCTGAACATCGTCAGCGTTACGCTCGGGGTTACGGGCACCTCCCTGTTCATTTTCAAGAGCGATGTGATCGGCGTTTCTCCTGACCCGGCCGGAAAGATTGCAACTTCCTTTGGGCAACTCCCTTTGTTCGGGTGGATCATGACCCTCTTTGGTCTTTGCACTTTCGTGGCAATCGCAAATTTGTGGCGCGCGGCCGAGCTTTTTAAACGCTCGAAGCCCTCAACCGGCGCATTTATCGCGCATATAGGGGTCGCAGTTGCCATGGCCGGGTTAATCGTATCGCGCGGATTTGAAAGAGTACAGGAGTATTTCGTTCAGCCGGGTGTGACGGCGATTGGCACAAAACCCTTGGGGCCAAAGCTGGCGGCGGAGCTAGTTATTGACAAGAATTGGGATTTTACGAAACGCGATAACAAAGTTGAATTCAAACTCACCGGAGATGGGCATACGTTTATTGCCAAGCCAGGCTTGTATTACGTGGGAGATAGCCCGATGGTTTGGCCATCAATTCAAAAATCATGGTCGCATGACATGTACGTCGTAGTTCACCAAATTGAGGATCAAGTGAACGATCCGACGAAGGCGAAGCCTGGCGAGACGATAGAACTACGTGGGCCTGTCTGGGCAACTTTTCAAGAGAAGGTCTATAAGATTAAATACCTTGAGATGATTCGCGAGGGCGAAGCCGGAGTAGCGGGGACTTCGTTTGGAGCGAAACTGCAAGTTACAAACCAAGACGGACAAGTTTCCATCGTTACACCTAAGCTGATCGTGGGCAAAGCTGGGCCGACGAGTGTGGAAGCGACCCTTGATGAAGAGTTCAAGATCGAGTTTAAGCGCATGGACGCGGCCGACAAGTCGGTTGATCTTGCCCTTAAATACGTGAGGCCAGTCTTCCCTTTACAGGTAATTTACAAGCCGCTCACTTCCCTTGTGTGGCTCGGAGTAGGTATCCTCACGTTCGGCGGCTTGCTTGCCGCTTGGAATCGGCGACGACGCCCGAAAGTTGACCACGAAATCGAAGAAAACGATGCGCCTGTCCCAGCTACTTAAAGCCAAACTCCATCACGCCCACGTGACGTATGCAAATCAGGAGTATGTCGGCTCGATCGAGATAGACTCCGACTTGATGCGGGAAATTGGCCTGCACGATGGTGAGTTGGTTCACGTATGGGCTGTCGATCATACCGCTCGCATTACGACCTATGCCTTTGGTGGGCCGAAGGGCGTCGTCGGTCTGAACGGCGGAGCCGCCCAGTTTTTTTCGGCGGGCGACCGCATCATTATAGCGGCCTTCGATCTTACGGACCAGCCCATTCTGCCGCGCATCCTGCTATTGAACGAGAAGAATCAAATTGTGAGGGATATGACTCCTTTCTCGGTGGTCGGATGAGCGATTTGGATTTGCAGAAGGTTCTCGAGGAATCAGGTGCCATTCTCAGGGGCCATTTCTTGTTGACAAGCGGCCGGCACAGTGACACCTACTTCGAGAAATTCAGAGTATTAGAACAACCAGATGTTCTCTCAAGGTTATGCACCAAACTAGCCTCTGGATTCCCCGATGGAGTTGACATTGTGGTCGGGCCGACTACGGGCGGAATCATCGTTGCATTCGAAGTAGCACGCCAGATGGGCTTGCCCGCGCTGTATGTGGAGAGTGAAGATGGGCAACGGAAATTGCGGCGGGGCGGCACAATTTCAAAAGGCTCCCGATTCTTGGTGGTGGATGACGTCTATACAACAGGCCGATCAATCCGGGAAGTGATCAGCCTGCTTACGGAAATGGGCGCGGTCTTGGCCGGAGTTGGCGTTTTGATTGATCGTTCGGTGCACGCTATTGATTGGGGAGCACCATTAATAGCGGCGCACCGAGTATCAGCGACCAGCTACGCCGCGAACGAATTGCCCGATTGGCTCGCGGCTATTCCGTTAACAAAACCTGGCACACGAATTGAAAAATAAGTGACCGATAATATGAACAGGAGAAACTGGAAGTGATTCGAAATACCACATGGAATGTGTCGAACCCGTTCGCGTCACTGAACAAGTTTGCCGAAATTCGGGGTCACATTCTTTCCCATTTTATCGGCGCCTGCTTTGTTTTTTCGTTCATGTTTGATCGGATCATTCCCGGAGAAATCTATTACACGAGGTTCGTCGAAATTCCGATCAGGCTTGTGGCCGTTTGGCTCATTATTGATCGGGTTGGGCGGCGCGGTCGGATTCAGATCTGCTTGTGGGACTACCTTCATCTGGGGTTCGCTGGCATTTACGGGCTTGCCCTCGTGTACGCAGATCTCTACATGCAAAGGGACTCGGGCCTCCAGAATTACATCTCTTGGGTTGCAAGCAGTTTCAGCCCCTACTTCTATTTCTTGATTGTCCGCGAAGGAACTTTACGGCGAGGATTTAGGCCCTACGTCGTCATGCTATGGGCCGTATCCGCTGTCTTCGTCGCTTGCCTCTTAGCTCTAGCTCAAGCTCTCAATGTGCTCGGGTTGAGGCATACGATTGACACAATAGTCCATCAGCGACAAGCGGAAGCCACCATGGAAGGCGTCTCAATGCCGTGGCAGGCCAGGGGCATCTTTGTTCACGCAAACAACATGGCGATCATCATCATCATGGGCATCGCGATGCTTGTGGGCTGCGGCAACTATAAGCGTTTCGGCGTATATGAGTGGATTTGTGGCGTGACCTTTATCGCTACTCTCTTTGCCACCTATTCCCGAACCGGCATCGTTACAGCCGTCGTGATGGCGCTTGCTCTCATTGGGCTGATGTTCATCCAGCGCAAGGCCAAGCTTGCCTTCATGTCGCTTTTTGCCCTTGGTGCATTGGTATTCGCCTTCATGTCGGCGGTCTATATCCTTGATATCAAGCGATATCAGGTCTTCGTTAAGGGTGAGGGAGTCGTTAAAAAGGAATCCGAGCGGGGCCTATACGGATGGTACAACCGGCGCGAGGTCTTAGAGAAGGCCGTTGACACTGCGATGAAATATCCATTCACTGGCGTCAAAATCGCGACCTCGGCGATCAACCAAAGCAATATTATTCAAAGGAGCACCTACACGTTTGAGGGCCTCATCCTCAATGTTTACGGTTTTGCGTTCGTGAGTTACGGCTTGATCGGCCTGCTGTATCTGGGAGGTGCGCTTTTCGCGCTCACCATACCGCAGTTCAAATATTTCAGGTCGAAGTACGCCTTCCCCGTCGGAGCCGCAATGTGCGGACTCGCGATCATGATCACAGGAATATCCGAGAACACTCTGTTTTCGCCGTTGCATATGACGATGGTTAACATCGTGATGGCCTTCGCCGTTCAAAAAGTTGTTCGAAAGACGGAAGAACCATCCAAGCTTATGGAGTTCTTTGGTGGGGCAAAGGCCGTTGCCTGAGTCTTCCATGACGAGGTCTGAGCGTGAGCAAAAGGCTTACGATGAGGATGGCGTTTACGAGGTTTCAAACTCGTGGCAGCGCCGCTTTATTCACGTCTTTCGAAGTCCAAACACTCTGGCTCATGAAGCCAAGTTCCGTGAGCGTATTTTTCAAGCAGCAAAGGGCAAGAGGGTGCTTGACTTGGGCTGTGGCTACGGCCAACTGTCGAACGAAATGCATGAAGCTGGGGCCGCCTACGTTTTGGGCATTGATGTTGCGGAGTCGTTCTTGGCCAAGGCAAATGAGACGTACGGCAAGCCGGGCGTAGTGGAGTTCAAAGTCGTTGATGCTGACCAACCACTTGAAGGTAAGTTTGATCTGATCGTCGGGGCGTCAGTTCTCCACCATATTGACTACCGAACCACATTGCGACGTCTTTACGACGAGAATCTGTCCTCCGGGGGGTTGCTTGCGTTTGATGAGCCGCTTGGAGGCAATCTGCTGATCCGTGCTTATACTGCTTTGATTCCGAGAGCGCACACCCCCGACGAGCGCTCATTCATGAAATCTGATCTCAAGTGGTTACGCCAGAATTTCCCGAAGGTCACAATCACACCTTACAACTTTTTCACGTTGCCCGTCGGTATCGTCACTTCAAAGTTGATGAAATCGCCCGACAACATGTTGTTGCGAGCAGCGCATTCCTGCGATTTGTTTGTGGCCCGGACGATGCGATTCTTAGAGAGCCATTTCCGGCGTTGTTCGATTGAAATCGCGCGGCCCTAAGGGCCCCGAAGCAACCGCAAACCGTTAAGAATAACAAGCACCGTGGAACCTTCGTGTCCCAGGACGGCCAGTGGCAAAGGCAACTTGCCGAAGAACGACGTGAGAACCAATACGAGGATTATTCCCGTAGCAAAAAGCAGGTTTGCCCAAATGATTCTGCTTGCTCGTCTGCCAAATTTGATGAGGTCGGGCAGAGCTGAGAGCTTATCGTTCATCAGGACGATATCAGCAGCGTTAAGAGCGATGTCCGAACCCAAACCACCCATCGCGACTCCTACGGTCGCGCGCGAGAGACTTGGGGCATCGTTTATGCCGTCACCAACCATCATGACCGGCTTACCTGCTTGTTCGAAGTCCTCTATCAGTGCCGTTTTGTCTTGAGGGAGAAGCGATGCGTGCCATTCTTTGATGCCAAGCTCCTCAGCGACGGATTTTGCGGTTTGAGTGGTGTCGCCGGTCATCATCACAACCGACTCGATCCCAGTGCTCATGAGATCCTGCAAAATCGCCTTAGCGTCAGGTCTTGGCTCATCCCGCAGGCCCAATGCGGCGAATCCTCCATCGAATTCTAAAATTGCAACCGTTAGTCCGCTTGCTTGTAATTCCTCAACATGCGTTGCGAACTCAGGGGGAAGATTCTCAAAGAACTTTCGTTGTCCGATGCGAACCATGCCGTCGCCGATTCGAGCCGTCACCCCATAACCGGGTTTATCAGATTGCTCCAAAGCCTCCGGCACTTCAACCCCCAATGACCGAGCAGTTCTCACAATTGCCTCGGCGATGGGGTGGGTGCTGTATTGCTCAGCCGCAGCCGCGGCTCTCAGCATGATCGCGCTTTCGGGGGAAATCTTGTCCTCACCGTGCCAACAGGAGTTTTCGGCAAGACAAACTCCGCCAGCCGCTACGGGCTTACAAACACAAATCTCAACGAGCTTTGGCTTACCCGTTGTTAATGTGCCCGTTTTGTCTACGGCAACCACCTTTATTCGGCCTAGGTTCTCAAAGTGTTGCCCACCACGCACCAGTATTCCACGGCGCGCGGCCGCCGCTAAAGCGCTGAGGGTCGCGGCTGGTGTTGATATCACGAGAGCGCATGGACTTAGGGCAACCAACAGAACAATGGAATCGTAGAGAGCCTTATGCGAAGGGTTTCCTAAGGCAAGTCTTCCCAGAAATGCGACAGAAAAGGCAGCGAGAACAAACCAGGTATAGCGAGAGCCAAACCATTGGCTTACTCGTTCACCGCTTGCCTTGTTTTCTTGAGCATCCTGAACTAGCTCCACAATGCGGTCAAGGGCTGTACTTCCCACCGGAGCCGTAACCGAAATTAACATAAGGCCGTCAAGGTTCTGGGTCCCCGAGAAAACCCCATCTTCAACCGTTTTTGTGACGGGTATCGACTCTCCCGTCATGCTAGATTCGTTAATTTGGGTTGTGCCCTGAGTAATCGTGCCATCAACCGGGATCATCTCAAATGGCGCGATTCGAACGATGTCATGAATTGCAAGTGCCTGAATCTGAACTCGTTCATCGACTCCGTTAACCACACGAACAGCGGTTTCGGGACGCAGTTTGATTAAACCTTCAATCGCGCTCTTGGTTCGACCCAGAGCGAACTCTTCGAGCGTTCCAGAGAGGCTGAACAAGAACAAGAGGATTCCAGCATCAACAACGGCGCCAACAACGAGCGCTCCAACGGCGGCTAAAACCATCAAAACGCTTACCGAAACACTTCGCTCGCGAAGTGCCTGGTATGCCACTTCGAGTGGAACAAAGCCTCCGGCGATGACCGCTAGCCATCCGAACATCGGGTGGAACAAAGCCCCAATCAGCCCCAGTCCGCAAATGGCGGTCAAGATTCCTTGAACTTTTGCACTCATCGACGCTTCGCGAACTCCCTATCGATAATAGCGGCAGCCTTCGTCAGTTCCTTCTTCACATCTCGTTCTGGGTTATTCAATAATGTATCCAACACGCTTTTGCCCGCAACCTCTACCACCGAGTAACCCGCTAAGAACGCACCATAGGGTGCTCTCCCGGTTGGGATGATGGGCAGAAACGATCGCTCTTGGAGTGCCTCGATTGAAGGTGGCTTCGTTCCAACCTCCGCGCGATCCGCCGCTACATCTTTGCGCGCACAAACAGCGATCCCCGTCTTGTTATATACGCTCTGAACTTCGTAACTAGTCCAAGCTTTGATATATTCCCATGCCAACTCCTTGTTCTTGGCGTGCTGAGGTATCCCGTAGGCTGATAGGTAGAGGACAGTTTGCGATCCGGTCCCCTTTGTTCTCGGGCCAGGAGCAACGCGGTTGTTTGGCATCGGCGCGATGCCTAGCTGCTTGGAATCGATGTCCTTGCTTGCACGAAAACCCACGAGAGACCAGTGGCCCGAAACAGTCATCGCTGCCTTTCCCTTTTCGAAGTAGTCGCCCCCTAACGCGGCTGTTTCGCTGAGAGTCGGGGCTACTTTATGTTTTGTCGCAAGATCACGCAAGAACGAAATTGTTTCAACATTGGCGTCGGAATCAAAAATGCCGCTTGCTCGCCCGTCTGGGCTCACCGTGTCGCCGCCGTTGTTCCAGAGCCACATCACCCACCCTGGCATCCAGTTGGTTAACCCGAATCCATATTGGCCCTTATCGTGATTGGTCAACTGGCGTGCCGTTTGGAGAAACTCCTCAAAATTCCATTCTGGTTTGGGATAGGGCACTTTGGCTTTATCAAACAACGCTTTGTTGTAATAGACCACCATTGGCGTGAAGTCGTTTGGCAATCCGTAGACCGCCCTCCCTCGGGAGAACGGCATGAAGACTTCCGGGAAGTACTGCTCTCTCAATCCCGGCTCCTTCTCAAAGAACGGGCTGAGATCGGTCATTAATCCGTTATCCACAAAAGTAGAAGCGCTGGCTGCATCAAGGACCATCACATCTGGCATCGAGCCGGCGATGTGATTCAAGAGCATTTTTTGTTCGTACTCTCCGGGAATTCCCTCAATGACAACTTTGACGCCGGGATGTTTCGCTTCAAAGTCGCGATTTACCTTGTTAATTGCATCCTGGTAGGGTCCCTCTTCTCCGGCCCCACCCC
Source organism: Fimbriimonadaceae bacterium (assembly GCA_040081075.1). Taxonomy (GTDB): domain Bacteria; phylum Armatimonadota; class Fimbriimonadia; order Fimbriimonadales; family Fimbriimonadaceae; genus JANJUB01. The sequence goes on along the minus strand of JBEBHJ010000008.1, from coordinate 41,498 downwards.
AGTTAGCAATTCGGATCGTTATCCTATTATCTGCGGCAGAGCAGCCAGCTATGAATAGCGATAGCGGCAGAAGCCACTTCATCGTTGCGACCATTGTGGAGGATCAACCCCCAACAAGTGTTTGATAAAGAAGTCGCGGCGTTTTGTTTCACCATACGGCCCGCCATCGGTGTGATCCGCCCCAGGGATTACCACGAAATCAAAGTCCTTCTTGGCTTTGACCAACGCATCAACCAAGCGATAGGTGGACTCCGGCGGTACGTTGGTGTCAAGCTCGCCTACGATCAAGAGTAACCTCCCTTCCAACTTTGGCGCAAGAGTTATATTCGATTGCTCGGCATAGTGAGGGCCAACCGGATATCCCATCCACTGTTCATTCCACCACATCTTGTCCATGCGGTTGTCATGACAGCCGCAACTAGAAACTGCGACCTTATAGAACTCGGGATGAGTCAATACCGCACCGGTTGAGTTTTGCCCCCCCGCCGATGTTCCATAAACGCCAACTCGAGTTATGTCAACGGAAGGCAACTTTGATGCAAGCGCCTTCATCCACAAAATGCGGTCTGGGAATCCTGCATCAACAATGTTTTTCCAGCACACATCGTGAAACTGCTTGCCACGATTGCGTGTGCCCATGCCATCAATTTGCACGACAATGAAGCCGACGTCAGCGAGTTGCTGCATGCGGTTGTAAGCTGAGAATTTCTTCGGCACGAACGAATCTTGAGGGCCAGCATAGATGTTCTCAATAATCGGATATTTCTTTTTCTTGTCGAAGTTTGAGGGTAAGCAATAGACGCCATAAATGTCGGTGGTCCCATCGCGACCCTTTGCTACAAATGGCTCCATCAGCTTGATTTTGGTCGCCTTCAGTTCGCTGATATCGGCCGTCTCTAGTTCGCTGATAAGCCTTCCATCGTTCGTTCGCCGTAACTGGTGAATGGGCGCATGATTGACCCGAGAAAACGTATCAACATAGGCCGAACGATCACTGTTGAACACAACGGTGTGCGAGCCATCGCCTTCGGTTAGGCTTTGCAATTTGCTTCCATCGAGATTCACCGTGTAGTAATGAATGTTATAAGGATCTTGCTCCAACTCCTTCCCGTTGGCGTGGAAGCACATCGTGCCCGACTTTTCGTCGATCCAATCAATGCCACGGGTGACCCAACTCCCACTGGTGATCGGGTTTTTGATTGAACCCGTCGCTCGGTCGATTCGATAGTAATGTCCCCATCCTGAGCGTTCCGAGCGCCAGACGATATCCCGGTCTCCAACCGCTCGAAAGATGGCGTTCTCCGAATCAATGAACGTGGGACTGCTCTCATCGACAACGGTTCGAACGGTACTTGTGGCGGGTTCAATTTCGTAAACCCGAACCCGCTGATATCCTCGTTCGGCCGAATCCACCATGGCATACTTCCCTTCATTCACCCACTCAATGCCGGGTGCGTTTGCCCAAGGCTGGCCCCCGCCATTGATGGGATCAATCGGCAACTTCTTGAGCGAACCATCCTGAAGGTTAACCTGATAGAGTTCAAAGGTGTCGAGTTTGTCGCCGGGGAGATCGTAGAACCGGGTTTTGAGAAGGGCTCTCCCACCGCCTGGTGGCGAGCTTTGGATGATACTTACTTCGCGTCGATCACCTTTGCTTAACTTCCAAGCAAAGGCCGCTTTCGCATCGGGCGACTCAACCGCTCGGCTGAAATCACCTTCCGAACTCAGCACAACAGCCCCGGAGTCTGTGGTCACCTTCACCTTGCCTTCCTCGATGAATACTCGGCGATTCGCCTGGGGACGATTGCGCTGCGGCAGCGCAGACATGCGCGGGCTCGGAAAGAGTCGCGCGTCGTTATCCAACTCGACTTCGTGCACTTGTTCGGGTTGTAAAACGGTCCCGGTTGTAACTTCGTAGGTTAGAAGGTCGCACGAATACGACTTGCGCTCGAACGTAAACTGGAACGACTTGCCGTCCTCAAATGTCGAAACATCAATCTGCAACTTAGCGGGCTCAATCGCTTTGTTCACCAGCTTTCCCAAGCTGGCCGCCAACTTCACATGGTCAAACAAGGGGGACTTCGCACCGGTAAGTGTGTCAACGCGGACAAACTCCCGGCGATCTTGAGAACCATCTTTGCGATACCAAAGCGCTTTGCCGTCAGCCATCCAACGAACCCGAAGGTCAACGTTGTACACGTGCTGAGGAACCCAAGTCCTGAGTTCCTCCACCCTCTTCATCGCTATGGTCAAATCCCGCTGACCTGGAGTTTGAGTGAGGAGGATAAACGATAGTGCGCCAATCATTTCACGAATTTACTTTATCTGGTCAAATCCAGCATCGGTGATTCGTCTTTGGATAAGCCTTTGCGTTTACTGTTTTCGGCCACGGCCTTCTTGAGTGCATTTTTGCTGTTCTTGGTTCAACCCATGATGGCGAAAATTCTGTTGCCTCAGTTCGGCGGAGCCCCGGCGGTGTGGTTGGTGGCGATGGTGTTCTTTCAAGGGTCATTGGTGCTTGGCTATCTCTATGCGCACCGATTTGCGAGCCAGAGCCGGTTCAAATCATTCCTTCATATCGGCATAATGGTTTTGGGCTTGTGCTTCTTTTTGGGGCCGAATGCCAAGATGGTGCGCAACGTCCCCATGGACTACCCCGCCCTTGGGGTCTTTATGGCGCTCGCGCTTTTGATCGGGGCACCGTTCATCGCGATGTCGGCTAACGCTCCGCTTCTCCAACGCTGGTATGCGACAACAAACGCGGCAGATCGAGAGAAACCGTATCAGCTTTACGCCGCAAGCAACCTGGGCAGCTTTGCATCGTTGATGGTTTATCCCTTCCTGATCGAGCCAAACATGACGATTTCTGACCAGCTCAACGCATGGCGAGCCGGTTTCATCACCCTCACCATTGCCCTCGCGTTTTGCTCGACTCAGATCGGCAAGAACGCCCCGTTGGGAGAGAAAGTCGTCACAGAGCGAACCCCGGCGAAGACAAAGTGGCGCTGGATTGCGCTTGCGGCGGTCCCTTCCGCTTTGCTCATGGGCGTGATCAACTTCCTCGCCCAAAACATCGCGCCGATTCCCTTTCTTTGGATCGTTCCAATGTCTCTCTATCTGCTTACCTTTGTGGTTGCCTTTTCCGCGAAGCGAAAATTTGGGACAAAGTGGATTGCGCGGGCAGCTCCGATTTTGGTCACTTCGTTGCTCTTACCGCTTGTTTTGGAGTCAACAGAGCCGCTGATCGGACTCGCCCTTTTGCACTTGATAACGGTAACCGCGATGATGTTGTGTTGCCACATGACCCTCGCTGATGAAGCCCCAGAGCCGAGCCGACTTACGGAGTTCTTCCTTTATGTTTCGATTGGCGGCGTGGTGGGCGGAATTTTTGTTGGGTTTCTTGCCCCGCTTATTTTCACGAAATACGTTGAATATCCGCTCGCGTTGGCGGCGGCATGTTTTCTGCTTCCACGACCGACGGATCAGAAACTGTTGAGAAAGGACTTGCTCCTTCCGCTGCTTGCCGGAGTCCTGGTTTTGGTTGGGGCAATCGTTGGCCGGGCGGTGGGGCTGGAAGGGATGGCTCTCATTGGAGTCTCCATCGGTGCCCCTGCCCTGTTGACCTTTTTTTGTTCAGACAAGGTTTACCGATACGGAGCCGCCATCGTGCTGTTCTACCTCTGCGCGCAGTTCGCAAACGTGGGTGTACCGGGACGGGTTTTGCTCGCAAAGCGGAGTTTCTTCGGTGTCCATCGGGTTGTGGAAGGCGATGACGGGGGAATCATGCACCGCTCGCTTATTCATGGCAACACGATTCACGGCAGGGAGAATGCGGGTTCGCCTACACCGCTTACTTACTATTATCCGAGCGGCCCGATCGGCCAAGTATTCCTGGATTGGGCAAGCAAACGGCCGGAAGCTAATATCGGTTTAGTTGGATTAGGCGTAGGATCCCTTGCTTACTACGGCTTGCCCGGCCAAAGAATGACTTATTTCGAAATTGACCCCGCCGTTGTCAAGATAGCCCGTGACCCCAAGCTTTTCACATTCCTAGCGAACTGCAAAGCCACGCTTGACATCGTTGAAGGCGATGCTCGATTGACACTTAACTCTGAAGAAAGAAAATTTGACCTCCTCGTTTTGGATGCCTTTACATCGGACTCCGTGCCTCTGCACTTGCTCACCTTGGAAGCAATGGCGATCTACAAGCGGGTTCTCAAGCCCGGCGGAATCATCGCTTTTCACATCAGCAATCGCTACTTGAGCCTCAAGGAAGTGCTGGCCGCTGCGGCTCAGGCGCACGGCCTTCATGCGCTTTTAAGGGAAGATCAGAACCTTAACGATTTGGAAGAGAAGGAGGGCAAAACGAGGTCACAATGGATGCTGATTTATCACTCGCTTGAGGATTTAGGTTCAATAAAGCGCGACGCGAGCTGGTTCAGAATGATTCCAGAATCGGGAGTTCAACCCTGGCGAGATGATTTTTCGAATCTCCTGGAAGCAATGTTGCGCAATCGCGATCCTTATTGAGCCGGATTAGACGTCCAACTAACAATGCTAAGCACTTTGATGATTGCCGCTCAACTTACCAAACCGATTGAACCGGAAGTAGCCTCCAAGTTGCGCAAGGGCGAGCTGATTCGACTGTACGAACGCACTTTCTCTCGGAGAGGGACCTATCAGGTCTTGGTTGTGATGACCAGTTCCAAGGCGTTTGTAAAAACCACCGAGTGGGCGAATTCGATTCAGCTTAGCGCCGAACAGGCTGCAAGCTTAAAGCAATCACTGACCGGTTCGGAGTCTGTTAAGTTACGCGCCAAAAAGCGAGCCAGTCCGATGTGGCCAAGCGCATACGATGCCCCCGACGAGTGGTTGGCTTATCGAGTCGGTAGCACGAGCTACAAGTGGACCAATCACGACTATGAGAATCCCGGCGACGAGTGCGGGATCACCAAGTTGATCAGGGAGATTCGCGAACAGGCAACCCCAAAGTTGTGATGAGCATAATGGAGCAATAATGTTAGCTTCACTCTTGCTTGCCATGACAGTAAGTCCGCCTGCCCCTTGCCTTCCGGTGCCCTCTAAGCCGCAGATCGCTTGGCATCGTGCCGAGTACACCGCCTTCTGCCACTTCGGACCGAATACATTCACGGGAGAAGAGTGGGGGCACGGCACCGAGGACCCCAAGATGTTTAACCCGGTGAACTTTGATGCACGTCAGTGGGCGAAAGCCTTCAAGGATGCTGGAATGACCGGAATAATCATAACGGCGAAGCACCACGACGGGTTTTGCCTTTGGCCCAGCAAGCAATCCAAACATACCGTTCGCGAAAGCGGCTGGCGGAACGGAACAGGCGATGTACTCAAGGAACTGAGCCAAGCTTGTAAGGAGTTTAAGCTGAAATTTGGGGTTTACGTTTCGCCGTGGGATCGGAACCACCCCGCCTATGGAACACCTGAATACAACCGGGTGTTTGCCGAGACGCTGAAGGAAGTTTTGACCAACTACGGCCCCATTCATGAAGTTTGGTTTGACGGCGCAAATGGGGAGGGGCCGAACGGACGAAAGCAGATCTATGATTGGCCGCTCTTTCACTCCATCGTTCGCAAATATCAGCCCAACGCCGTTATGTTCAGCGATGCTGGACCCGGAGTTCGCTGGGTTGGCAATGAAGACGGCTACGCAGGCGAGACTTGTTGGGCGATGATTCAAGGAAAACGCTATGTGCCGGGAACTCCGCATTACAAGGAACTTACCGAGGGCTCGGAAAATGGCGAAGACTGGATCCCAGCCGAGTGCGATGTTTCCATTCGTCCAGGCTGGTTCTGGAAAGCCTCGCAAGATAAGGAAGTCAAATCCGTGGAGAAGCTCATGGACATCTGGTATGGCTCCGTTGGGCGAAACGGGCACCTGCTCCTCAACGTGCCGCCCAACAACAAGGGGTTGATCAGCGACGTAGACGTCAAGCGGCTCATGGAGTTTAAAGCAGCCCGTCAGCAAGCCATGCCCGCTGATCTTGGTCTTCGGCAATCGGCCTCCAGCGCTGATAGCCGCGGCTCCGGTTTCGAAGTAGAGAGGGTTTGCGATGGGAAGATTAACACCTATTTCGCCGCCAAAGATGATGCCCTGAGCGCACAAATTATGCTTGATTTTGCTCGTCCGACCAGTGTGAACATCGTGAGCCTTTCGGAATACATCCCGCTCGGACAGCGGGTGAAACGGTTTGAAATTGATGCGTTCAATGGGTCTTGGAAGACGGTGGCAAGAGGCACCACGATTGGCAATAAGCGCATCCTGCGGTTTGCGCCTACAGAGGTAAAAAGGCTCAGGGTGAGGATCCTAGATTCTCGCGCCTGCCCTACGATCTCATCGTTTGAAGCTTATTCGTCGCGACCGTAAGAGCCCCTATCCTTCGTCGTATTTGTTCTTCAAACTCGCCACGACGGCGGGGTCGGCGAGGGTGGTGGTGTCGCCGAGGGCTCTTCCTTCGGCCACGTCGCGAAGCAACCTTCTCATGATTTTGCCCGAGCGGGTTTTGGGGACATCGGCGGTGATGATGATGTCGTCGGGCCGGGCGACGGCGCCGATTTTCTTGGCCACGTGGGCCTTCAGATCTGCAATTAATGAGGTGTAATCGGCGGACTGATGCTCGGCCTTGACGATAACGAAGGCGCAGATCGCTTGCCCCTTAACATCATGCGTTTTGCCAATGACGGCGGCTTCGGCGACGGAAGGATGATCCACCAGGGCTGACTCGACTTCCATTGTGGAAATGTTGTGTCCCGCCACCAACATGATATCGTCAACGCGGCCAAGCAACCAGAAGCAGCCATCCTCATCTACTTTGCAACCGTCGCCCGGAAAGTAAATCCCAGGAAAGCGACTCCAGTAAACATCTCGATAGCGCTGAGGATCACCCCAGATGCCGCGGGTCATGCTGGGCCATGTGTTGGCAATGGCCAAAATCCCCCCTCGCCCTTCAGGGGTAGAGCGGGTCACGGGGTGAGGGTCATAGTAACTCAAAGCCCCTTGAACCGGCGTGATATCCTTGCCGCTTTCATCAAAGACGCAAGCATGGATTCCGGGGAGCGGCTGAGTGGCGGACCCCGGTTTGGTTGACGTGATGCCAGGTAAGGGCGAGATCATGATTGCACCGGTCTCGGTTTGCCACCAGGTATCCACAATCGGGCAGCGGCCGCCACCTATGTGCTCGTGGTACCACATCCAGGCTTCGGGGTTGATTGGTTCACCCACCGATCCGAGAAGCCTTAATGAGCTCAAATCACAACCTGAAGGGTACTCGGTTCCCCACTTCATAAACGTTCGGATCGCGGTAGGAGCGGTATAGAGAATGGTCACCTTATGGCGTTCGATGATCCGCCAGAATCGATCTTTTTCCGGGGTATCCGGAGCGCCTTCGTACATCACTACGGATGCGCCGTTTGCGAGCGGACCGTACACGATGTAGCTGTGACCAGTCACCCACCCACAATCGGCTGTGCACCAGTAGATATCGTTTTCTTTGAGATCGAAAACCATTTTTGCGGTGGCCGCGACCCCTGTAAGGTAACCGCCGGTTGAATGGACGATTCCTTTGGGTTTGCCGGTGGAGCCACTGGTATAGAGGATGTACAGCAAGTCTTCGCTGTCCATAGGCTCGCAGGGGCAGTCTGTTGATTGGTCTTGCACGAGCTCATCCCAGGTATGAAATCTCAAATCCGTAGACGGTATTTGGGGTTGAGAATCGATCCGTCCCAACACCACCACGTGCTCAACGGTTGGGCAACCTAACGCAAGCGCGTCCTCGGTGATCTTCAGCAACGGCACGATCGACCCACGACGCCACCCGCCGTCGGCGGTTAGAATCACTTTGGCTGATGCGTCGTTCACCCGATCAAACAGGGATTCGGCGGAGAACCCCCCAAAAACCACGCTGTGAATCGCACCAATCCGAGCGCACGCCAACATCGCCATGGCGAGTTCGGGGACCATTGGCATGTAGATGCACACGCGGTCTCCCTTTTGAACTCCAAGGCTCTTGAGAGCGTTGGCCAAGCGGCTGACCTCATCTTTCAGTTCCCGATAGGTGAGCGACCGAACGTCGCCCGGTTCGCCTTCCCAGAGAATCGCCGTCTTGTTGGCCCGATCGCCCGAAGCATGGCGATCAACACAGTTGTAACATGCGTTGATCTTGCCGCCAACGAACCATTTAGCATCGGGGCAATTCCACTCGTGGGCGGTGTGCCACGGCTCGAACCAATCCAACGTCTTCGCCCAATCCGACCAGTAGCTCACCGGATCCCTAAGGGCGCGCTCGTATATCTCTGGATCGCTAAAGTTGGCTTGATCCACGAACTCAGCCGAGGGCGGGAAATGGCGATGCTCTTCGAGCAAGGTATCGAGGGTGAGATGATCAGACATCGGTTAATTTTGAGTCTACCGCCATGAACTGATGTGGCTCCGGCGACGTAAACTGAAAGTGTGCGGGAGCTAATGCGCGCAATTTTGGTCTTGTTACTCGGCATCCTAGGGGTCTGCCTGGTTGCATTTGGATTCCTTCTGACGGTGAAGACCACGAACTCGCGCCAGATCACAACCGGGTTTGGGTTGGTTACGCTTGGAGTGTTATTAGCGATATCCTATGTGCGAATGTCCACGCCCTCTCCGGTGGAACCCTTTTCGCCCACCAATCGGCAAATCCGAAACGAGCGGGGGGTGATGATGGGGGCCGTGTTGATGATCGCGGCGTTTGTTGGCTTATTCATCATTCCGGTTTGGGTGAGCAACCGAGTTGCCCAGGGGCTCACGCAAACCAAGAGCAACATGAGGAAACTTGTCACATCTCTTGCTGTTTATTCTTCCGAGTTTAACGAGCACTACCCGCCTTCGGATCGGTGGCTAACGGCTTCAAAGCCGTACGGCGCGGGCGAGTTCCGCTGCTTCATGTCGCGTTCTCCTTATTCCTACGCAATGAACGATGCGCTATCGAGTAGGAACACAGTCGAACTGGATGATCCAAGTTCGACTGTTGTGCTTTTTGAAATGCAAGCAAGTGTTGCTAATGCGCACGGCTCCTTCAAGGATCTCGATGCACATCACGGCGGCGGAGCTCAATATGGCATGGCGGATACAAGAGCAGCGTTTTGGCAACCGGGTTTTGATTCGAATATGAGATGGAACCCCTAGTGCACATCGAAGTCGGCCCCAATGTTCCTTTTGAAACCTAGGCGGCGGCGCGGAGTTCAATCACGTTCGGCTTCCAATCTAGCCGTTTCAGAGTTTCTAGGTAGTCTGATTCCGTGAGTTGGGATGGCGGTTTTTGGTTTAGGGCTACGATGACGCCCTCCATCACATTCGTAGCGAAGGTCTCGCCGCCCATTACGGGCGTGGTAGTAATTGCTCGTCGTGCTCCGGTCGTGCGAAGCCAGTCAAAGTCGGCCTGTCTGAGGGTTTGGGTCAAGATTGTCTTGCCTTCCAGCCGATCCGGGGCGTATCGCTTGATGTAATGCCAATCCCCACAGATCAGGGTCGCCTCTGCAAACACTTTGGGAAACTTTGGAGTGCGGGAATCTTGCTTTTCTCCAGTTGGATAAAACCACTTAAAGGGTAGCTTTGTGATAACCGGCAGAACCAGGCGACCGAAGATTTCTACGGTTCGATAGGATCGCAACGGGATCGGCAGGCCGAGACCAAACAGGAAATCGCCGTAGGTAGTTTTCGCACCCGCCTCAATCAAAGCTTCGGCCATCCCGAAGCGATCGACCGCGCTCACAAGCAAAACCTTCTCCTGAGCAAAGTCAACGGTACCATCCCGTTGCAGCGTCCTAATGGTCTCGCGTTCGAGGGTGTGTTTCAATCCACTACCGTCTACCACTGGCGTAGTTTTTGCTCCGGCGATTAGCTTTTGAATCTGCCGAAAGGCGTAGCGGCGCTTGCCAACAACCACAAAAATATCCGCCCCGCCCACTCCCAGACAATCGACTTTTCCGTCCAAGGCGCTGAACATCTGGGCGAATTTCTCTAAGTCGCCATCCGTCCCGATCCGCTCAATCTTGAACGCCTCACCCAGGATTTCCACATCGTGAGTCTTATTTCGCTTACTCGAACCAAGGCTAACCGAAACAACACGCCGCATCGCTGTTAAGCTTACAGCAAAATGCCAATCACCCAAAAAAATCAGCGCAAATTTGCTAGGTTTTATCAAAATAGTCGCACGCCTCGACTTCATCGATTGTAATGGCTCATTGCTTGATGTATTATTAGTTTGGCTCGACCCAGTCGTGCCTTATCCTTCGGAGGAATGACAAAAAGTGAAAAATAAATTTATTCTCGTCGCACTCGTTGCGGCAATTAGTGGTGCCGCAAGTGCCCAACTTACTGGCAATCTGTATTTGGAACAGGCTAACGATGCTGGAAATGGATGGGTCAACCAAGAGTTTCCAGACTTCGCAGCCTTTTCAACTGGAACGGGCAACGTCGTCACGTTTAGCTCAGCGGTTGTCCTAAGCAACGTTCAGCAGCGTATGCTTGACCAAGGCGCCTGGATTTCGGGCGGAGTTGCCTCTTCTCGCTTGACAATCTCTCGATTCACAAGCGGCCCTTCTGGCCAACACACTCCTGGTGGCCCCAGCTCTGGTTCAGATATCGTTTACGATGGCATTCAGACTGCGGTGATCAACAACGTTTCTGGCAACCTCTTCAACTTTGAAACAAATGCTGCTGGCATCAACGTTGGCCCAGGCACTTACCTCATTACCGCAACTGGCATCGCTGATTTCGCAACTTTCGGTCAAGCGTTTGCTCAGGTTGCCAATAACCAGGGTGCCGACAGCTACGTCCGAAACCCGGGTAGCGGCTTTGGTTTGGCCAATGGTTCGAACTGGGGCACATTGGCTACTCAGTTTGCAACTACCGATCGTCAGCTAGGTATGGGCATTAACGGTGCTGCCGTTCCAGAGCCTGCAACCATGGCTGCTCTCGGACTCGGCGTTGCTGCTCTTCTGCGACGACGACGAAGCAAGTAAGGATCGCCTTACTTCTTGTTAACAGGGGCGCCGCGGCGCCCCTGTTTCTTTGGATTAGGCTGTATTGGGTTTGGTCGAAAATCTACCTTGATCAAATCGGGTAACTGCCGATTGCCCCAAGCATTAATACTAGTTTTGGTGTATGGGCTTTGACATTTAGGGCAAAGCTGATATAATTTGAGACGCTGGCCCAAGTTGGGTGCAGCTATCCTATGGAGGATCTATGAAAAAAATTCTTATCACTTCAATGCTCGTGGTGGGCAGTGCCGTAGCTTTTGCGGACATCGACCATGCTCAATTCGTCAACATGCCTGGCGGCGGTACCGGTGCCATCGCTGGAGCTAACCTCTCGATGCTCGAAGCGGGCGAGGGAACATTTGGCTATGGGGTTCAGCTTGGGTCAAACAACGTTATGGCTGATGATTTCACCGTCGGAGCAGGTGGCTTTAACGTTACCGGCATTTCAGTATTTAGCTACGTAACTGGTGCAACAGCTCCAACTGTAACCGCTGCCAGCTACAAGATTGATGCTGCTCCTACAATTGCAAGCGGCTTGACCGTAGGTACGGGAATTGTCACAACGATGACAGGCATTTACAGAGTCAATGCTGGTGATACTGGTTCAACTGGTGGCCTTCGCCAAATTCAACGTGTGTTCATTCCAGTCAGCATGTTGCTTGGAGCGGGGACTCACTTCCTGAGCTTTGCCGATAGCGGTAACTTCAGCCCTCCTTTGCCAACAAGCCTGGCTGTCTATGGTAAGAATGCTCAGCAGTCCATTGCCAATGGGGCATTCGCTCCCGTGGTTAACGGTACAGTCGGTGGAGCTGACATGGGGTTCATCATCCATGGCGATGCTGTTCCAGAGCCCGCAACCATGGCTGCTCTTGGCCTTGGCGTTGCTGCTCTTCTGCGACGACGTCGCAGCAAATAGGGTTCAGACGAACCTAAACTTAAAAGAGGTGCCGCATGGCACCTCTTTTTTGTAAAAACCCCTTGATCCTGGCCAAAATCGGGTAACATTCACCTTCGCGCACCAAGTTCCCTTGCGCCAACCCACGCCCGGAGAATATTAAGAATTTATGAGAGTAATTCAGCCTCAAGCAAAAAAAATCAGCCGCTTCCTTGAAGTTCCAAACCTAATCGAGCTTCAGCACAATAGCTACCGTTGGTTTTTAGAGGAAGGACTCCCTGAGCTGTTCACTACGTTCAGCCCCATTTGGGACTTCACCCAAACGAACTATATTGAACTCGTCAGCTTCTCGCTGGGCGAGCCTAAGTACACGATTCAAGAGTGCCGCGAACGCGACATGACCTACGAAGCTCCGATCAAAGCGATCGTTCGCTTCGGAGGAAAAGAGCGCGAAGTGATTGAATCCGAAGTTTATATGGGCGATTTGCCGCTCATGACGGATAAGGGAACATTCATCGTTAATGGACGTGAGCGAGTTATCGTTTCCCAGCTCAGTCGATCGCCCGGTCTTTACTTTGAAGAAGGCGTAGATGCTTCGATGCAAGTTCTGGTCTCGGCGCGGATCATTCCAAACGAAGGCCCCTGGCTCGAAGTTGAAAGTGATTCGAACCTCGTCGTTCGAACGCAAATCAGCCAAACCAAGAAGCTCCCCCTTACCCAACTCATCAAGGCTCTTAGTGCCTTTGAGAAGGGCCATGCGATGGTTCATGCGCCTCTCAAGAACTGTATTCACCGCAAACTCGCGGAGCCAGTAGCGAACGAAGACGGCGAAGTGATTCTGGAAAACGGCACATTCCTCACGAGCGAAATGCTCGTTGGATTGCCCGAAGAACTGCTGAATAAGAAGTTCCAAGTTGAAATGATGCTCTCGAACAATGAAGAGCTCCTTCTGACGTTCGGCCGGCCGATGACGATTGAAACTCCAAAGGCCGAAGACGTTCTTGGCAAGCGATTGACAAAGGATTTGATGGAAGGCAATAAAGCCATCATCAAGCGACTTGAGAAGATCGAAAAGGAGACGGCGAAGAAGATTGAGTCAATGGAGCTCGACTCCATTGAGATTCTCGATGTTCTTCCTCTAGCCGACGCCACCCTCGAACAAGACCCAACGACGAACTGGAAAGAAGCGATTCTTGACATTTACAAGCGTCTTCGACCAGGTGAAGCCGCCAACGAAGAAGCCGCTCGTCAACTCGTTTACGGTCTTTTCTTTGATGTTAAACGCTACGACCTCGGAAAGGTCGGTCGAAGATTCATCAACCAGAAAGTAGGGTTTGATGTTCCGATCAAGGTTCGAAACCTCACCGCTGAGGATCTCGCCGGCGTGCTCATGGAAATGGAGCCATACCTGCGAAGTGAGGCGCGACGAGATGACATTGACGACTTGAAAAACAAGCGCGTACGCTCAGTTGGTGAGCTACTGCAAAGCCAGTTGCGACTGGGATTCGTTCGAATGGAAAAGGTCGCCCGAGAACGAATGACCTCGACCGATCAGGAGAATCTCCTACCGGGCATCATTCTTAGCGTCAAGCCAGTCAGCGCGTCCATCAAGAGCTTCTTCTCCTCAAACCAGCTTTCGACGTTTATGGACCAAACGAACCCGCTTTCGGAAATCACGAACAAGCGACGTTTATCCAGCCTCGGCCCCGGTGGTTTGCAACGAACCAGCGCCAAGCTTGAAGTTCGAGACGTTCACCGATCTCACTACGGTCGTATCTGTCCGATTGAAACACCAGAAGGCCCAAACATCGGTCTCATCAGTCAGCTCACGACGCACGCTCGTGTAGACGAATATGGCTTTATCATGACGCCTTACCGCAAGGTAACCAAGGGTCAGGTTTCGGAGGAAATCATCTACATGACAGCTCAAGAAGAGTCTGGCTTGCTGGTTGCTCCGGCGGACACTGTTACCGACGAAAATCGCATGATCATGGTGGAGCAACACCAAGTTCGCTGTGCGGGAGGTGACCTTGGCGGCGCGAGCTACCCAACCGTCGCACGAGATCGAATCGACCTCATGGACGTTTCGCCGGTACAGATTATTTCGGTCGCAACGGCCTTGATTCCGTTCCTAGAGAACGACGACGCAAACCGTGCTCTGATGGGTGCCAACATGCAACGACAAGGCGTACCTTGCTTGCGTTCTGACGCTCCGATCGTTGGAACCGGATACGAGCGGGTTGCGGCTGTCGACTCAGGCGCAGCCGTGATTGCCCGTCGTAGCGGAACCGTTGAAACTGTTACGTCGCTTGAAATCAAGATCAAAACCGACGAAGGCGACATTGACACCTATAAGCTGATGCACATGGTGCAGAGTAACAAGTCGACTTGCTTCACTCACAGCCCGGTTGTGTTCCCGGGACAGCGCGTTCTGAAGGACGACACCCTCGCCGACGGTGCATGCTGTGATGACGGACGGCTGGCTCTTGGCCAAAACGTTCTCGTTGCATTTATGCCTTGGGGTGGATACAACTATGAGGACGCTATTCTCATTAGTGAGCGCATGGTTAAGGATGATGTTTACACGTCCATCCATATCGAGCGCCACGAAAGCGAAGCGGTGGACACCAAGCTCGGACCAGAAGAAATCACGCGCGACATTCCGAACGTGGGCGAGGAGGCCTTAAAGGATCTGGACGAGAACGGAATTATTCGGATTGGTGCGGAAGTTCGACCGGAGGACATCTTGGTCGGAAAGGTTGCTCCGAAGGGTCAAGTTGAAATGACCGCTGAAGAGCGCCTGATTATCGCCATCTTTGGTAAGAAAGCCGAGGAAACTCGTGACGTTTCGCTCCGATTGCCTCACGGTGAGAAGGGAACGATTGTCGATGTCAAGGTTTTCAGCCGCTACAAATATCTTTCGCCTTCGATTAACAAGGTTTACAAGGAATCTAAGAAGCGAGATCGCCTGATTTGCGATATCACGGAAGAGCCGCTAATCCAAATCCCGGGAGACGAACTACCCGCCGGTACAAACATGACCGTCCAAGTCTATATTGCCCAAAAGCGAAAGCTGATGGTGGGCGATAAGATGGCGGGACGACACGGTAACAAAGGTGTTATCTCGAAGATTCTTCCTCTGGAAGATATGCCGTTCCTAGCGGATGGCACTCCGGTTGATATCGTCTTGAACCCGCTCGGCGTTCCAAGCCGAATGAACATCGGTCAGATCCTCGAAACTCACCTCGGATACGTTGGCAAGCACCTTGGTGTGCGCTACGTCTGTCCGGCGTTCGAAGGAGCAACGGAGCACGAGGTAATGGACGAGATGGAGCGCCTTTCGCAGCACATGAAGCGACAAGTTCTCGGTGCCTATGTAAACGGCGAACTCGGTCTGAACATCAAGATTGGAAAGGCCGATCACGCCGATACAATCTTTGAGAACATCACCGCGAAATTGCACGAGCTCGACCAAGATAATCTTGAGCGAGTATCGCGAATCTTAGCCGCGCCTTCTACCAAGAAGGTTGAAGACTTGCTTGAGATTGATCTTGAAACGTGGGAGCCCGAGGAAGTGCTTGAAAACGGCAAGCCATTTAAGGCGAACAAGGAAGTTTATGCTTCGATTCTGGAGAGGATTGAACATAACGCTTTCCGACGAGCAGGACTTGACGCTACGTCAATGAAATCAAGACTTCGTGACGGTTTGACGGGCGAAGATGTGCCGAATCCAATCACGGTTGGAACGATCTACATGCTGAAGCTGGAGCACCTTGCGGATGAAAAGATCCACGCCCGGTCCATCGGCCCGTACTCTTTGGTCACTCAGCAGCCGCTCGGTGGTAAGGCGCAGTTCGGTGGTCAGCGATTTGGAGAAATGGAAGTCTGGGCACTTGAAGCGTACGGCGCAGCCTACACCCTCCAAGAGTTGCTCACGATCAAGTCGGATGACGTTACAGGTCGTGTAAAAGCCTACGAGAGCATCGTTAAGGGTGAAACGCTGAGCGAGCCAGGAATCCCAGAGTCGTTCAAAATCCTTGTAAACGAGCTTAGATCGCTTTGCCTTAAGGTTTCGGTCGAAGATCGAAACAACAAGGAACTGCCACTCAAGGATCTGGATGAACTAGGCTCACCGGATGACCTGAGATTGGCCCGAAGCGTTGGGTTCTTTAACTAAGCGAGGCCCAAAACCAAGAATACCCCCAATCACATGATTGGGGGTATTCTTTTTGGCTAAGTCAGGTTTAACTGAGAAACTCCTTTTGCTTCTTTTCCCACCAGTTCCAACCTAGGGCAGCTGCCGCTGAGAGGAGGGGAACCAGGAAGGCGCCGTAATGCATCCACAACCAGCGCTTTGGATATTCGGTGATGAGGGCCTTGTACATTGGATCCATGGTGTACATCGTCTTCGTGAACCCAAGAAACGTCGCTAAGCAAATCAGGCCGAATCCAACCCAACGGGCCGGCGTTTTCGTCATATTACGCTGATCTTGCAGCACTCCGCCCGCGAATATGAGGGCACCAAACAAGAGTAGGGCAAAGGGCAGCAGTGCGGGCTGATACCAAGAATCTGGTTTACCGTCCGGGGCATCAAAAATTCCTGCAATAAACATAGTTGTTATTCTCCCTGCAAAATCCAGGCCAATCGCATTGAATTATGAATGATATTCCTTTGTGGAGTATAGGATGAGAAGCGGTAAACTCATTTCATGAAGTTGATCTCCGCTTTGCTCCCGCTACTCCTCGTTGGGCCAGCACTGGCACAAAAGCCGCCGACAAACGATAAAGAGGAGAAAGCCATGCTCAAGACCCTCGAAACCAAGTGTTCGAACGCGCGAAAAGCATTCTTTAAGAACAGCAAGGATGCAAAGCTGAAAAAGGCCTACATCAACGCCACTTTTAGCTACGCCGAGGCAATCATGGTTAGCCCAGCGCTCCCACCACGGGAAAAATATCCAAACTCACTCAAGCTGTATCGCGAGATTTTGAAAACGGACCCGAATCACGCCAAGGCAAAAACTAACGCAGCCCTTATCGTAAAAATTTACAAAGATATGGGGCGTCCGCTTCCAGGCGGCTAGTTATCGATCCGGCGATCTTTGTTGAACTTGGCATGCCAGTCTAGGTAAAGGATGTTCATCCCTCCCACATGTACGGCCTTACCGCGAACGGAAACCGGTGCCGAAGGGATAGTTTTAGGAAAGTAAGGGTCCCACACCATGGCAATATCACTTATTCCATTGGGGAATGGGATTGTTGGCCCGGTTGAGGCTTGCAAGTCAGCAATGGCCTGAACTTCTGACTTCCCCCAAAGGTTATCCGTGGGCACGGGGTCGCTAATCTGGTCGAATCGCCACATCCAATAGGTTGAGGCCACTTTCCCGCTTTCTAGTTGAGTGGCTTGAGTAATCCCATCAAACACGCTCTTCGAGGACGGGCAGAACCAAATCTCACTGCTCTTCGTGTACGGCCGGAGAAGGGTGGTAGCCCATCCGCATCGCGGATCGCTGGGTGGCCAGGTTGTCCAAGGGCGGTACCCATCACCAAACGAGGCCTTCAAACCGCGAGCATCCGGTAACAGGTCGTCGCTATCACTCATGTATAGCATGAACGAAACCCCGATTTGGCGCATGTGTGTGAGGCAGGTGGCTTTCTTGGCGGCTTCTTTCGCGCGGGCAAACACGGGAAACAGAATCGCGGCAAGTATCGCGATGATCGCGATAACTACGAGCAACTCAATCAAGGTGAATCCGCGTTTCAATGTTTGATCCTACCCTTATAGGTCAACTTTGCGATCAAACCGAATATTCGGGACCGGCAATAGGCTCTCATCTCTTCGAATTGGCACGGTGCTCCCTGAAGCGATCATCTGGATGCGCCGCTCCGCTTCGGCATGAAACTCCATCATCTGTACCTCAAAATCTGCCTTTAGGTGCTCCAAGTCTTCTAGCAATCGCAGGATGAGCTCGACTCCGGCAAGATTCACCCCCATTTGTTGGGTTAGTCGCTGAATGCGCTTCACACGCAAGATGTCGTATTCACTGTAGAGCCGGTTTTTAGCCCCAACTCGGGAGGGCACGACGAGTCCAAGACGCTCATATTGTCGCAGAGTTTGAGGGTGAACGTTGCAAAGCTGGGCTGCTACTCCGATCATGTAAACGGGTTGACTCTCGGGTCTCAAGTGGCAACCTCCAAAGCAGCGAGCTCCGCGAGAAGTTTACGCTGGGCTTCCGTCGGCTTTTTAGGAACGGTTATCTTGAGCCGTGCAACCAGATCGCCGCGCTGGCCGCCCATCTTGCTGATACCCTGTCCCGCCAGGCGGAAGAGCTGGCCCGATTGAGACCCCTCGGGGATTCGCATTTTTACCTTGCCCCGAAGCGTGGGAATCGAAACTTCGCCGCCTAACGCCGCCGTAGTAAATGGGAGTTCAAGCTCGAGCTCGAGATTCTCGCCAATCCGCTTGAATCTGGAATTGGGGACTTCTCGAATGCTTACGTAAAGATCCCCGGCCCGATTGCCCGTACCCAACACGCCTCGCCCCGGTACGCGCAATTTTTTGCCCTCAGGAAATCCGGCCGGAATCGTAACTTCCACCTTCTTGGCGGTGGGCATAGTCCCTGCGCCTTTGCAGGTAGGGCACGATTCGAGCGTGGTCTTGCCGCTACCGGCGCAAACTGGGCACGTGCCCGATCCAATGAGACCCCGAACTCGGCCCGAACCATTGCAATTCGTACATTCCCGGGCGGCACGCAACTGGACGGTGCCGGTGCCGTCACACGACTTGCATGCATCGAGAGCTTGGTAAGTGAGGGACCGCTTTGTGCCCGTGTCAATCTCTTCAAGGGTCAGTTCAACCGTTTTTTCTATATCCTTGGGCTCAACTCCGGCTGGAGTTTGCATGAAGTCTTGGGTATGGGCACCGCCGCCGCCAAAGCCGCCAGAAAAAAACTGTTCGAAAATGGACTCAAATCCGCCACCACCGGCACCGCCGAAGTTGGCTCCACCGGCCTGTCCGCCCGCTTGGCTCACCGCCTCCCAATTCGAGCCATATTGGTCGTATAGCTTACGCTTATCTTCATCGCCAAGAACTTCGTAAGCCTCGCTCACTTCCTTGAACTTGGCTTCGGCATGCTTGTCGTTTGGGTTCACATCCGGGTGGAACTTTCGAGCGAGCTTTCGATAGGATGACTTGATCTCCTTTTGATCGGCGTTGCGCTTAACTCCTAGAACAGCATAATAATCTTTAGCCATAAAGCCTCAATGACATGAGTATATTACGCTCAAGTGGCCTGCATTGTTTCAGTGCCTGGGGCTTTTGGAACCCACCGGGTGAACTTCAACCGACTACCCAGGTAGCTTCGAGGTTAGTTAACTCAAAAAAAGAAAAGGAGGACCCTTTCGGCGTCCTCCTTTTCATTTCAAATCACCACGCCTTAGCGTCGTGGTCGAAACTTGGCGTTTACGTCCTCTTCCGAGCCGCCAGATTTCTTCGGGAAGGCGTCGGGGACTTCGGGGGTTCGGGCTTCGGTGGATACCGCAGCTCGCTCTTCCCTTGGTGCATCATTGTTTGAATCCCTTGGCTCTCGAGGGCCGCGATCGAAGTCTCGACGTGGGCCGCGATCTCGGTCGCCGCCACCTCGTCCGCCTCGGTCACCACCACGTCCGCGATCTCGATCACCGCCACCGCGTCCACCGCGATCTCGGTCTCCACCGCGGCCAAATGCTGGGCGTGCAGATGGAGCTGGGGGAACAGCGTTCTCGTTATCCTTAAGTGAAGGAAGCGTCTGAGCGACGCCAAGGGCAGTGAAGTTCACTCGGCCCATGCCGTCAATCTCGTGAACGACAACCGTGATCTCATCGCCTTCGGAAACGACATCGTCGGGACGTCGGATTGGGTTTGGCGAAAGTTGCTCGGTTGGAACAAGGCCTTCCTTGCCAGGGATGAACTCAACCAAAGCGCCCTTGCCCATCAGGCGAGTTACCTTGCCCGTGAACTGGGTGCCGATGACGAGTTCGTCGGTCAGGCTCTTGATCGTGGCAATCGCTTCGGCAACGCTGTTACCATCGCTACCGCCGACCAACACACGGCCATCCTGCTGGATGTCAATGTTTGTTCCGGTTGCGGCTTGAATCTTCTTGATCATCGCACCGCCTGGGCCGATGACCGCACCGATCTTTTCCGGATTGATGTTGATGGCCGTAACTTGCGGAGCGTTCGAGTTGAACGTGGCTCTCGGCGCGGCAATCTCTTCCTCAATCTTATCGAGGATTTGAAGGCGCGCGGTTTTGGCTTGATTCAGTGCACGGCCCAGAACATCTTCAGGAATACCGTCAAGCTTGGTGTCAAGCTGGAGCGCGGTGATTCCGGCGCGGGTTCCGGCAACCTTAAAGTCCATATCGCCGCAGAAGTCTTCCATGCCGATAATGTCGGTGAGAACCTTGTACTCTTTGCCATCGGACATGAGGCCCATGGCGATACCGGCAACAGGTGCCTTGATCGGGATGCCCGCATCCATCAGCGCCAGAGTTGAACCGCAAACCGATGCCATCGAAGTGGAGCCGTTTGACTCAAGGCACTCAGATTGCAAAAGCAGCGTGTACGGGAACTGAGGATCATCTAGGGGAACTACCGCCCGAAGGGCTCGCTCGGCGAGGGCTCCGTGGCCTACTTCGCGTCGACCCGGACCGCGCATCATCCTTACTTCACCCACTGAATAGGCGGGGAAATTGTAGAAGTGCATGTATCGGCGGTTCTCTTCTTCTTCAAGTCCGTCCATGGTTTGGGCGTCGCCCGGCATTCCGATCGTGAGGACCGTCATAACCTGAGTTTGACCGCGGGTAAAGAGACCGGACCCGTGAACCTTCGGAAGGAGACCAGCGTTACATGTGATCTGGCGGATATCCTCCAGTCCACGACCGTCAGGGCGTTGACTCTTCTTAAGGATGAGTTCTCGAACCACTCCCTTAACGACCATGTCGGCGGCTTCTGAAAGTTGTCCGATGATTTCGGGTTTGCCTTCATATTCCGGCTTCATCGCCGTGACGATGCCTTTGATCAGGTCGCTGAGTGCACTTTCGCGAATCGCTTTATCTTTTGAAGCAAGCAGGGTCTTTTCGATGTCCTTCTTGAACTTCTTCTCAATCGCCTTCTTTACGTCTTCGTCAATCTTATGGAGCGTTACTTCGCGCTTTGGCTTGTTCACCATTTTGCCGAACTTCTCGAATTCGATGCAGATGAGCTTGATTGCTTCGTGGGCGAAGTTCAGAGCCGCATGCATGTCGGTTTCGCTCACTTCGTTTGCACCAGCTTCGACCATCGAGATCGCACCTTTGTGACCTGCAACGACGAGGTCGAGATCCGATTCGCGGATTTGAGCCTGAGTTGGGAAGAGGACAAACTCGCCTTCAATTCGACCCACTCGCACACCGGCAACTGGGCCGCCGAATGGAATGTCAGAAATCGCAAGGGCGGCCCCAGCCGCACATATTGCAAGAACATCGGGTGGACATGTTTGGTCCACGGCGAACGTCATCGCAATGATTTGAACGTCGTTGCGTAACCCCTTAGGGAACAACGGGCGTAGGGGGCGATCCATGAGCCGGGACACGAGGGTCGCCTTTTCTGAAGGTCGGCCTCCGCGCTTCATAAATCCGCCAGGAATTTTGCCTACTGAGTATTTGCGCTCTTCATAGTCGCAAACGAGGGGTAAAAAGTCAACGCCTTCTTTGGCGTTTTCGGACATGGTTGCACAACCGAGAATAACGGTTTCGCCCATGCCCAGTAGGACGGCGCCACCTGCTTGGTTAGCAACGCGTCCAGTCTCGACGCTGAGGGTCCTGCCCCCAACTTCGAACTCGTGGGAATAAATCATTTAAAAGCCTCCGTGTCACCGAGGCCGAACTTCACGAATACCTAGTTTCTGAATGAGTTCTCTGTACTTCACCACGTCTCGATTGCGGAGATAATTCTCCAGGCGTCGGCGTTTACCGACGAGCACCAACAGTCCTCGGCGACTGTGGAAGTCTTTCTTATTTGTTCGAAGATGATCTGTAATCTGCAAGATTCGCGCCTGCAATACAGCTATCTGCACTTCGGCCGAACCAGTGTCGCCGTCTTTCACGGCGTTCTCGGTGATCACTCTTGTCTTCGTTTCCTTATTCAGCGGCATACTTGTAGTTAAGCTCCGGTTCCATTAGTGGACCGAGTGCTAGCCTGCCGCTCTACGCAAACAACCATAGTTGGCTCCGTACAACGGCATACAGACTCTCGGCCTCAGTTCATGATTCTACCCAGATTCAGTGTGAAAGTCAAGTGGGGCATCGTTGCTAGTCGGCGTACCGCATCAAAAACCAAAGCGGCACCGTGGTTGTTGCGAGGCAGGCTAGGGTAATAATCCCAAGGAGCCTGCGGCGCACCGAGAGTTTTTGCCCGAACGGCCTGATAGATACCAATGCAACCGGGGATGAGGCCAATGACGCCAAAGTATGGACGCAAGCAAACGATGAATGCGAATATTGAAGTAACCCCGAGGCACATCCAGGGGTTGTTGAGGGCTTGCCGCTGTTCTCACTCGATGTGTTCCTCTGATTGGATGGGACCCATCTCGGCGCGGTAGTAGTTGGAGGGGCTCGTATCCGTCGGCGCTGGCCAAGGGATGGCGGTGGTACGGGCTGGAAATTGCCGGGCTCCTAGCGAACCGGTGGCCAAGCGTTCACCACTCGCCTCCTCCAAGAGGATCGTTTTAGAGTCAACCCGGCCTTGGTTAATCCAGGCTTGCAACGTCTGGATGTCAGCCGGACCATACTTCTGCCCATTTTCTGCGAGCGCAAAATAGCGCACGGCAAGAGTGTATCCCGGCGCGTCTTACGGTACAACCCTCAAGATCGCACTCTTCTCCCCCGCCGAAACTCTGGCCGTTACTCTCACGTCGGTAGCCCGAGTCACGGGCAACGAAGTTATTGAGAATGCGACACTGGTTGCCCCGGCGGGAATGGTTACTACGCTTGGCTCGCTGATTTTCGTAGAATCGTCGAAAAGCGACACAATTCGTCCGCCAGCGGGCGCGACTCCATTAATGTAGACCCGACCGGTCACCGTTTGGCCACCCGTCACCAGGCTCGGTGAGAACGAAATGGCCGTTGGCACCAACGGGGAAAGACGCAACGGATGGGAACGAGTGAGTCGCCCGCGACGGCCGAAAATCGTCGTATTTACGGTGCTCGTTATCCCCTTGACCCCAATCAGAAAGGTCTTCGTAGTCGAACCTGCGGGCACGGTGACAGAGTTGGGCGTGGTTACGAGAGCGCTGTCATCGTAGATTTCATAGCGGGTGTCCGTCGGCGTTGTTCCAAACATTGAGATCGTGCCAATTACCGTGTTTTCGCCGACCACACTTGATTTGTTGAGATCAAGATAGAAGTTCTCCGGACCGGGTTTGCTCCAGAGGACGGCTACTCGAGGAGAACTGCCAGTGCTAGCGTGACCCGTTACATAGACGTATAGCCCATCGCTGGACATTCCCGTTGCCTCGGAATTGACGTAGTTGCCAGGCAACATCGCCCCCAAATCGACGGCCGATTCAGCCGTTCCGCGCCACAAGTAAGCATGAGGATAATCCTGCACGTAGAACAATCCAACCTGATAATCACCCCAAAGTGCATTGCAACGATTTTCGTAGAAATAGGGCCAGGACAACCGCACGTACCCCTGTTGACCCTCTATCCACATGGCCGCCGCATTATTTATCGAGCCCACATGCACAACCCCATTCGTCGCACGCGCGATTGAACCAACTGGCCCGTCCAGAAGTGTCCAACTGTTGGCCGTTCCATTCCATTTGCAAGCCCTGGGAGCAAAATTTGGGTCAAACACGTAGCCGACTTGGACACTGCCTGCCATGCCCAAGACTCTTGAATTGTGCTCCCGGATACCGCTTGGGTGCAGATTGATACTTGTCTGCGGGTCCGACCACAGCGTGGCATGATACGCACCGTTCTTGATAACATATCCTCCCATCAGGGTGTCTGTCAACGCGGCGATGAGAGACTCATCCGTGTCCAGCGGGTGACAATCGGCAAATGCCAATCCTCGCCGAGTCCAAAGGGTTGCTCGCCCACTTACGCTACCTCCGATTCGATCCTCGAAAATGGCGAAAGCTTCTGACCTCCCCGCCGGTAACCCTGTTGGGTGAATGTCTTTAGCTGAAGCTTCGGTTCCAGTCCAGAGCTTCGCATGGCCACCTGTGCGTCCAACCTGAACCGATCCGAACGCCCCATTTGCATCAGAGAATAGCCGGGAGTCCAGAATTGTAACACTCCACTGCCCATGTGCGACGGTCATCGTGGCAGAGGCCGCCAACATCAAAGTAGTTCGTAGTTTCATGATAATTCCTATGGGTTAATCGTTAGCGTGCCGGTCTTATCGCCAGCCCCAACGCGGGCGGTGATCGTGACGAGTTTCGTGCTGGTCACAACCGAAGTGGTCACCGGGAATGTGGTGGTACTTGATCCCGCCGGAACAGTAACTGTGCTGGGCGTGGCGCAAGCCGTTGAGTTATCAAACAGGGCCACAACTTTCCCGCCCGAGCCCGCCAACCCACTCATCAAAACCCGCCCGTGGAGCCTTGCCCCCCGGTAACCCGGTTTGGAGAGAAGCTGAGAGCAGTTGGAACCAAGGGCAAAAGCGTGATTGTGGCTGATCGCACTAATCGATTTTGATTGTCGACAGTGATTGTGATCGCGGTCGGGACGGCCGACGGCAGCGCTCTCATGGTGAAGGACGTGGACACCTGACCAAGGTCAACTTTCACTTCCGTCGGAGAACTGAGCAAGCCATTATTTTCCTGCACCTTGAAGTAACGAGTCTCCGAGGCGGGTTCACTCAATGCCACCCTTCCAATACACGCACCCGTTCCCGAGATTGTGGCCTTGTTGATGTCGAAGGTGAAATACCGCGGTCCGGGTCTTATCCACATGACGGCGCGACTTTGACCCGTTGCGACCTCCTTCGCGTGCCCAGCGATTTGGAGAAAGTTCCCGTCAGTTCCGATTACCGCGGCGGAGGATTCTGAAAAGGCCAGTGGATTTGGCAAAAAGGCGTGCAGGTCCACAAAAGACTCAGGAGTATTCGTCCAGAATCCGGCATGTCTTCTACCTCCAAACACTGCCTCACCGGCCTGAATCAGCCCCGCTCGGGCCGAGCACTTGGAGCTTTCAGCCCCAGGAGGATGAAGGTCGGTAAAACTGTTTGCAAAGTTCCACATTCCTGCATGGGTTACCCCGTTGAACACAGCGCCACCGACCTTTCCAAGTTGCGAAATGAAAGAGTCACTGGCTCCAGGTGGGTTAAGGTCTGTCCAAGTAAATGCGGAATTGAGCCATTGGCAAGCATGCATTCGCACCCCGTCCGGCGTAATGTTGTAAACGTTACCTACTTGTGTTCCACCAAACGACATGCTCTTGACGATGGAATGTTGAAACCCAGAGCCGTAAGGATGCAGGTCTACACATGACTCACGAGAGCCTCGCCAAAGGGCAGCATGGTATCCGTCGGGCATTCTGATGTAGCCACCTTGCATGAAGCCATCGAAAGTGTGGATGGCTGATTCCATCACTCCGAGCGGATTTAAGTCTTGCCCTGCCGAGTTAAGAAAGGGCCACACGTAGGCGTGATTGCCCAATCTTCCAGCAATTGCTCCCATGTAGATTGACGTCAGAACTTCGGATTCCAAGTTTGGAAATCCAGCAGGATGGATATCTTGCCAGGAGTTTGCCGTGCCTTTCCAAAGCGCCGCGTGTTTACGGCCACCAACTCGTACAAACCCGGCCTGTCCGAATAGCCCAGGGGAATCTTCAAAATATGCTCCACGAGCTTCCGAATCGGACGTACCCGCTGGGTGTAGGACTGTTGCTGTCCACTGGGCAGGGGCAATCGCGACGAGCGCACAATGCGTTAGAAACAAAAATCGAACTCGATTTTTCAATATTCTCTCCTTACGGGCCAAAGAAGACCCAAACATTTCGCTCCTTCAAACAAACTCCTTAAACAAGAATTTTTGCGAAGGTACGAAATAAATAACAACTTTATGATATCAGCAAATTGTTGCAACTCATGGATTTCTTGTACATTATTACAAAAATGTCACATCATCGAGAAAACTCCGAACAAGTTGAAGAGGAGTCCCGCTCCCCAAAGGCACAGCGCTACGATGTTGCAGACGAGAGCCGCTTGGGCTTGGGGGTGTTCGTATTTTTTCGCCTCCTGGGCCGAAAGGAGCCCCCAGATGGCGAATGGGGCGCAGCAGGCTAAGCCTAACCCAAACCCGATCCAAGCGTGGTTGATCTTTTCTTGGGCGCGTGGGTCATTCAGATACGCGGGTCCGCCGCCAGGGCGGTAGTAATTCGTGTTGCCGTAAGGGTTTTGCTGATACGGATTCGACGGAGCCGAACCGTAGGGGCTTGTGGGGGGAACGTAGGTTTGCGTTGGTGGAGCCGCGGTTGGGGCACCACCCCCAAACTGAAGCGAACCCACCGCCGAAGCGGAAAGGCGCGTCCCCGTCATCTCTTCTTCTAAGACCGTTTGGTGCAACACCCGCCCCTGGTTCACCCAGGTTTGAAGAGTGGCGATGTCAGCCGGTCCATATTTTTGCCCATCGGTCGCAATTACGAAGTATCGCACGTGGCTATTTTATCCCGATAAGCTCGTCTACGCGAACGGGCGCAAGAATCAGCTAGATTAATGGGATGCTGCTGTTGCCGCTAATTGCCATGTCCACCCTTATCCCCCAACAATCCTTTCGAGTTCAAGGCGACCATTTTGAACTTAACGGCAAACCCTTCGTTGTTCGTTCGGGTGAAATGCACTATCCGAGAGTTCCAGAACAATATTGGCGACATCGCTTCAAGCAAGCTCGGGCCATGGGGCTCAACACGATTTGCACCTATGTATTCTGGAACTTGCACGAGCGGACTCCGGGAAAGTTTGACTTCAAAGGCAACCTCGACTTGGGCAAGTACATCCAAATCGCGCAGGAAGAGGGGCTTTACATGATTGTTCGACCAGGTCCCTACGTGTGCACAGAGCTCGACTTCGGCGGATTCCCTGCTTGGCTCTTGAAAGATCGATCGATGACGGTGAGAACAAACGACCCCAAGTATTTGGGCTTTGTTGAACGCTACATCAAAGCGGTCGGAAAAGTGGTTAAGCCCCACCTCCTGAAGAATGGTGGGAACGTGATTTTGGCTCAAGTTGAAAATGAATATGGATCATATGGAGCCAACCACGAGTATATGGACTCCGTGCGCCGTATCATGATCAAAGCCGGATTTGATTGCCAACTGTTTACGTCCGACGGCCCGGGCCAGGGGATGCTCTCAGGAGGCACGTTGCCCGATTTGCCGCCTACCGTGAACTTCGGCGGCGGAGCCGAGAATGCATTCGCGGAACTTGCCAAGTTCCGACCGAACACGCCTCGAATGATTGGCGAATATTGGTGTGGCTGGTTTGATCACTGGGGCAAGGGGCATCATACGACTTCGCCAACCGGTCATGTAAAGGATATTCAATGGTGCTTGACCAATAACGTCTCGTTCAATCTCTACATGTTTCACGGCGGAACGAACTGGGGATTCATGCAGGGCTCTAACGGTGGAGGCAATGATTTCAATGTGGATACCACCAGCTACGACTATGATTCCCCGCTTGACGAAAGCGGTAAGTTGACCCCAAAATTCAAAGCGTTTAGGGATGCGATTTTAGCAAGTGGAGTCCAGGCCCCGGAACCAGTCGAGGACCCCGTTTCGCGTCCGATCGATCGGTTTCTGGTCAATGAGGTTGTGTCTCTTTTTGACAACCTGCCCACGCCAGTTCATTCCGAGAGGCTCCAGACCTTTGAAGATTTGGATCAAGCTCACGGGTTGATTCTCTACCGAACAACGTCCCCCGTATCTGGGACGCTTCCGTTACAGATTGACCGACTAATGGATTACGCGCTTGTGAGGGTAGATGGGGTTCAGGTAGGGGTGCTCGACCGGCGCAAGCAACAAAAACAAATCGAGATCACGGTTAAGAAGGGTTCCAAAATCGAGTTGCTGGTGGAGGCGCTCTCGCGAGTGAACTTTGGCGGACTAATCCCTACCGAACGTAAAGGGATTGACGGCAAGGTTAGCCTCGGCGGGAAAGAGCTTAAGGCTTGGGACCACATTCTGTTACCATTGGACAACCCACGATCCTTTGCAT
Organism: Fimbriimonadaceae bacterium; assembly: GCA_040081075.1. Classification (GTDB taxonomy): domain Bacteria; phylum Armatimonadota; class Fimbriimonadia; order Fimbriimonadales; family Fimbriimonadaceae; genus JANJUB01. The sequence continues at coordinate 13,323 of JBEBHJ010000008.1, read as the reverse complement.
TCGGGCGTCAGCCCACGATCGGTCCCGCGCTTTATCGGGGCCATTTTGAGGTGAGCGAGCCCGCTGACACTTTCCTTGACCTGCGCGGCTGGAATAAGGGGTTCGTTTGGGTAAACGGCGTCAATCTCGGGCGATTCTGGAAGATTGGTCCCCAGCAAACGTTGTACCTACCGGGAGTTTGGATGAAGAAGGGCCGAAACGAGGTCATCATCTATGACGAGGGCGGCATTCCGCCTCGATGGAGCATCGCCGGTCTTGCAAAGCCCATCTTGGATCAAGCCGAAATTGATCGTTCAAGGTTACTACGAAAAGCCGGTCAGGTGGTAACTCTGCCGGCTCAGCCTACGGCTCAGGGCAGTCTGGATCAGGGCACTAAAACGCAGTTGATTGCGCTCCCGGCCGACTCTAAAGGACGATACTTTGCCTTCGAATCGCTGAGCGAGCACAAAGGAGAACCGTTTGCGGCGATCGCCGAGCTGAACGCGCAAGCCCCAGATGGCAAAGATTGGCCACGAACTGGTTGGAAGGTTCTCTATGCCGACAGCGAGGAAGTGGACTCCGAAAACGGCTCTGCTCTCAACGTTTTGGATAATCAACCAACTACGTTCTGGCATACCGAGTGGGGGAATTCTCAGCCCAAACACCCTCACGTCGTGATCATTGATTTTGGTCAAGAACTCACAGTTAGTTCGATTCGCTACTTGCCTCGGCAGGAGGGCGTGAACGGCCGGATCAAGGATTTTCGTGTGTATTTGAGCACAACTCCGTTCAAAGGGCTCTAATTGCTGAGCCCTTCTTCGGATATGAACCACGCGAGTCGGGCCATCGCCATGGCTCCGAACTCAAGTTCGCGGGCATTCACCTTGTCGATCGTGTCGTTGCGTGAGTGATGATAGTCAAAATAGCGTTGATTTTCGGGGCGAAGTCCAAAGAGCGTCGCTCCGTAGGCAGCGAGGGGGCCAACATCCGCTCCACCTCCTCCCGGCGCAAAGTCCTCGACGCCAAACGTGCGGAGTTCAGCTAGCCAACCCTTCACCGTTTCAATTTTTGCTTCGGATACGGTGAATCCCCGCGGCATAAATCCGCCCGAGTCGGACTCCATCGCCGCATATGCGATTTCGCTTGATTTGCCTACTCGCGCGGCGTAGGCTTCCGCCCCTCGCCCGCCGTTCTCCTCATTCATGAAAGCAACCACACGAATTGTCCGTTTCGGCTTGAGATTGAGCTTCTTTAGGAGCCGCAAAGCCTCCATGGCCTGAGTTACACCTGCCCCATCGTCGTGGGCGCCTCGGCCCAAGTCCCAGCTATCAAGGTGCCCGCCCATAACAATCACCTCTTCCGGTCGCTCTGATCCGATAATCTCTCCTATCACGTTCGCGGATGGAACATCTGGCAGATTCTGACAAGACAGAGTGAACGAAACTTTTAAGCTTGGATTGGTCTTGAGGGCTTTGCTTAGGCGGTTTGCAGTTTGAATGCCGAGCGCAGCGGCCGGAATCTTCTTAACTCCGTCGGTGTACCGCAAAGCTCCCGTGTGGGGCTCGTCGTCTTCGGCTAAGGTCATCGAACGAACCAGGACACCAACCGCGCCTACTGCAGCTGCAGCCGAAGCCCCTCGAACGCGCTGATCATTAGCGCCCCCATAGGCGCCAAACGTGTTAGGCAACGAGGTATCAAACGGGCGATTGAAGAAGATGATCTTTCCCTTTGCTCGATCCCCGAGCTTGGTTGCATCGTCCAGCGACTTAACTTCGACAACTTGAGCGGTCAAACCACCCTTGGGGGTTGCAACCGAGCCTCCCAACGCGCATAGATTTAGGGCTTGCTTGGGCGAAACGATTCGTCCATTTTCAACCTCTCCCCTCACCCAATGAGGAACCATGCAAGGGACTTGCTGGACGTTAGAGAAGCCCATCGCGCGCATCCGTTTCTCCACCCAAGTAACCGCCTTAGCCGCTCCGGGCGAGCCGCTAAGACGGGGACCGACACGGCCCGTTAGGTCTTCGAGCATTCGATACGCACCGAGGTCGGCGAGGCCCGCTTTAAGGAGGTCCTTTGTAACTTCACTTTGAGGCAGGGCAATGGCGGCGAGAAGGCTTACGATCACGAAGTGGAGGTTACCAGACAAACAAAAATGCCCCACCGCCGTTTAGGCGATGGGGCATCTTCCATTCTTAGAACTGGATATCCAGTTCGCTCGTCATCTGGCTGTTGGCTCCGTACCGCCCGAACTTGATTCGAGCTGAACTTCCCCACTTCAATCCAGATAGGGCGGCCTTGATGTCTTCCTTAGAAGTGATCGTCTTGCCATTTAGCTCCTGAATGATCACGCCGTTTGAGAGGCCGGCTCGCTCAGCGGGTGAATCCGGGGCGACTTCCATAACCATCACACCTTTGATGTTCGACGGAATCGATCGAGACTTTCGGAGTTCGTCCGTAACTTCCTGGATTCCGACTCCAAGCTTGACATCGCCGACTCGCTCGAATTTAGGCGATGAGTTGGGATTGGTGCCTCTCGGCAAGTCCTTGGGCAGAATCTGCTCAAAGTCGAATCCTTCTCCGCCAAACGGGTCATTGGGCTCTGGAGTCTTGGGCGAACCGGGACTGAACGGATTTCGTTGGGCTGGTTTTAGCGTTGAAGCGTCAACGACACCAACATTGATCGTCTGGCGCTTTCCGTCGCGAACGATTTCAACCGCGGTCGTTGTACCCGGCGAAATGCGATACATCGCGAGACGAAGATCCATTTGACTCTTCACGGGGAAGTTGCCGATACGAACAATGATATCGCCTTTTTTGATGCCGGCCTTTCCAGCAGGACTATCGGGTTCTACTTGAAAAGCAAGGGCTCCGCCGTCTAGATTCTTCTCTTTTAGCTCATAGGGCTTTAGGTTTTCTGGAACAAGTCCAATCGCTCCTCGAACGACCTTGCCTTTCTCGATCAAAGTCTCAGCTAGTGTGCGGGCAAGATTGCTCGGAATAGCAAATCCAATTCCAACACTGCCGCCAGATGGGGATGCGATCGCAGTATTGATTCCAATTACGCGTCCATCGATATCAAAAAGCGGGCCACCAGAGTTACCTTGGTTAATCGCGGCGTCGGTTTGCAAAAGATCGGGATAAAAGCGGCCTTGAGCTTGTAATCGAGTATCCGCAATCGTGTTTTGACGACCAATGGCGCTAATATGTCCAAATGTGACCGAATTCTCAAGGCCAAGCGGAGAACCCACGGCCATTGCAAACTGCCCAACGTGAACGCTCGTGCTATCAGCAAAATTTGCGGCACTTAGATCAGTTGCATCAATCTTGACTACGGCAATATCGCTTTCCTCGACGCGCCGTACTTTGCCTTTGAACTCTCGGCCGTCGGCAAGAACCACAGTTACGGTTTCAAACCCGTTGACCACGTGATCATTGGTCATGATCCACCCGTCCGAGCGGAATACAACGCCGGTGCCAACACCACCCGTTTCGCCCATCCGGCGACCCAAAATATCAGTTCCGTTCTTGCTTTCGCTTCGAATATGGACAACCGAGGGCGTCACATATTCGGCAAGTGACGTGAACGACTTGTCGAGGCCGCGAAGAGTCGCCATTTCCTCGCTTGTAATCGAGTTAACAAGCTTAGCATTCGTTAACGGCGCTTCTCGTTGGGCCAGCGCTGGTCGAATCCAGCTTCCCATGGTGGCAATACCAAATGCGCCCAAAACGACTCCTGCCGCAAGCGCTAAATAAATAGATTTGTTTCGTTTCATTTTTCACCTAGCAGATCTGATGCTCTCAGATTGACTGAATAACGATCAGGATGCAATCATCCGAAATCTGTGAACAGTTCAACGCAAAAGCGGGCCAGTCGGTGCCCGGCAGGGGATTTAGTCCCTTTATCGCTTCCCGAACAAAGAAGTCCAGGATCCTCTTGGTGACTGAATCGGGCAAATCACCGGATAGCCGAAAGCGAATTCCATTTGCCTCGCGCCGATTGTTGCTCGAACGGCCAGAGCTTTCTGTCGTGCCAAACTGGCTCTTCGCGCTGATCTGATAAACCGTGGCATTTGCCAACCCGTCCGATATTCTAATCGCAACGAACTTTGCCCTATCCCCAGCGAGTTGCCTGTCGATTACTTCGAATCCGCAGGGCAAGTTTGCTGGAATTGTTGGCTTGAATCCAACAAGATTTTGAACGGCCTTAGGCTCACTCCAACTGATGGGAGGGCTCTTTTCTACTCGGCGAACGTTCTGAACGATTTCTTTCTCGATATCGGTCACGTTGTTGGAGGTTGGGAATGAAATCGCAACGGTGTCGTGTAACACCTTTCGCTCGCCATCGAATTCGGTCTCAACTCTTAGGAGGTATTGCTTGGCTGCATCCAGCGAGTAGCGGCGAGAAGGCATCTCCGGATTTCGCGGATTGGCGTAGATGATAATCGTCTTTCGTCCCGCAATGGGTTCTCCCGGCTCGGAGGAAAAGCGGTAGTTCCGCGAACTCAAGTCCCTTCGGAAATCCAGGTTGGAGTCGCGGTTCGGAGCAGACATCAGTTCAAGCCGTTTTTCGGATGGAATATACGTCTTCCAAATTTTTCCATCTTCGTAGTTAACGATGCCTTGATCACAAAGCGGAGCAAGGACAGTCAATTTCGTGGCGCCCGATGAAGATTGCTCAAGTTTGAGCTGGATAGGATCACTCGCCCGGCTGTTCCGCTTGAGTACGATGCCTTCGACGTTCAGCGACCTCGAACCACCTAAAGACTTGAACAGGAGCGATGCAATTGAGGCCGAACGCGACGAAAAGCCGCCCGGCTTCGGGAACGTGTTCTGTGCGCTTGCCAACCCAACGGTCAACAGGGCCACGGAAACCAAGGTGAAGCGACTAGTGGCGATCATACGAGGTATTCACAACGAGGCCGTTGCTAAAAGGATCGGAAGCTTCAATGTAAGCTTCATCACGACTAACATCAACGCCAGCGGTGGTAGTTTGTGCTCGCTGGACCCTTACAGTGGCCATGGTGATCGTAAACGCCACAACTGCGACCACGCCAATCATCGTAATCGGGAGAAAACGATGAGTCCGCTTCTCACTTTTCAAAACGTGCGCGAACAGCCGATCCTCAAAACCAGCTGGTGGTTCAGCGAGTGGCGCGTGAGACATGGTCGCCTTAACCGCACGCGCTATTTCTAATTCAGCGCAACAATCCGGACAAAGATTCAGATGCGAACGCATCGCTCGCATTTCGTTGCCACCAAGCTCACCATCAAGGTAAGCCGAAACCAGGTTCTGAAAATGATTACAGTTCATACAGACCTCGGTAGTGGGCGGGATTTTGCTCCATTAGTGACTTGCGAAGCTGGCGGCGGCCACGGTGGATTCGGGAGCGAACGGTGCCGACGGACGTGTTCATCACCTCGGCAATTTCTTCGTAGGCCATGCCCTCAACATCGGCTAGGAGCACCGCAGTTCTAAACTCGGGAGTCATTGTGGTCAAAGCATGCTGGACGTATTCACCCATGCTGTCATCAACCATCTGTCGCTCAATACTTGGCTGAGTGTCTGCAACATCCAACGTTGTTCCGGTGCTTTGCAAGGGCTGATCCAAGCTAGTGACACGAAGTCGGTTCTTTCGCCGCACGGAATCAATATGAGCGTTGCTCATGATACGATATAGCCAGTTTAGGAAGGGCAGGCTCTCATCGTATCGGTGGAAAAACCGGAATGCGCGCAAAAACGATTCCTGCACGAGATCTTCGGCCTCTTGGCCGGGGCCAGAAAGTCGGACCGCAAAGTTGTAGGCTTGGCGATAACTGTCGCGCATCAGACCTTCAAACAGCTCTTTTCGCTGCGCTTGCGTGGCTCCCTTTTCTTTGAATAGTGATCCAATCATGTTTTGATCCGCTCTATCTACAGATAGACGCTTCGTTTCAGTTCCCGTTCAGTAATATTATTCTAACCCTTTAGAAGCTTAATAAACAAGTCGTCGAGCGCATATCCGCTGTGACAATTTCCTAAGATACGGCGATGCACTTCGGCGATTTGGCTGCCGAACCGTCGATGCTGTTCACTCTTCAAGCCAAGAATCGTGCCGAAGAGCTCCAATGCTCGGGCATACTTCAAGCGGGCTCCTTCCGCAGGAACAATTCCCTCAGTCAAACTCCGAAAATCCTCCGCGAGCTTTAGCGCCATCATCGGCTGCGTGCTGAGCAATGTATCGGCCAGCTCACAGAACCCACCAAAAACCTCAGGCGCAAGATCATTTGCCCAAGGCAACTCGAACTTGACTCTATCCTCCACGGTTCCGCCTTCTAGCTTCGGGCTCTCGCAACACACCGTAACACACCTTGATCGAATCGTAGGAAGCACACTCCCAACGGCTCGCGTGGTCAAAATGAACCGCATATACGGGGCGGGTTCTTCTAACATCTTTAGAAAAGCGTTGGCCGCTTCGATGTTCAACCTCTCACAGCTCTGTATTCGAATGACTTTGGAGCGCGACATTAGCGGCATTGAACGGCTAAACACGCTCACCGGAGTCGTCCCCCGGTCTTTATGTTCAACAATCGCCCCAATCAGGATTTGATTTTGCGAACTGCGAGGAACCACATCCTGAAAGTCGGCCAAATTGCCCCGGCCATAGGCACCGCATACCTGGCACTCGCCGCATGGACCCTCTTCACTTGGTTCGAGACACATCCAAGATAAAGCGAGCCAGCTGGAGAGCTCTTCGATGGCCGCACTCTCTGCCCCATAAAGCAAAATCGAGTGAATCGGCGGATCAACGGCTATCCTGGATAGAAAGCTCTTTGCGGTATCAAGGCCGCGAAGATCGGAGAGAACTTGCATCAGAAGCGCTCGAACCTCCCCACATCTAGGACGAAGACGACCGCGCCCCCAACCGGAACCTTCACGGGCGCTCCCATTAATCCGGCCGGTGCTTCCATCGAGCCTACGTTAATGATTTGCTCCCGGGCGCAACAAAACTCTTTGAATAACTCCATGAGCGGATCGAGTTCACTTGGCTCAGTGCCAATCATGAGAGTGGTATTCCCCTCGCGCAAAAATCCCCCGGTTGATCCGATGATGGTGAATTTGAATCCCGCCTCGATCAGCTTATCTGTGACGCGATTCTTATCCCGATTGTGAATGATGCAAATGACGAGCTTCATCGCACCTCCTACTACGCCAGTTGGACGGGTTCAGGGTCCTCTAACTGCTCAATTGGTGTAGCGGCTTTGAGTTTTGCGATCTTTTCTTCAAACTGGGCCAGATTTCGCCCCTCAAGTTCCACTGGTTTGCCATTCATAAGGGCGACGAGCGCCATTGATTCCGCCCGAGAGAACGTGACTGATCCCAAAATATGCTCTTCAAAAGCCTCATAGGCGATCGGGGCGACCGCCTTGGCGCATTCGGCCATGGCCTCAGCGAAGACTCTTATCTCATATTGCGCATGGGCATCGAGCCGGAGCCTTAAAAAGTGGAACAGGTTGTGGAGGTCAATCTGCCAATACCACTCGGTGTAAAGGGAAAGGGGCAGATTGGCGCGGGCGAGTTCACGTGCTACTCCTGACTCCACTAACTTCGTGTAATTGTCGTAGTTCAGGCGCTGCTCGTCCTCAAACTGCTTGATAATCGCCTGGGCTTCATCAAACGGAACCGTATCGCCACGACCTTGTTTGTTAGATTCACTCTGAAACTTCACGTGCTCGGGCTCGGGCACATAAAACTCATCCTTCATGATTGAGTAGCGGCCGGAGATTTCGTTGAGACGGGCCGTTCGATGTCGCACCCATTGGCGCGCCACGAAAATCGGCATCTTGGTGTGGAATGTGAGCTGTACTTGCTCAAAAGGCGACGTATGCCAGTTCCGAATGAGATAGTGAATCAGGCCACGATCTTGTCGATAGGTTTTAGTTCCGGAACCATAGCTCACTCGCGCCGATTGCACGATGCGGTCATCGCCGCCCATGTAATCCACCAGGCGCACAAAGCCTTTGTCCAAAACCTTTATCTCTTTATCGAGCAGGGCCTCGGCGGCCTCGACAATCATGCGACCCATCTAAATCAATTATCCCTGCTTTTGTGAAAAAGCTCCGCGGTCACGCCGTAATACTTGTGCGTGATCCCCAATGGATTCATGCCTAACCGCTTCGTCACCGCGATTGAGGGCAGGTTTTCGGGATACACGATGGCGTAAATCTCGTCCAACCCGATCACACGAAACGCATGTTCAATCGCCGCCAAACCCGATTCGGTGGCGTAACCTTTGCCCCAATGCTTCTGTTTTAGATGCCAGCCGACCTCCCATTCGTCAGTTTGATCCCCGATCTCGTCGGGAAGGCGTTTGACGATGACGGCGCCGACAACTTCGGTTGGGTCCTCCTTGAGTTCGAGCGCCCAAAAACCGCTTCCGTTGGCGAACGCAGCATACTTCTCGTTGAGAGTGATCAGTTTTTCACGTTGCTCTTCTAGGGTGGTTTCCTTTTCGGGAACGCCCCGACCCAGGTAACGGGTCACGTTGGGGTTGCGATACATCTCGAACGCGTGCTCGGCGTCAGTTTCGGGGTTCCAGTTTCGCGCGATCAATCGATCGGTTTCGAAAATCAAGACCCGCTCCAGATCAAATCGGGACGAACAATAATCGTCTCATCTCTCGCCGGGCCAACGCTTACAATCGCCACCGGCACCCCGGTGTATTCCTCTAAATAGCGCAAAAACGCCCGCGCGTTCGGAGGCAATTGTTCCAGGGCTCGAGCCGAAGATAGATTGCCCGACCAGCCCGGAAGATCCTCGTAGACCGGTTTACACGCCGCAAATTCGTGCGTATTCGTCGGCACGTGCGTGATTTGCGCGCCTTCTAATTCGTAAGCCACCGCCGCTCGAACCGTTTCGAAATCGCACAAGATATCCAACCGCGTTACGATCAGACCGCTTAGCGAGTTCATCCGGCACGAATGGCGCAAGGCCACCAAATCCATCCAACCGCAACGCCGTCCGCGTCCCGTGGTCGTTCCGTATTCTTTGCCTTTCACCCGAATATGCTCGCCCAGTTCGTCGTCGAGTTCGGTGGGGAATGGGCCCGCGCCAACCCGCGTTGCATACGATTTGCAAACTCCCAAAACGCCGTCAATATGTCGCGGACCAATGCCCGTTCCCAGGCAAGCGCCGCCCGCTACCGGATACGAAGACGTGACAAACGGATACGTGCCGCAGTCCAAATCGAGCAAAGCCCCTTGCGCGCCTTCGAACATCACTCGTTTGCCGCTGATCACGGCGTCTTGAACCAAAACGTCGGCATCCTTTACGTAGGGTCGCAGCTTCTCGGCATAAACCTCATACTCCGCCAACAAAGCTTCCAAATCAAGTGGAGCCTCCCCAAACATCGACAGGAGTCGGTTTTTGTAGGCCAAAACCTCGGTCATTCTCTTTCTAAAGATCGCCGGGTTCACAAATTCGCCCATGCGGATGCCGTGGCGGGCGACTTTGTCTTGGTAAGCCGGGCCGATTCCGCGCGAGGTCGTGCCGATTTTGTTTTCGCCGCGGGCTTCTTCTTCCAGACGGTCGAGCATGCGATGATAGGGGAAAACCACGTGGGCCCCCGCCGATATGATAAGCGTGCCGAGCTTCGCGCGTTTGGCCCGGGTTGCGCCCAGCTCATCGAGCAAACCTTTGGGGCAGATCACCATGCCCCCACCGAGAACGGAGGTGACGTGCTCATGCAAAATCCCCGCCGGGATCAGGTGAAACTTAAACTCTTCGGTGCCAACGATAACGGTGTGGCCGGCGTTGTTCCCGCCCGAATAGCGCACGACCATATCGGCCTGGCTGCCCAGAACGTCCACCATCTTGCCCTTCGCTTCATCGCCCCACTGGGCTCCAACAATGACTACGGTTGCCATGATTTCAACTCCTTCGTCGGGCACAAATAAAGGCCGACGATTCCGCTGAGGATCCGCCGGCCCAGGGCCAGTAGCCTTATCTCACGCTCGTTTATTGTACCGGAGGGGATTGGTTTCGGCTACGAATGCTATTGCCGGTACAAGGATATATAATTCAACTCACTATGGAACAGAATCCTTTCGAATCAATCAATCGAGCGATGGAAGAAGATTCGCTGCGCAAAGCAACCTTGGAACTTGAGCTTGGTGAACGAACAGCGTTTAGAAAGTTGCTCTATGAGCGCGCGCAATCAGCGCTGCAAGCGGTTTTCGATGACCTAACTAAGGAAGTCTCAGAGCTCACCCCGCATGCGATAATTAGTCGCTCAAATGGTCTGGATATAGGGGTTGGGAACGTAAAGTTGGGCACGGACCCCGTTCGACCCTTGGACGAAAATCGCCACATTGATGTAGTCGCCTACTCGGCCGTCGGGGTCATTCAGCCTGAGGACAGATACAGATTTGCCGGTCGCGCGCATAGTCTTTGGTATTGCGACCCCATCACAAAGGGAGATTTTGAGTGGTTTGAACTAGGATTCATGTCCAATCCGCTCTCCGGGCGCAGAACGACTGTTGAGCCGTATAACTTACCCCCAACTAGTGAAGATGCATGGGTTGCGATTTCTCCGACTATGCACACCGTTCAAATGGGTTACAACTTCCAAGCACTATTGGCTAAGGAGTTCGTCGAGCGATGGATCGGTTGGTTCGCTCTTGCCGCCCAAGGGAAGTTGCAGTCGTCAGGCAGTATTGGCAATACACGGCTCACTATTCGTGCTAGCTGACTGGCCAAAACTCAGTCTGGGAAATTCTTTCTAAGCCAAATGACAAACTCTGCGAACTTGTTGTTTGACTGTTCGAATCGCACCAGCGCGGTCGGTCCAAGCAGCTGACGAAATCGTAAAGCCACTTCAGAAGAAGGATCCGAGACGACAAAACGCTTGATGCGAGTTTGACCCGCCGTTCCGAGGGCGTAGAGATATCGAAAATACTGATCAGTATGAGGCAGAGAAAAGCCACAAACATAAATGTTTTCTGCGTGTTCCAAGTGAGTTGCAGCTAGTTTCCAAACCTCAGCAATCTCTGAATAGTGGTCTCCCTTCTTCCATGTAGGTGGAACAATAAATGGCACTCTATTGCCAAGGTTCTCAAGTTTCTGAGACACAATTACGTTTGAATTGCTAGCGTTCTGGTGTGAAGTTTCCACCCAGGGGTGCGCAAGCAAGTCCCTCATCGGGATGGCGCGCAGTCCATTCTGTTCCTGCTTGTACCAGTGAATTGACCCATGCAATTTTAGTAATGTGACAGAACTGTCTGATCGCTCTCCGAATCCATAATAGGGATCCTCGTGGGCAACCTCATACAATGCATGGTCTAGTCCGAGGTCGTAGTTAAATGTCAAAAACACTATATCGTGGCGCAATTTCTTTTGCAACAGGTCGCTCAGCTCGAGATACCCGTCCGGTGGACGCAAACCTACTCGTTGTCCCCGATGCTGGACCGTTAGTTCGACGGTCCGAAGTATTACTTTCTTTAGGGACTCAGTTAGCAAATCAATGTCCGCCTTTGCTAACTCCCCCAGCTTTCCGCACAGCTTTGCCATCTCAAACGCTCCAAAGACAGCCTCCAGGTTGTTTATGTCAACAACTGCTTTCGAGAGGACGCGTTCAAGTTCGTATAGCCCCTTGAAGACACGATCGAAATCATCACCGAAAACTCCGGTCATTTTGTTTCGCTGAATGCGTTCAGCAGCATCCAGGAAATCGAACATTAATGGCGCACCTGCCGCAGCCGAAGCGCCAGCTCCAAGAATAACAACAGTTTTGGCCATGCATGAGTTTGGCAGTAGAGCCGTTGGAATTTCACATAGGCCACCAGGAGCGCAAGAGGGATTCCCGGACAAATGTGTAACTGTAGGCACGTACTGGGTCTAGCGCCGCAACTGGCTTCCAGCACCTACGGGTCCTCGCGCCATACTGGCTCTCACGCTCGCCCCATTGATCGCCCCTCCGCTAGGGCGGAGCAGGCTTGGCTCTGTGCGCATGGACTTGCAAAACGCGAAGCACACGCCAATTTTCGGCTAGAATCACAGAAGTGGCAAAGGTCGGGCCTTGGTTTCGGAAAGGGATCGCGGAGATTGTTGAGGTGGTGGGGCTCTATCCTTGGAGTTTTGGGTTTAAGCTGGCCCTTCTTGTCATCACGTTCCTCGCGTTTCTGGTTTCGACGGATGATCGCGACTGGTTTCTAGGTCTCCGTTTCGGGTTCATAAGTAGAGTGATCCCAACTGCAACATTCGTCGGGATGTTTCTTCCGTTCACTTGGACGATTCGGCGGCAATTGCAATGGTGCGCGGCGATACTGGTTGCTACGGTGGCGGTGTGGTTTGGAGTGTACGGAATCGCACATTTGTTCGGGTCTTCTCCTGCCGATTGCTTGAAATTTGCCAAGATGACGTTGGGTTTGGGCAAGATAATTGCTATCGCGGCATTTGCCAGCACCCTCGATCAACGGGCGTCTACGCCGTGAGTGTTCAGGCGCAATCCGGGTCTCTCGACATACCAGGGCTCTCTCACTCGCGCCATTGACCGCCCCTCCGCTAGGGCGGAGCAGGCTTGGTTCTGTGACGCTTGGAGTTGTAAGCTCCGCCCATTATCTCGGGGTTTAGGGGCAAACGCGATTAGATTGAGTCTGGGTGGGCGAAGGCGTGAAACTGAGGCCGTATCGTAGAATCTTGCTATGGAACCGCTGGCACGTTGGATCCGCAAGGAAATCAATCGGGAGCTGCCGTGGCCTTACATCGCAATCCTTGCCCTCACCATCCCCCCATGCGGCGCCATTCCCGCCCTCTCGATTTTCACTAGCCAAAATCCGAACGCCGGATACAAGATCATGGGGCTGCTTCTACTCGCGGTTGCTGGCATCATCCCGACGATCCTGCATATGCGCAAAAATCGCCACCGTCCCAAAATGGTCCCGCTGCTCCGGGCGCACTTCCGGGGCAACCTCGCCTCCGAGATCGGACCCAAAGCCGAACACCTTAATCGTGCGGCCGCTGATCTCGAACAGATCACAGTCTCACTCGAAAACTATCACTCCGATGCAATCAAGAAGAAACCCCTCGTCCTGGCGGCGGAAGCCCGCATGCGTAGAAGCCTGGAGCTCACAGTCGGCGCACCTGCGAACTATGGCCTAACCCAAGACCAGGCGGTTCGACAAATCGAAGCCGATTGCGAGTGGCTCAGCCATGCCCGCAAAATATGCGAACGACTGACCCTACCTACCGCAGAGCACACTGATGACACGATCCTTTCCGAACTTCAGGAACTAGCTGAAGCCCGCGATCAAGCGATCGAAGAACTTAAGCTGAGAGGATAGGATTGCTCCGCCATCCCCTTTCCC
>JBEBHJ010000055.1:0-25881 GCA_040081075.1 Fimbriimonadaceae bacterium | reverse complement strand
AATGGGCAAGATTCTCATTCTTGAGTCGAACCTCATGTGGAGCGCACGGCTGGCGAAATCAGTCAGCGCCTGCGCTTTCGAGCCTGTTATAGCCACCGGTATCCCAACGGAGCATGAGTGCTCAATCGCGATCATTAACCTCGCAAACTACAAGTCCCTCGAATCCGCCAAGGAGGATGTTTCCAAATTGAAAGCAAGTGGCTGTACCGTGATCGGGCACGCTGGGCACAAGGAAAAGCCTCTCTTCCAGGTCGGCGAAGAAGCCGGTTGTGATTTATTAGTCACAAATGGCGAGCTCACATGGAAAATTGAAAAAATCTTGAAAAAGTTGGGAACAAGCTCAGAAGGCCCCCAGTCATAAAAACATCCGAAAGGAGAGCAAGAACTGTATATTCGGCGGAGCGACCAATAGCTCCGCCATTTTTTTCACTCGTTGAAGTCAATAATCGACGGGGCCCTTACGGCAAGCTTCTGGAATTTCCAGCCTCCCTCGCGCCTAACGAGGCTCATAATAATTGCCGCCTCTTCATATTTAAAGGACACTTTTTGAGTGTAAACGGCTGAGATAATTTCGCCGGAATAGTCCGTAGCAAATGAATCGTTGACTTGTCCGACAATTGGGCCATAACTGATTGGTTTCCCCAATTTCTTTTTGCCTCGAGCAAAGGTGTGCCTGATCAACTCAAAATCGCGGCTCGCTTTAAGCTCGCCCGCTGCGCGACTTTCAAAAGCATCAAAATCCCAATAAGTGAGGAAGGAGGGAACGGCACGGCCAATGTAATCCCGGGCGCTACGATCGTTCTGAACTTCGACTTGTTTTGCTGGCCCAATCAATGCGGACGTGATAAGGTAGCAGACCAACGCAACAATCGCGATCGAGCCGAGTCTACGTAGTCCCAAAATTGCACTCCAAGTCATTCAATCCATTCGCCCGAAACGAGTTCCGAACTTAGGCAAAGCGGACGCTCAACGCTTGACTCAATTTTCACCTGACTCTTGCGCTTCGAGGCTTCAAGAATCCCATCCATGATTTCAAGTACGTGGAACGCGAGCTCTCCGCTGGCACGCGGTCGCCTATTCCTCCGTAATGCCGATGCCATATCAAGCACGCCTACCCCCCGTGAATTGTGCGAGTAAGGGCGATTTATTGCGATTTCTTCCCAATCGCTTCCCTTGGCCGTCCGAATTTTCACCGGCCCACCGAAGCCGTTTGGATCCGGGACAATCAACGATCCTTCTGTTCCATAGATTTCAATGTGGGGCAAGGTGTGATGCCACACATCAAAGCTCATGGTGACCTGCCCAGTTGCGCCGCTCTCAAAGTCAAGGATTCCCACGATGTGCGTTGGTGTTTCCGGCACAATCTTAGTGCCCGCTAGGGGAGCGCTCGTAATAGTTCGTTCCTCAAACGTGACCTTTGAGAGGCCTTGAACTCGCGCGACCGGTCCCATCAGGTTCACCAACGCGGTTAAGTAATAAGGCCCCATATCGAAGAGGGGACCACCGCCCACTTCATAGTAAAACTCGGGTGCGGGGTGCCAACTCTCGTGACCGTGGCACATCATGAACGCATTTGCGGCAATTGGAACGCCGAGCGCGCCGGAATCAATAATCTCGCGACAGGTCTGGATGCCAGCACCGAGAAACGTATCCGGCGCCGCAGCCGTGAGTTGTCCGCCCAACTGGGCGAAGGTGATCACGTTCCTTCCTTCGTTGACATCGGTTGCCCAGGGTTTTTCAACGTAGACGTGCTTGCCCGCTTCGAGGATGGCATTATTTATCGGGGCATGAACCTTGGGCACGGTTAGGTTAACCACTATTTCGATTTCAGGGTCATCGATCAGTTCGCGTGCCGTACACGCCTTAGGGATTCCGTGTTCCGTTGCTTTGCTTTTCGCACGTTCCAAATCCAAGTCCGCGACGGACAAGACTTGTACCGCAGAGTAACTACACAAATTTTCAAGGTAAATCCCACTGATATTCCCGCAACCAATGACGCCGACTCGAACTGGATCCATCCGAATATTGTGGACCATTCGCTGTCACAATTAGGGCACATGCCCGAAATCGAAACCTTTCCAAACCCTGCCCCACACCGGGATTACGCCATCACCCACATTTGCCCCGAGTTTACAAGCGTATGCCCAAAGACAGGGCAACCCGATTTCGCCACGATTGAGCTTGAATACATCCCCGATCAGCTTTGTATCGAATTGAAGAGTCTGAAGATTTACTATTACAGTTTCAGAAACGAAGGCATCTTTTACGAAGCCGTGACAAATCGCCTTTTGGATGAGTTGGTGGAAGCATGCAAGCCTCGATGGATGCGGATCACTGGCAACTTCAACGTTCGCGGGGGAATAGAATCCATCATCGTAGCTGAGACTCCGACGGACAGCCAGCCGTAACAAGCTACAATCATTAGATATGGCCCTTGGCCGCTTTCAACTTTGCCTCCACTCCCACATGCCCTATGTGCTTTCGCACGGTAAGTCGCCGCACGGAACGGACTGGATTAACGAGTCGGCGGTGGAGTGCTATCTTCCGTTGTTAGATGTTCTAAGCCGTCTTGAAGAACGGGGGATCAAACCTCGCTGGACGCTCAACATCACCCCCATCTTGGCAGAGCAACTTGCCGACGAAAGCTTCAAGAACGATTTCGAAGGATATTGCAAGGACAAGATTGGATACGCCGAAGAGGACGCCGAGAAATTCCGAAAACAGAATGAACTGGGTTATGTGGGTCTTGCTGAATTCTGGCAACGAACATTTCGCAAATACCTAGATCAATACAAAAACCGTTGGGGACGGTCCATTCTTGAGGGATTTAGGCACTTCCAGGACAGCGGTAGCATCGAACTCATCACAAGCGCTGCCACCCACGGATACCTCCCATTGCTTGGAACGGACGAATCGGTGAAGGCCCAAGTCGAATTGGGCGTAAGAACCTACGAGAAGCACTTCGGGCGGAAGCCGCGCGGAATGTGGCTTCCAGAGTGCGCCTATCGCCCCGGTTACGATTGGAAGCCTCCAACGTTTGAGACGGCGCAAGTAATTGCCGGCTCAAAGCGGGCCGGAGTAGATGAAGTTCTTCGCGATTGCGGCATTGAATATATGTTTGTTGATAGCCACATGGTAAAAGGCGGTCAGCCGCTTGGCACTTATGCATCAAAATTCCCCCAGTTGGCCGAACTCTTCGCGCAGTCCAGCAAGTTCTTTGTGCCTCCCACTGATATTCGAAGCGAATACGAAGTGTACGATTTACCTTCCGGAGTCAAGATTTTCTCCCGAGACCCTCAGACGACCGTAAAAGTTTGGTCGGGTGAGCATGGATATCCAGGCGACGAGCACTATCTTGAGTTCCACAAACAACTCTATCCGGGACGGCTCCGCTATTGGCGAGTGAGTCAAGACAAAGGAGACCTGGGCCGCAAGGCACCCTATGATCCATGGCTGGCTTTCGAGCGACTCGGTGTTCATGCTCAAGACATGGCCGAAACAGTAGGCTCAACCCTTGGCAGTTACTTGGGAGTTTCTGGTCATCAAGGCACCCTTACGGCGATGTATGACACGGAGCTCTTCGGTCACTGGTGGTGGGAGGGGCCCGAGTTCTTGTACGAGCTGGCTTCGCGATTGGACGCCATCGGTCAGGTCAGGTGCATGTCTGGAAGTGAAATTATTGATGAGATACCAGTTCACAAAACGATTTCGCTTCCCGAAGGATCTTGGGGCGAAGGGGGATACCACTACGTGTGGCTAAACGACTCCAACTTTTGGACATGGGAAAAACTGTATCGCGCCGAGCAGCGCTTGAACGAGTTGACGACAACGCAACCTGAAACCGACTTGGAACGTGAACTGCTCGAACAAGCCGCCCGCGAACTGCTGCTAGCCCAGTCCTCCGACTGGCAGTTTTTGATTTCAACGTTCTCGGCCAGTGATTACTCGGAGGTGAGAATCCAAGATCACATTGATCGCTTCAACATGCTCGCCACGATGTCCGAAGAAATCCGGGCCGGAAACGAACTTTCTGAGTCGGAAAAGACGTATTTCAATGATTGTAAGGACAAGGATTCTCCATTTCCGGAGCTTGAACTTAGCCTTTGGCAAACCCATCATGATTGAACTCGCTCTTATTGCTGCCCTCTCCCAACAAAAGCAACCCACCGCGCAAGATATTAAGCGAACGGGCGCGGACTTATCCAAGATATTCTCTGAGGCCGTAAAACCTAAGCCAGGCGATAACCTGTGGCGACCAAGCAAGGTGACTCTCACCCAATTGGCAAAGAATACGGGAGGGGCCACCCGTAATCTGAAAGGAACAGGAGCAACCATAAAGATGATTGCCCAAACGTCCGGCGGTCGCGCAACCTTCGATGGAGTGATGCGAATCGGCGATAATCGGCATTACCGCATCGACACGTTCATTATCAAGCCAGAGCCACTCACGGGAATCTACCTAAACAACGGTACAAGAAGATTTGCGTTTGTGGACGGGAAATTTGTCCCGACGGGCGGAATCCCGTCGGCTCAGCAGTTGCCTTCCGCAACGTCCGATCCGGTGAAACTTGCAACACTTTTCCCTTCCGAGTTTGGGAGGATCATGTTTCAAGGGTTGACCGATGGTGTTGATGCGTGGGGGCCCTTGTTTAGTGCTTGGGCAAGCGGCGTCGGCGGCTATAAAGCCAAAGTCGAAGAGCGAGTCATGAACTTCCAAGGAAAGAAGTATCTCACGTATCGTGTTATTGCAAAGCGAACAGAACAAGCGGCGAAGACCTTTGGAAAGAGCACCATTGAGGTGCGCGTTGACGGTGCGCGTTTTCTACCGGTAACGATGATGGAGACCCGGCTCGATCTTAAGAAAAAGCCGTGGATCGTACAATGGTTCGCCGCTTACGAGTTCGGTCGAAAATTCACCGATTCCGACTACGCGATTACAACCAAGGCAACTAAGAAGTAGCGGACAGGGCCTTTTCGATCGCCGCGATTAGAGCCGCGTCATCGGGCTTAATCTTGGGTTCGAAACGACCCAAAATTTCGCCATTTTTGCCAATCAGGAACTTGGCGAAGTTCCACTCGATGTCATCCTTTCGCGGACCGTTTTCGAGCAGCCACTTGTAAATCGGGTTGATGCCATCACCCTTGACCACGCTCTTTTCGAACATCGGAAAGGTCACGCCATATTTGGCGGTGCAAAACTCTTTTATTTCCGAATTCGTGCCAGGCTCTTGGCCCCGAAACTCGTTAGCGGGGAAACCAAAAACGGTCAGGCCCTTGTCCTTGTACTTCACGTAAAGAGCTTGCAATCCTTCGTATTGAGGAGTCAGACCGCATTGACTGGCAACATTTACGACGAGCGTAACCTTGCCCTTATACTTCGCGAACTGAACTGGTTTGCCACCAATGTCGTTCATCTTGAAGTCATAAAATGATGTGTTCACGAAGAGGGCCAGCAAGGCAGCGGTCATTCACAGAGATTACCTCTTATCCTAACATTTCCCTCACGAATTCGGCCCAAAATATCACATGTTTGTCAGCGCGCTGTTATTGATTGCCGTGGCCCCAAGGCCTGGTATCCAGTGGTACACCGACATGGGCCAAGGGTTTCAGGTTGCCAAAGAAACGGGACGACCAATTTTGCTGCTCTCAGCTGCCCCTCAATGTTCAGAGGTCCCCGGGGATTGGTGACCAGGCAAGCAAGATATAGATAGGAGTCTCCTATCTGCCGAAAGTGTCATCAACGCCAGCCGCAATTTTGTGTGCATCCGTCCGCTCACATACGAGAATAAGGAAGAGTCCGACTACTTGCGTAAGATGTTTTCCCCGCGCGGTGGCTTAGAGAACACGGTGTTCGCGATCATGGACTCGGGGCGATCGAAATATTTTGTGCAACCTAATCGGATGCCCTACTTTGCCTTTCCCGGTTGTGAAAATGACCCAACCATCATGGCAAAGGGCATGGATAAGATCGCTAAGCCCTATAACAATGCGCCGATGCCGCAGCAGTTGCCCATCGTTAAGGGCCTTCGATACGCCCTCAACGTCGCCGCGTGTGATCGCCGACCAGTCGTGGTAATCCAGGGAACCGAGGCGGAGCGTAAGCACGCGAAAGAGAAGCTTGCAACAATCAGTTGGCAGGATGAGTTTATCGGTCAATTTGTCTTTACTGAACAAGATGGCCCGGCTTCAGTAGAAATTGTTCAGCCTGACTCGTATGGCGTCAAGGGCACCGTTCTAGCCAAGGCATTGAGCGATCAGATCGAACCCGCACTAAAGGATGCAATAACGAAATTCAAAACTTGGGCTAACGATCATCGAGTTCATCTTAGCGAAGGGGCAAAAAATGGAATTCGCTGGCGACCCGCTGTTCCCGTCGAAGACAAGCAAGCAGACTTGGCAACAAAGAGACTTTGGGGCGGTTAGAGCTTGAAGTCGGCGATAAAGGCTAGATGATCCGAGGCACCGTGCCCAGAAAACTCGGTGTTGACAGGCGTTAGTCCCCGTGCCCAAATGTAGTCGAGCCGCATGCCTTCGATCGGTTGAGGGAACGACCAGCCGCAACCCTTCCCCGCTTCAGCGAAGCTATCTTTGAACTTAGTTGCTATACGGTCGTAGTCTTCGGTTCGGGGTGTCATGTTGAAGTCGCCACTCAGCAGCGTGGGAGTTTGATTCGAATCGGCAAACTCGAGAAGCCGCGTTACTTGGGCTCGATGCTTACGGTAGGAATTTCTAACGTCAGAGAAATCCCATTTGAGCAAGCCCGTGAGCCTGGGGCGCGACAAATGGGCCGCGATAACCCGAAGCGGTTTGTTATTCACGTTCAGAACGCATTCCAAGAAAGGGCGAGTTCGCAGCCCCTCGGGGCTACTCACAAATTGGGTTGAAATCACTGGAAATCTCGAGCCAATACCCATTTGGCCCTCCCTCACAAACTTGTAGCTGGGAAAATTTGCGGCCAGATAGGCCGGTAACTCTGAGTTTAGTGATTCGGTGTCCGAATCTACCAAGACCATCACATCGGGATTGGCGGCCAGAATTGTCGCCTTGAGCTGATCAAATCCTTTCACGCCTCGCATCACATTCCAGCTAAGCACTCGAAGATCCCGATCAGCGCTGGTTCGGCCCCATTGAAAGCCTCCGCGACCGAACATCGCGATAACTCCAATCGCCACTGCCGCACAACCCCATTTCCATTGCTTCTTGAGAAGGCACCAGCCACCAAAGAAGAAAATCGGCGCAATAAAGACGAGGGGCGGGCTGTTTGCTTCGAAGTAGCCAATCAAACGGCCTTCAGGAAAGGTGGAGGCGAGCGAACCCGTCAAAAGCCACAAGATGCTCAGAATCGTAAGCGCGATAAGCAGCTTCCGCTTCTTCGTTTTAGGGGCTTCACTCAAGCCATGAGTTTACTTTTGTTCGCCCGAGACGGTTCATAGTATGCTAATCCTTTGCTTTCTGGTTTGGAGGGAAGTTCTGTACTTCGCGTCATCTTGGACCCGATCACTTGTTGAACCAACTCTTAATCTTGCCAAACAACCCCGGCGGTGCCGCCTGCTTGCGCTCGTACTCGGACTCGGCATCGAGCTCTTCTTGATCCCAGAAGGTGCGTTCGGGAACTAAGCCCGCATAAAACGCCGAAAATGAAGAAGCGATCTGAATGTCTTCGCCACATTCAACGTCAATCCAAGCCACCGAGGGCTCTGGGCCGTTCCGATAATCTAAGGTGATCCACCAATGTCCCTCACCCGTGAGTAAAACCTGGTTTGGCGGCAGGTCCCACTCCCGCGTCATGTACTCGGTAACCATAATGTTTTGGCACGACTCGGTCTCCGGATCCAGAACAATCCCGGCCAACTCGCTAAGTGAAATATGATCGGGAGCCCAACTTGTTCTCACGCTCATAGGAAAAGCAAACTCGTTCGTTGACCCCCCGTTTTGGATGCGAAGCAAGTCAACATAGTACTCGGGCAACTTCACTCCCAATTGCCGCTCTGCTTCAGCCACCATCTCGTCGGTTAACGGCGGGTGCTTGTAGTAGTTACTTCCCCAGAATTCGTTAGTTGGAATCATCTCGTTCTAACCCCCCGCTTGTCAGTTCACTTCCCATTCCAAAACCCCAGCCGAAAAGCCTTCTTTGAGTTTAGCTACCAACCGAATTTGGGTGCCGCCGATGGGGCGAAAAGATACTTCGGACCAACCATCCTTGATCAACGGATAAGGCCCATCGGATTGAACATCTGCCCAAACATCGCCTACTTTTACTTGTAACTTCCACGACTCTGGCATTCTCACTCCTCCGTTGGGCTCATCACTGAACCAGTAAACGCGGCACTTTTGGAAAGTTCGCATCTCTTTGAATGTGTACTGAACCCACTCGGTGGTGCCCTTATGATCCCACCACGTGAATCGCGGGATCTCTTCATCGGCGGAGTTGGAGGGCACGAGTTTATCGCTCAAGGCAGACTCGGTGTCCCACCAGTTGCGGTGAGAATATGTGGCCGGAATCGGGGTCGCGCCGACCCTTGGCTTTTTCCATTGCGTGCCGGTTGTGCTCACGGTGGGGAACTGCGTCATTCGCAGGCGAGCGGCACCCATCGGAATGAGCGTCATTTTCTGCTTCGGCTCGTTTGAGAGAGCCGGCATCTTCTGGAGAGGAGCAACAAGACCGTTTAGATCAGTTCCCCACTCGGGAATTCGGCGGCCCTGCGTTTCTATTTGAATCGGCACATTGCGGGACTCCCAGGGTTGCTTACCGCCAAGGAGTTTATTCGTAACTACCTTGAGCGTCGGGCTGGATGGTAATCCGAAATTCCATTCGCTCTTGGCCCTGACTTCGAAGGACGGCCACGATTCCAGGTGCCCGAATGGCTTGCTTTCCTCGTCGATTTTAAGCGAATAGACGAGCGGACCTCGACTAACGATAAGGCTCCCCGCGTGGTTTCGACCAGGGTTCGCTCTTGCCATCATTGGTAGCTTCAGGGTGACCTTGTCTCCGCGTTTCCAGGTGTTGAGCAACCGTACGTAGCCATCCTTTGGCTTAAGCGAGACGTTCTTTCCGTTCACAGATATGACTGGGGTTTGGGCCCAACCAGGCACCCTCAGAGTTAGAGGAAACTTCACAGGTTTAGCCGGATTGATCAGGAAGTTGATGTCTTCCTCAAAGGGGTAGTTGGTTTTCTCCTCGATCGTCACTTTCGTTCCATCGCCAACTTTTGCCGTTACGATTGAAGGCGAATACATCGCAGCGGCGAGGCCGTTTCCGTCCGTCGCTAACCACAAATGCTCGGTGAAGTAGGGCCAAGCCATGCCCACATTGTGTTGACAACACCGATGATCGTGGGGATCAAACAGGAACATCGGGCCACCGTTTTCGATGCCGGGGCTATGGCCAGCGGCATCGGAAACGGCCATGTTTGCGCAAGTAAGGTAGCGCAACGCCTTTAGGTCAGCCGTCATCGTCGTCGGGAGCCAGTTAAACGCAACTTCCTCGGCCCGATCTCCCCAAACGGCCTTGCCCGTGGTTTGCATCAGCAACTCGTGAGAAAGCATCATTTCGGCGACAGAGCAACTCTCGGTCGCTTGCCGAGGATCGTTCTTTCCAGGTCGAGCATTTTCGTCGGCAGCATACATGCCCCCCGGCAGACCGTACTCCGTCATGAACGACTTCCAATTGCGTTCAGTAGCCGCGTAATCCTTGGGCGACTTTGAGAAAAGCGAGTAGAGAGCAGGTTCGCGAAACCCTTGGGCAAAGTTTACGCCGTGACGATTGACTACCTGATCCACCCACTTGGCACTGTGCCGGTGCATCTTCTCGGCCAGCTTTATAAGTTTAGGGTCATGGGTGTTGTTATGCAACCAAAGCAAACTCGCGATCTGGTCACCGACGCGGTAGTAGTGCCAATAGTGACGTGGGTCAACCGTTTGATCTTCGGGCAACGATATCAACCAATCCGCATATTTTTGCATGAGCAAGATCACGCGCTGATCACCGGTCGCCTCATAGTAGGTTTGTAGAACACTTTGCGCGAGCATGTTGGGCCACAAATCAGGGGTTCCCAAGCGAGTCTTTCGGTTTGCTTCGGGGCCAAACCAACCGTCTTCCTTTTGGCTCGCAAGAATTCCTTCGATCCAAACCTGGCACTCATCTTTCAGTTTCTGATCGTTCAGCACATAGGCTAGCGAAACCTGACCCTTGAGCCAATAGGGCAACTCTTCCCAACCAGCACGTGGGTTAGCCGAGTTTCCGAGCCAAGCATTATCTCTTTCGTTCAAGAACCCGCTGATCCCTGATAGCTTGCCCGCAAACCCGTCTCTTTGTAGCTTAAGTTGCATGAGCAACCAACCGCGTCCCTGAACAGCCCCGGCGGGTAGTTTTTGAAAGGGAGATGGAGCGAGTGGAGTTGTCTGACTCACGTAAAACGTGTTAGTTTGCGATTGCAAAAAGAGAAGCGCGCATATGCTGATCACAACTGCAAGTTACCCAATTGGGCTATAACTCATTTATGAGAAGTCTCAGTGTTGTTCTAGTCGTTTTCGCGGTGATATTGGCGTTGGGTTGTGGTTCAGGATCAACCGTTGTGACGAAGGATGGCGGCACCGTCTCTACCGATGGCAACGGTAACACAATCGTCACCGACAAGGATGGAAACAAGACAGAGGTTAGTGGTCAGGGCGGCAACTGGTCGGCAAAATCATCGGATGGAACAGAAGTTAACATTGGAGAAGGAGGAACCCGCGTGAAGAACGCGAAGGGGGAGGTCTCAACCATGGGCATTTCAGCCGTGACCGAAGCCGAGATGGGCCTTCCGTACTACCCCGGCAGTTCGGCAATCGCTGGGCGAGACATCAAGAGTAACGCCGACGGAAAGCAATCTTTGATGTCGGTTCGGACTTCGAGCGACAAACCCGCCAAGGTGACGGCGTTTTACAAGGACAAGATAAAGAATCCTGTCACCGCCGATATGGGTGACATGTCTTCAGTTTCCGGCGCGCTCGAAGATGGTCGTCAGGTTGCGATTCTTGTATCCGCGAGCAACGGCAACTCCGAGATAACAATCACAGTTACTACGAAGTAGCCGTTCAGGGAGCCGCGATGAGCCAATCATCCCAAAGCGTGTCGTTCGAAAATTTCATTCTCTGATAATCAGATGCGGATGAGATAAAAACGTTTCCGGGCGTGAAGTCAATGGCAACGCCTCGGCTGCCGGGGCTATGCGTGTTGTGCCCTTCCCAAATCACAGCCTGTGACACCGCGTTGCGAACCCCCACGCAAGCACTAATCAAACCCGGAATCGATGTCTGCTGCTCAAGTTTAGTGCACACGTCCACGAGGTCTCGGTAATACCGTGGAGGTGACGCTTGCTGACTATAAGATTGGGCTGAAAGCCGGACGTTAGGGATGATCGTCGTGAGCGACCCCGTGTTTGCCATAAGCTGTTGCGCCAAAGTGTTGGTGGCCGTAGCTAGGGCCGCAATCTTGGTGGTGTCTATCACGCTTTGAGTAATATTTCTACTCGCATATCCCCCGTGGGCAAGCGTTGTATCGACGAAGGCCTTTGTCAAGTTACGTGGTGTATCCGTTGGGTTGTCGCGGAACTTTGCGAACAAAGTATCGTAGCGGTAGCCTTCGGCGGGTGGGCTCTCCTCACTGCCAACAATGTAGTCCGCCTTGTCACGGATCTCATAAGCAACCTCTTGCATCTGCATCAGACTGGAATCCCAGGCGATGAAATCAAAGTGATGCCCGCTAAGGCCCGTGTTTAGCTCCCAGATTTGGATCGCGTTACCGGTCTCATCATCGTAGCTCACGGCTCGCGTTTCCTTGTTTGGCTTCCGCCGCCAACCGTTTCCATGGTTCCAAACGATAACCCCGTAGTGATCCGCCGGATAGTAAGTCTTCGCCCAATCGAGGAAATCTTTCATCGTTTGGGGCTTGCCCATGTCAATCCCACTTCCCATGTCTTGGACCAGTTCGCTCGCGATCGAACCCGAAGTATCTGGCTTTACGAGGTAGCGCCGCGTGCCGTCAAAAGTTGAGTTCGGGAATCGCGCGGCGGATTGTTTCCATTGGAGAATATAGCGGACATCGGGATTCCCGGCGGCCGTTTCCATTTGGTTTACATTAGAAGTGCTGAATGAATAGAGATCGTTTGCGGCGTTTAGGAAGACAAAAATTGACCACTTTCCGCGGGTAATGACGGGTGGATTAACTTGGACGGTCGCGCTGCCCAAAATGCTGGTCGGCACATGAAGCGCCCTCACCGTGCCACTGCCTGCCGTATTCGAGAGAAACCGGCCATTCTGGGCAATGCTGCCAACCCCGCCCAGTAAGCTCCATGTGATTTGGTTAGATAAAGCAAATGTCGCAGAACCATCCGCTGTTCGCGGAAGCGCATAAAAAGCTACGCTTCGCGGAACCGAGACACTTGAAGATTCTGGTGTCACCTTAACGCTATCCACTGGGTCACCTACACGTGCTTGTAGCGTGGCTTCCCCAACGATATTGAGGATGGTCCTAAACTCGCCCGTCTTTACGCCGCCCAGATTGGTTTGCGAATAGAGTTCCGATACCACGAGTTGCGAACCAGCCTCGATCCCCTCGATTCTCGTGACCAGTACCGGGCTCGAGCCCTTATTGACGATCAACGATTTTAGCAGACGGCCCTGTGAATCGTAGACGCTAACGCGTTGCGAGACGCCACCGCCAGCATTGCCGCTGTTAGTCCAATCGGTCGTATATACCAGGGTGCTAAGCGTTGAGCCCCCTCCGCCACCACCGCCGCAGGCAAGAATGATCAGAGCGGCCAAAAGCGCGAGAATTAGGCGAAACTTCATGTCGATCCCTTTAAAGACGGTTTTTTGTATCGAATGCGTTCCGCACTCAACGGAGCTTCACACACCTAAAGCCTGTGTGCATCAGGCCGGTGTCGGGAGAAGACTTCATGCGGGCGGTCAGCCGATACCCTTGACAGTAGCAATCAGCGCACAGATACGAGCCGCCTCTAACGACGCGTTTTGGCATTCCCGGCTCATCGGGATCGTTTGAGTTGGGCGGTCCTGAAGGATTTTTGGAGGCCGCCGATTTGTAAGCGTCGGGCCTATACCAGTCTTGGCACCACTCCCAAACATTTCCGGCCATATCGTAAAGTCCGAATCCATTTGGCTCAAATGAGCGAACGGGCGACGTGGTAAGAAATCCATCTGTGTTGTCGTTTTTCTCCGGAAACGAGCCTTGCCAGAAGTTGGCTTGCTTGACCGGCGGGGCGTCGCCCCAACTGTACCTCGCACCGGTACGACCGCCACGGGCCGCGTATTCAAATTGGGCCTCAGTCGGAAGGGTTTTCCCAGCCCATTTGGCATAAGCAGCCGCGTCTTCCCAGCAAACTTGAACGACGGGGTGATCCAACTTCTTCTCAATGGTCGAACCTGGCCCCTCTGGGTGTCGCCAGTTGGCCCCCGGAACATACGTCCAACCTGCCCCTGCCTTGAAAACGAGCGCTCCTGGAACCAGTTTCTCCTTGGGAACGCCGGGGATATCCGGATTCTTTTCCGCAACGGTTTGATACTTGGTTGCCTTGACGAACTCGGCGAATTGCCCGTTGGTGACTTCAGTATTGTCTATCCAGAATCCGTCGAGTGCTACCGAATGGGCCGGAGCTTCATCGGCGCGATCCCGTTCGGATCCCATCGTGAACGTTCCACCCGGAATCCAAGTCATGCCGGTTGGCGATGGCTCGCGCGCTTCCTTTCCGCACCCGATCAAGATGACGACGGCACCAAGCAACAAAAGGCGCGCCGCGATCATGCTAGAAGAGCCTCCCTCCGACAGGGACTTCCTGATCTGGCGAAACTAAAACAACTCGTCCTTCTGCATCAGGCAAACCGAGCACCAAGACCTCCGACATAAACCCGGCGATGTTTCGCGGCTCGAAATTGATCACAGCCAAGACCTGCCGCCCAATTAGTTCCTCAGCCGTGTACAACCCGCGAACACCGGTTGATGACCACTTTGTGCCAATTTCAGGTCCGAAGTCCACGCAAACCTTGAAGGAGGGTTTTCGGGCGCGTTCGAAAACCGCGGCCTCAACAATCCGGCCCACCCGGATGTCAACTTTCTCGAAATCGCTAAACTCGATCACTTCAAAGAGTGTGATCGAATTCGAGAAAAATAAGCCTGACCGAGTCCAACCTTTCCTATGTAATCGAACGACTAGCCGAAGGATTTCCCGGCAAGATCACGTCGCCGACTGCGAAAGACCTTCGAATATCTTGCAAGCTCACCTTTGCCCGGTGGCCGATGTGCTCGCGACCATCCATAAGCTCAATGTAATACCCGTCGTCGGTCCATCCTATAACCTTGTTGAAGCTCTCGAAAGATGATCGGCGGACATTGCATTCCAGCACTTGAGCGCGCCGGAGGTTCATCAGTTTCCGATCGAATTCCTCAATAGTTCCGGGAGTGATTTCGTATTCTTCCCATTCGAGGTCGAAGTTGGCCCGGATATATATTCCGCGCTTCATTTCGTGCTCCAGCTCTTCAAAAACTTCACCGTCAGCTCCAATGAGCGCCTCGACAACGGCGGGATGGCACTCGACCAAGAAGGCATTTCCGGGATCATTCACCTGTCGCCACATATCGCGCTCGATCCAAAGGCTGACCGTCTCTTTCGAAGGAACGCGCCCGTGGCCTTCGCAAAGCGGGCATATGTCGCTGATCGCTTCAGTCACGCTCTCGCCAGTTCGCTTTCGAGTGATTTCAACCAGGCCAAGAGAAGAAATCTTGCCGACTCGAGTTCGGGCGCGGTCTCTTTCGAGCTTCTTCGTGAAGTGATCAAGGACACGCTTGCGATCGGTCGCACTTTCCATATCAATGAAGTCCACCACGATGATGCCACCCATGTCACGCAATCGCAACTGACGGCAGACCTCGTCAGCAGCTTCCAAGTTGGTCTTTAGAATCGTGTCAGAAAGGGATGTTGAACCCACTTGCTTGCCCGTGTTGATGTCAATCGCGGTTAGCGCTTCCATCTCGTCGACAACCAAATAGCCGCCGGATTTCATGTGAACCTTGTGCTCAAGCAGATGCTCAAGGTCACGCTCGATGCCGTAGTAATCGAAAAGGGGCTCCTCTTTATCGTAAAGCTCAATCTTCTCGCGAAGACCGGGAGCCACTACGGAAGCGGCGAGGTGGACCTTCTCGTACTCATCGGGATCGTCAATCACCATGCGCTGAATCTCGTCGCCAAACAGATCTCGAACGGTTCGATATAGCAAAGTTTGGTCGCGGTGAATAATGCTCGGTGCGCGACGGCGCCGCGCAGTTGTCATGACTTGCTGCCACATTTGGAGGAGAAAAACGACGTCGGCATGAAGCTCGGCTTCTGTTCGCGTTTCACACTCAGTTCGCATGATCAGCCCAAAACCGTCGGGGCAGATTCGCGCTCCGATTTTGCGAAGACGCTCGCGCTCGGCGCGGTCCTCAATCTTTCGGCTCACACCCGCCGAAGTAGCTTCGGGCATCAGCACCACGTAGCGTCCAGGGAGTGCGATTCGTGTACTAACACGCGGACCCTTCGTCCCGCGCGCGCCTTTGGTTACCTGCACCATCAGTTCCTGACCCGGCTTAATCAGTTCCTTGATCTTCCGACGACGTAACTCGGAACGCTTAATGGAAGCGGGAGAATTGTCGCTCCCCTCGTCGGGAATAATGTCGGCGACGTAAAGAAAAGCGTTTCTCTCAAGGCCAATGTCAACAAACGCGGCATCCATGCCGGGGAGCACGTTTTGGACGATACCTTTGAAAATCGAACCCACAACGCGCTCTTCGCGCTCAACGCGGTATTCCATTAACTGGTTGTCTTCCAGGGTGGCAATACGCGTCTCGCGATTGCTCACACTGACAATAATTTCGACTCTGCCGCTCTGCGGCTTTGGGGCGGCTTTTGCTGTTGCTGTTCGGGGAGCGCGCCTCGTTCTGGTTTTTTGCATAAAAATTCGGTAATCGCCACTTTGACGATAGGTGAAGTGAGTGTACCTTTCGAGCTTGGGTTGCTAGGTGCCCACAAATTGCGAGGCACCACAAAGTGAGGTGACCGCAGGTTGCATCGTACCTGCGCTCCCAGGAACGACCCGTAATGACAAGCCGATATCGGCTCATGGTACATGGACCAAGTGTTGCCAATTAATATTCGCGCTATCCGCCGCTGATGGCTGCGCGAATTTCGGGCAAGTCCAAGATCGTTAGCGCTTCCTGCTGAAGTTCTTGGGCTTTGGGTAGGCCATGCGTCTTCTCTACGGCCTCCAATAACATCGCAATCTGCCGGGCGTAACTCTCATCCAAAAACTTTGCGTGATCTCCAAGACTTTTATTCAGCTTCATAGAGAGGGCTATCAGGTCCCGCTGATCCTTTATGCTTTCAAGTCTTTCGTTCGGGTCGCCAATTATGTCTCGAGCCCAGGCTTCCTCTCCCGCTTCCAAAATCTCGTCGAGATTCAGCATAAGGTTAGTGTCCGCATTATGCTTAAGACCCTCATAGAACAATTCCTTGGCGGATCGAATGTCGTTGAGGCAAAAGTTGAGACTCATCACCTCTCCGAGCAAAAGCGAATCAGAAGGGGCCATTCTGTATGTTGCAAGCGCATTATCTCGAGTCAAGCGAAGCGCTTCAAGAGCTACCTTATAAACCTTACCAAGCTCCGCCCAAGCGTTCAAAGCAAATGATAACCTCACTCCACAATGCGCCGGCGCATACTTCAAAGCGTTTTCGTGATACCAAAGGTGCCGCTCCAACGCCTGTTCAAAGTTGCCCGCGAGTTTAAACTGCTGAGCGTCTGCGAGGGCCCGGTCAACGTCTTCGCCAGTAAAATTTTGTGGCATGGGTCTAAATCTCGCGAATCAACTCTCTCATGATCCGATCCTGTTCATTCTACGCACTCATCACAATCAAGCTGAAACTGGTGGGATCTAGGCTGGCGCCGCCTACAAGGCCGCCGTCTATATTGGGCTGGCTAAAGAGTTCTTTGCAATTCAAGGCGTTCACGCTTCCCCCGTAAAGGATGCGAACTTCTTCGGCTAAATCCTTATCCAAAATGCTGCCGAGAACGCCGCGAATGAACTCGCACACGCGGTTCGCCTCGGCGGCATCGCACGTTTCGCCTGTGCCAATCGCCCAAACTGGCTCATAAGCCACGACCGAGAAATAGAGTTCGGCCGCATCAATCCCCTCAAGCGCGGCCGTGAGCTGGCTACGAATGATTTCTTCGGTCTGCCCATTCGCGCGCTCCTCGGCGGTTTCGCCCACGCAAAGAATCGGGTTCACGGAATGATAGAGCAGAGCCCGGATTTTGAGGTTGATCGTGTAATCCGTTTCGTTGAAGAAGGAAAGGCTTTGCTCCGAGATTTCAAGTTTGCCA
This sequence comes from Fimbriimonadaceae bacterium, assembly GCA_040081075.1. GTDB lineage: Bacteria > Armatimonadota > Fimbriimonadia > Fimbriimonadales > Fimbriimonadaceae > JANJUB01. The sequence continues at coordinate 8,472 of JBEBHJ010000055.1, read as the reverse complement.
AATCGCCCCCGCGTTTCAGAATGCCCCACCACGCAGTAGCTACAACCCAGTTCATAAAGCATTGGCGCGCTAATCTGGCCTGTAAAGGCACCGCTTTCCTTCCAAAATACGTTCTGGGCCGCAAGTTGGATGTGGCTGTTCTTTATGAGCTCCCGCACCTTTGGGATCGCCGTGAACGGGGGGCAGATGGCGACATCAACATTGCTCTTGGCATCAACCCGCTTTATAAAGGTCTCGACCGCAGCCGCCGCTTCGGCCGTTGTCATATTCATTTTCCAGTTTCCAACCACAAGCTTGGTGCGCATGAGCTTATTTTTGCACTTTATGGGCGCGGAAGTCGCGGCTAGCATTAAAATGGTTGGGAATGGTGTTGCTTGGGCTGTTTGGGATCTTGGTTTTTGCGGTCGGCTTCTGCGCCCTTTTCGGAAAGCGCCTACATGCTCATCTCCCCGACGACCCAGCGGCTCGCATCGGCCTTGCGGGGTTAGTTGGACTCGGTGCAGCCGGACTATTAACATACGTGTTGGGCATGAGTCAAATTCCGATTGGGAGTGTGGGCCTTTTTGCGTTGCTAGGGTTGGTGGTTGGCGGCAAGCTCTTGCCGAGATTCATGCCTTCAAAATCTGGGGTCCTGTTTGTTTGCTTGGCCTCGATAATTCCGTTAGTAGGCGTGCTTGCCCCAAGCACAATGCTCGACTGGGACTCCCTCGCGTATCACATGGCGGTTCCCAAAATGTGGCTCGCTGATGGTAAGGTCGGCAGCGTTAGCTTCATCCACCATTCGAACTTTCCTTTCTCCATTGATGCGCTGAATATTATTGGGCTTAAGCTCGCTGGCCAAGCCGGGGCGAAGTTCTTCCAACTCATCTACCTCTGGTTCGGATGCCTTGCTATCTTCGGCCTTTGCCGCGAGCGGTTCGGGGTCAAGCCCGCGTGGTGGGCGATTGCCGCCTTCGCCACCGTCCCCCTCGTTCAATGGGAAGCGGGGAGCGCTTACATTGATGTTTCCCACGGGCTTTACGCGGGGTTGGGGGCGCTCCTCATTCTTCGCGGGTTAGCAGGTGGCACCCCTTCAGGGTGCGAGAGCCAGGACGCTTCGGGGTCGAGAGTAGATTCTGCGGCCCCGAACCCCCTCCTCATCGGTGCCATCCTCATGGGTTTCGCGCTCGGGAGCAAATACACGGGCCTCCAATCCGCCCTCGCCGTGGGTGTGGTTTGCCTGCTCATCCTCGCTATCTCAAAAACCCGAACGCACCTGAAACACCTCGGCATCGCCGCCCTTGTTACGCTCGCCATCGGGATGCCTTGGTACATCAAAAACGCCATCGTGGTTGGCAACCCCGTTTACCCCTTCTTCTACGAGAAACTTGGCGGCAAAAACTGGACCCCTTACCAAGCCCAAATCTACACGGAGGAGCAAAAAACCTTCGGCCTCCCCGAGGGTCCGAGCGCAATTGCTCCCGCCATTCTGGGCCTCGCTTATCAGCCGGGCCGCTATATCAATCCCGACCAAACCTTTCGAACCGGGCCCGACGGAAAACCCGCCGGAGCGGGCGGCAACCCCCTCGGTGCCATCGGATTCCCCCTCATGATCGCTGGACTCTTGGCGGCATTCGGGGCCAAATCAAAGAAATTCAGCGAGATCGGCCCGCTTCTCGCTTGGCTCATGATTTGCCTTCTGATGTGGGCGATGCTCAGCCAGCAAAGCCGATACGCCCTCAGTTTTGCCCCCGTTCTGGCGTACCTCCTCGCTTACATTCTTAGCAAACCGGGCTGGAAGGCTAAGGCCCTGATGGGCGGGGTCGTGGTTCAAGGCGCGATCACATTGATGCTTTGCAACACCATGCTCCTCCAACCCGAACGCATCCGGGCGGCCCTTGGCATAGCACCGCAAGACGAATATCTGACCAAGTCCCTCCCGTTCTATAGTGCGGCGAAGATTCTTAATGACGAGAAGAAGCCGGTCGCATTGTTTGACGAAGTGTTCGGTTTCTATCTCGACGTCCCCTATTTCTGGGCGAGCTACGGGCACACGTCGGAGCTTGGTTACGAAGACCAAAGAACTGAAGACGATTTCCTCGCCGCCTTAAAGAAGCAAGGGTTCGAGCGGCTCTACATCAACCTCCGCCTCGGCCCCCCATCTATGGCGGAAGCGATGGCGAGTAAGGCTCCCGACATTGAAGCGCTCAAAGCGAAATACATGCTGAAGGTTGAAGACAAGTGGCGGGCGTTTGTTCTGACCGCGCTTCAAAACGGAAAGCTCACCGTCACCTACCAAACTCGCGGCTGGGTCATTCTGGACGTGGCGAAGCCGTAAGTTGCATCGAAATCGCCTCATTGGCGGGCAAAGGCTTTTCGGCATAGGCTCGCCAGAACGGAAAGAGCGCCCGGAAACACTCAGGCGCAAACTTCAAATTTGGCGGCGGTTCGTCAATTTCTAAGCAAGCGGACAACCCATAGAGCACTTCCGCCCGCGTTTGGAAGCGATCATTGTAACCGACGGCGGCATCAAAAGCGATATATCCCCCTGCATGAGGGCTCAAGAACGGTAGGGCCTCGCCAATGGGCACGCCAGTCAACACGCAAGCATCAAACGACGGCATAAACCCGCTCATTTCCATGAGCTTGAGCTGCGCCCAAATCAGCGCAACGAGCGGTTTTTCGTGATGTTCCAAGTCGTGCAAGGCCCGTACCATGAATCCAAATTCTTCATCGGCGGGATGTTCGTGAGGCAAAACGGCAGCCGCGAGCTCGGTGAGAGCCAGAGCAAAGGAAAGCCGATCGTAATCCGCCCGCAGACCGGGAAACGAAGAAATAGGTTGTGCTTGGGTGACGTATTGCGTTCGCTTCCCGGTGGCAAGTTGGAGAATGCAGGCGCTAAGCGGCTCGCTAGAACCTGAAAGCCGGGAGCCGCCTTTCCGTGCTCCCTTTGCGGTTACGTCAATTACGCCTCGCTCCTTGGTCAGAAGGGTGAGCTTTCGGTCGCTTTCTCCCATATCGCGACGCCGTAAGACAATCGCATGAACGGTAACTTCGGCCAATTATTTCTTCAGGTTCATTTCCATGAACGTAAAAAAGGATTTGCCGTCTTGAGTGATTTCGCCTTTTTCATGCCAAGTGTTGCCCTTCACCTGAGAAGTAAATCGCACGTAGCCACCATCTGGCAAGCCATAGCCCCAAACAAAGTTGCCGTCGTTTGTTTTGGTCGCTGCGGTCTCCTGGGCTTGGTCGCTCTTCTCAAGTTTTGCTTCCCCTTCAACGGGTTGGCCCCCTTGCGATCGTAGGTGCATATTGAATCCGCCCCGAGTGGCATCAAAAGATATGATCCCAAAAGCCTCCATGATTGGCTTTCCCTTATCTGCCCCTTCGTTGGTTTCCTCGCCTTCCTGATCAATCACATAAACGCTTCCACGCAGTTTTGTCGTAATTTTTTGGGTGATTTTGAAGGTCTTCTTCTCGGTCGCAGATGCGATCATGTAGCCCTCCCCCTTCCAATTTCCTACGAGGAAGCTCAGTTTCTTGAGTTCTTCAGCGGGATTAACCATGCCAGGAGCAGTGGGAACTTGACCTTGGGAAAGCAATGCAAAGGCGAGAATTACGGGACTCATAGTTTATTTTGACGTGTACCGTTCAAAATAAACTCTGTAATGCGTTGCGTAATTGTGATTCCGGCTCGAATGGGCTCAGTTCGTTATCCGGGTAAACCACTCGCCGACCTTTGTGGCAAGCCCATGGTCCAGTGGGTTTGGGAGGCAGCCCAAGCTTCTGGAATCGCTGACAAAGTCGTGATTGCAACGCCTGATCCGGAGATTATTGATGCGGGAGCCGCTTTCGGCGCCGAATCGGTCTTGACCTCGCATGACCACAACACAGGAACAGACCGGATTTCCGAAGTCGCCCGCAACCTGCAAGCCGAAGTTTACGTCAACGTTCAAGGAGATGAGCCATTGATCCTTCCCGAAACGATTCGAGCGTGCACAGAACCGGTTTTGGCGGACACATCAGTTCAAATGGCAAGCGGATACTGCCTTTGCCCTGTGGATGAATTTGACAATCCGGCCGTGGTAAAAGTGGTTACCGATGGCAAGGGCTTTGCTCACTATTTCAGCCGATTTCCCATTCCCTTCCCCCGAAATCCGCGAGTTTTACCCGTCAAGAAGCACCTCGGAATTTACGTCTTTCGGCGCGATCCGTTGCTCAAATTCGCAACGTGGCCCCAAAGCCCGCTTGAGTTGGCGGAAAGCCTGGAACAGCTAAGATTTCTCCACAACGGCGTTCAAATTCTGATGACCGAAGTTGCCCCTGCCGAAGTTGCCGTTGACACACCGGAACAGGCTAACCAAGTTCGAGAAATCCTACGGAGCAGATAACTTTGCCGCACCGTTTTTCGTCTGGTGAAAACCACGAAGTCTCGCAGAAGGAGCTTCGCTTACTCCTTGAGAGAATTCAGTCTGTAGATGAGTTTGCGGCCGAGCTGGATCGGAATATTTCAGACGACCATGCCACCATCGAGTCGATCTGCGAAGCGACGGGCCTTAGTCCTGAAGCCGTTTTCGAAATGCTGTGCGAAATCCGCGAGCGGCACGCGGAAGCAACGCTTGCCGATCGATTGCGAAAGCTAGAAGAACCGACGTTCCGGGTGGAAAGACCCGGTCATGCGCCAACCGACCCTCTCAAATCGTTGCCGCCCCTCACGAGAGCGGGATTGTTTTCATCGATTCTGGAAGACGTTGTGAGGGCCGCTCGGCCCAAAATTCGTCGCCAATCTGAATCTGACAAACAGCATCATATGGCCTCAACCGTGATCGCATGTGTTGCCCTTATCGCGCTACTTGTGCTGATCGTTGGTTTTGCCCTCAACCGCTAGCGGGTAAAATGACTACACTTCAAACCCTTCTGGCGCAGATTATGCAGCCGGTATCAGGAACAAGACAATGTCGTCAGTAGCTTCAACAAACCCCACTTTCAACTTCGACAGCGCCGATCTTATTCACAAGAACCTGTCCATTACCGAACTCGTTGAGCACGCGATCAAGGATGGCGATAAGCTCGCGGCCAATGGTGCACTGGTTGCCTATACAGGAAAGTATCGAGGTCGGACCCCGAAAGACAAGCACACGGTGCGCGAGCCTGGTAGCGAAGCCAATATCTGGTGGGGCAATAACACCGACATGTCGCCCGAGACGTTCGCCAAACTCGTAGATAAAGCTAATGCCTACATGAAAGGCAAAACGCTGTACCAAATCGACACCTATGGCGGGGCTGATCCCAACCATCGAATCAAAGCTCGATTCATGGTTGAGCGCCCATACCACGCGATGTTCATCAAGCAACTTTTGATTCGTCCGGATGCGGCTGAACTCGCTAGCTATGAGCCGGATTGGACGATCGTAGACCTTTGCTACCTGAATACGGACCCCGAAGCCGACGGCGTCAAGGGTGATGCAACAATCGCCCTGAACTTTGCCGAAAAGAAAGTTCTTATCCTTGGCACTCAATACGCGGGCGAGATGAAGAAGTCCGTCTTTACGATCTTAAACTACATTTTGCCGCTGAAAGGCATTTTGAGTATGCACTGCTCCGCTAACATCGGCAAGGATGGCGATACGGCCCTTTTCTTTGGTTTGAGCGGGACAGGAAAAACGACATTGAGTGCGGATCCCGAGAGAGACCTCATTGGAGACGACGAGCACGGGTGGACCGACGAAGGCGTGTTTAACTTTGAAGGTGGTTGTTACGCGAAGTGCATTAAACTGAGCAAAGAGGGTGAACCCCAAATTTGGAACGCGATCAAGTTTGGATCTGTTCTCGAAAATGTAATCCTCGACGAGAATCGAATTCCAGATTACGACGATACAAGCCTTACCGAGAACACTCGATGCGCGTATCCGGTCGATTATATTGACAATGCGCTTATTCCGAGTGTAGGCGGTCATCCAAAGAACATCGTGTTTCTCACTTGCGACGCCTTCGGCGTCCTCCCGCCGATTTCCAAGCTGACATCTGAGCAAGCCATGTATCACTTCCTGAACGGTTACACTGCAAAGGTTGCTGGCACAGAAGCCGGGGTTACGGAGCCAAGCGCAACGTTCTCCACCTGTTTTGGCGCGCCGTTTCTTCCTCTTCGCCCAAATGCGTATGCTGAGCTTTTGGGCCAGAAGATTGCGAAGTACGGCTCTAAGGTGTGGTTAATCAACACGGGATGGAGTGGCGGTGGATACGGAGTCGGTTCACGCATGAAACTGAAGTTCACTCGAGCCATGATCGATGCCGCCTTCTCTGGCGAACTTGATAGTATTGAGTTTGTCACTGATCCAGTGTTTGGATTATCGGTGCCAACAAGTTGCCCAGACGTTCCAAGCGAAATCCTCTCTCCACGCAACACCTGGGCCGACAAGGACGCCTATGATGCCAAAGCAAAGGAAGTCTTCGAGATGTTTGAAGCAAACTACACGAAGATGAAAGCGGGCATGTCTGCCTCGGCTGAAGGCTAAGCAACAAAACAAAAAAAGCCAGGTCACCGTTATGGTGACCTGGCTTTTTTATTTGTTTACTTCTTCGTCAACTGCTTAATCAGATCGGCCAACATGGCCTCGCTGGAAAAGCATTGATGGGAGTAGTCCGTGTTCATGATTCGGTCAAGTTCGTCCTTGGTAATCCCAAAGAGTGCTCCAAGATCAGGAGCGCTCGCGCCTGCTGACTTGTTCTTGTGACCCGAAACAATCTCGCCGATTTGCGTTCGGCTTTCGCTCAGGTGGGCTTTAGTCACGGGATCGGATGATCGCTTGATTGCACTATCGATTGAACGCGCTAAGTTCTTCAAAGCGGCTTTTGCCACAAAGACAAAATCGCTATTGCTCTTAGAGTCGCCATTCAAACGATCTTCCATGATGGACAGGTAGCTCTGCTGGACGATGCGTCGAGAGACCGAAATCATCGGTTTGGATGCATTTACATCTTTCCAAACGCCGTTCGTAACTTCCCGAACGAGATCGTCAACCGTTAGGGACTTCCCGCCAGTCATGACCTGCATATCCAGAATCTTGTTCACTTGCCCCTCACCCAGGAGTTGGCTCATCATGATGTTCTGCATGGCATTGAGCTTGCCCAAATCGCCACCAGGAGAGATTTTGCGCAGAATAGCCGGATTCATAAAACCATCGGGGATTTGCAAACCCTCATCGGAAAGGAACCGCAGTGCTCGGAGTTGCTTCTCCCGTGGTACCGGAAGGAACACGTCTCCACCACGACCAGCATGAACGTCATTTTCAACTACGCCGCCTATCTCTCGCATGACGTGGAATACCCACATCATTCGATGTTGGGACATCTCGTTGTAGTATTCGCTAAGTTGACTGTAGTCCTCTCCAAACCGCACTGTGGCAGGCAAAAGGTATTCCTTAGCAACTCGATTCAGGTTCTTCAAGCCAAGCCTTGTCGCCTCGATAGTGTCGTCGCCAACGCGCTCGCTTTGCGAGGTTGGATCCTGACCGAATCGGTAGTTCGCGAATCGAACCGTAGGGTCCTTGACCTGGCGAGCAAGAATGCTATCAAGCATCGGCTTCTCGGCTTCAGGCGAACTGGCTCCAGGAATCACGCGATAACCATAATCGATCGCAAAATTATCATATTCGCCGATGAAACGATTATTCGACCAAGAAATTCCGTCGCCGGGTTGGGCAACATAGTTATGGCGTGAGTAGCTCATGATTGAGCTCGAAACGCCATGGTTAGCCATGAAGTTTTTGTCTCTCAACTGAGCGATAGTGCGCGATGCGCTAGCCTCGAAGTTGTGCTCTAAGCCAAGCGTGTGGCCGATCTCGTGAGCGGACACGTAGGTCATCATCTTTCCGATCATGTCGTCCGAAAAGGGAATTTTTCTGGCGATTGGATCATATCCAGCCGTTTGGGTGAAGTTCCACTTTTGAACAAGGTCAATGATGTTGTGCCAGAAGATCACGTGGGCCGAGATAGTCTCGCCCGAGCGTGGATCTTGAATCGAAGGACCCATCGCGTTAGCCGTGCTTGAAGGAGCCCAGCGGATCACCGAGTAACGAGCGTCCTCCGCGTCCCAGGTCGGGTCTTCGGCCACGGTCGGGGCATTTTTGCAGATGATTGCGTTTCGAAAACCAGCCTTTTCGAATGCAGGTTGCCAAGATTCAACGCCCTTGATAAGGTAGGGCCGCCACTTCTCCGGAACCTCGCGGGCAAGATAGTAGACGATAGGCTGCTTCACATCGCTAACCGCCGCGTTGGGGTCCTTCTTCTCCAATCGGAAACGGTTGATATACTCGTAACTCTTGACCGGCAGGTTGGGCTCATATTGCGTGAAACCGTTTGTGAAATAGCCGATTCTGGAGTCCTTTAGTCGGCCCTGCATGGGCTTTTCGGGAAGCAAGACAAAGCTGTAATGCACGGTTACGGTCGAAGCCAAACCAGAGCCCCCGCCCCCTCGTCGACCCGGCCCAGATG
>JBEBHJ010000007.1:0-76614 GCA_040081075.1 Fimbriimonadaceae bacterium | reverse complement strand
CCTTGACCTACCCACGGGCTCGTTGCGCGCAACGAGCCCGTTTCTTTTTGTCAAATCGCTCTTCCGCATCTGGGACAAATCTTTACGTCTTGGGGGAAGTAGTCATCGCAAGCCAAGCAATAGCCGCCCTGAAATTGAGCCTCCATGTGCTCATCTTCCACTTGGCGAAACCGGGCTTTTTCATCGGCTTCACGCAGTGCTTCTAAACTGTAGCGACCTCGCCTCAAGCGTGCGAGCCACTTTGAGTCATATACGAGCAAGCCCATGCCCGTGAGAACAAGTCCGGTCGCTAGCCAAGCGCTACTCGGCCCAAGAACGCCGCCAAGAAGCACCGCCACGCATCCCAAAGCAGTCGGCACAATCCAGCGTTTCATATCAGATTTTGGGCCCAACGCAACGCTGGTTGCTCGGTCATCGTCATCTTTTACGTGGAAACAGTGCGTTACACCACGGCAGAAGCCGTACGCTGGCTCGAAACGGGAGCTCAGGGCATGCGATTTGTAGCCAATGCTCAAGGACGAAGCTTGGTGCGTCGCGAGGGCGAGCGAACAATCGGTCGAGACGTTCTCCAAGCGGCTGGTGCCCTTGCTGATTTTGGCAAAAGCGCCCTTGCTGATATCCGGCATTCGCAAGCTCAGGCAACTGAATACCTGCTCAGCGACGATGCAATAGAGATTTCTAGCATGGGCCGCACCCGCACAATCAGCTATTCCGAAATTCTCTCCATCCGGCTCAGGGGGGATAAGGCCACGGTTGTATTAGAACGCGGGAGCCTAAACATCCGACCTGAAGCCTATATCAGTTCCGGGAAAATCCGAGTGCCGATTGGTTGGGAGCGGAATGAAATCGAAGTGCCCTATGAGATGCTCATCGACGAACTTGCCGCCCGGGCGGGCGTCAAAGTTCAGATGGAATAGATGCTGGTGAAGCAACCAGCTAGCCCAACTACCAGATTGGTTTTTTCCCCGCAATCGCCGCAGGGCATGTAGGTTGGCGACGCGGAACACTCCCCCTGTTGATGAACGCATCAACGGGGATGGAGAAATTGAAGACCAAGGGACTTGCCACACTTTCACTTGCGGTATCGGTCGCATTGCTACAGGCAAATTCGAGTTTGTTGCCGGAATTGGAAAAGCATCGCAGATTTGCTATTCAAGCTCTTAACAGCGGGAATGCGGGAGCCGCCAACGCCGCCAGCGATGTTTTAGGGATGAAGAAGATCACTTACCGATTTGCCAAGAACGCGCCGGCGACGGGCAGACAGGCACTCATTGAAGCTATCGGGCAGTGGGAAAGGCTCCTTAAGCGAGATATACAGTTTGTTGAAGCATTTTCCTTCCAAGAGCCCGATGTCATGATCACCTTTGAGGCTCAGTTGGGTTCCAATGGAAAGCATTTCGGCGGTTTTACTACGTGGCAGCGCCAAATACTCCGCCACGATAATGGCGACTATGAGGCTAAGCTTGCCGCCACGCTTCAGCTACGGACGGTTACACCAAAAGGCAAGCCGATGGATTTAGCCCAGATGAGGCATGCCGCCATGCACGAGCTTGGTCATATTCTCGGCCTGGATGACAGTGACGAACAAGGCGATGTTATGGGACCGCTTGATCTAGCGCGCCCAGTGATCACACCAAAAACCGATGAAGTTGCCCAAATCCTTAAGCTACGCAAGGAAGCTCAGGACATTCGAAATCGGGCCGCGAGCTTTGGCAAGGTATAACCCTATACTGTGAAGTTGCGGGATGCGTTGTTGCGACCGATCCTCATCGGTGACGGCGCGAATGGAACTGAACTCGCGGCGCGCGGGTTCTTGCGTCAACCGTATGACCTCGCCAATCTCCTTGCTCCCGAAATCGTTAGGGCTGTTCATCAAGCCTATGTTGATGCCGGTGCGGACTTCATCGAAACCAACACGTATTCAGCCGGGCGGTTTCGCATTGACGAAGCAAAAATTGATATCCCCGAACTCAATTTCGCTGGTGCCGCTTTGGCCAAGCAAGCGGCGGGCAACAAAGCGTTCGTATTAGGGGCCGTCGGGCCTGTTGGGAAGCCAATCGCGCCGATCGGACATCTCACCCTTGCCGACGTAAAACTCTCAGTGCGCGAACAGGCCGAGGCCCTAGTTGAGGGCGGAGTTGATGGTTTCATTCTAGAGACATACATTGACATGGCCGAGCTCATTGCGGCCATTGAAGCCATCCAAATGGTGACCGACCTTCCGATCATTGCCAGCAAGGCCTATATCGAAGATGGCGAAATGCTTGGCGACGGCCTCCCGGCGCGTTGCACACGAGAACTAGCGGCGCTCGGTATCGCCGCTGTCGGTGCTAACTGCATTGTGGGCCCGCAACGCATGTTGGATCTCGTTCGCATGATGGCAGAGGTCACTGATTTACCCATCTTGGCGATGCCAACGCCAGGATTGCCGCAACTTGTTAAGGGTGTGATCACCTACGATACCTCCCCCGAATACTTTGCCCGTGCCGCAACGCGATTAGTTGAGGAAGGGGCCAAGATCATTGGCGGATGTTGCGGAACAACGCCTGAACATATTCGCGCTCTAAAAAGCGAGTTCTCGCGAGCGCCGATAAAGGTCCGCACCCGGGCCAGCGTTACCGGAGAATCGAAAACAAAGGCACCTCTGCGGGAATCCGAACCAAGCGAGCTAGCGAGAAAACTTGGAAGAAAATTCGTGACGGCCGTTGAAGTTGATCTTCCCCGAGGCCTGATTATTGACAAACTCATTGCCGGAGCAAAATCGCTAAAAGTAGCCGGCGCCGACTGCATCAACATCAGCGACGGAGCGAGGGCCCGCCTTCGGATGAACCCCATGTCGGTTTGTGCGCTCCTCATGCGCGATGTCGGTATTGATACGACCATGCACTTCTCGTGCAGAGATCGCAATTTACTCGCCGTCCAAGCCGACCTATTGGGCGTGCACGCGTTGGGAATCCGCAATATCCTGGCAGTCACCGGAGACCCCGCCAACATTGGCGACTATCCGTCCGCTACGAGCGTGTTTGATATCGATTCAATTGGCCTTATCCGCATCTTGAGCCGGTTCAATGAAGGGATCGATTTGGCGGGTTACTCGGTAGGAGTCAAGTGCGCATACACAATAGCCTGCGCCTACAATCCAAGCGCAATCGAACAGGAAGGCGAGTTTGAGCGTTTACAAAGGAAAGTGGAAGCCGGCGCACACGTCATTTATACCCAGCCGGTTTTTGATCGTCTGGGAGTGGAAACGGCAGTTGCCGATGCGGCAAAAGTCGGGCTACCCGTTCTCGTGGGGATTATGCCTCTCCGAAGTCAGCGTCACTGCGAGTTCATGCATAACGAAGTTCCAGGAGTCACCATTCCGGAGCGGTTGCGGGCCAAGTTTGCGAACACCACGAGTGACGAAGAAGCCCAGGCCATTGGCTTCCAAGAAGCAATGGAGCTTGCGTTGATCGTTAAGGAGGTCGCGAACGGCTTGTACCTCATGCCCCCGGCGAATAATTACACGATCGCGGAGGAGATCATCGAGGTAGTGGCTCATTGAGCGACATTTCACGCCGTAAGTTCCTGCGAGCCAGCGGGCTTGGGATGCTCGCGGGCGTAACTAGCCCACTGATCGGCCAATATTCCGCCTACCAACTGACGGTAGAGCATGTTGATCTAAAGTTACCTCGGTGGGACGCGCCGGGCTTGAAGCTCGGATTCATTAGTGACTTTCACCTAACCGCAGAGGGGCCAGCCAAGCGTGCGATCCAAAGTGTTCAGCTAACCTTCAGGGAACGACCTGATCTTATCGTGCTCGGGGGAGATTACATTGAGCGAAACACCGACGCGCAGCTGAAGAGACTAGATCAGTTTCTGGCTGTCTTCGCCGATTCTCCGTGCCCGGTGGTCGCCATTATGGGGAATCATGATTACTGGTCAAAGGGTGCAGCAGAAGTTTTTGAACGATTTTCGAAGTCGCCCGTCGAATTGTTGAGGAACCAGGTTTACGATTTCCACGGCGTCTCGGTAGTCGGAATAGATGATTATATTGATCGCAAAGCGAAGTTCGATTTCTTTCCCGAAGGGGCGGTTTCACGGTCGCTTATTGCCCTCATGCATGAGCCGGATGTAGTTCGGCGGCAGCCTCCAAATGTAAGCCTTCAACTTTCTGGTCACTCCCATGGTGGTCAGGTGTGTCTTCCGTTTGGCAAGCATCTCCACACCCCGGGATGGGCTCGTGATTACGTCAAAGGTTACTATCCAAAAGCGAAGGTTCCGCTATATGTTTCACGCGGCGTTGGCACCACCGGAATTGACGCTCGCTTTTTCTGCCCACCAGAAGTTACGATCTTAAAGATCAGCTAGTCCGATAGATAGAAGACGGGCTCGTTTTCAATCATCTTAGAAAGATCATCGTTCATGCGTGCGGACAAGAACATTGAAATGGGGGTCATGACGATTGAGACGCACAAGCTCCCGATCAGGATGAACCGACCAGTGGACTCGAATGTTGCCGAAGCAATCCGAGCCGGATCGATTCGATACGCCCATCCAAAAGTGGGAGCGATGCCCACGAGAAGACCAAGCGTTAGAGCGGCTAGGCCTGACAGAATGGGGGACGCCCCATAGTATTCTGCCGGCACTTGCAAGGCTTCGCAGAGGAGCCACCCAACGCGAGAAAGGCCAATTGCGAACCCGAAGACGCACAATGCTATCATGGCGCCTAGAACGATCAGTGACAGTCGATAGAGGGGGCCAAAAGGCAAATCAATGGTCGGGCGGACTTGAAGTGGCCTCCATCCGAGAAAGCAGAAGGCGCCAGCAAACGCCAAGCCAGCCAACTCAAAGTCGGTGGTGAGTATAACAACCACTCCAAGCGAAGAGCCTATCACCACGCACACTGGCCAACGCCAAATAGCAGCCAACCGAGGAGCAACGCGGGTCGCCCAACCCACTAGCCACAAAAAAGCACCCGCTAGGGCAGCCCAGAGGCATGCGCCGGGGGCACAGGTTGTGAGCATGGATTCCCATCGGAGGTGGTTGATCCGGTTGCTCGCTACTGGCTCGCTTGCGTATGCGGCCCACCCATCTTTATTGCGAAATGCGGACTCTGCGACTTCCGCTTGAATTTTCATTCCGCGCTGCTTGAGTTTGTTCTGAAGATCTAGGCGAGCAAGGAGAAGCTTGTGCGGCCCGGCTAAGGGAGTCATATCGGAGGGATAAGCGGCAGTCTCTACGATGCGGGCACCAACCTCCCCGGTTGCTACGGTCCGCGCAAATTTTCGTATGAGGTCGCCGTTCTGGAGAATCCGAAACCTGCGCTCAAGGCCATCGTGGTCGGTGAGCGGCGATGTCTTGACCAAGGCTCGGGCGTATAGCTCTATGAGTTGAGCCGCCGCCAAGCTCTCCCGACCATAGGCGACCGCAGCGGACCAGGCACTTAGGTGCGAATCAAGACGCCGACGTTGATCGAGCGTTCGGCCAACCTGAAAGTCATTCCAAAGATTACACTTCGCTCCAGCGCTCCATGCTTCGAGTGCGAGATCCGCATGGCCCCGATGGTGTTCGAATGCTGCTCGAGACTGATGCCAAAAGGCGTTGCCCGCGTCTTTTCGTGCCGCATCCGCCAGCACCTGATCTAACTTCCGCCAATCGGCGGAGCTGATTTCCAGTTTTCTTTGTAATTTTTCGGCGGCGAGAAGGACCCATTGGGCTGTCTCACGAGGCGACTTTGGTGCCACGAGTGGCGGCGGAGCAAGCTCTTGAATTGGATCTCTTGAAACAATGAATCCGGCCAACCACAGGGACCTAACGTCGCCGGATACCACCAATGCAATACACGCACCTACAAGGGTGCCTGCAAAAAGCTTTGTTGCAAGGGTCATCGGCTCAGGTTGACTGAGTTAAGGTCGGGGAATGATCGCTCGGTTGAGTCTAAGCGCCGAGCGTCAGCCCCTTGATTGTTAGATTGCTCAAGCAGATTGCGGTGCCCCGCCATTTGAATGGCCGCGGCCATGACGAGCAAGCCCAACGCAACTCCCGCCAGCGCTGGTGACCAAAATCTCAGGCTGGCCCGTAAATATTGCGCACGAGCGGCACGTAAAATCCGCGTTTCGTGGGCAACGGGATGACTGTCTTCAACCCCAAATGGCGACAGCATGTTGAGAGCCATCGCTCCAATTTGCTCCACGCCCTTGCAACCGGAGCACTTACCACGATGAACATCCAAGAATGCTTCTTCGTCGGCGGTCAAATCTCGGTCGCGCTTCTCCTCAACCAGCGACCGAAAGCGATTGCAATCCCTACTCACTCGACCTGGGCCTCCAGCCACAGTTTTCTAAACCTTTCGCGTGCAGTGTGAAGGCGTGATCGGACGGTGCCAACTGGCACTTTCATAACCTCAGCAACTTCTTCATAGCTGAGTTGCTCGATTTCCCTCAACAACAACGTCATTCTCAGTTCAGGCGCGAGTTGAAGAAGAAGCCGTTCGATTACGACGCGATTTTCAACTTTGCCACCTTCATGATCGGTAATTCGATCAAATTCTGAAGGTTCGGCTCTCTTCAACCGTAACCGGTCCATACATAGTCTTACGCAAATGCGATACAGGTATCCGGAAAAAGCCCTATCGTCCCGAAGCTTATGCATCTCGCGGAACGCTTTCAGAAAAGCTTCCTGGGTGATGTCTTCCGCTTCGTGTCGATCGCGCATGAGGTTAGCGGCGGTGCGGATCAAGCGAAGTCGATGGCGCTGAATAATCATGCCCATGGCGTTCTCGTCGCCATCTCGACACCTCTTCACCATCAGAAGATCATCGGCGACAATCTCCGAGCGTCCCAAAGCTAATCGTGCATCTACCATTGGTTAACCTTATTCGCAAAACTGCGAACGATCTACTACTATATCATGGATGAGGCGAAAGACCCGCTTTGTTCGCGAAAATTGTGAAAGTTTCTTCATTTTCCCTGGGCGTTTGCCCTCGGCACCCGAAACGCGGAGTTAGGTAGAACCTTGAAATGCCCCTGCTCTCTTTGCTGATGGTCGCTCAAGATATCACGTTCAAACCGCCGATCAGCCGATTTGAAAGAGCCTACATTCTGAAGGGGGCAAATCCGATCACGATTGACGCTCACAATGATAATCAAGGCGTTGCCCAGCAAATGGCTAAGGCAAAGGGATTGCAGGGGCGGATGATGTGGGTGGATGGTACGGCGAACTTAGACCGAGTGGCTTCCGATGAACTGGTTCGCAAGCTTGTTTCAAATATCAAGCAAGCAGGATTCAACACGATCGTTTTTGATGTCAAGCCGATCTCCGGTCAAGTTCTGTACAAATCTAAAATTGCTCCGAAAATTGAATCTTGGCGCGGACGCAATCTTCCGATTGACTTTGACCCGCTCGCTGCGATGGTGCGCGAAGCGAAGGCACAGCGGATTGAGTTGCTCGTGAGTTTGAATGCGTTTAGCGAAGGCCATGCCCTGTTTAAAGCGGGACCGGGCTACGCGTCAATCCCTCTTCAGACCGTTTTATATGACCCGTTCCCAATCGTAGCCGCAGGTCCAGTTCAACGTGGGAGCAAGGCTTATCGGCGCATTTCCGCCACGACGAATCAAGCTCCCGCCGACAACGAAGTAAGCATTTACACCGATTCATCAAAGCTTCCAAAGCCTTCTGAGAATCTCTTCGCCCTCAGTTTGGACAAGTTTGGAAAAGTAGTTGATGGCTACGAGTTCGGCGGCACTGGCGATGGGATACCGACCATCCCAGATGGAGGAAGCATCTTAGTTGGGGCCGGGGGAGCAAACGTGCTGCTTCGGGAACTGGCCCGGCCGGGCTCCAAGCCCTATTTCGATGCGGCTCCGAATTTCGTGCCCATTTCTGATCGTCCGGCCCTACAATATCCGCTTATGATGAATCCTCATCATCCCGAAGTGCAGTCAAGGGCACTTGCGATTATTGACGAGATTCTCACTAACTATTCCGTTGATGGCATTCTCTACGACGACCGGCTCCGGTACGGCGGACTCAATGCCGATTTCAGCCCATTGGCCCGCAACCTGTTTGAAAAATTTGTTGGTAAGCCCCTGGTCTGGCCAGATGATGTGTTCAAGTACACGTATACGCCGCGGCTGGTGAAGGGCATTTTGCCGGGGCCGTATTACGATGCTTGGATGTCCTGGCGCGCACTACAAATGCGCAACTGGGTAGCTCGGGTTCGAACGAAGGTTAAATCAGTTCGGAAGGACGCCAAATTTGGAGTGTACGCAGGCTCCTGGTATGGAGAATATCCCCAATTCGGGAGCAACTACGGTTCAAGTGAACTGGATGCTGGCTTCTGGTTCCTCACGGAAACGTATAGAAAAACCGGGTTTGCGAACCAACTCGATCTTCTTGTAACGGGTTGTTACTATCCTAATGCAACGATCTTTGAGGCGATGGGGCTAGGTATTCCGATGGGTAGAACGGTTGAAGCGGCCGGGCAACTGTCGAATCGTGTCGCCCGTGACCAAACCTGGACCTACGCCGGCCTCTCGCTGGACCAGTTCAAGAACAATCCAGAAGGCCTTGCCAACGCTTTGCAGGCGGCTTGTGCGAGCACCCAAGGAGTCATGGTTTTTGACTATTCTCATGACGTAGAGCCGATGCTCCCAGTCTTTGCGAAGGCATTTGGCCCCGCCCCCTTGGCACCCCATCAAGTCAATGGGCTCATAGAAAAAGTTCGTGCCCGGCGGGTTCAATGGGACAAAGCTGGGATTCGAGGAACTGCAGTTCCAATTGCCGCAGGTTCAGCAGGGATCGGATTCTAGCATGAACATGATCGGATTAACGTGTTTTGCTTGTGGTCGCAACTACCCGGCAACCAACCTCATTAACCTTTGCGACTGCGGCAAACCCCTACGAGTCGACTACCAACTGCCAAATCTTGATAAGACGGAACTTAGGGGCAAAGACCTTTGGCGCTTTCGTGCTGTGCTCCCGCTCTCATCGCCCAAATCGCTTGGCGAAGGAGGCACCCCGCTGATTCGATCAGACCGCGAGGGAGTTGAGTTCTATGTCAAAGATGAAGCGGTTAACCCAACCGGATCATTTAAGTCGCGCGGGATGGCAGTGGCAGTTGCCATGGCAGTAAAGCTAGGAGCGAAGAAGCTTGCCGTACCATCAGCCGGCAATGCAGGCGGAGCGCTCGCGGCTTATGCGGCCCTACACGGAGTTGAAGCACACATTTTCATGCCTAAGGATGTTCCAGAAGCTAACCGTATGGAGTGTGAGCTGCTGGGAGCTCATGTGACCCTGGTGGACGGGCTGTTACACGATTGCGCCAAGGTCCTAAATGAGCAAAAGGACAAGGAAGGATGGTTTGACCTTTCCACGCTGAAGGAACCTTACCGAGTGGAAGGAAAGAAAACCATGGGATATGAACTCGCCGAGCAATTCGGGTGGACGTTGCCCGACGTGATTCTCTATCCAACCGGAGGAGGCACGGGACTTATCGGAATGGGTAAGGCATTTGATGAAATGGAGGCGATGGGATGGATTGGCTCCGCTCGACCAAAGATGGTAAGCGTTCAGGCGGCGGGATGCGCTCCCATTGTTACCGCATACCAATCGGGCCGATCCGATTCTGAGCTCTTTCCAAACGCGCAAACGGTGGCTTCGGGGTTACGAGTTGCGCGGGCAATCGGAGATTTCATCATGCTTGACCTCATCCGAAATACGGGCGGGACGGCGATTGCAGTCAGCGATGAGGAACTCATGGGCGCAACCTACGACTTAGCGGCGAGCACCGGCGTAAATGTCTGCCCCGAGGGAGGAGCATGTTATGCCGCTTTTCATAACCTTAAAGCGAGCCGTTACATTCAAGAAGGCGATCGAGTGGTTCTCTTTAACACGGGAACTGGGCTTAAATACCGAGAGGCATTCCAGCGTTTCACCCATAATTAAGAAATGTTGGAGCAAAACGAGCTGACCGAAATCCTCCGGCGAGCGCAAGAGATCCAAGCGACGCCGCTCACAGTAGACCCCATATCCGGCTATCAAGAGTACATTGACGCCGCCGAGGAAGCCGGAATTTCTCGTGAGGCAACGTTGCAAGCACTTCGGGAACGGCTTGGATTGCCCGTCTCCACACCAGTGTCTGGGCAACTTGTGTTCGCCAAATCGGCCGATGGGCACTTTTATCCGGCCCGGATACAAAGTGCGGAAGGGCACAACTTCAAGTTACGCTTTATGAATGGATCGGAGGCCACAAAGCCGATGACTGACTTGCGAGAGCTCTCGTTCACGCCTGGGCTAAAGCTGAACTATAGTTCGCCATCAAGCGGAGGATGGTGGACCGGAGATTTCGTGCGATACAACCAAGACGCGCAGACGGTTACGGTTACCTGCTGGGGACACGAAGAAACGGTTCCGCTCGATCAGATCCGGCTAAAAGCCACGAACCCTTCAACTGTAAGTGCTCAACTCTGGATAATCCGAGCCAGCCAGTGGCTACTCGCTGGAGGCGTTGGGTTCGCCCTGGCTTGGTTCCTCAAGTAGTCACTTAGCAATACAGCTTGAGCGTGATGATCTCAAACGGCTTGTAGTCGAATGCGACGATGCCGTCGTGCACTTCGAGCTCCGCTTCAGAAACCTCCTCGAGATTACAAATGCTAGCACTTTGGATTGCCCGAGCGCACTGGATCTCTGCTCGTCCGCGCGCGTTGTGGCACTCATAAAGTCGAACAATGATCGCGTTGCTGTCTTCTGCTTTCTTAACGGTCTCAACCACGATATTGCGATCCTCGCAAAGAACAAGTGACGGCAGTTCTCCCTCGCGGCCGGGAGATGGGTTCAAGAACTCATGGCGTAACGGAGCGTTAAAGGAATAGGCCGCAGAAACCACACCCGCGTAGTTGTAGGGCCCAAAGTGCGGCATTAGCGCGTAAGTGAACTTATGAATACCCATATCGCACTCGGGGTCCGGCGCCTTTGGTGACCGTAGCAGCGAGAGCCGCATCACATTTCCGTGAATATCGTGGCCGTACTTCCCTTGATTCAACAGTGCTAGCCCATGGTCACCTTCGCTTAGATCAGCCCACTTTTGGGCGCATACTTCAAATCGGGCCATGTCCCAAGTCGTGTTGTAGTGCGTAGGCCTCTCAACATTGCCAAATTGAATTTCGTAGGTCGCTCGCGACGCGTTGACGTTTGTGGGAAAAGCCACCTTTAGCATCTTGTCTTCTTCTCGCCAATCAATTTCGGTTTCGAAGAACAGTATTGGCAGGGCTCCGAGGATGATTTTCTGCTTTATCGTGCTGTTTCCAAATTTTTTGACCAGCTGTACAGCAACCCGGACAGGGCCACGCTCAATTACTTCAAAGCTTTCACTCTTTACGAGGTCCTTTGGAGCTTCAAATGCATAAGCATCCACGTCCCAAGCCGACCAAAAGAGCGGCTTGTCATCAAGAAGTTGAAAGAGGTTTGCGAGTTTGCCCGGAGAAATGAACTCGGTGCCGTCCTCCAAACTCTCAATGCTCGTGATGTTGCCGTTCGGGTCGAATCTCACCCCAAAGAAGCTGTTCTCGAGCTTTCTATTGCTTGCCTTGAGCCGATATCGTGTTGAAGTAGGCTCATCCGTAAAGTCGCACACGGCGACCGTTCCAAGGGCGGCATCAGGCGTGGTGAAGGCCAAGTGCGGCTCGCCAAAATGATCCACAAACTGGACGGGAATGCTCTCATCTCGGCTCTCCAGAGCTTGCGGAACGTTCTCCAAATCCGTCCAAGGAACGTAGGACATCATGGGCATGGTGGAGTTGTGGAACATCGCTACCGGGCGCTTATAGTCGCTTGAATCGAACTTCGAGCCGATACGTCGAAGCGACTCCGAAACGATTCGCTCACCGGTTTTGTAGATTTCAGCGTAGTCGCGATCGGAATCCTCGTAAACTTCTCTTACCGAAGATCCGGGAATGATGTCGTGGAACTGGTTAAGCAAAACCAGTTTCCAAGCTGCTTCGATTTCAGACTTTGGATAGCCTTTCGGAAAGTCATCGCGGAAGCAACACAGCATCTCGGCATCTCGAAGTAGGAACTCACAAGCGCGATTGTGTTTCTTGTTGTTCGCCTGGGAGGTGTACGTGCCCCGGTGATACTCGAAGTAGAGTTCACCCGCCCACGTTGCTAAGTCCTTGCTTCGCCCGCGGGCTTCTTTGTAAAACTCGGCCGCCTTTCGCCCGGTTATGACATCGGGCAGATTGGTGGCCATTTGCGCGCGCCTCAGTAGCTCGATATGTCGCTCAGTCGGGCCACCGCCGCCATCACCCCAACCAAACAGATAGAGCGAGTGATCGGATCGGGCATGGTCTTTGTGGTTTTTTACGCTCGCAAGCAACTGGCTTGGAGTCCCTTCGCCAATGTAGGTATTCGCGGGTGGAAAATGACACCACATCTTCGTGCCATCAATTCCTTGCCACCAGAACGTATTGTGAGGAAATGTGTTGAATTGGTTCCAGCTGATCTTCTGGGTGGTGAAATAGCGAATCCCAAACTTATCAAGAATCTGAGGAAGTGCAGCCGAATACCCAAAGACATCGGGCAAGAACATATCGTCTGTTATCGTCCCCAGTTTCTTTTCAAAGTATCTGCGCCCATACAAAAACTGCCGGACAAGTGATTCTCCCCCGGTTAGATTGCAGTCTGCCTCAACCCACATTGAACCGACCGGCTCCCAACTTCCCTTCTTAGTGGCTTCCTGAACCTTCTTGAAGAGAGCCGGATACTCCTTTTCGAGCCACTCGTATTGAGAAGCTTGGGAGTGAACAAAGATGTAGTCCGAATACTTCTCGCCAAGGTAAAGCTGAGTGGCCGTCGTGTGCGCCATCTTCTTGCGAGTGATCTCAAGCGGCCAGAGCCAAGCGGTATCAAGATGCGCGTGCCCACAAGCTGAAATGGTGTGCCGAATATCGCCACTCAGATTCAAGTAGGAATCACGCATGATCTTGCGACATCGGGCGATCGTCTCCCTTTGCCCGGGGTCGTATAGATTGCACACATCATTTAGAGCCCGAAGCAGAGTCGCTTTGGAAGGGTCAGTATCTTCAAGCGCCTTCATTAGGTCGTAGCCGAAGTCAACGTCGTAGGTAAGACCCTTGAGCTCTTCGTCTATCGTCACAAGTTCCGCTCGATCAACCGTTTCAACCAACTCCTCTCGTGGTAGCTCGCGGCGATGAACTCGGCACTGTGGGTTCCGCGTGTAGCATTGAACATAAAGTTCGAGGCTCTCGCGACCGGTCGCTGACTCAAAGAGCGGGCAAACAGAGTGAGGCTCATCCACTCCCATCCACGGCGAGTTCCCCTTCCAGACCGTGCGCTCGCCGCCGACTTCCAGGATGACCCCTACGGATTTTCCGGCCATCTCTTTCGGAACCTTTCCCGTTACGCGAAACCAAAACGTTTTATAGGCTGGGCCGAACTGAAACCCCTTCTGAACGACCTTGAAATTGCCTTTCTTTGCTTCCGATTCCGAAGCGTATGGCTGGTCGCAGAACTCTATTTGGAGCGGCACCGGCTCACCGTTTATGGCGGGTTGAAGCGTGTACTTCAAGAATTGTTCGATTCGGCTAATTGTTACGGCGGAGTGCTTGAGCATGGGGCTCTGGGAGTTTATCCACGGAGCCGCACGTTTTGCTGAATACTTGAGACCAAATCGGACGGTTCTCTCAACTCTTTTGCGCGCTGGATCAGCTTTCGCACCATCTCGGACCGAACCTTACCCATCGAAGCCTTTCGCCACAGATTTGTCTGCTCATTAGGGTCGCTCGGTAAATCGAATAGCTCCCACTCACCCAGTTCATAGTAATAAATCACTTTGTAGCGAGCCGTAACGAGCGAAACATATTTGGGAGCATTGTGATCTCCATCATCGCTTTCGTAGAAGTGCCCGTAAGCCGCCGAGGCCGGGTTTGGCTTTCCCGCCATTTCGGGCACCAAAGAGTGACCTTGCATTTCGCTCGGGGGGTGCACGCCCGCGAACTCGAGCAGGGTGGGGGCAAGATCAACATTCGAGGTGATCGAGCGAACGATCTTAGCCTTGCGGTCCAAGTTCCGAATGATGAGAGGGGTTCCGGACGATGGCTCGTAGAACCAACGCTTGTCGTACCAGCCGTTTTCACCCAAGAAGAAGCCTTGATCGGAAGCATAGATCACGATCGTGTTTTTGGCGTCGCCAGACTTCTCCAAATAGTCCAGCACTTGGCCGACGCTATCGTCTACCGAGGAGACGCAGCGAAGGTAGTTCTGCATGTACCTCTGGTAGTTGGCCCTCATCAGGTCACCTTGATTGACCTGATCTCGGTATCGCTGATCTTGAGGAGCGAAGGCCGTTTTCCAGGTCTGTTCACGCTCACCCTTGAGCACGGCAGGCACGAAACCCACCATCAAGTCTTCGGCGGGCCGCATATGCGTATCCACGCGCATGTGCACGGTCTTCGCGGCTGAAGTCAGGGTTTCGTGCGTTGATCGTAGCGTCGCGGGTTCGGGAAGAGCCTTGTTTGCCAAAATGCCGATTTTGTTGAGATTGGGCACCCAACTTCGATGGGGCGCTTTGTGCCCGAGGAGCAGGAAGAAGGGCTTTGTCCGCGGTGCGGACAGCCATTTCAGAGCCTTGTCCGTGACGATTTCGCTCACGTAACCAACGTTCTTCTGGCGACCGCTAGGCGTAAGAAAATCGGGGTCGTAGTAAGCCCCTTGTCCCGGCAGAATCTCCCAATGATCAAAGCCCGTTGGATTCGATTCCAAGTGCCACTTGCCAATCACGGCCGTTTCGTATCCGGCAGATCGGAGCAGCTTTGGGAACGTCATTTGCGAGCCATCAAATTTCGAGCTGTTATCGCGAAATCCGTTGAGATGGCTGTATTTGCCTGTAAGCAAACTGGCGCGACTCGGCCCGCAAATGGGGTTTGTGGTGTAGTGGCGGTCGAACCGAATACCTTGCGCGACGATCCGATCAATGTTTGGCGTTTTGATCAAGTCCGACTTATAACTCGAAATCGCTCGCCGAGCATGATCGTCCGAGAAAATCATGATGATGTTCGGTCGAACGGGTATCGCAACCGCCAGGGCAAGGGACGTGAGCATTTCGATTAGACCAAATTACGAAGTCGACTTAGCCCCGCCACCAAGTTCTCCTCCGGCGGGCCGAACGAAAACCTAACCCACGGAGTGAGCGGAGACTCGCCTGTGCGCTGGCGATTCGGATTCACATCGAAAAACTCACCGGGAACTGTAAGCACTTTCTGAGTGAACGCCGCGCGCATGAACCCGAGCCCGGTATTGAGCGGAGCGGGCAAGTTCCCAACGTAGCCAAACGCATAGAATGTTCCCTGGGGGGCATGAGGGAATTCGACGCCCATGGCTTCCAGTGCCACTATCGTAAGATCGCGCTTTCGCTTGAAAACGGCTCGAACCGCCTTGGTTTCTTGATCGGCCTGAGCCTGTTCTAGAACCTTGATCGCCGCTTGCTGAATCGGACGACACGGCCCGCCATCAAGAAAACTCCCCGCCGCACAAAGCGCACGAATAACAGCCGAGCCCGCCACAACCCAGCCCACTCGCCAGCCCGGATAGCGAAATGACTTGGTCAGCCCGTCAACAATCACAACCGGATCGCGCTCGATATCAACTACGAACTCGGCAATGCTCACGGGCTTATCCGAGCCATCGTAAATATAGTGCGAATAAAACTCGTCCATGATCAGCACGCAATTGGTTCGTCGCGCAACCTCAAGCCAGCCCTTCAAGGTCTCCCCTTTCAAAACCGCCCCGGTGGGATTACACGGATTACTAATCAAAACCGCGCCAAGGTTCTCTTTTTTGATGTGCGCTTCTAGGTCAGCGGGCGACATCATGAATCCCTTTTCCGGAGTCAGCTCAAGCCATACTGGCTCGATGCGCGGGAAGGTTGTCATCAGGTCCTCGTAGGCCGTGTAATCCGGCGTGAAGTATCCCAAACGCACCTTTTCCATGATCGCCCCGATGCGCGTGAGAGCTGCACGCCCGCCCGGGGCAAGAGCAATATTTTCCAAACCCAAATCGAGGTTGTAGGTTCGCTTGTAGTAGTCAGCGATGGCTTGCCGACATTCCGGCGTCCCCTCAATCGGCCCGTATCCATGATCTTGGGCGGGGATTTCGATGCTACAAATCCGAGGCGGCGCCCCTGGCATCTCGCCCGCTTCAGGCTGCCCCTGTCCCAAGTTCGTCCAGTTCGGATCACCCATGCGATACCCATGCTCGCGCATCGCCTCATCATTAACGCGGATCACACCCATAAAAGGCAACTGACGAAAGGCAGAAAGGGGCTCGGTAACCATCCTCCAAGTGGTACCCCGCGAAGGGGCCCATTTGCTCTCCGTACTCTCAGAAACAACGACCCCGAAGACCAACAAGCTAAACTAGCCAGATGCGTAAATTCGGTCTACTATCTTGTCTGCTCATCTCCATGGCCGCGGCCGACGAGGGGCATTCTAAGCATGGGACCGCTTTCGATTCCGGAATGCGCACAAAACCATGGGTGATGCCCAACATCGGCGTCGCTCCCTTCCCGATCACAACAAAAAACCCCGAAGTTCAGAAATGGTACGACCAGGGCAACGCACTCCTGCATAGTTTCTGGTTCGAAGAGGCGGAACGGGCATTTCGTTGGTGCCACAAGTTAGAACCTGAAAACCCGATGGTCTATCTGGGTTTGGCTCGATGCGGTATGAACTGGTTCTCGATTGGCAGCATGGATCCCGGATTGAAGCGTTTCAAGGACTTCTTGAAAGAGGCAACCAAAAGGAAAGCGACCGCCTCCGATCGTGAGCAGATGTACATCGATGCCTACAATGCCGGATGGAACAGCAAGACCGACCATGCAAAGAAGATCTGCGCCGCCCTCAACCGCATCATCACGAAGTATCCCGAAGACGTCGAAGCCAAGGCCCAAATCGCCTTCTTCTCGATAGGGCAAGGCAAGCCCGAGACCGGTGATGGCTATGTCACGCAGGTTTTGGCAAAGAACCCAATGCATCCCGGGGCTCATCACGCTCGCATCCACAACTGGGATGGAGTAGATGGCTCCAAGGCGGTAGATAGCTGTGAGCTCTATGGCAAAGCCGCTCCCGGCATTGGTCATTCGCTCCATATGCCCGGCCACATCTACAGCAAAATCGGTATGTGGCACGAAGCCGCTATCGCGATGGATAGCGCGACCCGGGTTGAACTCCGCTACATGAACGATCGGCTGGCCCTGCCCTTTGAAACTTGGAATTACGCCCATAACCGGGACTACCTGTGCTATATCCAGGAGCAGTTGGGCCGTGGGAATGCGAGCATCCAGGGAGCCTTGGACATCCTCAATTCTCCCACCGATCCGCTTATACCGGCGCAGTACGCTTATGAAAACCAGTTCCCGCTCATTCGTGCGCTGGTGAAGTTTGAGAAGTGGAATGAAATTCTGGATCCGAAATATTTGCCGGCTTCCAAGAGCCGCGACATACAGCAATTCCAGGAAATGGCACGCATACTTGCCCTCGTTGGGCTTCGTCGCTTCCCCGAGGCACAAACTCGGATTGACGAGTTGAAAAAGCAACTTGAAGTTTCGCTTGCCGCAGAGATCAAAAAAGCTCCAAAAGAAGAAGCGTCACTTCGAGCCATGTTTGCCGATCGGATGCCCATGATTTTTCGCGTGGCCGAATCTAAACTTCTCATCGGTCAAGGGAAGTCCGAAGAGGGCTTTCGCCTCTTGAAGAACGCGGCCGCCAGTGAGGCTAGCGCCCGCGCTGCCCGTGCGTATGCCAATGATCCGCCGCAGGAGCCCTTCCCCGTTCAGCGAATCCTTGGCGATGCCTATTTTGAAGCCGGAAATCACCTCCGTGCGATCCGAGCCTACGAGCGAGCCCTTAAAAATGAACTGAACGATGGTTGGGCACTGGCCGGCCTCGCGAGGGCATATATTGCCTATGGTCAGCCTGATCGCGCTCGGCCCTTCGTGGCTCGTCTAAAAGCGGTTTGGGCCGGCGCCGATCAGGATTTGCGGCCCTGGCGGGAGATTTTAGCGCTGAATTTCGACGAAGCTCCTAGGCCCGAAACCATGCGCCCAGAGCGGAAGTACGACCCAGCTGATCTAAATTCGTTTGGCCCCAGCAATTGGACTCCGTTCGCCGCCCCGGAACTGGATTGTCTCGACAGCGAAGGAAACCGGGTCCGCCTTTCCGACTACCGCGGCAAAAACGTCATGCTTGTCTTCTATCTTTCGGATCAATGCATCCATTGCATGGAACAGCTCACTGCCGTAAACAAAGAGATTGCCGAGTTCGACAAGATGAACACTGTGGTGTTGGCTGTGTGCTCAGCCAGCCCCGCCAAACAGGCCGAGTCGGCGAAGGCGACCGATTTCAAAGTCCGCTGGCTCAGCGATCCCAGCCACGCCAACGCCCGCCGATTTGCTTCCTACGATGACTTTGAAGGCATGGAACTCCACTCAACGATCTTAATTGATGCCCAGGGCCGAGTCCGCTGGAAGCGAACCGGCGGCGATCCTTTTGGTGACGTTAATTTCCTAAAGAACGAGGTCTCTCGCTGGGCGAAGTGAGCCTTTCGGGACCGTGCGGCTGGCCCTCAGCATGTCGCTACGCGAGATGCGACTACAGCGGGTGATCAGTGTAGCCGCACCTTGCGAAGCAACGTGCGAAAAATTATCCTCGCCTACTGGGCTTCAACTGTTAACCGCACCGTACCCGCCCGCTCGTGTCTGAAAACGAGGTCATAAGACCCCGGTTTAACCACCCACTCAAACACTGCAACATCATCGGTCGAATTCATCTGCCAACCAAAACCGCTCGCACTCACATGTGCCCACCCGGCCAGCTGACCCTTAACCTCTCGCAACGAACCCGAAACCAACCAATCGGGAGCCGCTGATCCGTTAGGCGAAACAACCGAACCCGAAGGTGCAATCTCCCCAACAACGCCGCGGCAAAGCTTCTTCGTCTCCGCCACTTTGGTGACATTCGTCGGCAAATATCCGGTGTTTTGGACCGCCACGCGAACACGGACCGCGTCCCCAACTTTCTCCGTCACGGTCGCCCGATGCTCCAATTTTGGCGAGGCCAACGCCTGCCAAATCGCCCAATCTGAGAACGGCGCGATTTCGGCTTCGAGGAACTTGGGAGGAGGGTTTCGGAAGGCATATGCCGAGTTCCAGCCACCAATTTCCACTTCGCCCAACTGAGGATGCTCAAACGATTTCCAGTCCACATAAGCCAAACCATCCACCTTCTCATCCGACCATTTCAGTAACTTCTGATCATCCTCAAATGGATGATCGCGGAACCAGTCGATGTATTTGTAATCGGTAATCCCGGCCTGGCGCTGGGGCGACCAGATTTCGGTCGTCCAGGCAAAAACTCCCCGATGCTCATACATCCAGTCGTCAAATACACCCGTAATCGTTTCCTTCGGGTGATACTTAAACTCGTGGAAGTTGCTTATGGCAGGATAGCCCGTCATCTCTTCGCCCTTCTTCCCAAAATCTCTAAATGTCCACAAGTCCTCGGGCGCCATATCGTCGTCGGGATACCGGCTCGGCGGTCGCAGGTGAACTCCCGAGAAAGTGTGGAAGGTGATCGCGCCGGTGATGTTGGGCCGATCAACAATCGCTTGTACGACGGCCCTAACTTCTGGCTCACTGGTTGGATACGGCCCGGCCCCAAACTGCTCCTGTTCTTGACGCCAAGCATTCGGAAAGTTCCGGTTCATATCCAGCCCCTGCTTCACCTTCTGCGCGCGCAAGGTCAAGCCATCATAGTTATGAAGCACGCCCTCGGGAAGCAACCGATAATAGGTTCCGCCAGTTTCACCCGGCTCGCGGCGTTGCATCAATCGCGGCTCAACCGATGAAACTTTCCAGGGGCCATTGGCATCCATCACCCGCATCTGCAAAATGTCGCCGTTGCCATCGAGGTCTTTACGCTCCAAGCCATATAGATCATCTTCTTCCCAAGGCCACGATCTCGTGCTGCTACGAACCACCCGCTGAGGCGTCTCCAGAGCCCATTCGGCTCCATCCGGATTAAACCGCGGCACCAGATAGAACGTACGCGAATTCAATGCTCGCGTGACCGTATCGTCTGATCCAAACTGGGTGCAAAGCTTGTTCAGAAGGTACAAGACCGCCGTCCCCGGGCTCACTTCGGTCGCGTGGATATTTGCATCACACCAATAGGCTGGCTTCTCGTTCGCCGGTCCCGTCGCCGAATGCGTGACTTCCAAGATCCAAATGTCCCGCCCCTCGTGGCTTTTGCCAAGTGATTTGAGAGTCACGAGTTGCGGGTATTCCGCCGCATAGTCTTCGAGAAGCGAACTCAGTTCGTCGTAACGATAATAGCGATCAAACGCGATTTCGGGCATACATACAATGATGATTCAAATCCAGTCCAACCTGCCATAGATAGATGTTGCAGCGAAATGGGTGGAGCGTTACGGGTGCTTTAGGCGTCGAAATTTGAAGCTGTGACTCGAAATAAGAAAATTTTTCTGTGGATCATCGTTCCTCTGATTTTGATTGCGATCACCATTGAAGCGACGGTCACCTGGTCTGGTGTTTTTAGTCTCTTCAGGAATGGCTTTGCCCAAGCTCTCGTAAAACCCAAAAAAGAAGAATATGAGGGTTCTACCGAGGAGAATATCAAGGCGTTGCGGACAGCACTTCTGTTGTATCACGACAACGAAGATCAGTTCCCAGACGCGTCGGGCTGGATGGATGCCATCAAGAACCAACTCAAATCCAACAACTTGAAGCCGGATGAAGAACTCAAGAAATTCAAAGTTGACGGCGTTGGACCGACCGAATACGGATTTGCGTTCACAGCTAGCGCTTCAAAGAAAAACAAATCCGAGCTAAAACCGGATGAGGTGCTGGTGTATGTTTCCAAGGACAGAGTTTGGAATGCTCATGGCAAACCCAACGAACAGGGTTCAGGGCTCGCAATCACAGTTGATGGCAAAATACTGAGAATTGGGTCTTAGCCGTAAACCATCAAGCCGCCGAGATGGCCCGTGAATCCGACAAGCGCGCCCGCAACTGCAAGTACAACAAAGTAAACCTTCGATTCGTTGGCGCCCTTGGCTCGCCAAAACACAACGCCGGTCATGAGGAGCGTCGCGGCGATTCCGGAAATCAAGTGGTTGAGAGGCATCCCCGACCACGAGAACCCAGAGCGAAAGAAGAAGAGTAATCCCGTTATCACCGCTCCGTAGCTACTAAGACCACCACCCAGTAGGCAAATCATGGCCGCATACCGCAGGTTTGGGTCTCCTCTTCGCCAACCGAAGAACTCTAGGAAAACGCCAAACAAAAACAACCCAATCGGAAAATGCACTACCACGGGGTGAAATGAGTGCTTGGGAAAGAATGCGCTCTCGGTGGGAATAGGCTTTGTGGGGGCAGACTGGGCCGGATGCGACTTGGGATCGCCGGGAAGCGTATCTGCCTTAATCTCGTCCAAATTGCTCGAACCATCGCCATCAGCATCCATGGCCTCGATTGCTTTTAGAGCCGAGGAAATGTCGGGACCGTTCATGGCATCTTTGAGTTGCTTGCCATACGCATTTCGAGCTGGTTCCGACGTATGGCAAATAGTGCATTTAGCGAAAGTTACGGCGGTCTGTGGAGCATAGGTTTCGAGAAATTGATCGTAGAACTCAGGCTTTGCCGAACAAAAACTAACCAATCCCATTATCAGGAACAACCATAAGGCACTTCGAACCATTCGATCACAATACCCCGAGTAGAATTAAAGCCATGTCCCTTGCTACGCTCAAAACAAAACTTGCCGACGTCAACGCTCTCCACGCAGCCGGAGCGCTCATGGATTGGGACCATCAGTGCTACATGCCTGAAGGCGGCGGCGAGGCTCGAGCTGAGCACGCGAGCATTCTTGGCCGGATGGCACACGAAATCATCACGGCCGACGAGACTCTGAAAGCACTCGAAGCGGCAAAGCAAGGCATCGACCCAACGAGCGAGGACGGGGCGCTCCTACGAAAAGTCCAGCGTGACGTTGATTTGAGAACCAAATTGCCGGCTGAGTTTGTGGCGGAAAAGGCAAAGACATCCAGCCTCGCTCACGAGAAATGGGTTCACGCTCGAAAAGGTAACGACTTTGCTGCGTTTGCACCAACTCTCGAAAAGATGTTTGAGCTTGCCCGTCGGGAAGCCGAATATCTTGGCTATCAGGCTCACATCTATGACGCCCTGATTGACCAATACGAAGAAGGGGCCACCGCCGCCGATGCCCGCGCGATGTATGAGAGCATCAAGGGTCCGCAAGTTGCCTTGGTCAAGGATATTCAGGCTAGCGGTCGGCAACCGGACGATTCAATCCTCTTTGGCGACTGGGAGGAAGGCCAGCAGAAGGCATTTACGGAGAAGATCGTCAAAGCGATTGGCTTCGATTTTCACTGCGGTCGGCAAGATACCGCCGCTCACCCGTTTTGCACAGGGTTTTCGGTAAGCGATATCCGACTGACGACGCGCTATCTTGACTACATAGGCGCGGCGATCTTTGGCTCGCTACACGAAGCTGGACATGGAATGTATGAGCAAGGCTCGCCCAAGGAATGGGATCGAACTCCTCTCGCCGGCGGCACATCGCTTGGAGTGCATGAGAGCCAGAGCCGCACTTGGGAAAATATTGTCGGGCGCTCAAGGGCTTTCTGGTCACACTTCCTGCCCGACCTGCAGTCCGCGTTTCCAAAACTTGCGAACGTTTCGCTTGATGATTGGTACCGAATGGTAAACAAAGTTCAACCATCCCTGATTCGTGTTGAAGCCGATGAGTGCACGTACAACTTGCACACGTTGGTGCGGTTCGAACTCGAATGCGATCTTCTCACTGGCGATTTGAAGGTTGGCGAATTGCCCGCGGCTTGGAACTCGAAGTATACGGATTACCTCGGCGTAACTCCGGAGAACGATTCCGTTGGTTGCCTTCAAGATGTTCACTGGTCGGCCGGGCTGATTGGTTACTTCCCAACCTATTCGATCGGAAATCTCCTCAGTTACCAGTTCTGGAACTGCCTACAAAGCGATTTAGGCGATACCGACGCCCTCATGGCCGCCGGCAACTTTGCCCCCATCCTGGGCTGGCTACAAGAGAAGGTCTATCGGAAGGGTTCGAGGTACACGCCAAAAGAGTTGATTCAGCAAGTCACAGGCAAGCCACTCGCGGCTGACGATTATCTGGCAGGCCTCGATAAGAAGTATCGGGCTCTGTACAATATCTAAGCTAGCGGTGAATCCACTTTAGCCAACTCGGTATCGCGGTCGGGGCAAACTCGATCGCGAACCAAATTGCAAGCACCGCCAGCCAGAATCCAGCCGCGAGTAGGGGATATCTAAGGTAGCACTTCGTTTCCTTTTTGCCCCGAACCCAACCTAGAATAAAGAACGTAGCCGAGAGCAAAGCCGCGACCGGAAGCGCGAACCTGCCCAGCAGGAGAGAAACGGTTGCGATTTTGCAATAGGCAAACGCCAGGCGTCCAAATCGGTCGGCAGCGGGTTCTTTGTTTTCCATTGTTAGATTGGTTTGGAGATAAATTAGCTACGAACGGAGTCTTAGCACTGCGAGCATGTCCAAGGCGAGCTAAGATGAACAAGTAGAACATTGGTCAAGGGGCGAATCCACTAGTCTTCCTTGCAATAACGGTCAAACACCCAATGCTAACCCAAACAACAGAAAGTTGTCCGACATGGGAACGCTGAGCAACTCCAAAAGTTAAGCGCAGGGGCAACCAGAAACAAGCATGCCAAAACTTGCCGTTGACGCAGTTTCGCACATCGGGCGCACCACCCCTGTTTTCTTTCAGTTTGGCATTTTGGGCACAGGTCTGGACGCGGTTCCATCACTTCTTCCTTCGAAAAATCGCGTAGAAAACTCCCACGATTGGGCTTCCCACGATGACCGCGATCGAGAACGGGAACAGCCAGTCGAATGAGCCATTGTAGTCTCTTCTTCCAATTGTTGAAAGCAGACCAGCCGTGCACGCACCGAATGCAAAAATTGGCAGGATTAGGAACAGCGTCCAAAGGATCAGAGCCTGACGGTGGCGGGCGCACAAGCGGCACCAATCGCCATCCAGAGGTGACTTACACCTCGGGCAGATCAATCGCGGCGGCTCAAAGTTAGAGCCAGGGCCTTCGGGCGTCATGATTCACCTTACCATCCATCGCGGTTTTTCCACCATTTGCTCTTCACCAAAATATATATGAACCCGGCGACCGGGCTGACAACCATAACGAACAAGCCTGCCAGAGACACAAACCCGCTCCAGGAAGCATAGTATCGTTCAAATGCCGTTAGAACCCCACCGACGCAAGCTCCGAAACCCAAAACGGGGAGCACACCGAAGAGAAGCAACAGCACCCTCGGGCTGCGTCGATCGGCGCACTCCGGGCACCAGCCATCTTCCAGCTTTGTCCCGCACCGCTTGCACCCAGGAGACAGCGGCGGCAGCCCGTGTTTTTTCGGTTCGCTCATCGGGGCCTCCTGCGCTCCGAAATGGCCCACAGCACGATCCCGCAAACCGGCCCTCCAAGCATAATGCCGCTGCCCAGGGCAAATCGGCTTTGAATGTTCGCAGATTGTCCTCCCCAATCTGCCGTGAAGCAAGCCCAGACGCCAAGCATCGGAATCACCCCAAGCGTGATCCAGAGGATTACCGCTTGACGGCGTCGGGCACATTTTTCGCACCCCCATCCTTCAGAACCGACGCGCACTTCTTACAAGACCCGTCCATCATACAACCTGCTTGCTTCTGACCAAGCGAATGGTTGCGTATGTTGCCACGACAACGCATATGCTCGGAACCAACCACGGGGTCGGGGTTGAGGATTCGCGGAGGGGCTCAATGATGATGCGACCGATTGACCACAGGAGCAGCGACAGGGCAAAAACGTCGACGCGATCTTTCAGCCACCAAATCAAGCCAAACGATGCCATTGCCGCTATGGAGAGATAAAACTGGGTTGGGTGCCTTCCATTGATCGCCCAAGGCAGCGAGCAGACCTTGCCATAACAACACCCGTGAAACCAGCAACCGATTCGACCGATGGCTTCCCCGGCGGGAAGTGCCAGTGCCCAGAGCGGCCCAGTGGACTCACGGATTCCCAAGCGACGCTTCGCGATTTCCACTCCCAGCCATCCACCCAAGACGCCCGCAACAATCGTTCGGCCCCCACCTACCGAGTGGCTCCCAGAAAAGACGGCATAGCCCCATTGCCCCACAGAAGCCGCAACCACTCCGATGAGCGCTCCGAGCATGGCTACCTCTCGCATTTTAGAGAGGTTCATGTTCCGGCGCCTTGCTTCCCAAAAGTAGACCAACGCTCCGACGGTGAACGCCAAAACATTGAAACCAACTCCAAGTGCCGTGTTCATACCACTCTTAACGTCGAATTCCGCGTCGGGAAGTCGTTGGCATCGGCGAACAGCCACTTCCAACAAAACGAATAACGGCGCGGATCCTCCTCAAACGTACCAACATGGACGCAGCATTGACGTATGCGAGCTTCATGAAATGTGTTGGCATCCATGAACTGCTTAACGGTCACTCTAAAGGTCTTGGTTGCGAGTTCATCGAGGTTTGCCTCCCTCTTGCCCGGCCACCAACTGGTGAAGAGATCGCGAACCCCCGGAACGCAGTCGCACATCTTCACGATATCCCAGGCAAGTTGGAGCGAACTTACCCGTTGCTGCTCGCTCAGAATCCGCTGGATTGTGCCGTCCTTTATCATCGCTTGAACGGACTCGCGCACGTTTTCGAATGAGATTGTGTTGGCGGCTAAGTGGATCCACCGCTTCATCTCATCGCGCCCAACGAGCGACACCAATGATTTCCAGTTCCCATGGTTATCTTTGAGAAAATAGGCGATATCGCAGCAGTCTCGGTGGGAGCAGGGTAAAGGCACAAAATCTCCTCCGCGTCGAAGCGCCTTAACCACGCCAGTCGGAGTGGTACGGTTCTTCGGGTTTATTCCTGAGTTTCGCCCCGAGCCAAACACAGGCTGAAAGGCGATCCCGGAACAATAGGGGGTAGCCAAACCAAGCTCAAAAACGCCTTCAAGCTCATGCTCGTTTACGCCGCGCTTGACCGTCATTACCAATGTTGTGAACACCTTTGCGCTGTTGAGCAGTTCCAAGATGCTTCGCTTTTCAGAGGATAGTCGCTCGGCTCTAAGGGTTTCGTAGGTTGCGTCTTCCAAGCCATCAAACTGCAAATAGACCTCTACTTTAAGGCGGTGCCGATGCAAGAATTCAAGAAACCGGGGGTCTTTGGCAATCCTTCGACCGTTCGTATTAAGCATGATCCGCGTGATGTTGCGTTTGGACAGTTCTTCGATCAGCTGTTCCAAGTCGCGCCTCAATGTCGGTTCCCCTCCGCTCAGCATGACGACATTCAGTGCGCCACCTTCCCGTGCGATCATCGTGTCCACGGTGTGGAGCATCTCCGCGAGTGACGGGCGCTCAGTCGTCGGCGCACCAGGATCGAGGGCAGACGCATAACATGTTGGGCACCGAAAGTTGCAGTTTTCCGTCACATTCAGGAGCAAGATACAAGAGTGTTGCCCGTGACTCGCGGGCAGTCCGTCCCGGTAACCAGCAGGAAACCCGGCGAAATTATCCGCCCGATCCGGCGTAATTTGAAGCGTGGGTGTTTGCCACCCCGCCCGATCTCGCCATAACTCAGCATCTTCCTCGTAAAGGCTTTCAACCTCGCCATGCTTTGGACACAATCGTCGCATCCAGATTGAGCCGTCGTGCGATACGAGCATGCCATCCAAGAACACGCTCGGGTCATCCGAGTTCAACCCTGACTCCGCGCATACCGGGCATACCGTGCGGGTGTACTCCTCAATCGTGTAGGGGCGAACACTCAGCGGTGCCATGCGTGATTATGGCGTCATCAAAGTCCCCGGTGACCCAAGGGCCACCGGGGGACGAGGATTATGGATTTCGCAGGAAGTTCTTACCCGTCACACTCGGACCTAGGTCAAACGAGAGCGACGATGGTGCGAACGTTCGGCCAGCCTGACTTGGATAGACCTTGTATTTGCCCGCATCCAGGTTCGTGAACGTGTAGTTGCCGCTCGCATTGGTGGTTGTAGTTCCCGCCGATCCATAGGCCATGTAGTAAGGAATCACCTTGAACTGATTGACTGTTCCAAGATCATTTGCTGCCACATCCCGAATCCACAGTTTCCACGAACCGTTCGACAGCATGCCGTCGAATTCGGTCAACGTGAAATACTGGTCAATGTTGTCGGTGAGGTCACTCGACGATGCCCAAATTTGGGCAAATGAACCGTCTGGTGATTGAACCCATGCTTCAATGTCGCCTCGGGCAGTGTGGGTCACCTTCAAGTAGAAGCTAAGCCGCGCAATCTTTTGAGAAATTGCGACATTGACCGGTAACACCGTCCAGTTGAGGTTATCATCTGGAACCGCAGCGTTTGGTGAGGAAGTAGTTGTTGAGCTAGCTTCCTTCCATACTTGCAAGTTCGTCGTGATTCCGCTCAGGTTAACCGCCCCTTGCTTAATATTGCCCGAAATGCTGAACTTCGTCGCCGCGGTAACGATCGGCACTCTCCAAATGCCGCGACCAAAAGTTGCGAGCACCAGGAACTGCTTACTCGCGTCAACGGTCATATGCTGAACACCGACGGCCGGGAGACCAAGCGTGGTCATGCTGACCCAAGTTGCGCCTAGGTTAGTGGTCATGAATGCGCCGATGTCGGTTCCAACGTAGATTCGGGCTGACTCGTAGGGGTCACGAGCCACCGAAGTGATCGGCACACTTGGGAGCGCCGTTGAACCGGTTCCGCTGATGTTGGTCCAAATAGGAACTCCCGCAATGGTGTTTGAACAACGCCAGAGGTGATTCCGTCCCTGACCCATCAGGCCAACTACGATGTCGTATGAGTTGGAAAACGAGACTCCAATTCCGCCGACGGGCCGATCAATGTTGGCATCATCAATTTGCGCGTAGGTCGTTCCTTTGTCGCGAGTCATCGTTATAATGCCCTCGCTGTTTCCAGAGTAGATAACGTTACCGTTTGCCGGAGCGACCGCAAGTTCAGTAGACGCCTGCGAGCTTCCACACGGCATATTTGTTTGGTTCCAGGTTCGGCCCACTCCAGACCACTTGTAAAGGAAGTCTCCACCAAGGAAAACTTCATTGCCTGCAGAGCCCGCTGTAACAAGCGGGGCAACAAAACCAAACGAACCCGCGGTTGGCTTGATGTAAGTTGGCGACAGCGACGTCGCCGTCGGGTAACGAAAGACGCTCGCGTTCTGCGCGCTCGTGTATTGGACGCCAGGGTTACTCTTGTCAAACGCACTCCAAGTGCCGTCACCGGCGCTGAGAGATGTCCAGGCGGCAAAGTTGTTTCGCGATCCTATGGTGCAGTCGTCTTGCAAACCGGTCATTAAGTAGTTCGGATCGGTTGGGTGAGCCGAAACATGATAGGCTTGGAAGTCTTTGATCGTTGCGTTAAGGGAAGTCCAGGTTCCGGCTCCAGTCGCGGCATTGGTCAATTTCCACTTAAAGATTCCTCCATCTAACCCGAAATAGACGACAGTCGGATCGGTTGGATGGGCGATTCCACAGTGCTGGTCAGCGTGAACATAGTTAGGTGGAGTTGCCGACCACGTCCGGCTGATATCCGTCCATGTACCGTCTCCGTTGACATCCATGTTGATGCCAATGAGGCCGACATAAACAACATCACTAGCTCCATTTTTGGAAACAGTGATGTGCTCGTTATAATCCTTTTGAGCCCAAGCGTAGTTGGCTCCCGAGTTGGCGTCCCCGTTCACAAAGTTGCCCTTGATATTCGTCCAGGTCGTTCCACCATTGGTGGTTTTGTACATCTTTTCGTCGCCGATTGCTAAGAGATACAGCGTCGTGGCACTGACGAGGGAGGCAGCTAAATCCATGTGAGGATTGGCAGCAACGCACGGGTTGTTGACGGCGGTCCAGGTCACGCCGGCGTTAGTTGATTTGTAGAGGAATCCCGTCGTCGCACCATTATCGCTGCCAGCAATGTAGTAGGTTCCGGCTGTCGTCCGAACGATGTCGTCCCACGACGTAACGGTGGTGCTAAGACCGGCTACGGCGGCCCATGTTAAGCCCGAATCGGTAGAGCGCCAAAGTGAATCTGTGAAAGAGGCTCCGTTGCCGCCGAGGGCCAGCACGATTGCTGGGTTCGTCGGATCGAAAATGATCTTGTTAATACAGCTAGATCGCATGTCTTGCGGGCCGACCTGAGTCCAAGTCGTTCCTCCGTCCGTCGTGCGCATGATCCCGTTCCCATAGTGCTCAAAGAATCCCTCGCGGTCTCCGGTCCCCGCCAAAATGAGGTTCGAGTTGGTTGGATGAAACGCAACAGAACTGGTGAAGAGGTTTGGCCACTTTTCACTAAGTGGTGTCCACGTCGTTCCACCGTTCGTGGTCTTCCAAATTCCACCGCCAGCGGAAGCAACCGCCATGATAAGTGGATTGGCAGGATAAATAGCGATATCATTCTTGCGCCCAGATGCCGGACCATGACCGAAATAGATTTCTTGGACAGGGTCGCTAGCGTTGACAGGTCCGAGTTCCTGTGCGGTTCCACCCGGCGCGTAAGATTCTTTGTTTCGAGGCATTGCATCTCGGTGTGTGATGCCCGCCCGGAGGTAGTTCGGATCGTAGAGACCGTTGGCATCCAAACGCTGTGAAATCCAGTGGTATCGCGCTTCGTACCAATCACCCCGCGACTCCTTTCCACCTGGTTCCTCCACCTCGCCATCAATCGACTTAAGATAACGTATATGGCGCAAAAGCGATTCGGCCGAATTGATATCAACCTTCGAATCCCGGACTGGGTCTACTTTGCCCGCTAATACGGGCAGTTTGTAACTTGACTTCTTAGTGAGTTGGCCGGTGCGATTGGCGTTTGGCCCCAGCGACAAGGCAATGCCAGCTGCGGCGAAGACAAAAACAGCGGCAAGCGAAAGTGATGCAGTTTTATTCATGGAGTCTCGTTCCTCTTCGCTGATGTTACCGCAGTAACTTTGCGCGAGCGCTAAAAAACCGCTAAGCGATTGTAAAACCACGCATAAGATAGACTGGGCATATCATGCACATTTTGGCCCTGACGATGCTTCTCACCCATCAATTTACTGGGTCTGAAACCCCTTTTAGGAACCAGGATCGGATCGTCTTTTTCGGCGACTCGATCACGTGGCAAGGTGGATACTTAGACGTGATGAGCCAGCGCCTAAGCGAGAACGTCCGCACGAAAGGGCTTCAAATTGCGCTCCTCAAGCGCGGCATTAATGGCGGCAAAAGCAACGACCTCCGCGATGGAAATGCTTCGCAAGCTGGCTTTGCCGAAATCCTCCGGAAAGAGAAACCCGCGGCCGCCGTTATTGAAATCGGCATAAACGACGTTTGGCATGGACAGAATGGCAACTCGCCCGACGTCTACGAGAAATGCCTGAAGGATATGTTGGCTAGCGCGAAGGCGGCGAAGGTTCCAATAGTGATCGCGACCCCATCCCTCATAGGAGAGAAACCGCAAGGCGAAAACCCCTTGGATGACAAGCTCGACCAATATTCGACCATCGTAAAGAAAGTCGGCGCCGAGATGGGATCCATCGTCGTTGATCTTCGTGCCGCATTTTTCGGAGCGTTACAGGAGAAGAAGGGGCCATTAACTTACGATGGCGTGCACATGCTGCCAGCCGGAAACAACCTTCTCGCGGACCAGTTTGAAGCCGGAATTATGAAAGCGTTGGCAGGGCGCCCAAAATCGGCCGCGCCAGCCCGACCATCAATCGGCATTATCCCTTGGCCCAAGACAACCTCGATCGGCACCGGTCGGGTTACGCTGAAAGCTCCATCCATCGTGGCATTGACGCCAGAGCTTCGGCCCCTCGCAGCCATTCTTGCCGATGAAATCTCCCGAAAGACCGGGATCAAGCCTTCCCTTCAAATCAACCCGACCAAGGACTCAATCTTGTTGCGGATCGCGCCAACCGGGAGTGAGGAGAGCTATCGCATGTTGGTCGACCGCGGTGTTTCTGTCACGGGTTCGACCTTAAGAGGTGTGACATACGGGACGGCGACGCTTCTCCAGACGATCCAGCGAGATGGTCAAAGTCTACAACTGCCTAAACTAACAATTGAGGATGAGCCTGCCCGCGGATACAGAGGCTTACTCATCGATGTGGCTCGCCAGTTTCATTCCATTGACAACTTGAAGCAATGCGTCGAACTTTGTCGGCTTTACAAGCTGAACTATCTGCAACTCCACTTAACCGACGATCAATCATTCACCTTCCCGTGCCGAGCTTTTCCGCTCGTGAATGACCCCAAGACGACATATTCCCTAAATGAGCTAAAGGAGTTAGTCAAGTTTGCCCAGAATCGAGGTGTTGCGATCGTTCCGGAGTTTGATATCCCCGGTCATAGTGGAGTCCTGGTTAGAACCTACCCAGACTTGTTCAAGATAAAAGGAACGAAACCCTATGAGCATCACGCCACTATCAACTTCGCGAACGAAGAAGTTATCAAGGCGGTGGAGACGGTCATTAGCGAAATGTGCGAGGTGTTCACAACCTCGCCCTATTTTCACATGGGTGGGGATGAGGCGGATATCGCCAATGCGGATCAGCACAAAGACTTTTTTGCCGCGTTCAAAGCCCTTGGACTCCCTGAGAAATCTCAACAAGAGATATTCCGGCGTTTTCTTATTCAAGTCAACGAGATTGTAAAGAAAAGGAACAAGCAACTTATTGTTTGGGAAGGATTTGGGCGTGATTCCAATTCAAGGTTTCCTATTCCCAAAGATATTCTCGTGATGGAGTTCGAAAACGCTTATTACGCCCCCACTGAACTTATCGAAGATGGCTATTCCG
Source organism: Fimbriimonadaceae bacterium (assembly GCA_040081075.1). Classification (GTDB taxonomy): domain Bacteria; phylum Armatimonadota; class Fimbriimonadia; order Fimbriimonadales; family Fimbriimonadaceae; genus JANJUB01. The sequence goes on along the minus strand of JBEBHJ010000007.1, from coordinate 44,653 downwards.
TCATTAACGCTTCTTGGACGCCCTTGTATGTGGTTAACCGTCACGTTTGGCCCGTGCAGAAAGTGTACGAATGGGACTTGGGCCGATTCGGACGCTTTTCGAACCTCTACGGGACAACCGCCTGGTTCCGAACGCCCGACGTTTCGAAAATAGAGGGGGCCCAGATTTGCTCGTGGGAGGGTCCGGAGGAATCGGAAATCGAAAATCTCAGAAGGATCGTTTCCGCGATGGCAGAGCGCGTTTGGAATCCGAGCGTCGTGCATTTTGCCGAGTTCGAACCGCGATTGAAGCAAACAGACCAACTTCTCAGTTTGCTGATTCAACCGGTTTTGATTGAGAATGGACCATTGGACGCACTGGATCCGAGCGGATTTGACGTTCCCTGTTTCACGTCCCCGCTCACAATTTCCTTATCCGGGCGTACTCCTATTCGGTATACGGTTGATCGCTCACCGGTGAACTCTAAGTCTTCGCTCTACACGGGGCCGTTCACAATCACCGAATCGACCACAGTTCGGGCCGCAGCGTTCAATGCCAGCGGTGAAAGAGTTGGATATGAATCCTCAAAGATCTATTACCATGTGCCGCCAAAGGTGCCGAATCTGGCCACGGGCAAGAAGGTAACGGTGTCTGGGGGCACCCAAGGCGCACAAGGACCAGAACTCGCCGTGGACGACAACATGGATTTGATCTCAAGTTGGTGGGCAACAGCTCCGCAATGGATTCAAGTTGACCTGGGGAAGGTTTACCGGGTGGATCGAATTGAGGCTTTCCCTTATTGGGACGGCTCGCGCTACTATCAATACACCGTCGACATCTCGATTGACGGTCAGAAATGGGAAACCGTAGCCGATCGCACCGCCAACACGACCCCGGCCAGCTCGAGCGGCGACCAGATTAAGTTAACTTCGCGACAAGCGCGTTTCGTGAAAGTGCACATGCTAAAGGGAAGCGCAAATGAAGGCGTTCACCTTGTTGAGCTTCGAGTTTGGGAAGCTAAATAGCGCTTCACTTCTCGCCGAAGGGTGGCGGGAAGAGGGGTTTGGGGGCGTTGAATGGTGCTTCCATCCAGTTACTCCAAGCCACATCCGTCGGCCCAATGCAAAACGTTCTTACCACCCACTTGCCTTTCGACTTTCTCAGCAAGGCAAAGGTGCTGGGGCCATCGAACATGCCCTGCTCGAGGTCTTCGCGATAGTGGGTTTTCTTAAAGTCAATCGGCTTCAGATCGGGCTTTACGGTTTCGGCAAACACCAGCGCCCACTCACCGTAAACCCGCAACTGGCTTACCTTGAAAACAACTTTCTGCTTCAAATCTTTCTCAACACTGGGGCGAAGGGTATCAAGAATGGTCTTGCGCAGTTTGCTTCCTGCGACAGGCTTTTCGAGCTTCTGTGCAAAAGCACATGGCAGCAACATTAGGCAGAGAAGGATTGAACACGCGCGTTTCATTGTTATCACATTATGATGTCAACAAAAAAGTTTCAAATTTCCGCAAATATGCGTGTAAGATAAATGTTATGAGGCTGAGAAGTTTTGTTACTTGGTGTTGGCTCGGACTTGCCGCCTTGGGCATTTCCGCGCCGGGCGATATGCGCTTTGATGGTGTCATGAACATATCAAACTTGACAATCACAAACTTACTTGCCGGTGTAACGCCAAAGAAAGCGGCATTCTTTCCGGGTGGCGGTTCGCCAACACCCTCAACTCCAAACGTTTCGAGCGCAGTCTATTATTCAGAAGCTTTGCTCACAACCAACGAAGAAATCAGCTTTTACCGAAAGAGTAATGGTGCCCTGTTATTCAACACCTCGATTTCAGCGTTCTTTGGCGCAACGGCAGTCGGCGATGTGCAAAATCAGGCAACGTGCGCCTTCGACCGAGTGGGAAAACGCTGGATCATTGCCGCCGTAGACACAAATACGAATTCCCAATCGAGCGCCGCTCTTCTCGCGATTTCCGATGACTCGACCTTAGGTGGCAACTGGTATAAGGTCAGGTTGCCCCTCAATTTGTTCTTGATTTCTGGACCCTACTATCTGGGCCAACCCAGCATAGGCATATGCAACGAAGGTTTGGCCCTCAGTCTAGTCAGTTTCGACTTCGACGATAATTTGCCCGTGGCCGCCAGCATCCTTGGGTTCAACAAAGCTTCGGCTTACCTCGGCGGAGCGAACAACACTTCCCAGTATAACGTGGTAAACCCTGTTCGACTCTCGTTAACCAACGATCCCAGCGCTTCTTTCATTTGGGGCGCATATGCTAGCGCGACCGCTCAAAACCAGATCACCTGGGTTCAAATGGGCAACTTTGGCACGAGTATTTCCTACCAAACGTTTCCGGTTACAATTTCACAAAGCTGGACGGATCCTTCGACCAATGCCGCTTGCTCTAATGGCGGTCTAAAGACGACGGGCGACTGGGTTACTTCGGCAGCGAACTTCCAGGACAAACGCGTTGCCGTTAGCCATGTTGTCGAGGTGGCGGGGCGCAAGGCCATTGAGATTTTGTCGTTTACGTATAACAGCGGAACCCCAATCGAACGTCAAATCAACAGGATCACCGGTGCTGCGGGTGTAGACCTCTATATGCCCGCCATTGCTTTCAATCAACGCGGCGATTTGGGTGTTACCTACAACCGATCTTCGGCCACTACCGCACCCGTGTTCGTGGGAGAAGTGAGGGCTTACGAGACAGTCTCTGCCCAAATGATGCCCGCTACTGTTCTCGCTCCAAGTAGCGGCACAGCCTACGGATCAAACGATTGGAGTCAATTCAGCTCCCTAAGTGTCGATCCTGCCGATTCGCTTAGTTTCTGGGGAGGCGGGGCGGTATTCAATGCGGCAGGCGGATGGATATCGCGCCTTGAACGCGCCGCCCCAACCTATCCAACGATCGTAAGTTTCTCGCTGGCCCCGAGCGGAGTTGTCACGGGCAACAACGCGACCGGTACGGTTCAAATATCAACCCCCGCACCGAGCCAAGGATTCTCAATGGAGTTGGCTGACGACAGCGCGGCGCTAAGCACGCCTGATCGCGTAACGATACCCGCCGGTCAAACAACCGGAACATTCTTGGTCAGCGCGCTCCCTTCCTCAGTGCCGATCACGCGACACGTGATTCTTAAGTTGGGCAATTTGAAGTTGACCCGAAATCTTAACATTTTGTTGCCCGATATCACGAGCGTAGTATCAAATCAAGCGTTCGTAACCGGCGGGCAGGCGGCTTCGTTTACCATCAATGCAAACGGGACGGTCGGGAACAGCTTTGTATGCGCCGTTGCGAGCAGCGGACCTGAGCTTATTCCTCCGTCCACCGTCACTTTCAGCTATGGACAATCCACAAGGACGTTTACGGCAAACACGTTGGCCGTGGCTGTCAACGTCTCTCGCTATGTTTCAGTGACGCGAAACGGCCGAACACGGACGGCGACGGTCTTGATCAAGAAATAGCAATCTGATATACTCACGTCTACATGTCTGAGGGATGGTTGGTCCTGCGAGGGGCGCGGGGAAACAATTTGCAAAACGTAAGCGTGGGGATTCCCGTTGGCCTCTTCACCTGCGTCACCGGTGTTTCTGGGAGTGGGAAATCCACGCTGATTCAGGACACCCTCTTCCCTCGCTTAATGTATGAAGTGTACGGAACTCGAGGTTCCTGGGAGCCCCACGATGCCCTCGAGGGCCATGAGCCTTTCGATAAGGTGATTGACATTGATCAATCCCCAATCGGACGCACCCCGAGATCAAACCCAGCCACCTACACCGGCACTTTTGATATGATTCGCGAGCTGTTCGCGCTCACACCCGATGCCAAGATGCGGGGCTACAAGAACGGCCGTTTTAGCTTTAACGTCAAGGGCGGTCGGTGTGAGTCATGCAAGGGCGATGGGATTATCAAGATCGAAATGGTGTTCTTGCCCGATGTATACGTTCCCTGTGAAGTGTGTAAGGGCAAGCGATACAACCGTGAGACTCTTGAGGTCCGCTACAAAGGTAAATCTATTGCGGAAGTTCTGGCGATGACCATTGAGGAAGCGGTCGTATTCTTTCAACCCATCCCAAAAATCCACAGAAAGCTGGCGACACTTATGGATGTTGGTCTCGGTTATGTTCGCATGGGACAACCAGCCACAACGCTGTCGGGAGGCGAGGCCCAACGCGTGAAACTTGCTGAGGAACTTTCCAAGCGTTCTACAGGTCGCACCATCTACATTCTGGATGAGCCGACAACCGGGTTGCACTTCGAGGATGTCAATCGCCTGCTAACCGTCCTCCACCGGCTAGTGGACCAGGGTAACACCATCGTGGTGATCGAACACAACTTGGACGTGATAAAGACTGCTGACTGGATTATTGACATGGGCCCAGAAGGCGGCATCGGTGGTGGCCAGGTGGTGGCTAGCGGCACTCCTGAGCAAATTGCCAAAGTGAAAGAAAGTTGGACCGGTCAGTATTTGGACCAAATCTTTGCTTCCAAACGAGCGTCAATTGGTTAATATGGTTGCCATTTCGCTCAGCTTGGCTTTGAGCTTCGTAAAGCCGAATCTGGCCGGATCCTGGGCCGGTTACTTCGAAGAGATCCATCCCGGTGTCGTGAAAACAAACGCGATGAAGGGCAAAGTCCCCACGATGCTGCTGAACAAGGACAACACGTGGCAACAGAAAATAGGTACCGTTGGTCGATTCAAAGTCACAAAGGGAAAATGGAAGTTGGAGGGCTCAAAGCTCACACTCTGGACGACCACAATTGATTCTAAGCCATTTAAAGACCCAAACCCACGCGTGTTAACGCTCTCTGCCGACGGACGATCGATGAGCATGATCATCTCGGCTCCGATCAGCAAAGCTCAACCTAAGCCGATGAAGTTTAGGGTTGCTTACCAGAAAGTGAACTAGGCGCCACGTCCAAGCTAAAGAACTCGAGAATATCATCAAGCCGGTCCGCTTCCGACTCGCAAGCACCGACTGCTACCTGAAGAAGCCTCTTGGTGTCATCAATCAGTCGGCGCTTTTCAGTGATTTCGTTTTCCATTGCCGCAATCTGCATATTCGTGACAGCCACAAAATCGGCCGTTTTGGTGCTGAGAGCGTCGGCATATGAATCCAATGCCGCAAGCTTGCGAGAAGCATCGGCAACCACCGTCTCGACATTGACACCAGTGGCCTTCCCCATGGTCTCCATCGTTACCGAAATGGTCTTACGTCGGACTTCGATGGGCAGATCGCCCGGCAACGAGTTGATCATCTCGAGGGCTTGCTCGGCAGTGAAACTGGCGACCGGCACATTCGCTTGAGCGTATATCTCCGCGAACTTTACCGCTCCGCCCGGCGCGGAAACGGTCGGGGCTTGCACTTTTGCGGGTTCTACCTTGATCTCAGACAAGTTGGGACCAGGTGTTTCTTTAACCAATTGCTCAACGGTTTTGGATGCGGGAGCGGGAGCCGGAGCGGGCGAATCCAACAGCGAATTTGGATCAAAATCATCGCTGGCGGGCGCATCGCTAATTTCGACGAAGAGTCCCGCCGCTTTTCTTAGGGTGTTCTTGATAGACATGGATTTATTCTAGCTTAGTCCGCCAAGATTTTCATCGGGTTTGGGCTTGGCCACAAGCTCGTCGTATGGCGTTACCGATTCTATCGCCTCGGTCAGTGAGTTTGTAGTCAAAACGACTTCATCAATATCTGCCAGAACTTGTTCGGGAGACCTTGCGCGGATTTCATCATTCACGAGCCCAAACGTGTCCGCCATAAGCGCCATCTGACTTTCCAAATTCGCCAAGATCATGCCGATTCTGCCGACGAACTCATGTCGACGCTTGAGGATTTCTTTTCTCTTTTCAACAACTTGGCGCGTAGGGAAATCGGGATCGGCCGTCAGCTTATTGTCAATCTCCTCGATCTCACCGTTATAGTGGTCTTGAATCTCCTCAACCGTCTTCCTCACCCACTTTTCGGAAGGCTCCACAAGAGGACCCGCTGGGGACGATTCGATATCAAAGGCAACCCCCTTCTTTTTGTAAACCACGGGAGGCGGCTTTTGGGGATCTTGTACCTGGCTCTTTAATGCGGTTAGATACTGCACGAACGTCGATTCTTTCTGAGCGAACTGTAGATATTTTTCGAGCAAAAAGTCAAGCTTGCGCAGGGCATAACGAAACCACTTCTCCTCGCCACTCACTTGGGATTCGATCTGCTTTCGCATGGACTCAAGACCCAGAAAACGCTCTCGCACCGAATTGCGAACGTGGGGGAAGACTTCCGATTTTAGTTTTTCTCGATGCTCAAGAACCTGAGCATCGTATTTCTTCTCAAGCCGCTGCTCGAACCATCGTGAGTCGGGGACAAACAAGAGATAGGCCGCTTCCGCTACTATGGCCGCCAAGAGGGGGATGGGGTTGAGCAAGGCCGCTGAAAGAGCGAGCGCCGATGCGAGGGTAACTAAGTTAAATCCCTCCTTGAAGGCCTCGGCATACCGGCTTACAACTCTCATAGAACAGCTAAATCTACCTTAACTAGGCCTACAGCCGAGGGAACACGGCTCGTATCTCTCGGCACGTCTGATGGAACTCGGGCTTGTCGCCAGCATCGGCCTGCCATGCTAGGCCCCTTTCGATCAAATCATAACTTGCCTGAACGAATGCGCCCGGGATAATCTTGCCTTCGGGATCTCTTTCCCGGCCCATCAACCAGATCGTATCTGAAACCTCAACAGCGGCCTCAATGTCGTGGGTAACGACGATAAACGTTTTTAACTCGTCCGTTGTTGCGCAATCCTGGACGAACTTTACGACGCGATCAACCGCAACCGGATCGAGACCCGAGAACGGTTCGTCCATGAGAATATAACCCTCGCTGCACATGAATTGTTGTGCGATCGCTACTCTTTGTCGCATGCCTCCTGAGAGCTGCGCCGGATACTTACTTTCAGCCCCTTTGAGGATGAACTGATCAAGCAACTGGTGTGCCTTCTCGGATGCCTCTTCCTTAGAAAGTCCAGCTTGGCGTCCCGCAACCACCAGGTTTCCCAGTACGGTTCGGTGGGCGAAAAGCGGATAGTGCTGCGCGACGACACCGACCATCCCTCTCCTGACAGGCAGCGCTTGGCCACCAACCGTGATCATGACCGTTCCTGTGTCAGGTTTGTCCAACCCAGCCAAGATTCTGAACAAGGTTGTCTTCCCCATTCCTGAGGGCCCAAGCAAGCCAACGACTTGGCCTTGAGACAGTCCCGGGCGATGAACATTCTTTATCTCGAGATTCAGGTTTCTCAGGATCATCTGGTCACCAAAACTGCGAGACACGCCCTCGACTTTGAGCAACGTTTCTTTGAGTTCATAGGGAACTGTGCTCACGCTTTCCTCTCCAGTTTTATGTCGGCGTACGGGCAACAGAGCCGCCGCAGAGCCCCGATTCCAAAGTCTTGAAGAATTCCGACCATTAAGATCAATAGTTGAATGGCGAAGACCTCGGGTAAATGAAGATACTTCTGTTGACTCAACAAAGCCGTCCCTATTCCGCCTTCGCTTCTCACGATTCCTTCAACCATGGTCAACATCATCCAGCCAATGGCGGCGTTTTGGCGCAGGACCTCGAAGGCTTTGTCCGACGTGCCCAGAATAACCACCTCCCATACGGTTCGCCACTCGCTCATCCGCAGCGTTCGAGCGTGGTCAAACGACTCTTTTGGGATTTCAGCTACCACGCTCGCCATTGAAGTAAGGAAGAACACGGTCATGCCAAAAACGAGCAAGCAAAGCTTGAGCGAATGCCCGCCTGCACCAGCGAGGGCGAATAGGAGGGAGAAGCCGGTTAAGCTGAGAAACCGGCCCTTTGAAGCCGCGTTAACGATCGGTCGAAAGAACGGCATCACGGTCAGATACGACAGGCCAATGGATATGACAGTGGTCAACGCGATTGCTTCTACGTTAAGCTGCAAACTCGTCAGAAGTTCCTGTCCCAATCCTTCTTGCCACATCTTGCCCAGAGCGGCAAAGACGTCGCCTGGTCGTGGCAGAACTTTGAATGGTGACTCGATCCAGAGCACCAATATTAGGAAAACCTGCAGCGCAACGATTACGCGCATCGCCCCGAACGAGACAATCTCGTTCGGGCGAAACGCATTAAGTGGCGACCGCTTCGTTGCCATTATTTGTTTGCAAGCAGACGAATTTCGACCCGCCGGTTGATGGCGCGGTTTCCTTCACTTGTGTTTGGAACGCGCGGCTCTGACTGGCCGTGGGCGATGACCTTGATCCGATTTCGGAAGTTCCCTCCGGCAACTTTCTCCAGCCAGTGCTTTACCGCAAATGCCCTCGCCTCTGATAACTGCATGTTCGAAGTTGGCTCGCCAACATTATCGGTGTGACCATGAATCTCTACGGATGCGCCGCTAGCGATCAGAAGGTCTTGCAAAAGCTTGTTCAACTCGCTCATCGTGGAGGCGGTAAAAGTAGCTTTCCCCGTTTCAAACTTGATATTTTTCCACACCTTCTCACTTACCAATCGGCTAGGATCGGGCTTTGGCACGGCACGACCGGCATCAGGAGTAGGATCAGCGCGACCGACTTTTGTTCCGGCAATCCTCGCCACGGCGGCCACATAGCTCTTGTCAAGGATTTGGCTAACTGAAGGGTAGCTTGGGACTAGATCGGGATATTGTTGCACAACAACATCGCCAAACTTCGTGTACGTTGCTTCAAACGTGCTCGCCGTGCCAGGAACCAGCCCAAACAAATACTCCATGTCGCGCACGTTGTTAACATCTGAGCCACCAAGTTCAATCGGTTGATTCGTTTTGTCTACTTCAACCGCGCCAGAATAGTATTTCACCCAATACTCTGCGTCGGCGCCATTTTCATTATAAACTTCTTGACTGATCTCACCGGCTCGGCGAATGGCATCGGAACTCAAGGAAACGGCGTCGCCACCATCGGAAATTCCTCTGATCATGCTCTCAACTTGCTTCCGGTTTTCCTTCATCCATTTGTCAATTCCGATAATCACGTTGGGCATCTGCGAAGAATATTCCTTGGTCGATACGATCGAAACGATGCCGCCCTTCTTCTTCGCGATGTTTACGTCGCCCGGTGTCCATGTGACCGAACCTTGTACGGTAACGCGCTTCTTCTGCCCGGTGAGCTTTCCGTTTCGAACCACGTCGCGCTCTTCGCTGTAGCCAACAATGTACTTTTCGGCGGCGTCCAAGTAGTCATTGGCCGCAACCCAGTTCAAAGCATCAGGATCCCAGGTCTTTTCGTCGGGATTGTTCTTCAACCCGTTATCGCCAAGCCACTTTTGGGCAATGTTCCAGTCGCCGTCTCGCAAAACACCCGCAACCAAGCCCCCCTTCGATGCCTCCGGGTTATCCTTCCAAGCCTTGGGACCCATAAACTTATCTTCACCGGTGCTGTATCCGCATGAGGCAATAACTTTGGCCTGATACTCTGGCCCGATCTTTTTCAAGTTTGCGTTGAGGCCGGCTAGAAATGCAGCGGCTCCGTCGCCCATGATCGCCACAAAATGGGCTCCAGTCGACGGATTCTTGTTGCCTTGTGAGTACTCGGTGGCAAATGTAACCAAGCCCTCTTGCATTTTGTCAACCATATCTTGCCGCTCAAGCTTGAGGTTAACACCGTATTTGTCCATAAAACTCCCCTTCGTGGTCGATGCTCCGCCGTTTGCGAACATCAATCCCATTTGAGAGTTCCACGCCCAGAGAAGCATCCGCATCTCAGGCTTGTCGGAGTTTGAAACAGCTTTGCCAGGTAGGCTCAAATCTCGAACGGAATCAGGAATCTGTTCGCCTGGACGACGGGGAAGGTCTACCTTCGCCGGGACCATTGATTCGGCCGTGCTTCGACCCGGGATCAGGCCGCTTAAGCCCTTTTCACCCAGAAACATCCGGGCTCCCCCGACGACTGCACCCAGGATGACGATGAAGATTAGGAACTTACCTAGAGGCTTTATTTTCATTTCAATTCTGCTTCCCGAAATCCAGGTTACCTTGGACTCCATCATGTTATCACGGTTTGAACTTGTAAAAGGTTGCAACGCCGTCCGGTAAAATCAGAGGGCCGATCAATGGCGATCGAGGTTTTTTCATGTCAACAATCCAAACTGCTACCTATAACAAGCTTGATTTTCTGCGATTAATGATGATGAGTCGCGAGGGTGACCGTCGTGAGGGCATTCTCCTCCGGCAAAGCAAAGGCTGGTTCCAGGTAGGTGGAATGGGACATGAACCACTCGCAGCTCTTGCCTATGTACTTCGGCCCGATGACTACATTTTTCCGTATTATCGAAGCCGTGCTTTGATGTTGGCCAGGGGCATGTCGAACTACGACCTCGCGCTGGCTTACTTTGCTAAACGCGAATCGAGTTCCGGCGGACGACAAATGCCCGGACACTACAGCAGCCGAGAACTTAACGTGTTCAGCGTCCCAACTCCGACTGGGGCGAACTTGCTACCGGCTTGTGGCGTGGCTTGGGCTATGCAATTAGAAGGCAAGGATTCCATTGCCCTGGCCAGCATCGGCGATGCTGCGAGTCGCCAAGGCGAGTTCTACGAAGCGATTGCTTTTGCCATTCAAGAGAAACTGCCCGTTATTCTGATGATTGAGGATAACAAGTACGGGATCAGCACTCCAACCACGAAATACAACCCGATGCACCTCGAACTGTTTAATGAGGCGCACATTATCCACTGCAACGCACGCCACCCCGATAACGTTTTGGCTGCTGGAAAGGAAGCTGCCGATCGGGCTCGAAGTGGCGCAGGTCCCACAATCTTATGGGCCGACCTTGATCGCCTCGGAAGCCACACAAGCTCAGATGATCATCGTGTTTACCGCGACCTCGGCGACATTGATGAGATGATGAAGCGCGACCCGATTCTCAAATTGCGCGAAGAGTTGATCGCATCGGGCGAGCTTACGGAAGCCGGATTTGACCAGATACAAGATGAACTCGCGGCATTTATCGATGCCGAGTATCAGCGGGCAGAGACTGCAGAAGACCCCCGCGCCGAAGATGTCCTTGATCACAACTGGGGCAACGTTGCTTCGCTAGAAGTGCCGCCCATTCAAGCCGGGCGACAAACCATGGTGTCGACGATTAACACGACCTTGCGCAAATCGCTGGAAAATGACCCCAAGGTCATCTTCTTCGGTGAGGATATTGAAGATCCAAAAGGCGGCGTTTTCGGAATGACCAAGGGGCTCAGCGAGGCGTTTCCCAAGCAAGTCTTCAACTCGCCCCTCGCCGAAGCCACGATTATGGGCGTCGCCGTTGGAATGGCATGCTATGGCATGAAGCCCGTATTTGAGCTTCAGTTCATCGACTTCATTTCACCCGGTTGGAATCAAGTCGTCACCAACATGTCCACCCTTAGGTGGCGAACATTTGGCGATTGGAAGTGTCCACTCGTAATTTACGCCCCGATGGGAGCCTATTTGCCCGGCGGATCACTTTGGCACTCAATGTCCGGTGAAGGCTATCTGGCCCACACGCCCGGAATCAAGGTTGCGATACCTTCGACCCCCGAAGATGCCGCCGGTTTGTTCTGGACTGCGATCCAAGGAGATGACCCCACGTTCGTTCTCGTGCCCAAGCACATCTTCCGCAAGCAGATGGATGTGACAAACGTTCAAGCGGTACCTTTCGGTAAAGCCCGCATTGCAAAGGCGGGCAAAGATTGCACGATCGTTTGCTACGGTAACTGCGTTGAATTGGCAGAAGAGGCGGCGGCAAGTTTGGCGGGAGAGATTGATGTTGAGGTTCTCGACTTGCGTTCCTTGGTGCCTTGCGACTACGAAGCCATTACCGCTTCTCTCAAGAAGACTGGTCGACTTGTTGCCCTTTACGAAGACAACCGAACTTGTGGTTTTGGTCAGGCCGTAGTTGCCCAGATCGTTAGCACGACGGAGAGCTGGAATCAACTTCTCGCCGCTCCACAGGTCGTTGCACGAGAAGACGTCAGCATTGGCTATAACCCCGTTTACGAGTATGCGGCTTTGCCCAGCTTAGAGCAGGTCATCACGGCAGTTCGGGCGACGATGAGCTAGTCCCCCTGTAGATTCTTGCATTTTGGAGCAATCTGACGTAGATAACTGCTCGGTGGGGGCAATTGGGCCCATCATTGGAATCAAGTGACCACCAAAAGCGGTAAGGTTTGCCGATGCGTCACCTGATGCCAATATTTTTGCTTTTCTCCCTTTCAAGCCAACTGTTGGCGCAAGAGGGTTCAAAACGGGTCTTACCCGCGGTCAAACTTGAGGCTCCACCCAAAATAGATGGCGACCTTGGGGATGAGGTGTGGCAAAAAGCGGTTCCTCTTACGGGATTCTGGGACGTTAATCAGGGGAAGCAGGTAGCAGAACAAACTCACTGCCACATAGGCTACGATTCCAAATTCATCTACGTGGCATTTGACATCCGGGACACCAAACCGGAATTGATTACGGCTGCCGAAACTCAAGAAGACAGTCGGTTTTCTAATCAAACCAATTCCATGGACTCCCTTTCCGAGGATGTTGTTGACGTTAGGCTTGATCCATTTTCTACAGGAACTACCCAAGGCTCGTCCATTTTCTCGGTCAACGCGATTGGCACCAAATCCGCCCGCCTAGGAGGAGGCCGAGCCAAGAAAACCGAGTGGAAAGGGGAGTGGAAGGCTTTTGTAAAGAGGACGACTACCGGATGGACCGCCGAGATGCAAATTCCTTGGCAGATTATGAATTATCCGTATAAGAAGAATGCGCAAAACCTTGGAATCAATTTCTTTCGATACCATCATCGTCTCAACTTGCCCTCATACTGGTCGAACATCGGTCCCAACTCACGTGAAGAGTTGCAGGGGATATGGACCGGCGTGGAGACCCCAGCGCCGCCTCAGCCAAAGGTGTCCATTCTTCCTTACGTCATCGGGGGGATTGATGACAAGAACCGAGCAATCAGTCGAATGGGAGTTGATGCCCGGTTCCCCCTCAGCGCAGAAATCACGGCCGTTGGTTCGCTCAATCCAGATTTTGGAACGATAGAAGGAGCGGTTGAGAGCGTTGGATTTAGCCGGACCGAGAGATTTGTGCCTGAGCGACGCCCATTCTTCCTGGAAGGTCAAGGCTTTTTCCAGGCAGGAATGGGGTTCGATATTGGCCAAATGTTCTATGCTCGCAGAATCGGTCGATTCGACCTCGGCACAAAAGTGTATGGGAAAATTGGCAAGAAAGACTCCCTCGGAATTCTTAGCACGATGACCTTCGGGGATCGTATCGACGCAGTTGCTAACTGGAGCCATCAGCAATCGCCATTTGAAAGCTACGGTGTGTTTGCCAATGTGAAGTCTTCAGACGCAGACAAAGCGAGCGTTCTAAGCGCAAATTACACTAAGGAGTGGGGCAAACTTGCCCTCTATTCCCGATATGCCCGCAGTGATGACAACGGGCAGTCAGCTCTTGCCTCTTCAAACTCAGTGTGGTACCAAGACAAGGCCAACTTCCTATTCCTAGGCTATAACGACACAAACGACAAGTTCCGATTGCCCGACGGCCTGCTGGGCTTCAATGGGATCAAAGGTTGGGAGCTCTACGACGAGTTATCTTTTGATTGGAGAAACGGACCGGTTAGGCAAAGTAGCACAGAGTTTTCTGCCAGTTGGAACAACGCCTTGGATGGTTCTCCGTTCCAACGCGGAGCTTCAATCAGCACCTTCGCCGGGCTTAGAAATGGGTGGGGAGCAAGTCTTAAGGGTTTCTACTACGATTACGGCGGACTCTTCGACCGGGACGTGCAGCTCAATGTGGTGAAGGGCTGGGATAATCGATTCAATAAGATCGGCTTTGCAGTTGGAGGTGGAACGATTGCAAACGGGGGAACGGGCTACTACGCGCTACAGTTTGCACGCCGCATCGCCAAAGGATTCGATATCGGCTATTCTGGCTATTTCCAGAACTTGGATGGACACATACAACAAAACATTCTCACGCTGGCGTATGAGTTAACGCCGACAAGGTCATTTGGTGGTCGCGTGGTTACCCAAAATGCGGATACCAACTGGTACCTCTCGTTTCGTGATGCCGGCAAGAAAGGCACAGAGTGGTTTGTTATCCTTGGCGACCCGAATTCGCGCAAGTTTCGACGCATGCTACAAGTAAAAGCCGTCTTTGCGTTCTAAACTATAGCGTGATATTAATCAGTCAAGCGCTCTTGCTTCGTGAAGGGCGGCGTCTAGTGTTTACCAATGGTGTTTTTGATATCCTACACGCCGGGCATGTACGTTACCTACAACAAGCCCGCGAGTTAGGCGACTTGCTTTTGGTCGGCATGAATTCGGATGCTTCTGTTCGCGGCCTTGGAAAGGGGGCCAATCGGCCAATCAACCCGCTCGAGGATCGCGCCGAAGTGCTATCTGCCCTTCGTTCAGTAGATGGCGTGATTGCGTTTGAGGAGCAAACTCCAGAGGCACTCGTGGCGATATTACAGCCAGAGATTTACGTAAAGGGTGGCGATTACGATATCTCTCGCCTACCCGAAGCCAAAATCGTTGCCCGGTATGGCGGCGAGGTCAAGTTGCTTCCCTTCCTGGAGGGGCGTTCTACTACGGCCATCTTGGAAAAACAAAAGAGCTCAAGCGATTAACTCGCTTGAGCTCTTTTGTTCTCAACGGAGAAAGGTTAGTCGCCGCTTCCTGAAGAGAGTTTCTCAATAACTCGAACTAGTGGTAAGAACATTGAGATAACGATGAATCCAACAACGAATCCAAGGCTTACGATCATGATCGGCTCAAGGGCCGCCGTAAGCGAAGCCAATGTGGACTCAACTTCCGCCTCGTAGAAATCAGCGATTTTTTGAAGCATAAAGTCCAGCGATCCTGATTCTTCACCGACACCGATCATGTGAACGACCATCGGCGGGAAGAGGCGTGAAGCTTCAAGCGGCTCGCCAATTCTGTCTCCTTCTCGGATACGGGCTCTCGCTTCCATGACCGCGTCGGACATGATTGTGTTGCCAACGGTACCGGCAACCGTTTCCATTGCCTGCAGGATCGGAACACCTGAGGTCAACAACGTGCCCATTGTACGAGCGAATCGTGCCATACAAATCTTGTGGTGCAGCTTTCCGAAAACCGGAACTTTTAACTTAACCCTATCCGCAACACGTCGTCCAAACCGAGTGCTTACGAATAAGCGATAGGCAATGATGATGAAGATCAAAGTGAGCAACATCACCCACCACTGCTTCTCCAGCATGTGGGCGAGTCCGATAAGAAACTGCGTAGGGGCTGGAATGTCGTCCTTCTTCAGGCCCAGATCTTCAAGAATTTTCGACCACTGAGGAACGAACCAGTAAACCAAGAAGAACGTGATGCCAAAAGCCATGACGAAGACCAAGACCGGATAGGTCATGGCCGCTTTAACTTTTCGGCGGAGTTCAACGTCCTTTTCAAGGAAGTGAGCAAGTCTTTGTAGAGACTCTTCCAAAACACCGCCGACTTCACCAGCACGAATCAAACCGATAAAGAGGTTGTTGAACGTCTTTGGATGGCGTTGCATTGCCCGCGAAAGACTTTCACCACCTTCAACCCGCTCGCCAATATCCATAAGGATCTTTTTGAGTTTGTTGTCCTGGGTTTGTTGCGAAAGAACATCAAGGCATCGCACGAGGGAGACACCAGCGTCAACCATCGTAGAAAATTGGCGACAAAAAACCGAAAGGTTAGCAAGTTTGACCTTGCCAAAGCGCTTCGCTTTTGCGCCCCTGGCCTTGATCATCGTAAGTTCGGTGATCGTGAAGCCTTGCTCTTCGAAACGTTTTCTCAGAATCTCTTCGCTTTCAGCTTCGGCGGTTCCCTTTTGGGTTCCACCGCTCGGATCGCGAAATGTGTAGCTATATACGGGCATTTGGTTTCTCCTTATCTCCTAGGTGGCGGGGATCCAGATCCGGACGCCGCAGGAGTATTAATCATCTTCTTCAATTCTTCGACATTGACTGCTCTAAGCATGGCTTCATCTAGTGCAACGAAACCCTTGAGGTAAAGATCTCGCAAGCTCTGATCCATCGCGACCATGCCATGTGCAGCGGACGTCTGTATCATAGACGGGATTTGGTGAGTTTTGTTCTCGCGGATGAGGTTTCGAATAGCCGGGCTGGCGATCATAACTTCGATTGCCGGAATACGTCCCGGTGAACCGGCGCGAGGCAAGAGTTGCTGCGCAACAACGGCCTGGATGTTATTGGCGAGCTGCACACGAATCTGTTCTTGTTGTCCAGGAGGGAAAACGTCAATCATACGGTCGATAGATTCGGCCGCGTTGTTGGTGTGCAAGGTTGCAAAAACTAAGTGCCCCGTTTCAGCCGCGGTGATCGCGAGCTGAATCGTTTCGATGTCGCGCATTTCACCAACGAGAATGACGTCAGGATCTTCTCGAAGGCTAGATCTTAGGGCGGCTGCAAAGCTTCTTGTGTCGCCTCCAAGTTCGCGCTGATTGATGATGCTTAATTTGTGGTTATGCAGATATTCAATCGGGTCCTCAATCGTAATGATGTGGAGCGCCCGGTTGATGTTGATGTGATTCACCATCGCCGCCAACGAAGTCGACTTACCCGAACCCGTCGGACCAGTAACCAAGATCAAACCACGTGGCTTATCAGTGAGGGTTTCCAACACTGGTGGCAGGTTCAAGTCGCGGACTGTCGGAATCTTTTGAGGAATAAGTCGGAAAGCCGCCGCGCACGAACCGCGGTCTCGATAGAGGTTCACACGGAAACGAGCTCGCTTCGGCAATGAATAGGAAAAGTCAAGTTCCAGCGTCGTTTCAAACTTGTTGATGTTTTCATCAGCAAGGATGTCGTACATCATGCGCTGAAGCACTTGGGGCGTAAGTTTCTCGAAGTTCAAACGCTTTAGCGCGCCGTCCTCTCGGATTACGGGTTCGGATGCGAAGCATAGATGAAGGTCAGAGGCGTTTCGGTCAACAACGATGTGCAACAACTCATCGATGTGCAGATCCTCAACTGTTCTTGGCGCCCCGACCTTTTGACCGGAACCACCCTCCGCCATTGGCGGTGCACCACTGCCGGGATTGCCCCCCGGTAACTGAAACTCTTGACCCATATTTGACATTCTTTTTCCTTAAGTTAAGCGATTGATTAATAACCAGCCGTGAAGACGACACGCATAACTTCTTGCGGGTCCGTAACGCCAGTCAAAACTTTGTGAAGTCCGTCCTCACGGAGCTCCTTCATACCATTGGCCTTCGCCGCTTCCTTGATATCGTGAAGTGCGGCTCGGCGGACGACCATTTCGGCGATTTCCGCGTTCATGTGCATAAGCTCATGAATTCCGGTTCGACCGCGATAGCCAGTGTTTCGGCAGTTTTCGCAACCGACTGGCTTATAGATTGTAACCTTTTGATCAGGGTCAGAGGCAGTCATACCAAAGCGCCGTAGATCCATGGCTGAAATCTCATAGGGTTCCTTGCACTCTGAACACAGTTTTCTCGCGAGTCGTTGAGCAAGAATTCCCACAACGGTTGCTGAGATCAGGTAAGGCTCAACACCCATGTCAATCATACGAAGCGTAGCGGAAGGCGCGTCGTTCGTGTGAAGAGTTGAAAGAACAAGGTGACCCGTAAGTGACGATTCAATCGCGATTTCAGCGGTTTCAAGGTCACGCATTTCACCAACCATGATAATGTCGGGGTCTTGCCGGAGGAATGCGCGGAGACCGGTTGCAAAAGTCAAACCAGCTTTTCGATTAACTTGAACCTGTGCGATTCCGTTGAGCTGATACTCAATCGGGTCTTCAACGGTAATGATGTTGACACCGATTGTGTTGAGTCGGTTCAGAACCGAATACTGCGTGGTTGTTTTGCCCGATCCCGTAGGACCGGTGCAGAGGAACATACCGTTAGGCTGATTGGTGATTTCTTCGATTTTCAGCTGGTTTTCATCGGTAAAGCCGAGCTTTTCCAAGCCGATCATAACGCTCGACTTGTCAAGAATACGCATAACGATCTTCTCGCCGTAAGGACAAGGGATCGAGCTCACACGAAGGTCATAGTCTTTGCCCGTGTTTCGAACCTCGATACGACCGTCTTGAGGGATTCTGCGCTCGGCGATGTTCATGTCAGCCATGATCTTCACACGAGAAAGGAGGGCCGCCGTTAGGTTTTTCGGAACTGTCATCGCCTCCATCAAAACGCCGTCGACGCGATACCGAATACGGGTAGATCGCTCCTGGGGCTCAACGTGGATGTCTGATGCCCGATCAAGAATCGCTTGTTGAATCATCGCGTTGGCTAAGCGAATGATCGGAGCTTGCTCAGCCATTTGCTCGGCATCAGCGTTCGGATCGTCATCTTCCTTGGTGGGGCGTGCGATTTGGGCGCTGGCAATCGCACTTCGAATGTCAGCGTTAAAGCTTCCCGAAGCCGGAACATTTTCGGCTTTTTCTACTGCTGCGGTGTTGTTGCCGTTGGCTCCACCGTAATATTTGCGGATCGCATCATCGATCGCGCCGGGCAAGGCTAAAACGGGAATAACGCGCAAACCGGATGCCAACCTGACGGCATCTTGGGCGGGGATGTTGGATACGTCGGACATCGCCACATAGAGGTTATTGCCATCTTTCTTCACCGGCAAAACACTATGATTCTTGGCGATTTGTTCCCGAACGACGTTAAGGGCGCTGCTGTCTACCTGTTGGCGGTCCAGATCAACAAAGGCGATGCCCATTTCCTGGGCCTGAGCTTGCAATGCCTCTCGTTCGCCCACTTTACCGAGCTGAACCAAAATCTTAACGAGATCTTTCTGATTCGTCTGTTCGGCAACCTTTTGGGCTTCAGGAATATCTTCCTGTTTGATGAAATTCTGCTCAACGAGCCATTGAAGACGAGGCTTTCGGGTCTGTGCCATCTAATTTGTTTCCCACTCCATAACGTTCCTGACAGCTGGTCTAGCCAGGCAACGAACCCACCAAGAGTATTGTAGCCCAAACTTACCGAAAGAATTGCCAGAACATCTATCGGAACTATCCGAATGGGGGACGGCCCCATAAACTCGTTTCGTTCACCTGTCCCTTACTTGGTTTTCCACAACCGATGTTAGGTAGGTTGTATGGGCATGCCCCCGATTTTGTTTGAACCCCGCGCGACTATTCTGGCGGGAACCAGAATTACGCTTACGCCAATCGAGAACTCACACTTTTCCAGTCTATGCCAGATTGCATTGGAACCGGACATTTGGACATGGATGCTAAATGCACCGCCTACAACTGAGATCGAATTTCGGGCTATTTTTGATCAAATGGTTGAGCTAAAGGAGAGCGGCAGCCAAATGCCCTTCGTGGTCACGTCAAACTCCGACGGTCGCACGCTAGGGTGCACCCGTCTCTTTGACTTTCGGGCATCAGACCGAGCTTTAGAAATTGGTTACACTTGGTACGCCTTTGGTGCGCGCGGAACACTTGTAAATCAGGAGGCAAAGGTGTTGCTTCTGACCCACTGCTTCGATGAGTTGGATGCGAACCGCGTTCAACTGAAAACCGATGCTCGAAATGCCCGATCACGCCGGGCCATTGAGAAGATTGGGGCGAAGTTTGAGGGGATTTTGAGAAACTACCAGCGCAGGCATGATGGCACTTGCCGGGACACCGCGATGTTTAGCATTATTCCGGAAGATTGGCCGGCTGCAAGAGAGGTTTTGAGATCACGCCTTTCGGATGAGGGCTAATAGAAAAGGGGCTCCAAGGACGGCCGTGAGGATTCCCACGGGAACTTCCCCGCCATTCGGAATGACCTTTTGCGCCAGGATATCGGCGACGCTGAGCAAAACCGCTCCGACAAATGCTGAGGCTAACAAAGATTGACGCCAATCAACTCCAACGAGACGGCGCGCTATGTGAGGCGAGGCCAGACCGAGAAAGCCGATGATCCCCACAGTGCCGACCGTGATGGAGACCATGATGGTTGCGGCGGCGAGAACGATGAACCTTATACGCCCCGAGTTGATCCCAAGTCGGCTCGCTGATTCTTCCCCCAAGGCAAGAATGTTCAACTGTTTTGACACTGATAGTAGCATCGTGCCTCCAATCAAGAGCCCTGCTCCAATCATCATGTTCTTAGAGGTCTGCGCCGGAGTCATTGAACCTAACAACCAACCCAAGATCTTGTTTGTATCCTGACCTGCAGCGAGAAGCACCAAACTCAGGAGCGCCGAGAAGATTGAGCCAATCATCACTCCTGAAAGCAACAAACTTTCGGTAGACACGACTCGGTCCCGGCGCGCAAAGCTGACGACGAGGCTGATCGCTATTGCGCCTCCCACCAGGCCCGCCAAGGCTGTTCCAGCTCCACCCATTTCGGTACCAAAGCCAAAGAAGATGGCGGCCGCTCCGCCCGCCGCGGCACCAGAAGATACGCCGCACACATAGGGATCGGCGATCGGATTTCTGAAAAGAGCTTGGAGAGCCGAGCCCGTGGCACCGAGTGTTGCCCCGGCCAGCACGCAACCTAACGCGCGAGGAAATCGAAACAGCACCGCCGAACTTGATGCGTCCCATCGCAAGAGGTCTGAAAGCAGATTAGAAACGGGCACCGCGACCGAGCCCAGGCTAAAATGCAAGAAAAATACACTAAGCAGAGCAAAAGAGAGACCGAACCACATCCTTTTTCGTGAAGCTTGCATTCCCGTCGGTTATACTCGGACGAAGAGAATGCCGACCCTTTCAAACAAATCGCAAATCCCGCGGCCCTCGCCCACTCTTTCCATAACGGCAAGAGCCAGGGCGCTAGCGGCGGAAGGGCATGACATCATCTCATTTGCGGCGGGTGAACCTGATTTCAACACTCCGGACCCTATTTGTGGGGCGGCTAAGCAGGCGCTAGACCAAGGGATGACGAAATATGCTCCCACCGCTGGGCTTCCGGCGTTGCGTTCGGCAATTTCTCGAAAGCTTGCTGACCAAAATGGGCTCACCTACGCCGCCAACCAAATTGCCGTGACATGCGGGGCGAAGCAAGCCCTCTTCAACGCAATTTGGGCCATTGCTTCAGAGGGAGATGAAATAATCCTCATCTCTCCGTTTTGGATGACCTATGAAGATCAAGTGCGGGTGGCAGGAGCCACTCCCGTCATCGTCGAAGCTCTCCCCGAAAATGGGTTTATTCCCCTAGTTGAAGACCTGGAAACAGCCGTCACGCCTCGAACGAAAGCTATCTTGGTTAACTCTCCGTGTAACCCCACTGGTGCCGTGTTTCCCCGCAACACGCTCGTCGGCATTGCCGAACTTGCAAGGAAGCACGATCTCTGGATCGTTACCGACGAGATCTACGAGAACTTGGTTTATGAGGGAGAGCAGATATCAATCGGATCGCTTAGTCCAGATGCATTAGGGCGCACAATCACGATTGGGGGATTTAGTAAATCGTTTTCAATGACAGGGTGGCGAGTCGGATATTTGGCGGCCCCGCCACAAATTACTGAAGCGGCCGTCAACTTACAAGATCAGGTAACTAGCGGAGCCACGACCTTCGCTCAGGTCGGAGCTTTAAAAGCGATCGGGCTAGATCCGGCGGCAACCGAACACATGCGATTGGAATTTGACAAAAGAAGGAACTTAGCGCACGAAGAACTGCTCAAAATTCCTGGAATCGTGTGCGCAAAACCAGCCGGAGCTTTTTATTTGTTGTTTGATGCGAGGGCTTACCTGAACGACGCAATGGACGATGTCGCACTGACGCAAAAACTGCTAGACACAGCCGGAGTTGCCCTAATTCCCGGAACAGTTTTTGGTCGACCCGGATTCTTACGGCTAAGTTACACGGCATCAGAAGAGGATATTGTGAGAGGCATCGGAAAACTTCAGGAGGCATTTGCTCAGCTTTGATTGAAATCCCAAAGACAATCCCGCTAAAAAGTGTTGAGGCGTTTCGGCTTGCGATGCGGCACCGCTCGGCGGCAGAAACGAGCGTGCTTGACAGCTACGAGCGTTTGGAGTTTTTTGGAGACTCGGTTTTGGGCTTGGTGGTTGCGCAGTATCTCTTTGAGCAGCACGTTGATTGGGATCAAGGCATGCTCAGTAAGGCCAAATCAAGCGTGGTGCAGGAAGGACCGCTAGCTGAAACCGCCTTGCGCTTGGGCCTCGACGAGTTTCTGCAACTAAGCCCGAGTGAGGAGCAAACCGGCGGTAGGCAACGCGCCTCGATTCTCGCCGACGTCCTCGAGGCACTGTTCGGGGCGATCTATTTGGAATCCGGAATCGAAACTGCTCGTTGGTTTATTTTAGAACAGCTCGATCAGTACCTGCAACTGGTTAGTAGCGGCAACGTGAACCCTCACGACTACAAATCCCGACTTCAGGAGATTTCGCAAGCAAACTGGCGAAGTACACCGCAGTATCGAATTCATTCCGAGGCGGGAGTCGCTCACAATCGCCGCTTCCTGGTAGAAGTGCTATTTGATGACGAGGTCATGGGTACGGGAGAGGGCCGATCGAAAAAAGAAGCGGAACAATCTGCCGCTCAAGATGCTCTGAACTTAA
This sequence comes from Fimbriimonadaceae bacterium, assembly GCA_040081075.1. Lineage (GTDB taxonomy): Bacteria > Armatimonadota > Fimbriimonadia > Fimbriimonadales > Fimbriimonadaceae > JANJUB01. The sequence goes on along the minus strand of JBEBHJ010000007.1, from coordinate 22,114 downwards.
TAGAGAGTGCGTTTCGTGCCCGAGAAGCGGCCCGAGATCACTAGCTTGATTTGAAAGGTTTCGGTGTGCTACCCTATTCGGTTGGCACCTATCGTGCCCTTTTTTGTTTGGTTTGCTATGAGAGTGTTGTTTGGGTTTGTGGTCTTTTGCGCGTCGTTGCCCGCCCTTGCGGCTCGACCGGACCTCAATTCCTTCCTCAATCGACCCGCATTTTCGATTAAGCAAGTCATTAGTCAAATGAAGGCTGACTCAGAAGTTCGTGAGCGATATCGACGCCACTTTTCGATGACGGACCGCGATCTTTACGCATATTTCGGCACGCTGCGGATGAGCCCACTTAAGAAGCCAAGTATATTGCGTGTGTATAGTGTTCCCCCCAACGGCAGGATCAAGATGCATACCGAAAAGTTTTCGGTGGGAACGCCGGTTTATGTGGACATTGTGGGCAATCCCGTGATGATCGTGAAATGCGGTAATCCGTTGACGATGGGGACAAGCGACAAAGTAGGTGAATCGGAAGTTGCGAGCGAAGTCGGCGAACCCATAAAGGAACTGCGCGCCCTCTCTGAGCCACGGCCAGAGTCCTCCGAGGTGATTACGCCAAAGATGATGGCCTTTACCCCCGAAGCATCTTCGATCCCGGGCGTCACGACAACGGGGACAAGTGCGATTCCTATCGTTGCAGCCGTTCCACTTGGGCAGTTGCTCCTTGGCGCGCTCGGAATCGGGACTCTGACGCTTCTGGACGATACGACCGATGACACGCCTCTGCCTGAACCAGCAACAATAGCCGCCCTCGGCATCGGATTAGCTGGAATCTTGCGCCGAAAGCGACCTCGTTAAAGGGGCTGTTTCCTGATGAGCGCCCATTTTCGTGGGTAGCCTTTGGGAGTCTTCTCGGTTTTCCTCCAGACTGGAAAAAGTCTGATGCCGACTTCACCAAGCGGCCGTTCGTGGCTCGATTGTAGGGTGAGGCCCAGGCATGCCTTGAGTCTCTCTACTTCGCCTTGATCATTCGGCGTCCTCATCGGAATAAAAAGCCCTCCCATCTTCAGAGGTTTGGCGCTAATCTCCAACTGCATGCTAAGCGGAGCAACTGCTCGCCCCGTCAAGACATCAAATGATTCGGGAGTTTGAAGCTCTTCCGCTCGCGCCTGGACAACCTTCAGATTCTTGAGGGGTTGAGATCGCAAGAACTCTAACATCTTACCGCTGGAGTCCAATGCCGTAACTTCAAGGTCGGGCCTAAATTTTGCCAACGGCCAAGCCGGCAAACCTGGCCCTGTCCCGAGATCTAAAACTTGGGAACCAAAGGGAATGAGGTCCTCATGGAGCAACGAATCTTCAATATGTCGTACCCAGGCTTCACTTCGTGGGACGCGGGTGAGATTGACATTTTCGTTCCACGTGTACATCGCATCGAGAAACCGTTCAAGTTCCTTACGAATCTCAAGATTCACAGGATTGCCTCTACGAGCTTTTCGGGGGAAATATGGTTGATGTCTGGATGGCCCACGTCAATCACCTGATGGGGTGCGTAGTGGTGGCCCCACTTTGATGAGGGAGTTCCGGCAAAAACGCTCACGCTCGGAACGCCCAACCCGGCCGAAATGTGGATCAAGCCGGTATCTCCACAAAAAACTTGAGACATGGACTCGATTTTTGCAATGGTTTCGGGCAAGCTACACGCCCCAATGAGGTTTTCGATCCGATTCGGCTCACGAAGTAGAACCAAAACCTGCTCAGCATAAGGTGCCTCTTCTTTCCCTCCTAAAAAAACTACGTGGCGCTCTCGAGCCTGCAGTTCCTCAATCAATACGGCAAGCGCAACGGGCGGGATCGCCTTGTGGACCGCCGTCGACCCGGGTTGTAACCCGACGGCGTTCGGCAGTTTCAGGGCGCCCGAACCGGTCAAGTGAACGCGAGAATCATCGGATTGCAAGCCAACGAGTCGAGCCAAATCCCCATAGCACTCGGCTTCAAACTTTGCCGTGTCATAGACACACTGATGGGTGAGCAAGACTCCCCGACCCTCGGTATTGTGACCGATTCGCTCTTGGATTCCGGCAAATCGAGCCACAAGCGCGCTTCGAGCGCTTCGATTAATCAGAAACACTCGACGAAACTGCTTCGCGCGCATTTCTCGAACCTGTTGGACGAAGTTTCGTAGCCCAGATATGCGACCAATTGGATCAATTCGGTCGGCGTAAGGCTCTCTCGAAAACAGCTTCTGCAAGTGCGGAGCCGCCAGAATCTCGTACTCCACAGCCGAGCTGTGAACCGCTTGCAAAACTGGAGTTGCCATAACAGCATCCCCAATAAATCGGTGTTTAAGCCAGATGAGAGTCTTTCCCGTCAAGCATCTCTCCAACTTTGACGGCATGCTTCCAAGACAACATCAACCGGGATGTCTGAAACCATGCCACCGGGTTCCGAGGTTAGAACCTTCAGGCCAGGATTCTTTGGGGTCCACAGCCGGTGAATTCCGAACCTCGTGAGCCCTACGATTCCATCTTGTCTTGCCGCACACGCGAGATGCAAAATCCCGTTATCCAGCGACAAAACGAGTCGACAAGCACCGAGCGCCCCTACCACTTGGGGCAGTGTGAATGCGCCGCGCAAATCTCTTACCAAGCCACACGCAACCATACTTTCTTCGTCGCTGTCCCCCTTCCAATGCTCCCTTTGCGCGCTTGGTTTGGCTCCGATCAGCCCGACCGTCAACCCATGATCGTTCAGAGCCTTCAGCACCTCCAGCCAGGATGAAAGTGGCCACAGTTTCTCGGGCAAGCTCGCGCTTGTGGCGATGAGAATATCGCACCCGCTTTGGATCGCCTCGGTGGGCACCTTGTAGGCGGGGACAGGCCCCTCAAGATACGCTAACCGAGCAAAAATCTCGGCAATGAACCCGCTCTGCAAGAATGGATACTTTTCGGTCAAATCTTCGGCAATCCAGTTTTGATCCTGCCAAAGAGCCGCTCGATCGTCCGTGCCATAAGGCTCCGGACCGCGCTTGCCCACATAGGGTCCGCAAATTGCAGTTTCGGGCGTTTCAAGAAAACCAGCAAGCCCCATGGCGTTCTCCGTTCTTTCAACGTTGATCACGAGGTCATAGGGGCCCCTTGAATCTCGGCAAGCCTGGCCAAATGGGGTCCCATGCAAAGGGTAATCCCATTCAAAAAGGTCGCTTGCAGCCTGCATCTCCAGAGTGCGTGTACCGCCGTAGTAGTGAATAAAGCTAGGTGAAAGTTCACGCCGAATCATCTGAAGCAGCGGCGTCGAGACGACGAAATTCCCGATTGCATCGTTGGCAATGACTGCTACTCGGGGGTTCGAAGGAAGGCCGTGGCCGAAATAGCGGGGCATGGGTAATTGTAGACGCAAACCAAAACCCCGTATTCCTAGCGGCTGGCAAACCCGACAGATTCCCCGATGATTCTCTTACCAAGATCGTGAGCGCGTTTCTACAGTTATCCAAGGGGTTGGGGGACTGGAAAGAGAGAGAGAGAGAGGGGACGCGCCCGATCTGGCAAATCGAATGCAAGGAGGCACCGTAGAATGGCAAGACAACTAAAAATCGTACGACTCGTAGAACCCGAACTCTGCGTAGAGTGCCGATTTGCAAAGATGGCCGACGTTCAACAGGATGACGGCGCCTACGCAAGGATGATTTATTGCTCTCGACTTGATTGCGATAACTGGGACTCTTCCTCCGCCGAGCCAGCCAAAGACGTTCGCTGGGATAACGATCAGGCGGCATAGCCCTATCCCAACACGCCCTTGCCATTATGGAATGCGTTTATGTATTATACTTACTGGTTTATTAACCAACTAGTTAAACATAATGCAAACTGATCTCCTCAGTACCACCTTTGCCGCCTTGGCTGACCCCACGCGCCGCGCGATCCTCGCTCGACTTGCTTTGGGCGAAATGTCCGTCAACGAGCTGGCAAAGCCTTTTCAGATGACCCTGCCCGCTGTCTCAAAGCACCTGAAAGTGCTCGAGAGAGCGGGGCTCATTTCAAAAGGCAAGGAAGCCCAGTGGCGACCATGTCGCATTACCGCCGAGCCTCTCAAGGAAGCGGTGGAATACATGTTTCAATTTCGCGAGTTCTGGGAGAAGAGCTTTGATCAACTCGATGCTTACCTCCTCGAATTGCAGACCAAGGACCCATCATGACAAAACACACACTTGAAATCTCTAAACCCTCCAATACTGAGATTCTTCTCATTCGGAAGTTCAACGCCCCCAAGGCTCTCGTTTATGACTGCTTCACCGACCCCGACAAACAACGGAGGTGGCTTTTCAGCGGCGGAGGCAACCTTACCGTTTGCGAAACCGACAACCGCGTTGGCGGAGCTTGGCGCTGGGTCATGGAACTTGGTGAGCACGGAACCCACGAGTTTTTTGGCCAAAACGTAGACATAACCCCCGGCGAGCGTTTCGTTAGAACGTTCATTTACAACCTTCCGCTTATCCGCGAGTGCGTCTGCACCGAAACCCTTACGTTAGCTGAAGCTGATGGAGTCACGACATTGAACGTGCTTATTCGGCACCTCTCCGAACAAAATCGTGACGGTCACCTCAACTCGGGCATGGAGCGCGGCGTGGGCTTGAGCTACGATCAACTTGAAGAACTATTAACGAGCTTGAACGCATAAGTAGTTGAACCGAAGTGTATTTGGGGAATCTCCCGAATACATTTCGGCGCGGTCCTCGTCTGCTAGCTACATGCTGAGCGCTGCACTGATTCTATCCCTCGTACCGACCGGAACCTTCCCTGCACTTTCTGCAAGCCAACTCAAAGAGCTTCGGACAACCAAACAAAACGTCTACCTTCCAGGTCATGTCCCGAAAGGGATGAAAGCGAATGTAAATGTCGAAGTTAGCAAAGAAGACAAAACGCAAACCTATTACCAAGTAACGTACACCCTCGGCAAGAGCAAGTTCACCATCCAAAGTGCGAGCGAGGGAATTGGCGACGTCTTTCTTGAAGATGACAAAGGGAATGGACTCGAAAGCGCCTACCAGAAGGTTAAGACCAAGCCTTTTGGAGAGGTTGAAATCGAGTTCGACAAAAAAACGAAGCGCCAATTCATCGTGAACTGGATTGAAATGCCAAAAAAGCAAATGCCGCGCTACATCGCGATGTTCGGAAGCGATATCTCACTTGAAACGGCCAAGAAGATTATTGCGAGTGTCCGGCGAGCTTAGGTCGGTTCTTCGAGCCCAGAGGTAGCCTCAAAACGGTACACTCTAGGGCATGAAAATCGCTGTTCTTCCCTTTAATGCTGCTGAAGGCACTCGCCCGGCGCTTGGTCGCCAGATTGCGAACTTCTGCAGTGAAATGGTCCGAAACCAGGGGGCAGAGATTAACTCAATCAGCTACCTCGCCCAGGTTGACCAAGATGGCGAGCAGCGGGCCGCTTACGTTAACGTTGCCGATAAGCTCGTTGAGTTCTCCTTCATCGCGCCGCTGTTTGAGCAAAGCGACGTTGATAAGGCGATGGATGGTCTTATCGAAGTAACTGACGAGATTTTTAAGATCACTCAGCGCTTCTTTGAGCGAGGCAACGAGACACCACTCTTCGAGAAAGAATACGAATTTGATGTGGATGGTTTGTTCTCTTCGATGACGGAGATGACTGCGGAACTCGCCCGTCAAACCAATGTAGCCGTCCCCGAGACATTGGAGTTCGGAACAGATAACCCTCGAGCTTTCCTAAACTTTATTGAAGGATTCGACTCCTTGCAGTATGTTCAGCAGGCAAATGGGATGGTCGCCCAGGAATTCAACCCAGATCAATCTTATGCGTCGTTGCTCAGGGCTCTTGAAGCCGATACAGATTTCGTAGGGCCCTACGAGACGATTTGTGGGTTGGGGCGGCTATGTGCCCAACACCGGATTGGAACGTTCGACGCCGCAGAGGCCGCTCTAAGAAAGGCCTCCGAAATCGTGCCCAACGATTTTAAAGCTTTCTACGCCCTCGGCGAACTCTATCAGGGCGTGAGCCTCGGCGACAAAGCGACTAGTGCTTACGAGAAAGCCCTAACCCTGCATGAGGAGGGCCGAGAAGATGCGGCTAAAGAAGGGCAAGTGGAAAACTGGTTGCTTGAGAAGGCATCCATCTACTCTCGCCTCGGCATCGCCCAAATGACGATGGGTATGCCTGTGAATGCCGAACTCAACTTCAAAAAGGCAATTGACCTTGAGGGCCCCGATAAACCTTCGCTCCAGTTCTTGGCCGGAGTCCTTGGCCAAACTGGTCGAGCCCACGAGATCCCAGGCTTGTGGAAAGCGCAACTGGATAAGAACCCCCAAAGCGTTCAACTTACAGTTGCGTATGCGGTTGCCCTCGTCAATGCGGATCGAATGGAAGATGGCGTCAAGGAGTTTGAAAAGGCACTCGAAACATTCGTCGAAGAAGAACGGTTGTTCGTTAAGCGATTCTATGCCCCCCTCCTCGTAAACAACGAAGATTTGGACCGCGCCATGGATTTCTACGAGGACTGCATTGACACCGCACCCAACGATATTCCCCTTCTTTTAGAATATGCGCGCACCCTTGCCGCTGCAAAGCGAGAATTCGAGGTACCGGCGGTTTTAGATAGCATTCTGGCCAGCAATCCCGACCCGAACACTCGGGCGGAAACCTTGGCTTGGAAGACTGAGTTGACCGAACCGAAACGAGCAGAAGCGGTTATGTCTGCCGAGAAAAAGCTGTCGGAAGGAGATTTTGACGGAGCGGTTCGAGAACTGCGTCCACTTCGAAACTGGCTCGCCGATTATTGGAAGCTCTGGGCGATTCTCGCCGCCGCCCATAATCGACTGAATCAGCCCGAAGAAGCTAAGGATGCGGCTGAGCGACTGATCAACCTGTATCCCGGTTGCGAAATTGCTTACGCGGAGTTAATGGCCGCGCTAACCACGATGGGCAAGGCCGACGACGCCTATTCGTTGATGCGGTACGCGGCGGGAATGATGCCGTCCTCACTTGGCATCCATCTCAATTTGGCTCTGGCCGCAAAGCGAGCAGGCCACACCGACGAGGCTAAGGCTATTGCTAAGCAAATTCGAGAAGCGGTCGGTCCGAACCCGGAACTCGACCCCGTTTTTGCCGAAATTGAGGGATAAGTGGGATCGAACTACCCGGATGACCCAACCGGAATTCCATCACCGGTATAATTGGGAATGTTGGCGGATCGTCTAATGGCAGGACAGCGGTTTTTGGTGTCGCCAGTCTAGGTTCGAGTCCTAGTCCGCCAGCCAACTTGTTTAGTTAAATTTACTCAATAGTAGTCTTCCGTCTACTTTATTGAACCCGCAAGATGGTATCTTGATGCATAGTAAACTTTAACTCAAAGCCCTCTCGTTACAACCCGGTAAGCCAAATTGCCTTGCTCGGATCGTTTCTTCCTCGCCGATGCGGGATTGCGACTTTCACTGCCGACCTCGCTTTAGCCCTTGGAAGCGTAGACCCAGACTTAACAATTGACTTAGTTGCGATGAGCGATCGCAGCGACTACGTCTATCCCGACCAGGTTTGCTACGAAATCTTGGCCGATGATGAGTCTGCTTATGCAACAGCAGCGAGCCATGTCAACCGCCACGGCTACGACATCCTCTCAGTCCAGCACGAATATGGCATTTTTGGCGGCGAATCGGGCGCCTATTTGATGGCCCTGGTCCGCGAGGCGCAGATGCCCATTGTAACAACCTTGCATACGGTGCTCAAGGAGCCTTCAAACGCGCAGAAGCTTGTGTTGGATGAGCTATTGCAGCTGTCCGAGCGAGTAGTGGTTATGAGTCGCAAGGCCATTGACTTCTTGGTTGAGGTCCACAACGTTCCGCTCGAAAAGATCGACTTGATCCCCCACGGAATCCCTAACATTGGCGTGCACGAGGGCTCTAAGTTTCGGGAGAACCTTGATGTAGATGGCCCCCTCATTTTGACCTTCGGCCTTTTGTCGCCAGATAAGGGTGTTCAATATGTCATCGAGGCCATGCCCGAAATTGTTCAGAGTCACCCAGGTGCAACCTATATGGTTGTCGGCGCGACTCATCCGCACGTTGTAGCTTCCGCGGGCGAAGTGTACAGGGAGTCGCTGGTAGCGTTGGCTTCGGACTTGGGAGTTTCACGAAACGTTCGCTTTGTTGACCGGTTTGTAACGCTCGAAGAACTGATCGAATATCTATCGGCAATGGATATTTATATCACGCCCTACCTTAACCCGCACCAGATCACTTCGGGAACCCTCGCTTATTCAATCGGAGCGGGGAAACCGGTTATCTCCACACCGTATTGGTATGCGGAGGAATTGCTTTCCGAGGGCCGCGGCGTCATTGTTCCCTTCCGCAACGCGGACGCAATCGCTGACGCAATCTTGAGTATCCAATCGGATCCGGCGGCTAGAACTGAAATGGGTTCAAGGGCGAGCGCATTTGGGCAAACCATGCTTTGGCCAGAGGTTGGGCGAAAGTATCTATCCACCTTTAACCGGGCCAAGAGTGAGAGCGCGAATCGCTTACGAACGATCGTCGCGAACCCTCCTGAACTCACCGACAGTCCATTACCGGACGTGCGGCTGAGTCACTTGTTAGACCTAAGCGATGATACTGGCATTTTGCAACATGCGACCTTCAGTATCCCCAATCGCACAGAAGGATATTGCGTCGATGATAACGCGCGCGCCCTTCTGCTGACCTCCTATCTGAACTCTCCCGAAGTTGAGCGCCTACAGAGTCGATATTTGGGCTTTGTGCTTGACGCATACAATCCAGATAACGGTCGTTTCAGGAATTTCATGAGCTATCGCCGGGATTGGCTTGAGACGGCGGGATCGGAAGATTCGCACGGCCGAGCAATGTGGGCACTAGGCACGATGGCGAACCGGTGTTTTGATCGAGGTCGACGTGAGGTTTCCAAACAGCTGTTTGACCGCGCTGCGCCGGCGTTAAGCTCCATGCAAAGTCCGCGAACGTGGGCTTACGGAATCCTTGGGGCAGCAGAGTATCTCCGATCGTTCCCGCATGAATACAACATTCAACAGCTCATAAGGTCGCTGTCCTCGCAACTCCTCAAGCAGTTTTGTTTAAGTCAGTCCGAGAGTTGGCCATGGTTTGAACGGAGCCTTGCCTACGCCAACGCAAGATTAGCCCAGGCGTTGATCGTCTCGGGGCAGACTCTGAGTTCGGAGGAACTGGTGACCAACGGCGCACGAGCGCTGAGCTGGCTAATGAAAACTCAGACCGGCCCTGATGGAATCTTCCTGCCGATCGGATCCGACGGCTTTTATGAACGGGACGGAACTCGCTCGTTGTTCGACCAGCAACCCATTGAAGCGGCTGCCAGTGTCTCGGCCTGCCTCAGTGCCTACCGAGTTACTCGCGACCCGGATTGGTTGAGTGAGGCACATCGCTCATTCGCCTGGTTTCTGGGCGAAAACTCTCTGGGGCAACCCTTGCTTGACTCTTTGACCGGCGGGTGCTTCGATGGCCTCCATCCCAAGAGAGTCAATCGGAATCAAGGCGCAGAGTCGACTGTTTCTTACCTCACCGCGCTTATCGAAATGCGGTCTATTAACATCCTTACGGTTCCTTCAGTGGCCCAGAGGGAGCATATCATTGAAATCAAGTAGTTACGAAGAGCTTTTGGTCCGCCACCCTGGCAACCCGATCTTGTCTGCGAGCGATTGGCCCTATCCGGCCCATACCGTTTTCAATCCGGGCGCAACCCTTCTGAAGGACGGCACGACTTTGTTGCTGTGCCGCGTTGAGGACCGTCGAGGCATATCGCATCTCTGTGCAGCCCGATCAAAGAACGGAGTTAACGGTTGGAAAATTGATAAAAAACCAACCCTTGAGCCGGACGCAATGAACTACCCGGAAGAGCTTTGGGGAATCGAAGACCCCCGAATCACGTACATGCCCGAGATTGATGAATACTTCATCGCCTATACTGCGTTTGGTAAATCCGGGCCTGGAGTTGCAATCGCTTCAACAACCGACTTTAAGAAGTTTGAACGGTTTGGATTGGTGATGCAGGCAGATGACAAAGACGCGGCCTTGTTCCCACGTCGATTCAACGGCGAATATGCGCTTATTCATCGGCCGAGCACTGAGATGGGCTCGCATATGTGGTTATCCTTTTCGCCAGATTTACGAAACTGGGGCGGGCACGTTCTGTTTCTGCCCGCGCGTCGCGGAGCATGGTGGGACGCAAACAAGATTGGCCTTTCGCCACCACCAATCGAGACTGAACGAGGTTGGTTGGTCATGTACCACGGGGTTCGCCACCACGCGTCCGGCTCAATCTATCGCCTGGGTTTGGCCCTGTTTGATAAAGCGAATCCGGCCGTATGCTTGCTGAGGGGGCAATCATGGATGTTCGGGCCAGAGACACCGTATGAGAAGTCGGGTGATGTCGATTCGGCGGTGTTCCCTTGCGGTAACACCGTTCTTCCTGATGGCGACACCGTTCATGTTTACTACGGCGCCGCAGACACGAGTATTTGCCTCGCAACGGGCAGCATAAAACAAATGTTGGCTTGGCTCGATAAGGAAGGGTCCGATTTAACCGGGGTCGCAGGACAACTTGCGGAACGCACAGATTTGATTACAACGGCAGTTCTTCCGTGAGCAAATTGCTCAAAATTTCAGTCAGATCATCGCCAAACTTCACTTCCGTATACTCGCCGCGCTGAAGCCCACATTGATCGCAGGCGATGATGGGGATTCCCGCCGCTCTAGCCTTTAGCAAGGCCACTGGACAATCTTCGGATATTGACGGCTGCACGAGAGCAACGGCGCGATCAAGCCAGTTTGTTGATTCAGAAAGATCGACGCCGGCCCAAAAATCTGGAGAGTCCAAGTTTTGCCCAAGCACCACTACTTTCAGACCCAGCCTCCGCGCGGCATCCCTCACCGCGTATGCGCCCTTTCGGGCCACAGTTGGCCCCGGAAACACGATCAGGCGCTCTGGCTTCCGCGCTCCCTCCGGCACAGTGGCCTTTCTCCATTCAAGCAGGTGCCCACGCTCACCAAATATTGATGCAATCCCAGCATGCGGAGTAATAATGGTTTCAGCCGCTTCGAGTGCTTCTTGCTCCGCCCGCACCCAATCCTCATCGGCGCGAAAGTCGCCGAGCGATTTCTGATCAGGAAACTTAGCAAATGCAGAGTCAAGACGGCGCTGAAGCTCCAAAGCGGGAAGCCGACTCATCAAAACGCTAAACTTGCGCCCGCCAAGATGGCCCCCTATCCACAGTTCTGGAAGCAGCGATTGGGCTACGATTAGTGCGTCATCTTCGGCGGTCAGCTTGTTCGCCATTGCGATTGCAACCTTCCGATCGGCCCGCAGTTGCCGAGATCGCACAATCGCTGGAGGCTGACCTACAGCGAGGCGTGCATCTAACATTCGGCGGATGGACGCTATCGGCGCCGAATCGTCGCATCGGGGCCAAGCATAACGCGCTATCCTACATGTGGACCCATTGATTGGAGCTATAACGCGCCCGCCCAAGGTCCTGACGAATTCCACCCACTCCGGAGTTACAGCGTCAACAACAAACGTTGCCGGACGACCCTCTTTCCATGTTATCTCAGGGGCGTGCCGAAAGCACTCCGATTCTCCACAGGTGATGCAAGAGCCAATGTTATCGGCCACAACTTTCAGTGTTGATAATCGCCGTGACGATGCAGATGGAGCTAAGGGTCGATCAAACACAAAGGTGACGATGAGCTCATCCTGTGTTAGCTTCGTTTCAATCCGCAGATCCGTTGACGGCCTGAATCGAAGATCAATGTAGTTCCACGCAACAGTGGCATCCCGGCCAATCTCCGCCGCCGAACCCGGGATGACTCTGGTATGGGAATGCCGTTCCAAAATTTCGCACTCCGACTTCAGCGCAAGATCGTAGAGGGCGTTTGACAGTTGACAAATCCCGCCGCCACGGGCAGGGATAAGGCAACCTTCGCGCAGTTCGCGACCGACAACATAGCCCCGGAATCGGTTGGCTCTCCCTAGCTGTTTCCAAAAACTAAACACCTCGCCGGCGGGCACCACAACGCCATCCAGTTGGCGCAATGCCACTCGCAGATTTTGAACTTTTCCCAATTGCAAGTGGCGTTCGGGTATCTCAGAATCCGTCCAAAGTGGAGTGCGCGATTCGATCTCCGTATCGAACGTTTGCGTCGATTGCGGCCACTTTCGCAGGCCTAAGGAATAGTCACGTCCAAGCCGTTTCAGCTGCAACAAAACGCGTTTGGTATTGAAAATGATTGCTTGTCGACGGGTATGCAATCTTGAGCTCATTGTAAAACTTGCCTAAGAGGCATTATTGCATGCGGACGGCCCAATCTACGCAAAGTTACAGGAGTTTCCAATCAGAGGAGTCCCGATCATGCCAATTCCTCACATCGCCGGTTAACCTAGCGTCAAGAATGGAGTTCAAATCAACCTCAGCACGGGCGATTCCTTCTTGGTTCAGGGCAGTTTCAGCGAGGATTGCTGTTTCCGGAAAGGGAGCAATGCTCGGCGTTAAGATCGCGCTGGATCCGTAGGTGGACGGCACCGGCTCGGCTCCTAGCGATCCGACCAGGGACGCATGGACCGTGATGATTTGGTTTTCTATCGCTCTTACCTGAGCGCACCAGCGAACTCGCTGGAAGCCATGCCGGGTTTCGGTGTAGGCAGGAACGCACTGGATTAGCACACCTGCTTCGGCCAAATTTCGACCTGAAGCGGGAAACTCGCTATCGTAACAGACTGTGACGCCGATTTGGCCACTGGTCGAAAGGCGCAGTCCGGTTGAGCGATCAAGGTTCCACTCTTGGGACTCCCATTGGGTCAAAACATTTTTAGGCTGAAACCAACTTCGATCCGGCTCGGCGACGAGGCAAACATTTCGGCGGTTTCGAATGTGCGACCCACCAACTACGATGCAGTCATGGTCTTTGGCGAAACCCTGTAAGGCGTCCTCATAGATTCCGGCGTAGGACTCCAAAACGACCGGAACATCAACCTCTTTGATCCCGGGGTGCATGCCTAGGAGTTCCAAAACCGGTAGTTCCGGCAAAACGATGAGGTCAGCCCGGGCTGCTCCTAACAGCTCATGAAGATGATCCAAGAAATCTTCAACCGAGGTAGCGGGCCGGATTTCCCATGCGACAGCGGAAACAGTCATGGCTTCCATTCTAATAGAACTGCGCAGTTCCGTGATTCCTCGTCTTCCATATAGTCGTGCAACCCCTTGATAGCGGTCATTCCGAGCTTGAGGAGCGGCGTCAGAGTGGGATCGGTCGAGCTCTCGCTTGCGACCTCGGCAATAAACGCTTCCAACGAACCCTCGTAGGGGCCAAACGAGGGGATGCGACAGGCCGTGGCGTACCGGATTTGGTCTCTGGTTGCAAGGTCAAATCTTGCTTGATACAGAGCCCTGCCGATGCCCTTGTGACGGCAATCAGGATGAACGCTAATGTCGAGGCCGTACAATGTTGAACCTGCCGGATCGAAAGTTTCCAGGAGTGGGCCACCAACGGTGGCATCCCACGACTCATGCGCCTGAAATCGCTCTTCAGAAACGCGGGTATTGCTTGCGCTTGCCACAATTCTTCCCCCGCATGTAACCACAAACTGACCCGATGGGAAGAGTTCAAGATGCTTGAGCAAGTGCTCAGGCTTCCACAGAAGCTCAGCTGGAAATGGTTCGGGGAAACAGAGACGTTGCAACCCAGCGACCGCAGACACATCCGATGGTTGCATGAGTCGAACTGAAAAATCCATAACGGCACAAATGACAACGCGCCCGCTGAATAAATCCAGAAGGCGCGCGTCTTGGGTGGCTTTCGCCTCCCAAACGCGGACTCCCTCTTTCGAGGGGCCGCATGTTTTGGATCAACCGAAGTTGTTCCAAAGCTTCCCGATGGAACCCGAAACACACTTGGCTTTCGGGCCCTACGCAAACGTGACTCTGGTCCAAGGATCCACGTATGGTTGCGTTCAGCTTGTACCTGACTGAGCGCTCTTAATACGGCTCGTATCGCGGTTTGAGGAGATCGCCTTTCAACTTTCTCTCGCCCCACCCGAGAAGCGTGCCTTCTCGGAGATAAGCATCTTATGAAGAATTGTAATGGTTTCTTCACCGTTCCCGGTCTCGCAGTCCTCACTGCGTGTTCGATGTTTAAGTTATACATGATCCCCAAACGCCGTGGGGCCGTTTTGGGAAGAAGTTTTCCACAATCACAAATTTTCCATAATTTTGAACCTGAGTGCCGAGACTTTTTTTCGTCGTGAATCGTCCGGCGCAGACGTGTTCCCAAGAACACTCAAAAGCGAATCGTCTACTAGTCGGTATTCGTAGCTTTTATTGGGATGATACAGAACAGAGAACTGCACGACCAGATCATGGCATTTGATATTGACGGCGGCCCGAGCCAATATACGTTTGCGAGGAAGCTCGCCAAGCAACAAAGATGGACATTGGAATACACAGAGCGCGTGATTGGGGAATACAAGCGATTTTTATATCTGGGTGCGGTCGAGGGTCCGGTTAGTCCCTCGCCCCAGGTTGACGAAGCGTGGCATTTGCATCTTACTTACACGGTTTCCTATTGGGAACACCTTTGTGGTGAAGTCTTAGGCAAGCCGTTTCACCACCATCCGAGCCGGGGTCGAAACGAATCCGTTAAATATTCGAAGCTCTCCGAGACCACAATTGAAAAGTACCGGCGAGTATTCTCGGAAAAGCCTCCCGAAGATATTTGGAGCACACCACCAGCTCGTGCTGAGGTTTGGACGGTACCGAAGCCGAAGGCAAAGCGGTTTCTCGCCTTCGCTGGCCTTAGCTTCGCCATTATTGTGGCCGGCTGCACTTCATCAAACTCAGAAGCCTCTTTGTTGCCTTTCTTCGTCGTCGGGCTTCTGTTCTTTGCCATTGTCGTCACCATCATCGTCGCTATTGCCCAGGCTGGAAAACGCGAAAGAAACGGTGGTCAAGGGGGCACGGGAGGTGGAACCGGATTCTACGGGTGCGGGACTAGCCACACGATGCATTCCAACCAATCGAATGGGGATGCCTCAACAAACAGCCATGGACACGGGGGCGGGCACGCTGGCGAAGCGGCCAATCCTGACGCGAGCACGGATACCGGAGGCCAATCGGCTGTAAGCGAAAGCAACTCCTGTTCCAGCAGCGACAGCAGTAGTTCTTCCGGAGGTGACGCGTCTTCCGGTTGTGGAGGCGGTTGCGGAGGCGGCGGCGACTAGGCTCGACGGGGGCATGCCGTAACCTGAACATCTTCGCCAAGCTTGCGGATCTTCGAGATTTCAAAGTGCGGCGCTTCTGATAGCGGTTGAAACGCGTCGTAGGTGCACCAGTTTGGGCCATGCCCCAACAATCTGGGAGCGATGAACAGTTCGATTCGGTCGACGCAACCGTTCGCAAGGAATCGCGAGTGGGTTTTTGCCCCTCCCTCAACTAACACGCCGCTTATGCCTGCCTTGAAAAGCTCAGCAGCTATTGCCTCGATCTCACCACCCTCCCTAGGCGAAGCATCGGCGAGAGAAGTAATCAGCCAAGACTTACCATCCCACCAAATCGCCTGTATGTTGGATGCGCGCCACGACCTGGACTCGAGCGGACGATCCAGAAGGACCAACTTCTCGGGCTGATTCCTAACTCCAGGGATTCGAGCGGTAAGGAAAGGGTCATCTTTGATCAGGGTTCCGGCTCCCACGAGCACGCACCCCATTTCCGCCCTCAAGCGATGACCAGCCCGACGCGCGCGCTCACCGGTTATCCACCTACTTTCCCCGTTTTGGAGCGCACTTCGCCCATCCAGGCCTATAGCCGCTTTAAGGCAAACAAAGGCTCTTTGACGATCGTAGGCGGCAAGGAACTGCTCATTTGCAAGGCTAGCCGCTCGCGTCGCAAGGTGTACCGCCTCAATTCCAGACGACCGCAATCGAGCTCCGCCTCCGCACGCTTTGGGGTTGGGGTCCGAAACCGCGTAAACAACCCGGGCAACCTGTGCTTCGATCAGAGCTTCGGAGCAGGGTCGCGTGCGTCCAAAGTGGTTGCATGGCTCCAAAGTGACGTAGACCGTTGCCCCTCGGGCTTTATCTGCTGCCTGCGCCAACGCGACGGCTTCGGCGTGTGGACCACCGGCATAGGCGTGGTATCCCTCACCTACGACCAATCCATCACGGACGATAACGCAACCAACATGAGGATTTGGTGCAGGGAATCCTTGCCGAGACAGGGTAACGGCGCGGCTCATGAAGTCCGCGTCAGTCGTCAACTTTTTTTGCATGATCAGATAAGGTGCCTTCGACGAGTTCCTTTAAGTTATCCAAACTCTGCTGTTGAAACTCCTCTCGCTGCTTCCGAAGCACAAGGTAGGCGCATAAGATAACGGCAGCCAAGACCAGAAACATGACCATCATGTAGATGGTTAGCGTGACAGCGAAGACTCTTCGGTCGTGGATTGGCGCCGTACCCACCGGTTTGCGAATCCAAACGAACGGGATTCCGAACATCAGAATAACGCCGAAGATCATTAAGGCGTTGGTGATCGTTTTCAGGCGCTGCACTTCGCTCGAAGCTCCTGGATACTGGATTTGACATCTGGCGAGGATGCCAAGAAACTACCCGTTACAAAGACATTGACTCCAGCGGCGTAGGCCCCGGCGATTGTGTTTGGATCAACTCCACCATCAATCTCAATATCGACGGCAGACCAGGATCGAATTTTTCTCACCTTATCAAGGGCCGTCGAAATGAAGCTCTGTCCGCCCCAACCTGGATTTACCGTCATCACCAAGACCAAGTCGACCAGGTCAAGCAAAGGCTCAACCACTTCCGCTGGTGTTCCTGGGTTTATCGCGATTCCAGCCTGAACCCCTTGCTTTCGGAGCTGCTGGCATAGGCGATGCGTATGATCGGTAGCTTCGGCATGAAAGATGATTCTTTTGCAACCGGCTTGAATGAATGAGTCAAAGTGCGCATCCGGGGTCTGAGTCATCAAATGAGCCTCAAACGGAATGGAAACTGAGTCTCGCAAATCGGCCACAAGCTTGGCTCCAAACGTGATCGGAGGGACAAATTGACCGTCCATCACGTCAAAGTGAATCCAATCTGCACCCGCATCTGCGAACTCAACGACAGCTTCCCTGAATCGCGAAAAGTCCGAAGATAAGATAGAAGGGGCTATCTGGATCATGGGGCGGCCTCGTCTTCTCCGGCCGTTTTCTTAAAGGTTTTCACAAGGTCGCCATCGTAGTAGACCTTGAAGGTCACCTCCTTTCCGTAGCCATCCGCTGAAAGGAGCACCTCCTCATTCGGATCGTGATCTTCTTTGTGAATAACGCGAGTGCCGCGGGTATCAACCATTTCAACCTTAAGCTCCACTGGGGATTCCAAGTTGAGCAACGTGATTTTTATCTCATACGCGTAGCGCTTATTCGCCGAGGGATCGGTCTTGGGATCAACCGAGCCTGAACTTATGCGCAATCTGATTTCGCTGCCGCGCTCCACTTTTTTGCCAATATCTGGTGCGGTACCAATCACCTTCCCCGCCTCGATTTTGGTTGAACGCTCCTCGATCACGTCGTTCGTAACCGAAAAATTCATGCTACTAAGTAAAGCCCGGGCCTTATCCACTT
This sequence comes from Fimbriimonadaceae bacterium, assembly GCA_040081075.1. Lineage (GTDB taxonomy): Bacteria > Armatimonadota > Fimbriimonadia > Fimbriimonadales > Fimbriimonadaceae > JANJUB01. The sequence goes on along the minus strand of JBEBHJ010000007.1, from coordinate 4,450 downwards.
CTTGGCGTGATACATCGGGGATTACCACCATCCGACTGCCTGAGCTCACTGTAAGTGAAATCGTGCGGCCCTCAAACACGGGATCATCCTTGGGCGGGTCTGTTGAAATGACAGATTCTGATGGAACGGCTTCGTCGGAGCGCTTGGATCCCACACGCGCTTTTAGCCCCATGTTTGTTAATCGCGTCGCCGCTTCGGAATAGGTTAAATTTCGAAGATCGGGCACTTTCAGGGTCTTGGGGCGATTCATGTTATACACAACCCAAAGAAGCACCATCACCGCGAAGAGCCCTGCGCAAAAGGCAATGATCGTCTTGAGCCAAACGGGCACGTCTGGCTCCTCCTCGAACATGCTTCCCTTTGGTCCCTTTTCTTTCTTTTCCTTCGGCTTCTTTTCCTTTTTCTGCAGTTCCTTTACGGCTGGCATTTTCGGAGCAACCGGCTGCTTTTCGACAACCTCAACAGCCTCGTCACGAATTGGCCATGTTAGGGTTCGTCCAAATTTGAGGGCGTCTTGCAAGATTCGCAAGTCGCTAGCAAAGTCTCCCGCATTCTTGTATCGAAGCACGGGTTCTTTCGACATCGCTTTTTTGATAATTTCAGCGAGCACCATCGGCACCGACGGATTCATCATCCTGACGTTCGGAGCTGCCTCGGATGAGTGTTTCATCGCAAGAGCTACCGGCCCTTCGGCATGAAAAGGATGCCGGCCGGCAAGTAGTTCATAAAGCAAAATGCCAATCGCGTAGACGTCCGAAGCCGGACTTGGAAATGCACCACGGCCAATTTCCGGAGCCAAGTAGGGCGCCATTTGTTTCAGCACAACCTGCCCGGCTGTCGCCGACGCCGAATAGCTTTGCCATACGCCGAACAGCTGAACCTTGGCCGCGCCATCGGGGCTCACAACAATATTGTGTGAACCAATATCACCGTGCGCCACGCCCGCCGCATGCAAGGCTTGCACACCTTCACAAACAAGAATCGCGGTAGCCACGGAAACCGGAACGGACAAGCTCCCCAATTTCCGGAGTCGGTCTACCAGGTTTGAACCCGGCGAATACTCGCTGATGACGAACGCTTTTTCGCCGTCACTATCCACTTCAACGAGCCGCTCTAGTTGCGGATGTTGGATCGTGCTGATGGCTCTGATGACCTCGCCAAGTCTTGCGATGTACTCAGGTTCACGATCAAAAGGGGGGCGCAAGAAGCGGATGCAGACTTCCCTCCCTTGCAACCGATCGTCAGCTGCGTATGCATCAAACATAGCCGTCTCCGAGATCGGAGCCGTAATCTCGTATCGCTCGCTAATCAGACTCCCTACCAACCTTCATCCTCCACGTTTTTGTTAAAGGCTAGGACGAGGGCCGATCCCAACAAAATCCAAGCAAGTGAACGGATTGTAGGCTGGTCAACCGCAAACGCCCAACCCGCTGGTGACCCGTTTGATTGGAACCAGTAGCTCCCAATATATCCTCCGCCTAGTAAGACGAATGCAAGGAGGCTCAAACAATTTCGGGCGAGCTTCATGGTGACTTCAAAACGGCAAGAATCGCGTCTTCTGGAACGCTTTCTACAAGTTTACACCGCCCGAGGCTGGTGAGGAGGCTGAAGCCAATCCCAGATGCCGTAGCTTTCTTGTCGTTTCGCATCAGGGCCATTATCTGGTCCGCGGGGATTGGGGGCAAAGACACTGGAAGGCCCGCTGCGTTGAGGCACTCAGCCACAACATCGCTCGTCCCAGGTTCGGTCAATCCCAGGGCTTCGCCGAGTCTCGATTCCAGCACCATGCCGATAGAAATAGCTTCACCGTGGAGCAGTTGATAGCCAGAGCCAGCCTCAAGGGCATGACCGATCGTGTGCCCAAAATTGAGGATTGCTCGAAGTCCGGTGGTATCGAACTCGTCTGCCGCAACAACATTGGCCTTTATGTCTATGCAACGTCGAATGGGCGGCTCGGTTTCGTTGAGAATTGACGGATCAGAAATGAAGCCGTATTTCAAAACCTCGGCCATACCGTTCACGAAGTGTTCGCGGGGCAAAGTCGCAAGAGCGTTTTGGTACAGGATGACCTCCGCGGGTGGATAGAACGCTCCAACCAAGTTTTTGCCCTCAGGAATGTCTATGCCGACCTTACCACCGACTGAGGAATCAACCATGGCAAGTAGGCTGGTTGGAACCTGGACGTATCGAATGCCACGCATGTACGAGGCGGCCACGTAGCCCCCAAGGTCGCCGATCACGCCTCCACCAACCGCGGCGATCGTGTGGTTTCGCTTGATGCCGTTTTGGGCCAACCAGCGCAGAGACCTCTCGAACTCGGAAAGGGACTTCGTTGGCTCGCCTGGCTCAAGGACGAGTGCGGGAACGCTTGGGAGCTTGCCGCTCAATGCGGCTTGAACATTGCGATCGGTTATGATTGCGTCACAGGTCAGACTATGTAGATCTGTAACAAAGGTGATTTCATAGCTTCCATGGCTATGCGTGACGACTATGGACTCCAACCCAATGCCTCCAGAACGAGTTCGGTTGCTTGCTCGGCGTTCGAGTCTCCCAGTTCCACTATAAGATCGGCCTGATGATACAGCGGATCGCGGGCCGTAAGGATTTCGGCGATTTTCTCCTCGGGATCCTCGACCTGCAAGAGCGGGCGGCGCTTGCGGCTCTTGGCCAGCCGATCAACTAATACATCCAGCGGAGCCTGGAGGTAAATGACCTTTCCAAGATCGTGCATGATGGTCCAGTTTTCCGGTTTGAGCACGATGCCGCCGCCAGTTGAAACTACGCTCGCACCGCGAGGAATTGACCGCAACAGTGAGGTCTCGTGCCCACGGAATGCGATTTCACCATAGATTTGAAAAAGTTGGGGAATCGGGCGTCCAAGGCGATTGACCAACATTCGGTCAAGGTCGTGAAGCGGGCGCCTGGTTCTCTCGGCCATGAGTTTAGCAACGGTGGTCTTTCCAACCCCCATCATCCCGACCAAAATCCAGGCGCTGTCACTCATCGTAAATTGCAAAGGGCGGTAGCGTTTCCGCTACCGCCCTTTATTGTGACGGAGTATAAGGATTAGCCGCCGAAGCCGGTGGCTGTTTCTGCATCTTCGATGATTGGAGTCACGAAGATCAGAAGTTCGCTGTTGTTAACGTCCTTGGACGTTGATCGGAAGAACTGGCCAACGATTGGCAAGTCACCGAGCACAGGGAACTTAGATTGTGTGCCTTGATCCTGTTTCTGCGTGAAACCGGCAAGGACGATTGTGTCGCCAGATCGAACACGGGCGGCTACGCTGATGGCCTGGTTAGAGATATCAGGGATAGCTGTACCGTCTGGGCCTCTTCGAATCTGACCGAGCTGAGTGATTTGTGGAGCCAGCAACATGGTTACTGTTCCGTCATCATTGATTCGAGGTCGAACCGAGAGAGTGCTAAACGCTGGTAGCTGAACGGGCGTGTAGACCGTTGTCGAAATGGTTTGGTTAACAAACGTTTGAGGAATAAAGATCGTCGTCGAAATTCCTTGAGTTACGGTTGCCGTTTGATTGTTCAAAGTTCGAACGATCGGTGATGAAACCGTCGTACCTTGACCTTCTTGAAGGAAGGTTCGGAGTCGAGTTTGAACGTTACCAGACTGCCAGCCGAGGAAGATTGGATCTGCACTGCGAGCAAATGAGCCAGGAACGTTACCGAACGCGGCGGTACCTCGAGTGTAGAGCCAGTCAAAACCGAGTGACTTCGCGCTGCTACTTGATGTAGTAACAAACTGCACCTTGACCGTAACTTGCTTAGGAGCGATATCGAACATGTCAACATACTGTTGCAGTTCTCGCCACTGAACTTCGGTAGCCCGAATCAAGATCGAGTTGTCGTTTGGATCGTAGGAAATGTAATCGATTGAGCTGTCAATCAAACCACCAGGAGCCAGCTGACCGCCTTGGCCTTGACCTGCACCACCAGCACCGGCACCACCACCTTGTGGGCCGCCGCCGCCGCCAGCAGGGCCACCGCCGAATCCACCTTGTCCAGCGGCTTCGCCAGGAAGGAGAATGTCGCTTTGGCCCTCGTTATTGGTTCGAGCCAGAGGCTGGCTCGTATTTCGAGGGGTTACAGGTGCTTCGACCGCACTGCGCACGAACGCATTTGGGTTGATTCGGAAGTCGTTAATGGATTTCGCCTGATTGGTGAACTCGCGCAACTTTCGGTCAGGATCGGGAGGCGTGCCGTTCACGATCTGATAAAAGATCTCCTGTGGATCGGCGTGCTTCACTCGAATCTTATAAAGCTTATTCTTCTTCGGTGCGCCAACTGCGACTGCTGTAGCTACTGGCGTAGTTACAGCAGGTGGGTTGTGGCTGATAATGTAGACGCGATTCTCATCGCGACGAACATAGACACCCGCCGCCTGGCAGATGTACTTCACGGCATCTTCCGCCGTCACATCAGGCAGACTGAGG
>JBEBHJ010000139.1:0-1932 GCA_040081075.1 Fimbriimonadaceae bacterium | reverse complement strand
GTTCATAAACCTCGCGCTGAAGATTCGCGATCAACTGATTGTCCTGGCCACCTCGGTGCACAAGCTCAGCCATCTTTTGCTGATGCTTCGTCAAGATGGCGACGACCGGAATCATCAGGGCCACGATCGGGATCATGACAGCAAGCGTCTCTGGGCCGAAATCGGCTACGAGGTTAAGAGGACTCAAGTTCATCGATTAATATTCTCCATCATTGCCTTAAAAATCACAAGCCATCGGGCCAAAAGACCTTGAAGACGGCTATCTCGGATCGCGCAGAATCCTCAAACCGATCAGCCACGCCAGCCAAATGCAGACCGCAGTTCCTATGAAGGGCGAAAAATGGCTAAAGTGCACGGCCGCTTCATCGCTCATGCCGAGCCCCTTTCCGACCGGAACCAGCTTCTCATAGGCGTTCCCTCCGAGCGGGGCACCGATCATTGCGCCAACGCCTTGGGCCGTCATCACCGCCCCGATGTTCGCCGCTCGCTTGGAGGGGTTGATATCGCTAACACTCGCCAGCCAGGCCGGGATCGTTAGGAGAAAGCCGAGGCCGACGGGTATTCCACCCAAAGCCAGTATCCACGGCGTCCGGAAGAACTCGAAGAAAGCACCCAAACTGAGCAAGCTGATGCCAATCGCGCAGGAGAACATGCCGATGTGAACGGCCCGAGCCCGACCGATCCGCTCGCCAATTTTCGAAATGGGGACACTGAACAGAGCCATTGCAATCGCCCCGGGCATAACGAGGGCCCCGAACTGCGTGGCCGTAAGTTTGAACTCATCTTGCGCGATGATCTTGATGATCCCCATCGGGAAACCAATACCGGCAAATGTGAGCACAGCCAACAGCAGGTAACTCGGAATCTGCTTCCAAGTCTTCACGAGATCCTTGAATCCGCCTCCCGCATGAGCCTCGTCATGGATGGGTTTCGCATCGATGTGCACCACCCTGGAAACCGTGAGCGAAACTAACCCAAAGAGGATCGCGGCCAAGATAATGCCACCCGCGTGGCTTCCAATTCCCGCCTTGGCCAGAATCGAGCCCGTGGAGTCCTCCACGATGCCCCCAATGGGCAAGGCGAGGGCAACGCCCACGAGGTAGCACATGTTGAGAAGCGACATCGCCTCCTGCCGCTTCGCATCGGACACGGAATTGCCCATAAGGGCAAAGGCGGCAGGCCAAAGCATGGCCGCCCCGACGCCATCGATGAGCCGAAGCACAATGAAGATGAAGACCTCGATCGGCTCGCCCACTTTGGGATCGAAATGTGGCACGAAAAGCGATGCGATTGCGGTGCAAACCGTGAGCAACGGGGCCAACATCATCAGTCGCCGGCTGCCAACTCGGTCGGCCAAGTGCCCCATCGGGCCTTTCATGGCGGCCTCGGCGAAAAGGAAGCCGCAGAAGACATACACCGCCGAAGAAGCCCCGAAGTTTCGGTCGTAACTGAGGTAGACCGGCATGGTCGAGATGTTCAAGACCGCGTAGCCGATTTCTGCGAATAGGGCAACCAGAAGAAGCCGACTGACTGTCGGATTCTTCCATATGGGGGCTGGTTTGGTGGCTGGCGGAGCCTCTGACATGGCGCGTTAGCTTCCCTTAAGTATGCGGCAACGCGCCCGCAACGGTTGCATGAATGGTAGAGACGGCCTAAACGGGTGATCAGGTTCCTATGGAGTGCGTCGACCCACGGTCGCGCTTTAGAATGGAGCCCTGGCATGCTCATCCCATTGCCTCTCTGGCAACTTGCATGACAAGGAGGGAGTTGCGCGGTTCGCGGTTCGCGATCCCCCGAAACCCGAAACCCGGCCCCCGAAACCCGAAACCCGAGTTCCAAGCAAACCCTTAACAAAAATCCCGAGCAACAAACCCGTTGAGGGTATCGTCTCTAATGACTGAAGCGATGATTCATACGCGCGCTGCAACCTGG